>JAIXSR010000018.1 GCA_027484605.1 Hyphomicrobiales bacterium | reverse complement strand
GCGGACCATGTTGTAGGGGTTGGACGAGCCGAGCGACTTCGCCACGACATCATGCATGCCGAGGCATTCGAAGACGGCGCGCATCGGGCCGCCGGCGATGATGCCGGTACCCGCCGGAGCGGCACGCAGCAGGACCTTGCCGGCGCCATGGCGGCCCGGAACGTCATGATGCAGGGTGCGGCCGTCGCGCAGCGGCACGCGGATCAGCGCGCGCTTGGCGCTTTCCGTGGCCTTGCGGATCGCTTCCGGCACTTCACGGGCCTTGCCGTGGCCGAAGCCGACGCGGCCCTTCTGGTCGCCGACCACCACGAGCGCGGCAAACGCCATGCGGCGGCCACCCTTCACGGTCTTCGCGACGCGGTTGATATGGACGAGGCGATCAACGAACTCGCTGTCGCGCTCTTCGCGGTCCCGGTTGCGCTCGCGCCCGCCTTCGCGGCCGCGGCCACCGCCGCCTTCACGTTCTGCTGCCATGTCTGTCTTCCTTACTGGCGCGGCACCCCGAAGGATGCCGCTCGCTTGGGGCTGTCCGGCGCGTCATGCGCCGGCAGCAAGGGCCTCGATCAGAAATCGAGGCCGGCTTCACGCGCGCCGTCGGCCAGGGCCTTGACGCGACCGTGATAGATGTATTCGCCGCGATCGAACACGACCCGGGTCACACCGGCAGCGAGCGCACGCTCGGCCACCAGCTTGCCCACGACCTTGGCCGCTTCGACATCGGCGCCGGTCTTGAGCTTGCCCTTGATGTCCTTCTCGATCGTCGAGGCCGCCACCAGGGTGACGCCGTTCGCATCGTCGATGATCTGGGCATAGATCTGCTTGGAGGAGCGGAAGACAGACAGGCGGGGACGCCCGTTCGCAGCCGCCCGCACCTGCTTGCGAACACGCGCCTTGCGGCGTTCGGTAGTGGTGAGATGTGCCATGACCTGGGTCCTGCCTTACTTCTTCTTGCCTTCCTTGCGGAAGATGAATTCGCCCTCGTACTTGACGCCCTTGCCCTTGAAGGGCTCGGGGCCGCGATACTGGCGAATTTCCGCCGCAACCTGGCCAACCTGCTGCCGGTCGATACCCGAGACGATGATTTCCGTCGGCTTCGGGGTCACGATCGCGATCCCGGCCGGGATCGGATACAGGACCGGGTGGCTGTAGCCCAGCGACAGGTTGAGGGTCTTGCCCTCGACCGCCGCCTTGTAGCCGACGCCGGTGATCTCGAGCTTCTTCTCGAAGCCCTTGGTCACCCCGACGACCAGGTTGTTGATCCGGGCGCGGCTGGTGCCCCAGAGCGCGCGGGCGCGCTTGGTCTGGGTCCGCGGATCGACGGTGATGGCGTTGCCCTCGAGCTTCACGGACACGTCATCCGGAACCACGAAGCTGAGTTCGCCCTTCGGACCCTTGACCGAGACCATCTGGCCTTCGACCTTGGGGGTAGCGCCGGTCGGGATATCGACCGGCTTCTTGCCGACTTTCGACATGGAAACCTCCTCTCCCGACCTGATTAGAAGACTGTGCAGAGCACTTCGCCGCCGACATTCTGGTCGCGCGCATCATGATCGGCCATCACGCCACGCGGCGTGGAGATGATCGTGATGCCGAGGCCATTGGCCACGCGCGGCATGGTGTCGACGGAGGAATAGACGCGGCGGCCCGGCTTCGAGACACGCCGGATCTCGCGGATCGCCGGCTGGCCTTCGAAATACTTGAGTTCGATGTCGAACTCGGTCCGGCCGTTTTCGAACTGCGTTTCCGAATAGCCACGGATGTAGCCTTCGGACTTGAGCACTTCGAGAACGCGGGCACGCATCTTCGAACCCGGCGTCGAGACGCGGGTCTTCTTGCGCATCTGGGCGTTGCGGATACGGGTGAGCATATCGCCGATAGGATCGATCATGGACATGATGTCTCCCCCTTACCAGCTGGATTTCACGAGGCCTGGAACCAGGCCCTTGTTGCCGAGTTCGCGCAGCGCGATACGGCTCATCTTGAACTTGCGGTAGACCGCCCGCGGCCGCCCCGAAACCTCGCAGCGGAGGCGGAAGCGGTTTTCCGCCGAATTGCGCGGCATCTGCGCCAGCTTCAGCGTGGCGTTGAGGCGCTCTTCGAGCGGCAGGTCCTTGTTCTGTGTGATCGCCTTCAGGGCCGAGCGCTTGCCAGCAAACTGCTTGGCGAGCTTCTGACGGCGCCTGTTCTTTTCGATCATGCCTTTTTTGGCCATGAGATAACTCCTGGTTTCCGCGTCTAAGCGAGGGCTTACTGCCGGAACGGGAAGTTGAACAACTTGAGGAGCGCGCGGGCTTCCTCGTCGGTTTTCGCTGTGGTGCAGACGATCACGTCCATCCCCCAGATCTGATCAACCTTGTCGTAGTTGATCTCCGGGAAAACGATGTGTTCCTTGATGCCCATCGCGTAGTTGCCGCGCCCGTCGAAGGACTTGCCGTTGAGGCCGCGGAAGTCGCGAACGCGCGGCAGCGCGATCGTGATCAGTCGGTCGAGAAATTCATACATGCGGGCCTGGCGCAGGGTGACCTTGCAGCCGATCGGCATGTTCTCGCGCACCTTGAACTGCGCGATCGCCTTGCGGGCCCGGGTGATGACCGGCTTCTGGCCGGCAATCGCCGCGAGATCCGCCGCGGCGACCGTGGCCTTCTTGGAATCGGCGGTGGATTCACCGACGCCCATGTTCAGCACGATCTTCTCGAGGCGCGGAATTTCCATCACGTTCTTGTAGCCGAACTGCTCCTGCATCTTCGGCACGACGACGTCACGGTAATACTTTTTGAGCCGGGGCTCGTAATTGGTCACATCAAGCATCGATCAGGTCCCCCGAGCGCTTGGCGAAACGGACCTTGCGGCCGTCCTCGAGCGTCTTGAAGCCGACGCGGGTCGGCTTGCCATCCTTCGGGTCGGCCACGGCAAGGTTCGACAGGTTGACTGTCCCTTCCTTGGTGATGATGCCGCCCTGCTGGGTCTGGGTCTGGCGCTGGTGCTTCTTCACGAGCGCGACGCCCCGCACGACCGCGCGGCCTTCGGCCGGACGGACTTCCAGCACTTCACCGGCCTTGCCCTTGTCGCGGCCGGTAATGACGACAACGCGGTCGCCTTTCTTGATCTTCGCGGCCATTACAGCACCTCCGGCGCGAGCGAGATGATCTTCATGTGCTGGCGGGCGCGCAGTTCGCGCGGCACCGGCCCGAAGATACGGGTGCCGACCGGCTCCTTCTGGTTGTTGATCAGCACGGCCGCATTGCGGTCGAAGCGGATCACCGAACCATCCGGGCGGCGGATCTCCTTGGCCGTGCGCACGACGACCGCCTTCATGACGTCGCCCTTCTTCACGCGGCCTTTCGGAATCGCTTCCTTGATCGACACCACAATAATGTCGCCCACACCGGCATATTTCCGCTTCGAGCCGCCGAGCACCTTGATGCACATGACGCGGCGCGCGCCGGAATTGTCGGCGACGTCGAGATTGGTTTGCATCTGGATCATGACCTGATCCTTCCTTTCTTTCAGATCGGTTTCCGGGCCGCATCACGGACCGGACTACGCCTGACGAGGGAGCGCGCAAACGCCCCCTCCCCCGGAACCTCGCGGTTCCTTGCTTGTTTCTTTCGCCATTGCGAAGCGCGAAGCCCTATACGCTTCGCCCACAAAGCTCAAGAACTTATTTGCCCGGCAAGCCGGGCTTAGGCCTTCTGCTCCGGCGCCAGGACAACCCAGCGCTTCAGCTTGGACATCGGACGGGTTTCCTCGATGGCAACCTCGTCGCCCACCTTGAAGCTGTTGGCTTCGTCATGGGCATGGTAGTTCTTCGACCGGCGGACGGTCTTCTTGAGCAGCGGATGGGTGAAGCGACGCTCCACCTTCACCACCACCGTCTTGTCCTGGACATCGCTGACGACGACGCCCTGAAGAATGCGCTTCGGCATCGTAGTCTCCTTAGCCCTTCGCCGCAGCGGCGAGTTTGGTGCGCTGAATGGTCTTCACGCGCGCAATGTCCCGACGGACCTCGCGGACGCGCGCCATATTCTCGAGCTGGCCGGTTGCCCGCTGGAAGCGCAGGTTGAACTGCTCCTTCTTCAGCTTGACGAGCTCGTCCTGGAGCTGGTCGCCGGACATGACCCGCAGGTCGGAAAGACGCTGATTGGATTTCATCTCGCCCTCCCTTATTCGGCGATGCGCTGGACGAAGCGCGTCTTGAGCGGCAGCTTGGCGGCCGCCAGCGTGAGCGCCTCGCGCGCCAGTTCGGCATCGACACCGCCGATCTCGAACATGATGCGCCCCGGCTTGATCTTGGCCACCCAGAGTTCCGGTGCACCCTTGCCCGAACCCATGCGGACTTCCGCCGGCTTCTTCGACACCGGCACATCCGGGAACACACGGATCCAGACACGGCCCGCACGCTTCATGTGACGGGTCATGGCACGACGGGCAGCTTCGATCTGGCGGGCGGTGATCCGGTCCGGATCCATCGCCTTCAGGCCGAATTCGCCAAAGGCCAGCTCGAAGCCACCCTTCGCTTCGCCCTTCACCCGGCCCTTGAACTGCTTACGAAATTTCGTTCGCTTCGGTTGCAACATGGCTCAAACTCCTCACGCCGCTTCCGGCGCGCGACGGCCCTGCGAACGCTGATCCTGCGTTTCGGCGCGCTTGTCCTGCGCCATCGGATCATGCTCGAGGATCTCGCCCTTGAAAATCCAGACCTTGATGCCGCAGGTGCCATAGGCCGTATGGGCCGTGGCAACCCCGTAATCGACATCGGCGCGCAGCGTATGCAGCGGCACGCGGCCTTCGCGATACCATTCGACGCGGGCGATTTCGGCCCCGCCGAGACGGCCCGACGACGTGATCTTGATGCCTTCGGCACCCAGACGCATCGCCGACTGGACAGCCCGCTTCATCGCGCGCCGGAACGCCACGCGGCGCTCCAGCTGCTGGGCGATGGAATCGGCCACCAGCGTCGCATCGATTTCCGGCTTGCGGACCTCGACGATGTTCAGAGCCACCTCGCTCTTCGTCATCGCGGAGATCTGCTTGCGCAGCTTGTCGATATCGGCACCCTTCTTTCCGATCACCACGCCCGGGCGAGCCGAGTGGATGGTGACGCGGCACTTCTTGTGCGGACGCTCGACGATGATCTTCGAGACCGCAGCCTGCTTCAGCACCTTCATCAGCTCCGCGCGGATCTTGAAATCCTCGTGGAGCATGGGACCGTATTCCGCCTTGTTGGCGTACCAGCGGCTGTCCCAGGTGCGGTTGATGCCGAGGCGCAGACCGATCGGATTAACCTTCTGACCCATAGCTTATTCCCCCGCCTGACGGACGACGATGGTGATGTTCGCGAACGGCTTCGTCACCCGGCCCGTGCGGCCGCGACCGTGGAACTGGATACGCTTCATGACGATCGACTTGCCGACGAACGCCTGGCTCACCACCAGTTCGTCGATGTCGAGATCATGATTGTTCTCGGCATTGGCGATCGCGCTTTCCAGGCACTTCTTCACATCGCGGGCGATGCGCTTCTGGCTGAATTCGAGATCGGCAAGCGCCGTGGCAACTTTCTTGCCCCGGATGAGCTGGGCGACGAGGTTCAGCTTCCGCGGGCTGACACGCAGATTGCGCGCGACCGCCTTGGCTTCCGTTTCGGCCTCGCGCCGAACATTGGCAACCTGGCCCATGGTTACTTCCTCTTCGCCTTCTTGTCGGCAGCATGGCCGTAATAGGTACGGGTCGGCGCGAATTCGCCGAACTTCATGCCGACCATCTCTTCCGAGATGTTCACGGGGATGTGCTTCTGGCCATTATAGACACCGAAGGTCAAGCCCACAAATTCCGGCAAGATCATCGAGCGACGGCTCCAGATCTTGATCACGTCGTTGCGGCCCGAGGCACGAGCGGCCTCTGCCTTCTTCAGAAGGTATCCGTCGACGAACGGACCTTTCCAAACTGAACGCGGCATTAGCCTCTCCTTACTTCTTGCGAGCGTGGCGCGACGACACGATGAAACGGTCGGTGCGCTTGTTCGAACGCGTTTTCTTGCCCTTCGTCGGCTTGCCCCACGGCGTGACCGGATGACGGCCACCCGAGGTCCGGCCTTCACCACCACCATGCGGATGGTCGATCGGGTTCATGGCAACACCGCGGTTATGCGGACGGAAGCCGAGCCAGCGATTGCGGCCGGCCTTGCCGAGCGAGATGTTCATGTGATCCGGGTTCGACACCGCGCCGATCGTGGCGTAGCACTGGCCGGAAACCAGCCGCTGCTCGCCCGAATTCAGACGCAGGATGACATAGCCCTGGTCACGACCGACGATCTGGGCATAGGTGCCCGCCGAACGGGCGATCTGCCCGCCCTTGCCGATCTTCATCTCGACATTGTGGACGATCGTCCCGACCGGGATGTTCGCCACCGGCATCGCATTGCCCGGCTTGATATCCGCATTATCGCCCGCGATCACCGTATCGCCGACGGCGAGACGCTGCGGAGCCAGGATGTAGCTCTGCGTGCCGTCCTGATACGTGATCAGGGCGATGAAGGCCGAGCGGTTCGGATCATATTCCATGCGCTCGACGACAGCCGGCATGCCCGGCTTCCCGCGACGCTTGAAATCGACGATGCGGTACGACTTCTTGTGCCCGCCGCCGCGGAAGCGGACGGTGACGCGGCCGAGATTGTTACGGCCGCCCTGGCTGTGCTTGCCCTCGGTGAGAGCCTTGACCGGCTTGCCCTTGTACAGTTCCGACCGGTCGACGAGGACCAGCTGGCGTGTACCCGGCGTGACGGGATTGTATTGCTTCAGTGCCATTGTCTATCCACTCCCGTCTCAAAGGCCGGTCGTGACGTCGATGCTGTGGCCCTCGGCGAGGGTAACCACGGCCTTCTTGACGTCAGACTGCCGACCGATCGTGCCGCGGAAGCGCTTCTCCTTGCCCTTGCGGACGAGGGTGTTGACGCTTTCGACCTTCACGTCGAACAGCTTCTCGACCGCCTGCTTGATCTGCGGCTTGGTGGCGGTCTTGGCCACCTTGAAGACGACCTTGTTATGCTCGGAGAGCGCGGTCGCCTTTTCGGTGATGACCGGCGAAAGGATGACGTCGAAAAGCTTCGGATCGATGCTCATGTCCGTTCCCCTCAACCAGCGAGCCGCGCGGAGAGCGCGTCGAGCGCGGCCGTGGTCAGCACAAGCTTCTCACGCCGCAGGATGTCATAGACGTTGATGCCCTGGACGGGCAGCACGTCGATGTTCGGAATGCTGCGCGAGGCCAGGACGAAATTGTCCTGAAGCTCCGCGCCGCCGATGATCAGCGCACTCGAAAGGCCCAGCTTGCCGAACGTATCGCGCAGGGCCTTGGTCTTCGGCGTATCGATCTCGGCCTTGTCCAGCACGATGATCTGGCTGTCCTTGGCCTTGGCCGAAAGCGCGAGCTTCAGCGCGAGCAGGCGGACCTTCTTCGGCAGATCATGCGCATGGCTGCGCGCGATCGGCCCGAAGGCCTTGCCACCGCCGCGGAACTGCGGCGCCTTGGCCGAGCCGTGGCGGGCATTGCCGGTGCCCTTCTGCTTGTAGAGCTTCTTGGTCGTGCGGTTGATGGTCGACCGCTCCTGCGCCTGATGCGTGCCAGCCTGCCGCTTGGCAAGCTGGTACCGCACCATGCGGTGCAGGATGTCGACGCGCGGCTCGAGACCGAAAACGGCCTCGGCGAGCTCGACCGAGCCGGCTTCCTTGCCGGCAAGGGTGGTGATGGCCAGTTTCATGATGCTCAGGCCTCCGTCGTTTCAGCCGACGCCGGAGCGTCATCCGCGCCGCCATTCAGGCGGAACTTGCCGGGAACCGGCGCGTCCTTGTGTGCCGGCTTCTTGACCGCGTCGCGAACGGTGATCCAGCCACCCTTCACACCCGGAACCGCACCCTCGACGAGGATCAGGCCGCGTTCCGCATCGGTGCGGACGACCTTGAGGTTCAGCGTGGTGACGCGCTCGACACCGAGATGACCCGGCATCTTCTTGTTCTTGAAGGTCTTGCCCGGGTCCTGGCGGCCACCGGTCGAACCGATCGAACGGTGCGAGACCGAGACGCCGTGGGTGGCGCGGAGACCGCCGAAATTCCAGCGCTTCATACCGCCGGCAAAGCCCTTGCCGGTGGTGGTGCCCGTCACGTCGACGAACTGGCCCGCCACGAAATGATCCGCCGTGATCTCGGCGCCGACCGGGATGACACCCTGGTCGTCGACGCGGAACTCGACGAGCTTCATGCGCGGCTCGACCTTGGCGACCGCGAAACGCTCGCGCTCGGCCTTCGAGACGTTCTTCGGCTTGGCCTTGCCGGCACCGAGCTGCAGCGCGACATAGCCGTCACGCTCCGCAGTCTTGTGCGCGACGACCTGGCAGCCATCCAGACGCAGCACCGTCACGGGGACATGTTCCCCGCCATCGGTGAAAACTCGGGTCATGCCGAGTTTCTGTGCAATTACCCCTGACCTCATGGGCGCTGTTCCTTATTACCAGAGGAGGTCCACAAAACCTGACCGCCGAAGCGATCAGAGACGAATTTCGACGTCGACACCCGCCGCGAGGTCGAGCTTCATCAGCGCGTCCACGGTCTGCGGAGTCGGATCAACGATATCCAGAACACGCTTGTGCGTGCGGATCTCGAACTGCTCGCGGCTCTTCTTGTCGATATGCGGCGAGCGGTTGACGGTGAACTTCTCGATCCGCGTCGGCAGCGGGATCGGGCCCCGCACCTGCGCGCCCGTGCGCTTCGCTGTCGAGACGATCTCGCGCGTCGACGTGTCGAGCACACGGTGATCGAAGGCCTTGAGGCGGATGCGGATGGTCTGTCCGTTCATCGCTTTGTTCCTTGGCTACTGGCCAGGCCCCCCTGCAGGAGCCGTGATGGGGTTGCCCCCGAATGGTTCGCCCCCGAAAGGGCCATCAACGCGAAAGCGCACCGCCAATTGGCTGGCGGTGCGCCAGGGAATTGAGAAAACTCAATCCTGGATATTGGCGACGACGCCGGCACCGACGGTGCGGCCGCCTTCACGGATGGCGAAGCGGAGCTTCTCTTCCATCGCGATCGGCGTGATCAGCTCGACATCGAACGAGATGTTGTCGCCCGGCATCACCATTTCCGTGCCTTCCGGCAGCGTCACGATGCCCGTCACGTCCGT
>JAIXSR010000066.1 GCA_027484605.1 Hyphomicrobiales bacterium | reverse complement strand
GAGCTGGAGGCAAGGCATGGACGATCGGGCGCTCAGGGAACCGGCAGTGTTTGTCGTCACCGTGAGAACGGGCGGCACGGATGGGGAGATGCGCGGAAGCATCGTTCCCGTTCTCGAGGCCGGTGCTGCGCCGACGCCACGGCGCTGGTTCCAGGCGCTCGAACAGATCCCGGCGATCATCCGCAGTTTCCTCGCCCGCCAGGGTGGCACCGAACCGGAAACAGACAACAGGAGGCCTTGATGAGGACGAGACAGAGCGGGCAGCTGACAGGGTTCCACCTTGCCGAAAGCTGCCGTTGCACAACGGGCGCCAACGAGAGCTGGCAGACCCTCGAGGCGTATCCCGAGCACGGCTGGGTAGCGTCGCCGCCGGCCTTCCTCGCGGATTCCGAGGATTGGAACCGGGTTTATCAGGCCGGGGTCAGCTATCAGGACGGCGTCCGCATGATGCTGGGCCCCGAGGGCGAATCCCTCACCGATCCCGAGGTCGACCAGCTTCTCGAGCGGATCACCGACAGCATGGAACCGGCGGATGCGGCCGAGTTCATCAAGGGCCTCGGGCGTGCCCTTTCCGGCGCGTTGCCCGTGCTTGGGCAGGTTGCGAAGACAGCCTTGCCGATCGTCGGCGGCGCGGTCGGGAGCATCGTCGCCCCCGGCATCGGCACCGCCCTTGGCGGCGCGCTCGGAGGCGCCGCAGCCAATCTTGTCGGGCAGGCTACGGCCCGCCGGCCTGCGCCGCCGCGGCCGCGCCCGCCAATGCCGGCCATGCCGGGCCCTGCGATGCCTGGTCCTGCGATGGCCGGACCCGGAATGGCCATGCCGAGAATGCCGATGCCCGCGATGGCACCGCCGCAGGCGGGGGCCGCGCAGCAGCTTCTCGGCCTTCTCAACAACCCGCAGCTGCTCGGAGGGCTCGCCAATGCGGCCCTCGGCGGTGCGGGCGCGATGCCCGGCGGCGGTGCCGCGCTCGGTCCGTTGCTCGGCAGCCTCGCCCGCCTTGCCGAAGACGCGGCGGCAGAGGTTGCCGGCGAGACCTTCGCCGAAACCACGGATGCGGATTCGACCGGCATTCTGGCGCATCGGCTGGTCGAGGCCGTGCAGGGGGCGCGGCGCTGATGGACCCGGTTGCACCCGCTTCCCCGCTCGATCTTCTGGCCGGCGCCGACCTTGATCCGCAGATGCTGGCGATCCTGAAGCTGGCGATGGGACGGCAACAGGCTGCCCCCGCTGACGAGGAGACAGAGGCCCTGCGCGACCGCCTCAATCGTCTCGAGCGGTCGAACCGCAACCTCCTGCGCATGATGGACAAGCTGGCCGGCGCCCTCGGG
Organism: Hyphomicrobiales bacterium; assembly: GCA_027484605.1. Lineage (GTDB taxonomy): Bacteria > Pseudomonadota > Alphaproteobacteria > Rhizobiales > Beijerinckiaceae > Rhabdaerophilum. The sequence continues at coordinate 5,330 of JAIXSR010000066.1, read as the reverse complement.
GCCTGCCGCGAATGCTGGGGCGCCGATCCGGGTTGCTCCTCCTGTGGCGGGGATGGCCATCCCGGCTTCTTCCCGCCCGACCGATTGGCCTTCGAGGCCTTCGTCCTGCCCGCGGTTCGCGCCATGGCGGCGCGGATTGCTCCCGGGCAGAGGCGCCCGCCCGCGGCCGTTCCGGCCTGGGCGTCGCCCTTCGCCTTCCACCCTACCGTAAAGGAGACCTGACATGATTTCCGAAGCCGATGCCATCCGGCACATCGCCGAGGACTACGAGAGCGACCAGGACGATTTCGGCCTGTCGGGCGAAAGCGACTATGACAGCTTCGAGGACCGCTTCACCGCCCGTTCCCGTTTCCGGGCATCGCCCAGGGTCAGCGGGGCGCAGGTCAGCACCGGGACCGGGCCGGTTCCCGTCCGCTTCCCGCAGCCTGTCGCCAGTGCCGCCGCGATCGAGCGGCTGAAGCAGGACACGCAACGCGCCATTGCCGAGGTGCGGACCGATGTCTCCAAGCTCCGGACCGATACCGACAAGCGGCTCAAGGCGACCAATGACCGCATCGGCGCCATGCAGCAGAATTCGATGCTCACCACGCTCCTGCCGCTGCTGCAGCCGGCGCCGAAGGTCAAGTCGATCACGCTGCCCGGCGACAATGGAGTAGTCAAGGCGGACACACCGCTCCTCACGGCGAAAGTCGAGTTCGAGCCCCCGGACATGATGATGATGATGTTGCCGCTCCTCCTCGGAGGTGGGCTCGGCGGGTCCGGATCCGGGGCCGGCGGCGGCCAGAACGACATGATGCTGCTTATGGTGGCGATCATGGCCGGCCGTCGGTGAGGGGGAGGTCAGCATGACGAACTCTCCCATTGCGGCGCTGGCGACCGGGATGATTGCCTCGCGGCGGCTCGACAATGTTCCGAATTCGGAAGGGTTCCGGAACACGTTCTTCCTGTCGAGCCTGCTCTGCGGCAATGCCGGTGCGCAGCTTGTCTTCAACATGCGGTTGGCCGACGAGATCGGCGACGCCCTCAGGAAGGCCGACGATCTCCAGAAGGCCAACAAGGCCTTGCAGGAGAAGGCCGGTGCGATCGCCGGCGAGATCGTCGATCTGCGCAAGAAGAACGAGGAACTCAAGAAGGAGAACACGGCCTCGCAGGAGAAGACCGATGCGATGACCGGCGAGATCGCCGATCTGCGCAAGCATCAAGAGGAACTCAAGAAGGAGAACACGGACCTCAAGAACCAGTTGGTTCCGCAGGGAATGGTGATCCTGCAGCATCCGCAGATCACCGGCCCGGTCAAGCTGGGCAAGACGCTCAAGGCCGTGCCGGGGCGTTACGATGCCCTTCCCAACCCGGCGGCGAAGTCATTCGTCTGGATTGTCGGTGTCAAGCCGGAAGGCAATGGCGAGACGTTCGAGCCGAAGAAGGATCACGTTGGACAGGATCTCGTCCTGGTGGAGTTGCTCGATCTGCCAGCCGGTTCCGTGCGCGTGACGAGTCCGCCGGTCGTCATCGTCGCCTAGCCGCAAAGGAGCCCATGGGGCGCCTCACCGGCGCCCCGGGGAAACGCTCATGGATCCCGCACTCGCCGAACTTGTTGATGGCCCGGCCAATGATGTCCTCGAGGTGCTGATCCGCCTCGAGGATGCCGGCCGGGTGCCGGATGGCGTCAGGGCCATCGCCCGTTTCGGCGAGGTGATCTCGGCGCGGCTGTCGCGCGGCGATATCCAGCGCGTCTGGGCCGATCCGGGCGTTGCATCGCTCAAGGCACCTCGCCTGCTTGAATATGCCGACAGTGCCGGCCAGGCCGGGGTGCCGGCAGGACCCGCTCCGCCGCGCCGGCCGGATACTCTGCCTGAAACGGGAAAGGGCGTGGTGCTCGGGGTTCTCGACTGGGGCTTCGATTTCGCTTCTCCCGCCTTCCGGACCCTCGACGGGCGCAGCCGCATTCTGGCGCTGTGGGACCAGCGCGGTGTTCCGGGAGCCTCTCCTCCTGCGCCCTATGGCTATGGCGTCGTCCATGACCGGGCGACAATCGACCGCGCCCTTCGCCAGCCCGATCCGGAGGCCACCTTGCGCTACCGGGCAGCCGATGCCGATCCGGGCCATGGCGCCCATGGCACCCATGTCGCCGATATCGCGGCAGGCACGCCGGGGCCGGGGCGCGAGGGCGGCGTCGCGCCGGAAGCGGATCTCGTCTTCGTCCATCTCGCTGCGGGGAGCCTGTCCGGCCTGGCCGGGCTGGGCGACAGCGTGCGAATTCTCGAGGGGCTGGACTTTGTCCGCCGGATTGCCGGCGATCGCCCCTTCGTCGTCAATATGAGCCTTGGCCGGCATGCAGGGCCGCAGAACGGGACGACCCTGGTCGAACGCGCCATCGATGCGCTCTTGCGCGAAAAGCCGGGGCGGGCCGTCGTCATGTCGACCGGCAATTACCATCTGGCGCGCGCCCATGCGGGCGGGCGGATCCGGCCCGGCGGAACGCAGCGGCTGGGCTGGGAGGTTGGTGAGAGGGCGCGCAGTGCCAGCGAACTGGAGATCTGGTATCCGAATGCCGATCGTCTGCATGCCGTTCTCGAAGGGCCGGGCGGGCACCCGCGCATCGAGGCCGCCCTCGGCCAAAGCCGGCCGATCGTTGTCGAGGGGCAGGAGGTCGGCCGGCTCTACCACCGGGCCTTCGACCCGAATTCCCCTGACCATCACATCAATGTCTTCCTCCGTCGGGGTGCGCCTTCCGGAACCTGGACCCTCCGCCTTCTGGGCTTGGCCGTTTCCGACGGGCGCTGGGATGCCTTTGTCGAACGGGACGGGAGCTGCGCGACCTGCCAGGCCACCTTCGAAGGCCCGCTCGTCAAGTCGAAGGGCACCCTGGGTTCGGTCTGCAACGGGCTGCTCTCGATCACGGTCGGTGCGGCCGACATGCGACAGGCGCCGCCACGCATCGCGCCCTTTTCCAGCAGCGGCCCGACCCGGGACGGACGCCAGAAGCCGGACCTCGTCGCGCCGGGTGTCGGCATCCTCGCGGCGCGTTCCCGCTCGCCCCGGGCGCCGGTTGGCGGGCAAACCCGCAAGAGTGGAGCCTCGCAGGCCGCGCCGCATGTCGCCGGTGCCATTGCCCTCGTCTTCGAGGCTGCCGGACGGCCGCTCTCGATCCACGAAACCCGCGCCGCCTTGATCGGCACCGCCTATCCGGAGCGTTCGCTCTCGAGCGAGCCGCTCCGTGCCGGCGCAGGCCTTCTCGACGTGCCCGCCGCCATCGGCGCGGCACGGCACCTCGCCCCCTCCCGATCCGTTTCCCTTCCCCCCGCCGCAGAGGAGATCGACATGAACCAGACTATCCTCGCCTATTCCCCACGCATGGCGCACCCCGCGATGGGTGATTCCGCCTTTCCCGAAAACCCGGCCGTGATCGCCGGTCTGGCCAGGGCCGGCGCGGCGCTCGGTGCTGCGGGGGATGCACTCGGCGCCCTCGACAAGGCGATCGAGTTTGCCGAAAGGCGCGTCTTCACCGGAGCGTTCTCGCTGAGCTCGACCGATGCGCGGGTCACGCCACTGCCGCGCGGTCTCGGCCCGGAATTCACGATCTCGCGCATCTTCCGGCTGCGCTGCGTCCAGCCCGTGCTGAGCGACGACATCATGGCGTTCCAGGTCACGATCACGGCGGATTGCTTCAACATCTACAGAATCTCGATCGTGCGCCACGAGGGCGGCTCGGCCTTCCTCATCAACTCGACATTGTCGCTGACATTCCGCCCGGATACCGAACAGGTCCGCGGGACCACACGGCCGAACGTGCCCTTCTACCTGACCGGCCGCTGGGATCCGACCGGGCCCGGCAACGAGGACTTTACCGGGCGGCTCCTCGTCAAGGCCGATGGCTCGATGCAGCTCAGCCTGCAGGCGCCCGGCAGGCGCGTCCGGATCGAGGGGACCAGCGGGTTCGGCGCCGCGCGGGCTTGCCCGGCCCCCATCGCCCCCGATCCCGGCACGCCCGGACCTGTTCCTGTCCTGCCGCCCGACCAGCGCGGTGGGGCCTCCCGCCCCTCGGGTGGTGGCGGATATCGCCCACCGGCCGGTGGCGGGCGCGCCGCGCCCTACCCGGACAGCCGCCACCTGCTTCCGACCAGCCCGACCGAAATCCATGTCTTCTTCCTGACCTCGAATACCGGCCTGACCGTCAACGAGACGAACCGGCTCCAGACCTGGCTGAACCAGATGGGCACGGCCGTCATGGAGCAGATCCGCAATGGCGGTGTCCCGGTCTTCGTGACCGGGCATGCCAGCCGCAGCGGTAACGAAGTCCAGAACATGGAGCTCTCGACCCGGCGTGCTCGCGCCGCCGCGGAAGCTTTGCGCGGACTTGTCGGCCCCAATGCCAATATCCGCTTCCAGGGCCAGGGCTCGCGGGAATCCGTCGGGCAGCATCCGAATGACCAGGCGGACCGCCGCGCGACGATCCGGATCCAGCTACCGGGCTAGGGTATCGAGTTCGTCGGCGATCCGGCGGAGCCGGTCGGCGATGGTTCTGGGGGCGGCGCGCTCTTCCGCGCGCGGCCTGAACCGGGGCGGCAGGGCCTGGAGCCGCAGCCGCCGGGTCTCTTCGGCGGGTGCCAGGCCGAGTTCAGCCCGCAAATTGCGCTCGAAAGCCCGGTAGGTGGTCAGCGCGGCCGCCTTGTTGCCCAGCGCGAGATGGGCGCGCATCACATCCTGCTGCGCCTCCTCCAGCAAGGGCTCGGCCATGGCCAGCGCATGCCCGTGGCGGATAACCTCGGCCCAGTCACCCGTTTCCCGGGCGGAGCGCAAGGCAAGCAGATGGAGGTCGGCCTGCAGGGCGGCGTAATAGGCCCGCCGGCCAAGGCACCATTCATCCCCGTCTCCGGCCATGAATTCACCCGAATAGGCGGCCTCGGCGCGCAACATCGCAATCCGCTTCTCGCCCGGCTCCCTCGTGGCCCGTGCCGTCGCGACGGCCAGTTCGAACGCCACGGCATCCGTCATCGAACGGGCATCCGCAGACAGGCCTATCCGCCCGTCGGCTGCGACCAACCATGTCGCGAGGTTTGCCGCCTCGAGCGCGGATTTAAGTCGCCAGAGCTCTGTCGCGAGAGCCTTTCGGCCCGATGCCGGCTCGGCGCCGGGCCAGAGCGCTTCCGTGAGGCTTTCCCGGCAGACCCCACGGGCTGGGCCAAGGGCAAGCATGGCAAGGAGACGCTGGGTCTTGCGCCCGGGCAGGGCCGCGGGATCTCCGTCAGGTCCCCGCAGCATGACGCCGCCGAACAAGGAGAGTGATGGTCCAGCCGATCGCATCTCGCCCCACCTTCTACCCACGCTGG
>JAIXSR010000147.1 GCA_027484605.1 Hyphomicrobiales bacterium | reverse complement strand
CTGAAGCCGGATTTCGACCGCCTGCGCCGTCGCCTGGCTCCGGTCGTTGCCAATCGCGATCTCGGGAATGTCGTCTACACGATCTACGGGAATCCGGCGCGACGCGATGCCCTGCGGGCCTGCCCGAGTTCACGCCACGGCTTCGATGTCCATCCGGGTTTCGGCGTCGATGGTGCCAAGGCCACCGCTGCGGTGCGGTTCGTGGACGAACAGTTTTTCCCGATGCTGCGGAATCTTGCCCGATGTGCGCCCGGCACCGGCTGCCGCCAGCCGGACATCCAAGCCATGAGCGTTGCAGACCGGCATCAGGCGGCGTTCGCGCAGCATGGCTTCTGCGCGACGGGAAGCGAGGATCCGGATTTCGATCGCCAATGTTTCCGGGCGGATGGCCAATCCTTCGCGTCGAACCCGCCGCCAGAATCCAGTGCCCTCGCCGGAGCCTGCGCCGGACGCGAGGGCGATTTCCGCCCCTATGCCTCACGCCAGCGCTGGGTGCGCACGGCCAATGACAGCTATTTCTCCGCCATGACCTTCCCCGACGAGTTCCGGCGGTTCGCCGATGACCTGCATGATCCCATCTGGGGCGCGACCAGCGCGGTCTATGGCGGCGCGATCCACCCGACCGCCGAAGGCCATGCCGCGATGGCGGATGCAGCCCTGATCGAACTGGCGCGGCGGCTGGGCATGAAAGGATGGCCGTGAGGCACATCTAGCGCAGTGGGGCCAGGAATTCCTTGCGCAGCATGCAATGCACGCCCTTGTGCTGGTTGACGGTCTGGGTGATCCGCAGGTCCGCCGTGATCGAGCAGAGCCCATAGGCCTGTTCGCGCGTCAGGCCCGTCCGCTCGACTACCAGGGCGATCATGTCCCGCAGCGCCTTCTCGGCGCATCTGTCGAGATCGGGATCCATCCCGCAGGTGATGACATGGGTCGGCGTTTCGGCACGCGGATAGGTGAAGCGCAGGTCCTTCCGGACGATGAATTCGAATGTGCCGGAAAGGGCCGTCTCGATGGCCGTGACATTGACCTCGCCATCGCCCTGCAGGGCATGGCCATCGCCGCAGGAAAACAGCGCGCCCTCGACGAAGACCGGCAGGAAGAGCGTGGTGCCGGCCACGAGTTCCCTGTTGTCGATATTGCCGCCGAACGCGCGCGGGATGATCGAGGTGCAGCGCCCCCAGGCCGGCGGCGGGGCGACGCCCATGACGCCGAAGAAGGGCGCCAGCGGCAATTCGAGCCCCCAGGGCATGGTGCCGACCATGCGCTTCGCGTCGAGCGCGATATGCATCAGGTGATAGGCCGGAAAATCCTCCGGAAGGGTGCCGGCCAGCGGGCGGTTGAAGTTGAAGCCCCAGTCCTGGTGGAGCGCGACTTCGCGGATCCGCACCTCGAGCACGTCGCCGGGGCTGGCGCCTTCGACATGGACGGGCCCGGTCAGGATATGCGGGCCGAAGGGCAGGCCGACCTGCGCCTCGTGGATCGCATGGAGTTCCGGCGGAACATGAAACCCGGCCGGCGGCAGTACTTCCCGGGTACCGGACACGCTGCTCATCCGCACGGTCGACCCGCTTGGCACCCGCAGGGCGGGCGCCAGCCCCGCTTCGAAATAGCCCCAATGGATGGTTGCAGGAGAGGCCTTGAGTTCGAACATCGCCATCGGTCCTTTCCCGTGCGGAATCACCCGGTGATGTTGCAAATGCCCGGGGCTCCCGGCAAGTACGGAATGTCCGCCTGCCCCATTTCCAGCCCGCGAGCCCTGCCCCATGTCGCAAGAAGCCCCCCGCCCCATCCGGTCCATCGCCGTCTTCTGCGGATCGAATACCGGGCTCGGCGATACCTATATCGAGGCCGCGAAAAGGCTTGGCCATGCCATTGGCAGCCGGGGGCTGACATTGGTCTATGGCGGCACCAACAAGGGGCTGATGGGCCTGCTGGCCGATGCCGCGCGCGCGGCGGGCGGCACGGCGCATGGCGTGATCACGCAGCGCCTCGCGGATCGCGGCCACCTGCACCCGGACCTCGATGCCAGCGAGATCGTGGGCTCCATGCGGGCCCGGAAGGCACGGATGGCCGAACTGGCTGATGCCTTCATCGCCCTGCCGGGCGGGATCGGGACGCTGGAGGAATTCATGGAGATCTGGACGCTGAACCAGCTCGGCGAGATCGACAAGCCGGCAGGGCTTCTCGACGTGGCCGGCTATTATCAGCCTTTCCTCGCCTTCATCGACCACATGATCGGCCAGCGGTTCCTGCCGCCGGAACACCGGAACGGCATCGTGGTGCAGCCCGAGCCGGGCCTGCTGATCGACGGGCTGATGAGTTTCCGGAAGGTCACGGTTCCGAAATGGATGTGACCGGCGGCCCGGTGAACCGCCGGCCGAGCTGCTCCGCGAACTTGGCTGCCGCCACCGGCAGGGCGCGGCCGCGCAATTGCCCCATGGCCAGCCGGGCAGGCTGCATGTCACGCAGGTCGACCGGCCGCGAGACGAGGCCATGCCGTTCCTTCAGGGTCGCCGGCGCGCCGACCTCGATCTGGAAGGTGATGGCCTGTTCGAAGCGCACATAATTGCGCAGGAACTCGAAGGAATTGGATTCGACGACGGCCTCGAAGCGGAAAGAACTGCGCGCCGTCGCCTCGTCCAGAAGCTGGCGTCCGCCATAGCTCGGATCGGGCAAGGCCAGAGGATAGTCGGCGCAATCGCGCAGGCGGAGGCTGGGCCGCGCAGCCAGCGGATGATCGGCTGCCAGGATCGCCACGACGCGCTGCTCGACCGAGGCCAGGACCTGGAAATCCGCCATGACCGAGGGCCGGAACACCATGGCGAGATCGACCTCGAAATCCGCCAGCGCCCTCAGGGCATCGGCATGGTCGCGGACCTTCACCTCGAATTCCACAAGCGGGAATTCATGCCGGTACGCGGCAATGACGCTCGGCAGCAGCTCATAGGCCAGCGCCTGGCTGCAGGCGATCGAGACGGTGCCGCGGCGGAACCCGGAGAGATCCTCGATCTGCGAGCGCACGCGGCTCATATCCGCGAGCTGGGTCCGGATATGCCGGATCAGCAATTCGCCGGCCGCATTGAGCCGCACGCCACGGGGCAGGCGCTCGAAGATCGGCGTGCCCAGTTCCTCCTCGATATCCTGGATGCGGCGGTTGAGGGCGGAGGCCGTGAGGTTGAGGCGCTCGGCCGCCCGCCGGATCGAACCGACGCGGGCCACCTCGTCGACATAGTGCAGCAGGCGCAGATGCTTCACGGCCAACCTCTCCAGGCGGTGCTTTTTTCGAACAGGTCCGGCAAGAAATAAGCAGAAGACGGCATCGGTCAACTCCCCTAGCGTCCGCTCCTGTCTGAACAAGGGGTCGCTCACATGGCATCGGATGAAGCAGGACGGATTTCGCGACGGGTCTTCGGCCTCGGTCTGGGTGGCGCCGCGCTGGCGTCGACGCTGCCGCGCCCGGCCATCGCCCAATCGCTCACGCGGCTGAAAATGGTGCTGAACTGGCGCTACCAGGGGCCGCAGGGCTGGTTCTTCCTCGCCGAGGACCGGGGCTATTTCCGCGAGGCCGGGCTCGAGATCACGATGGACCAGGGCAATGGCTCGGGGGCTGCGGTCGGCGCGGTGGCATCCGGCTCCTACGATCTCGGCTTCGGCGACATCAATGCGCTGATCCAGCTCGTGGCCAAGGGCCCCGCCGGCGGCAACACGCCGCTGGCGATTTCCGCACTCTACAACCGCCCCCCCTTCACCATCGCGGTGAAGGCCGACGGGCCGATCAAGACGCCGAAGGATTTCGAGGGCCGCACATTGGGCGGGCCGGCCAATGACGGTGCGCTGAAACTGTTCCCGGCCTTTGCCAAGCAGGTCGGCATTGACCCGGCGAAGGTGCAGATCACCAATATGCAGCCCAACCTGCGCGAGCAGATGCTCCAGCGCGGCCAGGTGGAGGGCGTTTTCGGCTTCGTCAACACGATCCGCTTCTCGGCCAAGCTTGTCGGGATCGATCCGGACAAGGATTTCCGGTTCATCAATTACGGCGATTTCGGCATGGACCTCTATTCCAACGCGGTCATCGCCTCGCGCAAGCTCGTCAACGAGAATCCGGGCGCGCTCAGGGGGCTGCTGGCGGCCATCAACAAGGGCCTGAAGGACACGCTGAAGGACCCGGATGCCGCTGTCGATGCCGTAGCCAAGCGCGAGCCGCTGATCAACAAGGTCGTCGAGAAGGAGCGCCTGCTCGCGACGCTGGCCGACGAGATGAGCCATCCCGAACTCGCGAAGCTGGGCCTCGGGGATATCGACGATGCCCGGTTCGCCAAATCGATCGGCATTGTCGTGGAGGCGGATGGCCTGCCGCGCAGCCCGGCACCGGCGGAAATCTTCAGCCGCGCCTACCTCCCGCCGCCTGCCGACCGCATCACCAAGCTGACCTGAGCCGGAACCGCGATCATGGATCTGAAACTGAAGGACCGGGTGGTGGTGATCACCGGCCCCGCCAAAGGCATGGGCGCAGCGATCACCCGCGCCTTTGCGGCGGAGGGCAGCAAGCTGGCCCTGCTCGGCCGCGACACGGCTGCCATCGCGCCGGTTGCCGCCGAGATGCGGGCCGGGGGTGCCGAGGCGATCGTGATCGCCTGCGACATCACCCGGGGTGAAGCCTGCGATGCGGCGATTGCCGAGACGAAAGCGGCCTTCGGGGGGCGCGTCGACGTGCTTGTCAATGTGGCCGGCGGCTCGGGTCCGATCGGCAAGACCGGATGGGAAACGACCGAGGCCGAATTCGACGAGATCGTCGATCTCAACATGCGCGGCTGCTTCAACACGATGCGGGCCTGCCTGCCGACCATGATCGCCCAGCGCGATGGCAAGATCGTCAATGTCGGCGGAACCTTCGGCATGCGCGGCCGTGCCGGCCGCATGGCCTATTCCGCCTCGAAATGGGGCCTGCGCGGCATCACCAAGAGCTTCGCGCTGGAAGCGGGGCCCTACAATATCAACGTGAATTGCGTGGCGCCCGGCATGGTCGATGGCCCCCGCTTCCGGGGCAAGGTGGTGCCGGAAATGGCGGCGCGGCTGGGGATCACGGAGGAGCAGGCGGTCCAGAAGCACGCGGCCGATTATGCGCTGCGCCGCGTCTCGACCGACGAGGACGTGGCCCATGCCTGCCTGTTCCTCGCTTCCGAAGTCTCCCGCCAGATCAGCGGCGTCGACCTGCCGGTCGATGGCGGCTGGGCAATGCTGTGAGGTCCGGATGAGCACCGAACCTTTCCTCGCCGATCTGGTCCTGACCGGCGGCACCGTCGTCACCGGCATGACGCGATACCGCGCCGACATCGCCATCAAGGATGGTCTGATCGCGCTGGTGGGCGAGCCCTCCGCCATGCCGGCCGCGCGCGAGGTGGTCGATGTCGGCGGCAAGTACCTCCTGCCCGGCGCGATCGACGTGCATGTCCATTTCCGTGAGCCGGGCTACACCCACAAGGAAGACTGGCGGACCGGCAGCGCCGCTGCGGCGATGGGCGGGACAACCACGGTCTTCGAGATGCCGAACACCCATCCGCCGACCCGTTCGGTGCGCGAATTGCGCGAGAAGCAGCAGGCGGCGGAGAAATCGCATGTCGATTTCGGCATCTATGGCCTGCTCGCCGAAGACAATATCGACGAGCTGCAGGGGCTGATCGATGGCGGCGTGAACGCGTTCAAATGCTTCATGGGCAACACGTTCGGCAACCTGCCCTCGCCCTCGACCGGGGCGATGCTCGAAGGGTTCGAGATCATCGCGCCGTCCGGGCTCCGGATTTCGCTCCATGCCGAAACGGCCTCGATCATGGCGTGGCGGCAGAAAAGGCTGATGGAAGCCGGTCGGAACGACCCGCTCGCCCATATCGCCGCCCGACCCGCCATCGTGGCGGCGGAGGCGGTAAGCCGCGCGGCCGAGCTTGCCGGATGGACCGGCGCCCGCATCCATGTGCTGCATATCTCCTCGGCGGCGGAATTGCGCCCGCTGGCCGATGCCAAGGCGCGCGGCGTCGATATCACGGGCGAAACCTGCCCCTGCTACCTGCTGCTCGACAGCCGGGACTATGCCCGGCTCGGCTCGATCATCCGCGTCAATCCGCCGGTGCGCGAGGCGAACGATTCCGCCGCGATCTGGCAGGCGCTGCAGACCGGCGTGGTCGACATGATCGCCACCGACCACGCACCCCATACGCCGGAGGAAAAGAGCAAGAGCGTCATCTGGGAAGCGGATTGCGGCTTCCCGGGCGTCGAGACGCAGATGCCCCTGATGCTGAATGAAGTGGCAGGCGGGCGCATCACGCTTGAGCATTATGTGAAAATCTCGGCCGAGAATCCGGCGCGTGCCTTCGGCCTCTGGCCGGCCAAGGGGCGGATCGAGGCCGGCGCGCATGCCGATATCGCCGTGGTCGATCTTGAGCGGACCGAGACGATCACCGCGGCGGGCCTGCATTCGCGCGCCAAAATCACGCCGTTCGAGGGCGTGCCGGTCACCGGCGTGCCAATCCATACGCTGGTCCGGGGCCGTTTCGTCCAGCGCGACCGTCGCCTCGTCGAGGAAACCAGCGGCTGGGGCCGGCAGGTCACGGCGATCCAGCGCATGCCGACGCCCCGGCCGCGCAATACCGACCAGACATTGGCCGCAGTCTTGCGAGGGCCAGCCCTGCCCATCCAAGGAGGCGCATCGTGAATGCCCAGGTCCGATCGGCCGAAGCCGGCACCGGGGCGGCAGGCCCCGCCCCTTTCATTGAATTCGAGAATGCCTCGATCACCTATGGCAAGGGCGCGCGGGCCGTGCAGGCGCTGGCCCCGACCTCGCTGAAGATCACCGAGGGCGAATTCATGGCGCTTGTCGGCCCTTCGGGCTGCGGCAAGTCGACGATCCTGAAGATGGTCGGCGAATTGCTCAAGCCGAGCACGGGCTATGTCTTCGTGGCCGGCCGCGAGATCGGCGCCAATCCGATCCGGATCGGCATGGCCTACCAGAACCCGACCCTGCTGCCCTGGCTCAATATCCGCGACAACGTGATGCTGCCGCTGAAGATCGTCCCGCCTTTCCGGCAGGCCTTCCGCGCCAAGCGGAAGGGCGAGTTCCGGGATCGTGTCGAGGCCCTGCTCAAGCAAGTCGGCCTTGCCGGCTTTGCCGAGAAATATCCCTACCAGCTGTCCGGCGGCATGATGCAGCGGGCCAACCTCTGCCGCGCCCTGGTGCATGACCCGGACCTGCTGTTGCTCGACGAGCCCTTCGGGGCGCTTGACCAGTTCACCCGCGAGGAATTGTGGGCCGTGATGCAGGATCTCTGGTTGTCCAAGAAGCTGACGGTCATGCTCGTCACCCATGACCTGCGCGAGGCGGCCTATCTCGCCAGCCGGATCTGCGTGATGAGCGCAAGGCCGGGCCGGATCCTTGACGACCAGATCGTCGACCTGCCGCGCCCGCGCACGATCGACATGACCTTCCAGCCGGATTTCGTCGAACTGAACCAGAAGCTGCGCGCGATGATCGTCGGCGCGCGGGGCGGCACCGGCATTGTCAGCCATCAGCCCGGCACGGCCTGAGGAGGGACCCGATGGAACGGATTCTCGACACCTTGCGGGAAAAGGGCGCCTCGACCGCGCTGATCCTCGGATTCTTCGTGGCCTGGGAGCTGTTCTGCCTCGTGGCCAACATCTCCGATATCCTGCTGCCGCGCCCGACCCAGATCGTCGCCGCCCTGGTGAAGTTCTGGCCGGCCATCTGGCCGCATACCTACCAGACGCTCTATACGACACTGGTCGGGTTCAGCATCGGCGTGGCGATCGGGCTGTTCCTCGGCGTGCTGATCGGCTCGTCGCGGCTCGCCTATGACACGGCCTATCCGCTGCTGGTCGGCTTCTCGTCGATCCCCAAAGTCGCGGTCGTGCCGATCTTCGTGCTCTGGTACGGGGCAGGCACGGTGCCGGCCATCCTGACGGCCATGATCATCTGCATCTTCCCGATCGTGGTGAATGTCGCCACCGGGATCGCCACGGTCGAGCCCGAGCTCGAGGATGTGATGAAGACGCTCAAGGCGTCGAAGCTCGACATCCTCTGGAATGTCAGCCTCCCGCGCTCGATGCCCTATTTCTTCGCGGCACTGAAAGTGGCGATCACGCTCGCCTTCGTCGGCTCCGTCGTGGCCGAGACTGTCGCCTCCAACCGGGGCATCGGCAACATGATGATGATCGCCTCCTCCAGCTTCAACGTGCCTCTGGTCTTTGCCGGCCTGTTCGTTCTCGCGGGGCTGGGTGTCACGCTCTACGTCCTGTTCTCGCTGATCGAGCACCGGGTCACGGGCTGGGCCCACCGGAAGACCGATCTCGCCTCGCCCTGAAAGACCTTGCCCTGAAAGACCTCGCTCTCTCTCCCCAGCCCTCCAGGAGAATTCCATGCGTCGCCTTTTCCTCAAGACTGCCCTTGCCACCCTTGCCGCCGCCACGTTCGGCCTCGCGGCACCCGCTTCCGCCCAGAGCCCGACCAAGATCCGCTTCACGCTCGACTGGAAATACCAGGGCGTCCATTCCTGGTATTTCTACGCCAAGGAAAAGGGTTACTTCACCGCCGAAGGCCTCGACGTGACGATCGACCAGGGCGAAGGCTCGGCCGCCACCGTCACGCGGATCATGTCCGGCGCCTATGATGCCGGGTTCGGCGACATGAACGCCATCATCCAGCAGGCGGTCAACAAGCCGGGCGAGGCGCCGGTCATGGTCTACATGATCTACAACAAGGCGCCCTTCGCGATCATCCACAAGGCGGACAGCCCGATCAAGACGCTGAAGGACCTCGAGGGGCGCAAGCTGACCTCGCCGGCCGGCTCGGCCACGCACCGCCTGTTCCCGATCTTCGCCAAGCTCAACGGCCTCGATGCGAGCAAGGTCGAGGTGGTGAATATCGCCCCGTCAGTCCAGGAAATGATGATGGTTCAGGGCCAGGTCGATGGCGGCTTCGTCTTCACCGTCACCTCCTACATGAACCTGATCGGGATGCGCCTGAACCCGGACAAGGACTACAAGTTCATCATGTATTCCGATCACGGCATCGAAGCCTATTCGAATGGCGTGATGGTGTCGCAGAAACTCATCCGCGAGAACCCCAAGGCCGTGGCCGGGCTGGTGCGCGCCGTCAACCGCGCGATGCTGGAACTGACCGCCAACCCGGCCGAAGCCGGCAAGGTGATGGCCCGGGTCGAGCCGACGGTGAATCCGGAGATCGAGGCCAAGCGCGTCGAGTTCACCTACCGCGCCCATATGTTCACGCCGGAAACCGACAAGATCGGCGCGGGCGATGTCTCGGACGAGCGGATGGGCAAGGCGATCGCGCAGATTGTCGAAGCGTTCGGGCTGCCCAAGGCCCCGACCATGGCGGATGTGTTCAACCGCTCCTTCCTGCCGCCGCTGGCCGATCGCAAGCTCGCGGCACCGAAGAGCTGAGGGCGGGCGTGATGACGAAGCCAGCCCCGCGCGAGATTGCCGTCCGTCACGGGGTCGATGCGCAAGGCGGCTTCGCCGAACGCCGGATCCTTCTCGAGGGCGGGCTGATCCATGCGATCGAGCCGGCCGCGGATGCCGGCGAGGATGTGGTGGTTCTCCCGGCCCTCGCGAATGCGCATGACCATGCGCGTCCCTTGCGGACCAGTTCCATCGGCGGTTTCGGCCGGCCGCTGGAGACCTGGCTGCATCGGCTGGCGCTGATGGTACCGGTCGATCCCTATCTCGCGGCACTGGCGCCGCTGGCCCGGGCCGCGCTCGGTGGCCAGGGCAGCGTCATGGTCCATGCCACCCGGGCCATGGGGTTGACCGACCTGCCCGTGGAAGCCGCGGAAATCGCCCGCGCGGCGCGGGATGTCGGGGTGCGGATCGCCTACGGGATCGGCCTGCGCGACCAGAACCCGCTCGTCTATGGCGATCATGCCGGCGTGCTGGCTGCGCTGCCGGGGGATGAAAGGCAGGCCATCGAGGAGCGTTTTCTCGGCCCGGTGCCGCCGATCCGTGAGCAGCTTGCCCAGGTCGATGCGGTGGCCGAGGCCGTCGGCGGGCCGATGGTCGATGTCCAGTACGGGCCGAACGGGCCGCAATGGTGTTCAGAGGCGCTGTGGGAAGCGATTGCCGAGGCTTCCGCCCGCACCGGCCGCCGCGTGACGACGCATCTCTTCGAGACGAAATACCAGCGCGACTGGGCCGACCGGAACTATCCCGGCGGGCTTGTACGCCGCTGGAAGGAAATCGGCCTGCTCTCGCCGCGGCTCACGCTGGCCCATTGTGTCTGGGCCCGGCCCGACGAACTGGAGATGATCGCCGAAGCCGGATGCGTCATCGCCACCAATGCCTCCTCCAACCTTGCCCTGCGTTCCGGCATCGCCCCGGTGGCGGAGATGCTGCGCCGCGGCTGCCGCGTGGCGCTCGGCATTGACGGGCAGGCCTTCGACGAGGATGACGACGCGCTGCGCGAGATGCGCCTGCTCTGGTCGCTCCATGCCGGCTGGGGTTTCGACACGGAACTCGCGCCGTCGGATATCCTGCGGATGGCGCTAGAAAACGGGCGTATCGCCATTGGTGCGCCGGCCGGCGGGGTGCTCCGCGAGGGCGCGGCCGCCGACCTGGTGCTGGTTGACCGGGCGGCGCTCGATGACGACGCGCTGATGCCGGTCGATCCGCTGGAACTGATGTTTGCCCGCGCCAACCGGAGCCATATCCGGGAGGTGATCGTCGCTGGCCGGACCATTGTCAGCCGGGGCCGCGTGGTCGGCGTCGATCTCGGCGCGGCGCATCGGGAGCTTCGGTCTGCCTATCGGGCCGGCATGGCCAGGCGGACGGCGTTCGGCGCCGCCCTGCCGGCATTCGAAACCGCCGTGCGGAACCATTACCTGCAGCGTCTCGGATGCTGCTGAGACCATGCGCATCCTGAGCGAGGCCGATATCGAGGCGCTGATCACCTTTCCTGCAGCGCTGGACTGCGCGGATCTTGCCTATCGGCTGCATGCCAGGGGTTCGGCGGCTCCGCCGGTCCGGGGCGATCTGAGGCATGCGGATCCGAAGGCGGGTTGTCTGGTCCTGGCCGGCGCCCATGGCGCGGATACCCTCGCGGTGAAAAGCAATGTGCATGCCTATCCGGACGGGCCGGAATCCCCCCGCCTCTGGGGCAGCCTGCTGACGCTCTGGGACTGGCGGCGGGCGGAACCACGGGCCCTGCTTTCGGCGCGGCTGTTCAACGAGCATCGCACGGCGGCGGGCTTTGCGGCGGGGGCAGACAGGCTCGCGGCTGCGGATGCCGGGATCCTCGCCTTGTTCGGCGCTGGCAAGAGCGCACCGCTGACCCTGCGTTATCTCAAGGCCGTTCGCCCCTCGATCCGCGAGATCCGGCTGGCCGGCCGTACGCCCGGACGCGTGCAGGCCCTTGCCGCGCAGGCGGCGCTCTGGCCGGAGCTTGCCGATACCCGGATTGTCTGCGCGGCCTCGCCGGAAGCGGCTGTCACGGGGGCGGATCTGATTGCCACGGTCACGACTTCGGATCGCCCGGTCTTTCCCGGCGCGGCGGCGAAACCCGGTGCCTGCATCATCCTCGGCGGCGCGAACCGCCCGGAGGCGCGTGAGGCCGATGATGCGCTGATGCAGCGCGCCGATCTCTATCTCGATGCCCGGCAGGGCGCGATCGACAAGGCGGGCGATATCCGGCTCGCATTGGAAAGCGGGGCTTTGGTGCCGGCGCGGATCCGGGCGGAGATCGGAGCCGTTCCGGCGCGCGGGCTGCCCCTTTCGGAAGGCAGCGACCTGCGGGTGTTCAAGTCGATGGGCCTTGCCATTCAGGATGTGATCCTCGCGGCGCATCTCGTCGACCGCGCCGAAGCGGAGGGCCGCGGGCTCGCGGTCGACCTCGCGGGCGGAGGCCTGCTGCCATGCTGAAAAGCGGGACCGTGCTGATCCGGCAAGCGATGATCCTGACCCTCGATGATGAGGCCCGGATCCACCAGACCGGCGATATCCTGATCCGCGATGGCGTGATCGCCGCTTTGGGTGCTTTGCCGGATGACGCACTCGCCCCTGTTGACCGGGTGATCGAGGCCCGCGGCATGCTCGCGGTTCCGGGGTTGGTGAATGCGCATATGCATTCACAATCCGGCACGATGGCGGGGTTCGGCGACCGGCTGAGCCACCCCGCCTTCATGTGGCTGACCCAGGCCCATACCTCCCGCCGGAATCCCGACGAGATCCGCCTCGCCGTGCTGCTCTGCGCGGCCCAGATGCTGCAGAGCGGCACCACGGCGGTGATCGACCATTTCCCCGGCCAGCGCTTCTCGATTGCCGAGATGGATGCCGTGCTTTCCGCCTGGGCGGAAACGGGGATGCGCGCGACCTTGGGCATGCGGTTTTTCGATGGCGCATTCGGCGATATCCTTCCTGCCGGAGCCGGGCTGCCACCCGACCTGGCGGCGGCTGCCGCCTCGGTGGACATCCTCAAGCCGCATCCCCTTGCCGCCCTGCGCGAGGAAATGCCGGA
The DNA here is from genome assembly GCA_027484605.1 of Hyphomicrobiales bacterium. GTDB lineage: Bacteria > Pseudomonadota > Alphaproteobacteria > Rhizobiales > Beijerinckiaceae > Rhabdaerophilum. The sequence goes on along the minus strand of JAIXSR010000147.1, from coordinate 51,478 downwards.
AATCGTGCGTCGCTGGCATGGCCATGCGGGGCGGATCGGCGTCTTCCCGGCGCCGTCGAACCCGGACCGGTGCAGCGACGAGGCTCTGGTCTTCTGCGCCGAACTGGCCGGGCAGCATGATCTCGGCATCCATACGCATCTGCTGGAGACACGGGCGCAGGCCGAGATTGCGGCCCGCCGCTACGGCATGACCACGGTCGAGCATCTCGACCGGCTCGGCGTTCTGTCCGGGCGCTGGTCCTGCGCCCATTGCATCTGGCTGACCGATGACGATATCGCGCGGATGGCCGGACATGGCGTGGTCGCTGTTCATAATCCGGAGAGCAATGCCCGGATCGGCGCCGGGCGCATGCGGACACCGGACATGCTCGCCGCCGGCCTGCCGATCGCGCTCGGCACGGATGGCTCCGGCGCCAATGACAACCTGATCCTGCAGGAGGCCATGCGCGCCGCCGCCCTGCTGCATCGCGCGGATCTGCCCGACCGCTCGCGCTGGGTCGGCGCGCGCGATGCGCTGCGCATGGCGACGGAAGGCGGCGCGAAGGCGCTTCGCCGGGAAGGCGAGATCGGGGTTCTTGCGCCGGGCTTCCGGGCCGATCTCGTTCTCTACCGGCTCGATCATCCCTGGTGGGTGCCGGTGAATGACCCGGTGGCGCAGCTGGTCTTTGCGGAAACGGGCGCAGCGGTCTCGCATGTCCTGGTCGATGGCCGCGTCCTGGTCGAGGACGGGCGGGTCACCAGCTTCGACGCGGCCGGCGCGCTGGCGGAGATCCGCGACCGGATCGCAAGCCTCAAGGCCCGCAATGCGGATCTCTTTGCCGTTGCCGAGGCCATAACGAGGGCAATGCCATGACAGCCGGACCGATCGATCTGGTGCTTGCCGGGGGGATGCTCGTCACGCCCGAGGGAATGCGGCCGGGCGCGGTCGCCGTGCATGATGGCCGGATCGTTGCGCTGGGCCATGATGCGGCGATGCCGCCCGCCCGGCAGGTCATCGACGTTGCCGGGCACCATGTCATTCCCGGCGCATTGGACGTTCATGTCCATTTCCGCGAACCCGGTTTCTCCCACAAGGAGACCTGGACAACCGCCACGCGCGCCGCGGCCATCGGCGGCGTGACCACCGTATTCGACATGCCGAACACCAACCCGCCGACAGCCGATGCCGGCGCCGTCCGCGCCAAGCTGGCCCTCGCCTCGGCGCAGGCCCTGGTCGATTTCGGTGTCTATGGCTATATCGGCGAGGGCAATCTCGACCAGCTCGCACCGATGGCCGAGGCGGGCGCCGTGGCGTTCAAGCTCTATCTCGGCAGTGACAACCCGCTCGTGCCCTGCCCGAATGACGGCGCCGTGCTCGATGCGCTGGGCATTCTCGCCGGGCTTGGCATCCGCTGCACCGTTCATGCGGAAAACACGCCGATCCTCGCCTGGCGGGGCGCGAAGCTGAAAGCGGCGGGACGCCACGACCTCGCCGCCCATCTCGAACAGCATGCCGATATCGCGACGGTCGAAGCTGTCTCGCGGATCGCGCTGTTTGCCGAATGGACCGGCTGCCCTGTTCATATCGCCCACGAGAATTGCCGGCACTCCCTGCCGCTGATCGCCGCTGCCAAGCGGCGGGGCGTGGACATTACTGCCGAGACCTGCCCGCATTATCTCTATCTGAGTATGGAGGATGCCCCGCGCGTCGGCGATCTCGCCTTGCGGGTCAAGCCGCCGGTGCGGGAAGCCGGGCATGCCGGCCCGCTCTGGGATGCGCTGGCGAGCGGCGTGATCGACATGATCTCGACCGACCATGCGCCCCATGCCCCGGCCGAGAAGCGGCGCGGCTCGATCTGGGATGTCGCGCCGGGCTTTCCGGGGGTCGAGACCTCGATGCGCCTGATGCTGACGGCCGTGAATGATGGCCGGATCACGCTGCCGGATTACGTCCGCATGGCCTGCGCCGCGCCGGCGCGCGCCTTTGGCCTTTTCCCGCAGAAGGGCACCTTGCAGCCGGGCACCGATGCCGATCTCGTGGTGATCGACATGAACCGGGAGGGCGTGATCCGGGGCGAGGACCTGCACTCCCTCGGGAATGTGACGCCGTTCGAAGGCTTCCGGACGCGGGGCCTGCCGGTCATGACCTTCCTGCGCGGGCAGCTGGTGGCGAAGGAGGGGCAGATCGTCGCCGCGCCCGGCATCGGCCGCCCGGTCCGGGCGCGGCGCCTCAGGGTCGGATGAACGGCGGGCAGGGCTCGATCTGAACGGGGCCGGCAGCATTCTCGCCCAGCACATGGCATTGCCCGCCGGAACAGAGCCGCCAGCCGGAGCCGGTCGCGCCCGAGGCGGCCAGCATGAGCCGGCTCTCGATGCGCTGCGGGTGCCAGACATACCAGCCCTCGACGCGGCGGGCTTCCGGCGGAGGTTCCATGCCGGCGCCGGAAGCCTTCACGCGGGCCTGTTCGAGCACCAGTGTCGTGCCGGCAACGCGCCAGGTTTCCTCCCATTCGACCTTCTCGACCGAATGGGTCCAGCCCAGGGTGAAGAGCGGCGCGGCCAGGGCCAGCGCCTTTCCCGAGACGAGCAGGCAGGCGCTCATGGCGCGCCCGTCATGCCGGAACGGCGCGCTTCCGGCGCCCGCGCCAGAGATGATGGCCGATGACCAAGGCTGACAGGGCGAGGCCGATCTCGTCGGTCAGCGGCACAGCCGCCACCAGCAATGCCGCCGCGGCCACCGCCAGCATGCGCTCCCACGCGGCCAGGGCATGCTGGAGATAACCGGTAAAGGCCGCCCCCCAGAGGATGATCGCGAGCGTGGCCTTGATGACGATCCAGGCCACGGCCAGGGCATAGTCCATCCCCGCCAGGCCCTTGACCGGCTGCAGCATCAGGCTCGGATCATAAACGGCCATGAACGGGATCACGAAGCCGGGCAGCGCGATCTTGACCGCCTGGATGCCGATTTTCATCCCGCTTTCCTTCGCGATCGGCGCAGCGGCAAAGGCCGCGAGCGCAACCGGCGGGGTGAGATCGGCCATGATGCCGAAATAGAAGACGAACATATGGCTGACGATCAGCGGCACGCCCAGTTCGAGCAGGATCGGCGCGGCCAGCGACGAGGTGATGATGTAGTTCGGAATGGTGGGAATGCCCATGCCGAGGATGAGGCTGAACACCATGGTGAGCAACAGGGCAAGGAACATGCTGTTCTTGCCGATGCCGATCAGCCAGCCGCCGAAGATGGTGCCGATGCCCGTCAGCGTCATCGTGCCGATGACGATGCCGACCACCGCGCAGGCGAGGCCGACCGGCAGGGCCTGACGGGCGCCGTCGGCAAGGGCGACGATGCATTGGTCGAGCACGGTCCGGCCGGACTGGCCGCGGAACAGGTTCCAGATCACGAGGGCCAGCACGACCATGACGACGGCCGCCATGCTGTAGGCCATCGAGGCCGCCGCCAGCAGGGCGAAGCCGATCCAGAAGACGAGGCGGAGCGCCAGCGTGCCGAAGCCCATGACGATGGCCGAGCCGAGGATCATCGCCACGGTGAGCGCAAGACCGATGGCGCCGGCAAAGATGGGCGTGTAGCCGCCGAAGAGCAGGTAGACCAGCACGCCGAGCGGGGCGAGCAGGAACCATTTCTTGCGCATCTCCTCGCGGGCGCTGGGCAGCTGGTCCTTCGGGACACCGACAAGGCCGAGGCGCAGCGATTCCAGATGAACGGCCCAGTAGCAGGCGAGGAAATACAGCATGGCCGGGATGATCGCCGCCTCGACGATCTTGGAATAGGGCACGTCGATCGTCTCGGCCATGATGAAGGCCACCGCCCCCATGACCGGCGGCATGATCTGCCCGCCCATAGACGAGGTGGCCTCGACGCCGCCGGCAAAGGCGCTGTTGAAGCCCGAGCGCTTCATCAGCGGAATAGTGAACTGGCCGGAGGCGACGACATTGGCGACGCCGGAACCGGAGACCGTGCCCATCAGCGCGGATGAGGCCACGCAGACCTTGCCGGGTCCGCCGCGCTGGCCGCCGAACAAGGCCATCGACAGGTCATTGAAGAAATCGATGACGCCGGCCCTTTCCATGAAGGCACCGAACAGGATGAACAGGAAGATGAAGGTGGCGGAGACCAGCGTCGGCGTGGCGTAGATGCCTTCGGTGCCATAGGCCATGTGCTCGATCACCTGATCGAAGGCGTAGCCGCGATGGTCGAACGGGGCCGGCAGCATCTCCCCGAACAGGCAATAGGCGAGGAAGATCCCCGCCACGATGGGCAGGGCGATGCCCATCACCCGCCAGATCAGCAGGAAGAGGATGGCGAGCGCGGTCACGCCGATCCAGAGTTCGCGATGGGTGATGTCGCCGGCGCGGTTCACCAGCACTTCGTAGAAATGCCAGTGGAAGACGCCGACGCCGAAACCGGCAAGGCCGACGCACCACCAGAGCACCCGCTCCCAGGCATGGGCGGAGCGGTGGATCGCCAGCATCCCGCCCGCGACGAGGCAGAGAAAGGCCACGTGCAGGGTACGGATAACCTGGTTCGGCAGGCTGCCATTGAAGCGCTGCACCAGCACGAGCGCGACCAGAAGGGTGGCGAAGGCAACCCAGCCGGCCAGGCTGGCGCGCCCGGTCACGCTGCGGAAGACCAGCAGGCCGGCCCAGGCGACAAAGACGCCGTCCAGCACATGAATGGCGGTCATCGTGCCGAGGATCGGCTTGTCCAGGGGCACGCCGAAGGCCGTCACGATCTGGAAGGCGGAGAAGGCCACCGCGATCCAGAACAGGATCATCGCCGCCCGGCCCTGGCCGAAATTGTCCGGGAGCCCGTGTTCAGGATCGACCACGGCAACCGGGGCGGAAGGCTGGTGGTCATGCGGAAGCGCTTGCGCCATGGCGGGCCCTGTTCATCTCGATGGGGCTGGATGTCTGTTCACGACGGGCCGGGAACCGCCGGCCCGATGGCCCGCGATTCCCGTCTTTCCGAACGGAACGGAGGATCAGTTGGTGGCGGGGACCTTGATGCCCTTTTCCGCGAAATATTTCGCGGCGCCGGGATGAACCGGGATGGCCATCCCGTCCATGGCATTCTCGACCTTGATCGACCGGCCGGCGGCATGGGCCGCAGCGATGGTCGGGAGGTTCTCGAAAATGGCCTTGGTCATCTCGTAGACCGCCTTTTCCGACATGCCTTCATGCGTGACGAGATAGTTCATCACCGCGGCCGTGCTGATCGGGGTGGTCTGGCCGGTATAGGTATTCGGCGGGATCGCGCCCTGGATGAACGGAGGACCGGCCTTGTCGATCAGCGCCGGCGGCACTTCCACCATGACGATCTCGACCGAGGTCGAGAGATCGCGGATCGAGGCCACGCCGAGGCCGGCCGATTGCAGCGTCGCATCGAGCTGGCGGTTCTTCATCAGTTCGACCGAATCGCCGAAGGGCAGATACTCCACCTTGCCCAGATCCTTGTAGGACAGGCCGGCAGCGGAGAGGATGGCGCGGGCGTTCAGCTCGGTGCCCGATTTCGGCGCGCCGACCGAAAGGCGCTTGCCCTTGAGGTCTGCCAGGGTCTTGATCCCGGATTCCTTGGACGCCACGATCTGGATATAGTTGGGATAGATCGCGGCAATGCCGCGCAGCTTCTTCAGCGGCGCCGGAAAGCCGGCATCGACCTCGCCCTTCCAGGCGGAGATGACCGAATCGCCCAGGGTGAATGCGATCTCGCCCTTGCCCTGCTGGAGCAGGTTGAGATTCTCCACCGAGGCCTTGGTCGCCTGAACGCTCGGGCGTGCGCCGGCAATCTTCTCGCCGAACAGTTTCGACATGCCGACACCCATCGGGTAATAGACCCCCGAGGTTCCGCCGGTCAGGATGTTGATGAAATCCGCCCGGGCGATGCCCGGTACCATCATGGCGGAAGCGGCCATGGCCGCGAGGATCGTCTTGCGCATCGGAAATGTCATGCCGTTTCTCCACCCATCAATCTTGCGCCATTCTCAAGCGGCGGCGCATCCTTCCTGAATGCCACAGCCAGAAGGCGGTTGCAATGGGGGTTTCCTCGTATAGAATTCGCAAATTATTGTTTTCGTTGGTTATTTTATAGGCTGAATGCCCGGGAAGACCCCATGCTCCTGCCCCGACGCACCCTTCTCGGCCTGATGACCACGGGCCTGCTCGCGCCCCCGGCCCGCGCGCAGGCGCCCCTGCCCACCCTGCGCAGCGCGCGCGGGCAGGCGATCCGCTTTGCCGATCCGGCGCCGGTCGGCCGGCATCAACTGATCGGGCTGGATGGCCGGGCGGTGCCGCTGGATCGGTTCCAGGGCACTGTTCTGATTGTGAATTTCTTCGCGACCTGGTGCCCGCCCTGCCGGCAGGAACTCCCCGCCCTCGATGCGCTGCTGCAGCGCGAACCGGGCATCCGGGCCGTGGCGATCTCGGTCGACCGGGAAGGCGCCCGGATCGTGCGGCCCTATCTCGCCGCCCTTCGCCTGAACAGGCTGCCTGCATTCATCGATCCGGAATTCCGCGTCGCGCGGCGGGCGGATGAGGCGACGCCGCAGGACCCGTTCCGGCTGTTCGGCCTGCCGCTGAGCTATGTGCTGACGCCGGACGGGCGGAATTTCGGCTATGTAGCCGGGGCGATGGACTGGGCGGGCGATTCTGCCCGCGCCCTGTTGGCCGAGGCCGGCGGCGCGCGATGAACGCAGCGCTCAGACCCTTGAAATATCAATGGATATGGCTGCCGCCATTGATGTCGATCTCGGAGCCGGTGACATAACTGGAAAGCGAAGAGGCGAGGAAGAGGCCGCAGCCGGCCACCTCGTCGGCGGTGCCGATCCGGCCCATCGGGATCGATTTCTTGATCTCCTCGCGCCGTTCATCCGTGAGCATGCCACCGGTGATGTCGGTATCGATCATCGAGGGGCAGATGGCGTTGACGCGGATATTGTCCGGGCCGAGTTCACGCGCGCAAGCCTTTGTATATCCAAGGATTGCACCCTTGGCGGCGGAATAATGCGAGCCGCCGAACACCCCGCCGCCGCGCTGCGCGGAGACCGAGGACATGTTCACGATCGATCCTGAATGCTGCGCCCGCATCTGCGGCACGACGGCCTGCGTCATGAAATAGGTGCCGCGCATATTGATATCGAAGATCCGATCATAGGTGGCATCATCGACCTGCATCACCCGCTGCGGCGAGGTGATGCCGGCGTAATTCAGCAGGATATCCAGGCGGTTATGCCGCTTGATAACCCGCTCGACGGCGCGTTCACATGCCGCGCGCTTCGTCACATCGCAGCGGAGGGCCATGTGGCCGCGGCCCTTCAGGCTGGCCACAGCCTCCTTCGCGGCGTTCAGGTCGATGTCGAGAATCGCCACCCGGGCGCCGTGCTCGGCGAAGAGCCGCGCCGTGGCGAGGCCCAGCCCACGCTTCGACGCCCCGCCGGTAATGACGGCGACCTGACCCTTGAGCAGCATGAAATCCTCCCGGAATGACCTGTTTTGACGCCATTTTGCGCAGGATTTTGGACAAGGAAAATCAAATAATGTATGTCGATTGACAAAATTTTTTTGACGATTTTCCGATTGCCTTCCATCAGGAGTTTTGAATGTCTGCCCTGCCGCCGCTCCGCTCGCTCGAAGCCTTCCGCGCCGTGATGCGGCAGGGCAGCTTCACCCAGGCCGCCGAGTCCCTCGGCCTGACCACCGCGGCGATCTCGCACCGGATCCGGGAGCTGGAGCGGGTGCTCGGCGCGCCGCTCTTCGAGCGCCGCAACCGCAGCGTCTTCGCCACGGATGCGGCGCATCGCTATCACGAGGCTTTGCAGGAGGGGTTCCAGCGGCTGGAGGCCGCGACGCGGATCGTCTCGCAGCCGGCCAATGCGCAGATCCTGGCGCTGCATTGCTCGCCGAGCTTCGCGGCGCAATGGCTGATGCCACGGCTGAAACGGTTCATCTCCGCGCATCCGGATATCGTGGTCCGGCTGTCCTCGACGCCGGATGCCGGGCCTTTCCGGGACGATGTCTATGATCTCGACCTGCAATATGGCCGGCCGGTGCCGGAAGGCTGCGACTCGCTGCTGGTGGCCGAGGAGAGCATCGTGCCGCTCTGCGCGCCGGATTACCTCCGGCCCGGCCCGTGGAACCCGCGGACCATGCAATTCGAGCCGATGACGCTGCTGCATTCGGTCCGCAATGTCGTGCAATGGCAGAGCTGGCTTGACGAGCATGCGCCGGGCAAGCCGGTTCCGGCGCGGAACATGCATTTCGACCGCTCGTTCATGGCCATCGCCGCCGCGACCGACGGGCTCGGCATCTGCCTCGAATCAACGCTGATCGCGGAGGCCGAACTCGCCTCGGGCCGGCTGGTCATGCCGTTCGGCACGCGGGACATCAAGGCCAGCGGGCACCGGCTGGTCTGGCGGCACCGCGCGGTGCTGCCGAAAAAAATCGCGGCCTTCCGCGACTGGCTGATGGCCGAACTCGCGCGCGAAGCAAGTCCTCCCGCCGGCCCGCCCGGACAGGAGGGAATCCGTCGCGAGCCGGGTCCGACACCCGAACCCGGCCGTCGGAACGACAAAGGCCCGCGAATTAGTATTATTAATTGAAGCGCAGAGGCGCGATTGCCTCCGGATTGGTCAGGCCAATTGGGGCGAATTCCCGTCGAGACCGCGCAAGGCCGCCAATGTCGCCCGCAACGCATCGGCCACGAGAATGCGCGTGAGGGTTGCGGCGCCATCGCCATCGCGGCGCTCGATCGCATCGAAAAGACGGCGGTGATCGGCCAGGGGCTGGTCGAAATCCTCGGGCCTGCGCGCACTCTGGGTGCGGAGCGACCAATGCAACGTCGTCGAGACGACGCCGACCAGAGCCTTCAGCGCCTCATTGCCGGAGGCGTGGAAAACAGCCTCGTGAAAGGCGAGATCACAGGCGAAATTCGCGTCGGTATAGGGCGTTTCACGCTCCATCCCCTCCAGCGCGCGCCGGATCGCAGCCAGCTGCTCGGGCCGGTGGCGCATGGCTGCCTGCCGCGAGGCACCGGGCTCGATCATGAAGCGGAGCTCGAACAGATCGCGGATGAAGGCCTCGTCCGGCTTCACCGCCAGCGACCAGCGCAGCACGTCCGGATCGAGCATATGCCAGGATTCACGCGGGGCGACGCGGGTGCCGGCTCGCTGGCGAGCCTCGATCAGGCCCTTGCCGGCGAGGAAGCGCATCGCCTCGCGATAGGCCGTGCGCGAGGCCGCCCCCTCGCCATCCGGCCCCTCCTCGTTCGGGACCAGGGCCCCGACCGGCAGCGCGCCGGACAGGATGGCCACGGCAAGACGTTCGGTCATCTGCGTGAAGGGGCCTTCCATCCCTGGTCGCGCCAGGGATCGCCCTGCAACCCGTTTCAGCACGCCTGCCTCCCTCAATTCTCCGCCCCGATTGGCCAGAGACCCGCTTGACAGCACGCGAAAACTAGTATGACTTTTTAGAACCGGCCGCAAGAGCCGGCCGATGCGCGTCGGCTCGTCATGGAGCCCGGCCGCAATCCAAGACGCCCCCGTCGGGGCGGTAGCGGGAGGAGTCGATGGCGTCTGTGACGATCCGCGATGTGCGGAAAGCGTTTGGCAACGTTCAGATCATCCACGGGGTCGATATCGATATCGCCGATGGCGAGTTCGTTGTGCTGGTCGGTCCTTCGGGCTGCGGCAAGTCGACCCTGCTCAGGATGCTGGCGGGGCTGGAGAACATTTCCGCAGGCGAGATCCTGATCGGGGACCGGGTGGTCAACAACGTGCCGCCGAAGGAACGCGACATCGCGATGGTGTTCCAGAATTATGCGCTCTACCCGCATATGACAGTGGCCGACAACATGGCCTTCTCGATGAGCCTCCGGAACGCGCCGAAGGCGGAGATCAAGGAGCGGGTCGACAAGGCCGCCAAGATCCTCGGCCTCGAGAAGCTGCTCGAGCGCTTCCCCAAGCAGCTTTCCGGTGGCCAGCGCCAGCGCGTGGCGATGGGCCGTGCAATCGTGCGCGATCCGCAGGTCTTCCTGTTCGACGAGCCGCTCTCGAACCTCGACGCCAAGCTGCGCGTCCAGATGCGCACCGAAATCAAGGAACTGCACCAGCGCCTTCGCACGACGACCGTCTATGTGACCCATGACCAGATCGAGGCCATGACCATGGCGGACAAGATCGTGGTGATGCATGACGGCATCGTCGAGCAGATCGGCGCGCCGCTCGACCTTTATGACCGACCGGAAAACCTGTTCGTGGCGGGCTTCATCGGCTCGCCGGCGATGAATTTCATCCGCGGCACGCTCGGCAGCGGCGGCTTCATGGCCGAGGGCGGGTTCCACCTGCCCGTCGGCGCGGCGCCGGCCGGCTCCGACGGCAAGCCGGTGGTCTATGGCCTGCGCCCGGAACATATCCGTATCGACTCGGCCGGCGTGCCGGCCGAAGTCGTGGTGCTGGAGCCGACCGGCTCGGAAACGCAGGTCGTGCTGCGGGCCGGCGGGCAGGACATCATCGCCGTGTTCCGCGAACGCCTCACGGCCAAGCCCGGCGAGATGATCCCGATCTCGCCCAGCCTGCCGATCGCGCATCTCTTCGACGCCGAGACCGGCAAGAGGCTCGTCGCCTGACGCTTTCCCCGCCGGCAGAGGCCGGCGGTCCGACTTTTCCTCGCTGGCGGGAGGCCGGCGGAGGACCGACCGGCCCGGATGGGCGCATCATCGGACCCGGCGATCAACGTCCGGGCCTTACGGAGGAAACCGCATGACGATCAAGACCCCCTCATTCGACCGGCGCACATTCCTGTCCGGCACGGCCACGCTCGGCGCCGGCGCGATGCTGGCCGGCAGCGGCCTGACGGATTTCGCGCGCGCCTGGGCCCAGGCGGCGCCGTTCAAGCCGGAAGCCAACGCCTCGATCCAGATCCTTCGCTGGAAGCGCTTCATCCAGGCCGAGGAAGACGGCTTCATGGCGCTCGTCGCGGCCTTCACCAAGGCCACCGGCGTGAAGGTGAACGTCATCAATGAATCGCTCGACGACGTCCAGCCGAAGGCGTCGGTCGCGGCCAACACGAACCAGGGCCCGGACATGTTCTGGGGTCTCTATTCGCTGCCGCATCTCTTCCCGGCCAAGTGCACCGACGTGTCGGACGTGGCCAATTATCTCGGCAAGAAGTATGGCGGCTGGGCCCCGACCGCGGAAACCTATGGCAAGAGCCAGGGCAAGTGGATCGCGCTGCCGGTGGCCTACAATGCCAACGTCATCAACTATCGCCAGTCGATGATCGAGAAGGCCGGCTTCAAGGAAATGCCGAAGGACACGGCCGGCTTCCTCGAACTGATGAAGGCGCTGAAGGCCAAGTCGGTTCCGGGCGGCTTCGCGCTCGGCCGCGCCTCGGGCGACGGCAATGCCTGGGTTCACTGGGCGCTCTGGTCCCATGGCGGCAACACCGTCGACAAGAACGACAAGGTGACGATCAATTCGCCGGAAACCGCCAAGGCGCTCGAATATGCCAAGGCGCTGTCGGATACCTTCGTGCCGGGAACCGCCTCGTGGAACGACGCGTTCAACAACAAGGCCTTCCTGGCGGGCGAAGTCTCGGTCACCAATAACGGCGTCTCGATCTATGCCGCGGCCAAGGCCGGCGCGGACAAGGATCCGAAGATGAAGGAAGTCCGCGACGACATGAACCACTCGGTCTGGCCGGTGGGCCCGGTCGGCAAGCCGACCGAATTCCACATCGCCTATCCGATGCTGATCATGAAGTATTCGAAGGTTCCGAATGCCTGCAAGGCCTTCATGACCTTCATGATGGAAGCCGAGAACTACAACAAGTGGCTCGAGGCTGCGGTGGCCTATCTCTCGCATCCGCTCAAGGCCTATGACGCGAATGCCGTCTGGACCTCGGATCCGAAGCTCTCGGTGGCCAAGCCGGCCGCCTGGAACACCCTGACCGCCGGCGGCCAGGGCTCGGTGGGCGAACGCGCCGCCTCGGCCTTGGCCGATTTCGTGGTGCTCGACATGTTCGCCTCGGTCTGCACCGGGCGCGAGACCGTGCCAGGCGCGATGGCCGTGGCCGATCGCCAGCTGCGGCGCATCTACCGCTGACGACAAGGTCTGCCCTCCCCGGTTCGCCGGGGAGGGCTCCCCGCCTGTGACGCGCCCCGCCCCCGCCGGGCGTGCGAACCGGAATTTCCGCCGGAGGATCCGTGATGACCGATGCCGCCCTTCCCCTGTCCCGCCGCGCCCCGATCCGCGAGATCACCGCCTGGGACCGCCTCAAGACGAACCGCAACTGGCTCGGCTTCTGGTTCATGGTGCCCGCAGCGGCGTTCCTGATCCTGTTCCTGGCCTATCCCCTCGGCCTCGGCATCTGGCTGTCCTTCACGGATACGCGGATCGGCCGGCCGGGCGAGTTCATCGGCATCGAGAATTACGAATGGGTGCTGGGTGACAGCAAGTTCCAGGACGCGGTGTTCAACACGCTGTTCTACACGACGATCGCCAGCGTCGCGAAATTCGCGATCGGGCTGTATCTTGCCATCCTGCTGAACCACCACCTGCCGTTCAAGGCGATGATCCGCGCCATCGTGCTGATCCCCTTCATCGTGCCGACGGTGCTTTCCGCCATCGCCTTCTGGTGGATCTTCGACCCGACCTTCTCGATCATCTCCTGGACGCTGAAGGAGATGGGCTGGCGCACGACCAACATCAACTTCCTCGGCGATACCTGGAACGCCCGCTGGAGCGTGATCTTCGCCAATGTCTGGCGCGGCGTGCCCTTCATCGCCATCACCCTGCTTGCCGGCCTGCAGACCGTGCCGCCCTCGCTCTACGAGGCCGCGACTCTGGACGGCGCCACGCGCTGGCAGATGTTCCGCTACATCACCTATCCGCTGCTCACCCCGATCATCGCGGTGGTGATGACCTTCTCGGTGCTGTTCACCTTCACCGATTTCCAGCTCATCAAGGTGCTGACCAATGGCGGGCCGGCCGGGGCAACCGAACTCATGGCCACGATGAGCTACAACACCGCCATCCTTGGCGGGAAGATCGGCGAGGGTGCCGCGGTCTCCACGGCGATGATCCCCTTCCTGCTCGGCGCGATCATGATCTCGTGGTTCGGATTGCAACGCCGCAAATGGCAGCAGGGAGAGGATTGATGCCTCCGGCTGCCTGCCTTCCGACGAACCTTCCCTGTCCCGCTGCTTCCCGGAGCCTGTCATGAGTGCCGCCGATACCCGAGCCGACATCACCGACAACCGCGAGGGCATGTCCTATCTCGACACGCTGCCGCGGCGGGTCGTGACGGTCTATATTCCGCTCTTCCTGATCATGTTCGTCCTGCTCTTCCCGTTCTACTGGATGGGGCTGACGGCGGTGAAGCCGAAGGAGGAGCTGGTCGATTTCGAGCGTTCCAACCCGTTCTGGACCTGGGCGCCGACGCTGGAGCACATCACGGAACTGATCTTCAAGACCGAGTATCCGCGCTGGCTCTGGAACACGATGTTCATCTCGGTCGTCTCGACCGTGCTGGCGCTGATCGCATCCGTGTTTGCGGCCTATGCGATCGTGCGTATCCGCTACAAGGGCGCGAGCACGGTCGGCGGCCTGATCTTCCTGTCCTATCTGGTGCCGCCCTCGATCCTGTTCATCCCGCTCTCGACGGTGGTCTACCAGTACGGGCTGTTCGACACGCCGTTCGCGCTGATCCTGACCTATCCGACCATCCTCATCCCGTTCTCGACCTGGCTGCTGATGGGCTATTTCAAGACGATCCCGTTCGAGCTGGAGGAATGCGCGCTGATCGACGGCGCCAGCCGGTTCCAGATCCTGACGAAGATCGTGCTGCCACTGGCCGTGCCGGGGCTGATCTCGGCCGGGATCTTCTGCCTGACCCTGTGCTGGAACGAGTTCATCTATGCGCTGACCTTCATCAACACGCATGCCAACAAGACGGTGCCGGTGGCGATCGTGACCGCCTTCACCGATGGCGACCAGTATCGCTGGGGCTCGCTGATGGCGGGCGCGCTGGTCGGCTCGCTGCCGCTGGTGATCCTCTACTCGTTCTTCGTGGAATACTATGTCTCGGCCATGACCGGCGCGGTGAAGGAATAACGCCGTGCCGGCCTCGCGCGATATCGCCTTTATCGGCCTCGGCGCCATGGGCCTGCCCATGGCGAGGCGGCTCGTCGAGAAGCAGTTCCGTGTCCGCGGCTTCGACCTGAACCCGGCCGCGCTGGCCGCCCACGAGAAGAATGGCGGCGTTGCCGCCGGCTCGGCCCGCGAGGCTGCCGCCGGCGCGGGCGCCCTCATCCTGATGGTGGTCAATGCCCAGCAGGCCCGGGCGGCCCTGGTGGAGAGCGGCGCGCTCGACGCGCTGGCGCCGGGCGCGGTCGTGATCCTGATGGCGACCTGCTCGCCCGGCGATGCGGTCGCGATCGGGCAGATGGCGGAAGCCGCCGGGAAGGCCTTCCTCGACTGCCCGGTTTCCGGCGGTGTGGTCGGGGCCGAGGCCGGCACGCTGACGCTGATGGCCAGCGGGCCGGATGCCGTGCTCGACCTGGCCCGGCCCGTGCTCGAGCCGATGGGCGACAAGCTGTACCATGTCGGCCGGAAGGCCGGCGACGGCGCGATGGTGAAGACCGTCAACCAGCTGCTCTGCGGGGTGCATATCGCGGTCATCGCGGAAGCCTTTACCATGGCCGAGAAGGCCGGGCTCGATACCGCGCTGCTGCTGAAGATCCTCGGCCAGTCGGCTGCGGGAAGCTGGATGCTCAGCAATCGAGGCCCGCGGATGATCCAGCAGGACCCGGATGTGACCAGCGCGGTCGACATTTTCGTCAAGGACCTGTCGCTGGTGCTCGATGCCGGGCGCGCCGGCAAGGTGGCCTTGCCGCTTGCCGCGCAGGCCCACCAGATGTTCCTCGCCGCCTCCGGCGCCGGCCATGGCCGCGCCGATGACAGCCAGGTGATCCGCGCCTATCGGGCGCTCAACGGAACCAATCAGGAGTAACGGGAATGGCGAAGGAACGGGTCGGGTTTATCGGCGTGGGGTTCATGGGCCATGGCATGGCCAAGAACATCGTGACCAAGGGGCATCCGCTGACCATCGTCGGCAACCGCAACCGGGCGCCGGTGGAAAGCCTGGTCGCCAAGGGTGCGGTGGAGGTCAAGACCGCCGCCGAGGTCGCCCGCAATTCGGACATCCTCCATCTCTGCCTCAGCGATTCCCCGACGATCGAGAAGATCATGCGCGCGCCGGACGGCATCATGGCCGGAGCGCATAAGGGCCTCGTCATTGTCGATACCTCGACGGCCAACCCGGTCTCGACCGAGGCGCTGGCTGCCGAACTCAAGACGATGGGCGTCGATTTCGTCGATGCGCCGCTGGGCGGCACGCCGGTCCAGGCCGAAGCGGGCCAGCTCGTGGCGATGTGCGGCGGCGACGAGGCCGTCTTCAACCGGGTCAAGCCGGTGATCGAGACCTGGGCGGCGAAGATCGTCCATCTCGGCCCGGTCGGCTCCGGCCACAAGATGAAGCTGCTGAACAACTTCGTCTCGATGGGCTATGCCGCGATCTATGCCGAGGCTTTGGCGCTTGGCCAGAAGGTGGGCATCTCGATCGCCACCTTCGACAGCGTCATCCGCGGCGGACGCATGTCCTGCGGCTTCTACGAGACCTTCATGGGCTATGCGCTGGAAGGGAACCCGGAATCGCACAAGTTCACGCTGGCCAATGCCTTCAAGGACCTGCGCTACGTCGATGCCATGGCCAATGCGGCGCAGGTGCCGAACCCGATCGGCAGCGCGGCGAAAAACCTGCTGGGCCAGGCGATCGGGGCCGGGATGGGCCAGAAATTCGTGCCGATGCTGGCCGATTTCGTCGCCGAGCAGAACGGCATCAAGAAGGGCTGAGCGGCCGGTCCGCCCGATCCGGCGGTCCGCCTCATTTGATCAGGCGGACTTCCTTCACGCCGACCGGGCCGAGGCCCGGCGGCACCGGCACGCGGGAGCGGGCATAGTTCGAGTTCAGGACCAGGTTCGGCCCCCGTGCCAGTTCGAGGCGGTTGACAACCAGAAGGGTATAGTCGCTGCGGTCGGCCACCACGACGGGCGCGTCGATCCGCAACTGGCCGCCCGGGAGGTAGATCGTCCCGGTCAGGCGCCGGGCCCGGGCCGACGAGATGCGGTGGAAGTTCGCGCCTTCCGGTTCCCGGAGATTCCTGGCGAGATCGCTGACAGCCCCGTTGACCCCCTCCCAGATGAGGATGCCGGCCATCCTGCCCTTTTCCGGGGCGGTGAGGTCGATCAGCGCATTGCCGGTGAAACGGAAATAGGATGGCCGGAGATGGCCGTCGATGCCGCCGTAGAAATAGAGCGCCACGCCCTCGCCCGTCACTTCCGAATCCCCGCCGGCCACGAACTTGCCCTGGATGGCATATTCGCCGGCATTGAGCCGGACCTTGGCGCTGCCGCCGATGATGATATCTCCGCAATAGCGGCCGGGCTGAAGCGTGTGGGTGCCCTCGCGGAATTCCCAGACCCGGTAATCGGCAAGGCCGCATCGGCGCTGGATCGCCGTGGTCTGCCGGGTCTCCAGCGGGTTGGGCACACGCGGGCAATCGGTGACGATTTCCGCATCGACCGACCCGCCGAAATTGCGGATGCCGCCGGCCGCGCAGAGCAGGTCCGCCGTCACCTTCGCCTGCGCCTCGATGATGAAGGCATTGCGCGTGCGGAAATTGGTGTGGAGCGTGCATCCCGGCGCGGTAATGCGCGATCCCTCGCCCAGATGCAGGCCGTTGGCATCCTTCGAGACGAACATCTTCGCGCCCGCCGCGCGTTCATCCGCCTTGGCCTCGTCGATCGAGATCAGGCAGAGTTTGCTGGAGCCGCCGGTCTTGGCCGTGGAACTGGCAGAAACGCTTTCGAGGCCGCCCATGCTGGCGAGGAAGCCGAACCCCTGGGTGAGGCGGAGGCTTGCCGCCACGCGGACCGTGCCCGCTTCCTGCCCGGGTTCCGGTTGCAGCGCCACCGGGCCATGCTGGGCCTCGAAGGGGCCCGCAAAGCCCCGTGCAATGGCCAGCATCTCGGCACGCGAGGGGGTGGTGACCGTCATGTGCCGGGCGATGGCGAGGGCGGCGGCATCCGTCAGGCCCTGCAGGGCCACCTGCTTCTGCGTGGCCATCATGAATTCGACCGTCCCGGCGCCAAGCGCCAGCAAGGCCGGCAGCGACAGGGCAAACATCGCCGCAGAGGTTCCTCCCCTGTGGCCTCCGAAATGCCTGATCCTGTTCAAGGCGCCGCGCATCGGCAATTCCGTCCGGATGATTCCAGACGGAAATCCTCGTCCAAAGCGGTTAATGGTTGCTCGACATATCAATGAAGGCCGGCAAGAAATGCCGGCGTCGTTAGCAAGACCTTGATTTGAAGCTGATTACCGAACGATCCGGGCGCGGTTCCGGGCGGGTGGCACGGTCCGGCGCGAAGCAGCGTCTGCCCCGCGCCGGAAACACCCTGTCCGGACCGGG
Source organism: Hyphomicrobiales bacterium (assembly GCA_027484605.1). GTDB lineage: Bacteria > Pseudomonadota > Alphaproteobacteria > Rhizobiales > Beijerinckiaceae > Rhabdaerophilum. Next base: position 33,957 of record JAIXSR010000147.1, on the reverse strand, counting down.
GCTCAGCCCGCGAACGTATAGGCGGTCTTCACCGTGGTGTAGAATTCACGCGCATAGGCGCCCTGCTCGCGCGGGCCGTAGGACGAGCCCTTCCGGCCGCCGAAGGGGACGTGGTAATCCACCCCCGCCGTCGGCAGGTTGACCATGACCATGCCCGCCTCGCTGTTGCGGCGGAAATGCGTGGCGTATTTCAGGCTGGCGGTGCAGATGCCGGCGGACAGGCCGAAATCGGTATCGTTCGCCACGGCCAGCGCTTCTTCATAATCCTTCACGCGGATCACGCTGGCCACCGGGCCGAAAATCTCCTCGCGGGAAATGCGCATCTGGTTGGTGCATTCGGTGAAAAGCGCGGGCTGGAGGTAGAAGCCCGGATTCTCGCGGTTCAGGCGCTCGCCGCCCCAATGGAGCTTCGCGCCTTCCTTGCGGCCGATGGCGATGTAGTTCTCGTCGGTCTCGAGCTGCTTCGCATCCACCACCGGGCCGATATGCGTGCCGGCCTTGAGGGCATCATCCACCACGAGGCCCTGCAGGCGCTCGGTCAGCGCGGCGACGAAGCGGTCATGGATGCCCTCCGTCACGATGAGGCGCGAGGAGGCGGTGCAGCGCTGGCCGGTGGAGAAATAGGCGCCGTTGGCCGCGCATTCGACGGCCGTCTTGAGATCGGCATCATCCAGCACGACGAGCGGGTTCTTGCCGCCCATCTCGAGCTGGACCTTCTTCATCGGCGTTGCCGCCACGCAGGCCGCCGCAATGGAACGGCCAGTGCCGACCGAGCCGGTGAAGGAGATCGCCGCGACATCCCTGTGCTCGATGATCGCCTGGCCGACGACGGAGCCGCGCCCCATCACGAGGTTCAGCACGCCCTTGGGCAGGCCGGCGCGCTGGAGGATATCCACCAGGGCCCAGGCCGAATGCGGCACGAGATCGGCCGGCTTGATCACCACGGTATTGCCGTAGGCCAGAGCGGGCGCGAGCTTCCAGGCGGGGATGGCGATCGGGAAATTCCACGGCGTGATCATGCCGATGACGCCCACCGGCTCACGCGTGACCTCGATGCCGACGCCGGGCCGGATCGAGGGCACCGCCTCGCCGTTCAGGCGAAGGGCCTCGCCGGCGAAGAAGGCCAGGATCTGGCCGGCGCGCATGGCCTCGCCGATGCCTTCCGGCAGGGTCTTGCCTTCCTCGCGGCTGAGGATGCGGCCGAGCTCGTCCTTGCGGGCGAGCACTTCATCCGAGGCCTTCTTGAGCACCTCGTAGCGCTCCTGCGGGGTCGAGCGGCTCCAGGCCGGGAAGGCGGCCTTCGCCGCGGCCACGGCCTGATCGACATCGGCCTTCGTGCCGGCGGCGAATTCGCCGATCACGTCACCGGTATTGGAGGGGTTGAGATTGGCCGAAAAGGCCGAGGCAGAAACCACCTCGCCGCCGATCAGGTTCTTGAACTGCACCGTCATCACGTTCCACCCTTGGGGGCGCCGATCCGGCCGGGCCGGTACGCGCGCCTCGTTCTGCATTCCGGTTGATGGCCGGGCCATGCCCGCCCATGCTGAGGGCAGCAGGGCCGCGCCGGGCGGCCCTGCCGGTTTCGACATTGACGAGACCGGTCAGGCGGCTTTCCGGGCCTTCGGCGCCCAGTCGGCATACCAGCTCTTGAAGAGCCGGTGCTGCGCCTCGACATAGTGGCGCTGACTGTCGGAAAGACTGTCGCTCTCGTTGAAGTGCAGAGCATATTCCGGATGCCCTTCGAGGACCATCAGATACTTGTAATAGAGCACAAGATCGACGCCTTCGTCGAAGGAGGAGAGGACGGCGAGCGCCTGTTCCAGCTCCTCCGCCTCGCGCCGGGCCCGGGCATCGCCGCGGGCCGCCGCCTCGCAGAGCGAGACGAGATGCAGAACCTCATGCGGCAGGGCATTGCCGATGCCGGTAATCGCACCCGCGGCGCCGCAATTGACGAAGCCGTGGAAGACCTGCGTGTCGACGCCGACCATCAGGGTCAGGGCGGAATCACGGCTGGTGATGTGCTCGGCCGCGTAGCGCAACGAGGCGCCGCCGCCGAATTCCTTGAAGCCGACGAGATGGGCATGGCGGGCGCGCAGCTCGAAGAAGAGGTCGGCCTTGGTCTCGTAGCCATAATAGGGGCTGTTGTAGATCACCGAGGGCAGATCCACCGCCGCCTCGAGGATGCCGGCGAAATGCGCCCGCTGGGCCGCGACGGACGTGCCACGCGAGAGCACGCGCGGGATGATCATCAGGCCATGGGCGCCGACCTTCTTCGCATGGGCCGCCAGCGCCGCGGCACGGGCGGGGCTCTGCGCACCGGTGCCGACGATGACCGGCACGCCGGCGGCGACGAGGCGCTCGACGCCTTCCATGCGCTGCTCATCGGTGAGGAGAGGCCAGTCGCCCATCGAACCGCAATAGACCACGGCCGACATGCCGGCGGCGATGAGGCTCTTGCCGGTGCGCACGAGGGCGTCGAAATCGGGCGTGCGATCCGGCGTGCAGGGCGTCATTAGCGCCGGAATGGTTCCTTGGAAAATGTTGGCAATCTTGGCAGGCATGGGCCCGGCTCCTCTTGAAAGCAGGCAAATGACGGAAAGCGGTTCAAGCGAGACCGGCCCCGCTTGGGCCGGTCCCCGGTATCCTCGGCGCGGGGCGCCCGGGTTCAGAGCGTCTTGCCGACCTTGCGAAGCTCGGCGAGGACCGGTGCCTTCGGCACCCAGATCTTGTCGAATTCGGCCACGACGGCCTCGGCCTCGGCGGGATCCGCCGTGCGCATTGTGATCGACGTGCCCCGGAAATTCTCGACCATCTTCGGCTCATTTCCGGCGAGTTCGTCGATCTGGCGATCAAGCTCGGCCTTGGTCGTGCGCTGGATCAGCTCCCGGTCGGAGGCCGAGAGACCCTGCCAGACCCGCCCCGAAGCCTGCGCCATCACAGGCATATGGATCGCATTCATCTGCAGGAGCGTTTTCGCGACCTTGTCGAAGCGCTGGAGCCAGGAGAATTCAAGATCGGACTCAAGGCCATCGACCTGCCCGTTTGTCATTGCATCGAAAACCTGCGGCGCGGGGATCGGCGTCGGTGCGGCGCCCAGCAACTGATAGAAGTCGCGATAGGCCGGCGTCGTGTTGATACGAAGTTTCATGCCCTTGATGTCGGCAAGCTTCGAGATGTCGCGCGCGGCGAAGATCGCACGCATGCCGGTAATGCCCCAGGCAAGGCCGACCGTGCCTGTTTCACGCGGCAGCAGATCAAACAGCCCGAGCACGAGCGGGTGGCGGATCAGTTTGGCGATCTTGGCTGTCGAATCCACGACATAGGGAGAGTTCACGGAGGCGATGGCGGGGACACGCGTGCCCATTTCGCCGGCCATGATCCACCCCATGTCGAGCGCTCCGGACTGCATCTGCTGCAGCATCGCCGGCTCGTTGCCGAGCTGCCCGGCATGGAAAACGGTCATGGTCAGGCGGCCATTGGTTTCAGCCTTGAGTTTGTCGGCAACACGGAGAGCCGCCTGGTTCCAGGGGTGGCCACTGGGGGTGAGGATGCCGCAGCGCAGCTCCCGCGCCTGCGCGATGACGACGGATGGCGCCGCAAGGGCTGCCGTAGTTCCAGCAAGAACAGAACGACGTGTCAGTTTCATTTTTATTCCTCCTTAACCTGACGCTACTTTAAAAGCGCCAATGACAACCACGGGTATATTGACAGAAAAACGAGAAGAACGCAGGCGACAAAGAAGAATGGTAGCGTGACAAGAAACATCCGCCCAGGACTTGCTCCCGTAATGGCGGCGGCGACGAAAAAGCAGAGTCCGACCGGGGGCGAAAGCAGCCCAAGCACGAGGTTGACAACAACGACAACACCGAAATGGCGGGGATCGATGTTGTAAACCTCCGTTGCGATCGGCAGCAGGATCGGGACGGTCATGATCAACCCCGGAATGCCGTCAATGACCGTTCCGATGAGAAGGAGGATCAGATTCGTGAGCAGCATGAATGTCACGGGATCCTTGGCGACCGTCTGGATCCAGGCCGCGGCCGCCTGCGGGACCTTTCCGTAGATCAGGACCCAGGAGAAGACGGCTGCGGCCGCGACCAGAAAGAGGACGATTGCAGAATAGACCCCTGCCCTGAGCATCATGTTCGGCAATTGATCGAAGCGAAACTTGCCGATCCAGTAACGCCCGACCAGCGCCGCGACGACAGAACCGACCGCCGCGGCTTCCGTCGGGTTTGCGAGCCCTGTCAGAATGGAACCGACAATGACGACCGGTATCGAGAGCGTCGGCAGGGCGGCGAGAATGGCGCGGCCGCGCTCGGCCAATGTCCGCTTTTCAGACGCCGGATAATTGTAGACGAAGCCCATGGCGGCGATCACCGCGCAGAACATCACCACGAGGATCAAACCGGGGATCAACCCTGCAGCCAGCATGTCGCCAACGGCAACCTGTGCGATCACGCTGTAGACAACAAACATCACCGACGGGGGAATGATCGGGCCGAGCATGCCGCCATAGGCCGTCAGGCCCGCGGCGAAGGTCTTGTCGTAGCCCGCCTTTTCCATCTCCGGCACCATGACTTGCGACATGATCGCGACCTGTGCCGTCGCAGAACCAAGAATGGAGGCCACGAACATGTTGGCGAGCAAGTTTACATAGGCCAACCCGCCCCGGAGCGAGCCGACAAAGGCCATGGCGAGTTCGACGATCTTCTTCGTGATGCCGCCGCCATTCATGATCTCGCCGATCAGGATGAAGAGCGGGATAGCGATCAGGCCGTAGGAATCGACGCCACCGAACAGCTGGAGCGGGTAGTTCTGGTAGAGGATCGGGTTGCCAGACGCCGCGATGTAGATCACGGCACCGAGGCAGAGGCAGAGCCCGATGGGCACCCCGACCAGCATCATCAGCAGGAACCCGGCGGAGGCGATCATCTCAGTTCAACCCGTCCACGTCGCCGGCGCTGAAGCCGGGCATGACCGCCTTCGGGGCACGGCCGAGATCCTCCAGCAGGTTGGCAACACCATGGATCACCATCGAGACGGCGAAAAGCGGCATGATCAGATAGAGGATCCAGGTGGGCCAGTTCAGCGTCTGCGTGCGCTCGGTATAGACAAAGTTGAAGGTCTGGCCTGAAAATTCGCGGGCGTCGAACCCGGCACGGGCAATCCCCACCGGATCAAGCCAGAGCCAGCACATGGCGACGAGCGCGAGAGCGAAGGCGATCACGCCTGATGTCGCGATGATGCGCGCCCGCCGCTGCCAGCGCTGCGAGAGCCGCTCGGTGAGCATGGTGACCGCAAAATCCAGCCGCAGGCGCGTCATGGCCGAAGCGCCGATGAAGGTGAGCCAGACCACGGAATAGACAGCGGATTCATCGATCCAGTAGATCGAGCGGCCCATATAGCGGGTCGTGACATTGAGCAGGACCAGCAGGACGAGGAGCCCCATCAGCCCCATGATGGCGAGACGCTCGGCCGCAAGCAGGCCATCGGAAAGGCGGATCCAGAATCGGGCCAGAGGCCCCGGCTGAATCCCGGGCCACGACATCTCGGCATCGGTCATTGGCGCATCGCTCATTTATATATTGTAGATTGTATAAAATCTGGGGTCAAGCCGATTTCCCGGCACGGGATGCCATCCTGCCATGCGGCGCGGGATTGGCAAGCGCGATAGCCAGGACCGCGATCAGACCCGGCCGCCGCTCAGGCGAGGCTGCGCCACTCGCTCGGGCTGGGCGGCGAGAGCGGCGTGTAGGCACAGCGATCGGGCTTGAGATCGATCAGCGGCGTGCCATCGAGGCAATCAAGGCCGCGCACCGTCAGGCGGGGACCTTCAATGCCCAGCAGGGTCACGAGAGATGTCGCGATGGGGTTGGGCCGGACCGGCGAGCGGAGGGCGAAGGTGCCCCGCGTTTGCCCGTCCGATTTCGGCGATTGCAGCAGGAGGTCCCGCCGGGCCTGGTGCATCCAGTAGAGCACCTCGATCCGCTCGAAGGCTTCCAGCCCCTTGAGGGCCGGTGCCCAGTGCGGATCCAGCTCGATCGTGCAGACAGGGCCGTCCGGGCTGCCCTGTCGCGGGCACTGGTCGCGGCTTGCGAAGGGCGTGCGGATCACGCCGATGAAGAACAGGCCGGCATCCGTGCCAGCCGGAAGCGTCGTCTCGATCTCGCCCTTGCGCGTCGCATCATGCGGCATGGCATCGTCCTTGTCGGGCAGGCTTCACAGGAAGCCGAACGTAGCGCGAATCCCGCCGGATTCCACCGGTTTCGCTGCAGTGCAGATGGCGGAAGGCGCGGATCCGTCCTAGCGTTGGCCCGGGAGGCTGCCATGCCCGATGCCATTCCGCTGATCGCCCTCGAGGCCGTGGTGCTGGACACGGAAACGACCGGCCTCGACCCCGGAACGGTGCGGATCCTGCAGGTCGGCGCGGTGCATCTGGCGCGGGGCCAGATCGCGGAGGGTTTCGAGCGCAAGGTCAATCCGGGCGTGCCCATCCCGCCCGAGACCACGCGCGTCCATGGCCTGACGGCGGAGATGCTGGAAGATGCGCCGCGTTTCGGCGAGATCCATGCCGATCTCGCGCGCTATGCCGGGGCGCGCGTCATGATCGGCCACAATATCGGCTTCGATCTCGCGGTGCTCGAGCGGGAATGCGCCATGGCCGGCAAGCCGACCTTCTGGACGCATATCCTCGACACCCGGCTCCTCGGCGAATTGTGCTTTCCGCGCCTCGGCGGCTTCACGCTCGACAAATTCGCCAGCCATCTCGGGCTGGCCGTCACGGACCGCCATGATGCCCTCGGCGATGCCCGGCTGACAGCGCGGATCTTCCTCGCGCTCGTGCCGATCCTGAAGCAGCGCAACATCCGCACGCTCGGCGAGGCGGAAACGGCCTGCCGGCGGCTGACCGACGCGCTGGACAGCTATCACCGCGCCGGCTGGGCGGAACCCGTCCGGCCGAAGGCGGCACCGGACAGCGTGCTGTCGCGGATCGATGCCTTCCCCTTCCGCCACCGTGTCCGGGACATTGCCAGCCAGCCCCCGATCTGGGTCGGGCCGGGCTTGCCCCTCGGCGAGGCGATCCGGCTGATGGCTGAGCGGGGTATTTCCTCGGTATTCGTCTCGGCGGAGGCAGAGCGCCTCGCCGAGCCGATCGGCATCCTGACCGAGCGGGATGTGATCCGCCTTGTCGGGCTCGAGGGGCCGGCATGCCTGGGGCAGCAGGCCGGCCTTCTGGCCAACCGGCCGCTGGAAACCGTGCCGGCGGATGCCTTTGTCTACCGCGCGATCGGCCGGATGGAACTCAAGCATATCCGCCATCTCGGCGTGGTGGACGAGGATGGCGCGATGATCGGCGCCATTTCCGCGCGGGACCTGCTGCGGCTGCGGGCCTCGGATGCGCTCGCCCTTGGCGATGCGATCGACCAGTCCCGCAGTGTCGGCGATCTCGCGGCGGCCTGGGGCCGGCTGCCGGTGGTGGCCCGCCGGCTCGCCAGCGAGGGCGTGACCGCCGGGGAGATCGCCGCGATCATCAGCCGCGAGATCGGGGCGCTGACCCGCCGTGCCGCACGGGAAGCCGAAAGCGCCATGATCGAGGCGGGCCATGGCAAGGCGCCGGCGCCCTATGCCGTGCTGGTGCTCGGCTCGGGCGGGCGCGGGGAATCCCTGCTCATTCCCGACCAGGACAATGCCGTCATCCATGCCGGCAGCGAGGCGGATACAGCGTGGTTCCTCGATCATGGCACGCGCATGAACGCGATCCTCGACGATATCGGGATCCCGCTCTGCAAGGGCGGCGTCATGGCGGGCCGGCCCGACTGGAACGGCACGCAGGAAGCCTGGCGGCAGCGCATCCGTGGCTGGACCGAGACGGTCGATCCGCAGGACCTTCTGGCCGTCGATATCTTCTTCGATTTCCGGTTCGTGGAAGGCGATGCCGCCCTTGCCGCCGCCCTTCGGCGCGATGCCCTCGCTGCCGCGCATGAGGCGCGGCCGATGATCAAGCTGCTGGCCAACCAGATCGGCAGCTGGTCGCCGCCGATCGGCTTTCTCGGACGCCTCCAGGCCGAGGACGGGCGGGTCGATCTCAAGCGGGGCGGGCTTTTCCCGATCGTGGCGCTGGCGCGGTGCCTCGCGCTCAGCCATGGCATCGCGCATCGCAACACCGCTGACCGGTATCAGGCGCTGCGGGCGATGCAAATCGGTGCGGATCGCGACCTCGCCATGCTGGAGGAGGCGCAGGCGGCTCTGGCCGGCTTCATCCTCCGGCAACAGCTCACGGATATCGTGGAGGGGATGCCGCCGAGCACATCGGTGGAAATCCGGCGGCTCTCCAAGACCGAGCAGGGCGAATTGCGCGACCTGCTCGCGGGGCTGAAGATCGCCCCCGCCCTCGCGCATGACCTGCTGTTCTCGTGAGGCCGCGCCTTATAGCCCGAATCCGGGCCCGAGCACGGAAAAGGCGCTGACCGGCGGTCCGGGCCGGGAGGTTTCGGGCCCGACGACGCGGCAGGACGGGCTGACGAGATGGCGGAACAAAGCCTCGAAGACGGCCCGGTGCCAGGGATCACCCGGCGCCACGGCCAGCGGGTTGGCCATCACCGCGAGATCCAGCCGGTTGCCCAGCCGGTAGCGGAAAGCCCCCGTGCCGCAGAAGGTCCAGGCATGGCGGGCAATGGCGCGGACGAGAAGCTGGGCGGCCAGCCGCGCCGGCAGGCGCGGCAACAGCCAGCGGGCAAAGCCGGGGATGCGATAGGCCAGGATATAGGCGCCGGTCCGGTAACCGGCTTCCGTCAGCAGGGCAGTGGATTGCCGGGCGGGAAGCATCCGGACCAAGGCCGCATGGACAGCCCGCACGGCCGCCTCCGGCACCATGGAAGAGGGCGGCTCCTCCCACCAGGGGCCCTGCCCCGCGGCGTCGAACACGGCGCGGCCGGCTTCCGCGCCGAGCGTTTCCGCCAGCACATTGCGGAGCTGGATCACGGCATTGGGGCCGATCCGCCCAGGGTCAAGGGTGCGGGCCATGGGGGGTGGATTCCTCCATCTGCCTTGTGCTGCCGCCGCAGGCCAGGACGGGCTCGCGTTCGGCATCCAGCTGGGCCTTCACGGCCTTCTTGCGTTCCTGCGCCCGCTGGCGCCGGTCCTGGATGGCAACCCAGTCCTCCATCTGCGCGGGTGCGATCTGTCGGCTGTCGTCGAAATGGAAATCCACCGTCTTCCTGGTCTGCGGGCCCCAATAGCCGACCTTGCCGAGATCGTAGAAGGTGCGCTGCACGCCGGCCCTGAGGAAGGCCTTGAGGCAGCCGAGCAGGTATTTGCGCCGGAAGCCCGTGCCCCGCCAGGGATAATGGAAAAGGGCCTTCTTCATGTAGAAGCGGCGATAGTTCTTCATCACGCCATCGAGCAATTCACCGCGCTCCATCGCATCCGGCTTCATGATCGGTGTGACGAAATTGTATTTCGAGAAGTCGAAGACCTCGACCTTGTCGCCCAGTTCATTGAACAGCGGCGTGAAGGGCCAGGGCGTGTACATCGACCAGTTGGCCAGGTCAGGCTGCCAGTCCCAGGCCATCCGGTAGGTTTCTTCCAGTGTTTCCGGCGTCTCGTTGTCGAGCCCGACGATGAACTGCGCCTCGGTGAAGATATCGGCCTCGCGCAGGAGGCGGATCGCCTCCTTGTTCTGGTTGACCTTGGTTTCCTTGTTGAAACGGTCCAGCTTGAGCTGCGCCGCCGCCTCGGTGCCGAGGCTGACATGGACGAGCCCCGCCTTGCGCCAGAGCGGCAGCAGGTCCCTGTCGCGCATGATGTCGGTGACGCGGGTATTGATGCCCCATTTCACCCGGTCGGGCAGGCCGCGCGCGATCAGTTCCTCGCAGAATTCGGTGAATTTCTTCTTGTTGATGGTGGGCTCCTCGTCCGCGAGGATGAAGAAGCCGACCTGATGGTCGTTCACGAGCCGCTCGATCTCGTCGACCACGGCCTTCGGCTCGCGGATCCGGTAATCGCGCCAGAATTTCCATTGCGAGCAGAAGGAACAGGTGAAGGGGCAGCCGCGCGCCATGTTCGGGATGGCCACCCGGACGCCGAGCGGGACATAGATGTATTTCTCCCATTCCAGCAGCGACCAGTCCGGATTGATCGTCTCGAGATCCTTGACGGTCGGCGCGGCCGGGGTGGCGACAATCCGCTCGCCATCGCGGAAGGCGAGCCCCTCGATGCGGCCCCGGCTTTCCAGCCAGCGATCCTCGTCCACCGCGCGGACGAGGTTTCGGAAGATTTCCTCGCCCTCGCCCCGGACGATGACATCGACCCAGGGCGCTTCCGACAGGACCTGCTTGTACATGAAGGTGGCATGGACGCCGCCGAGCACGCGCAAGGCTTCGGGATGCACCTCGCGGGCGATTTCCAGCACGCGCTCTGCCGTGTAGATCGAGGGCGTGATCGAGGTGACCCCGACAATGTCGGGCCGGGCCTCGCGGATGCGGGCGGCCAGCGTCTCGTCATCGAGATGGTTGGTCATGGCATCGACGAAGACGATGTCGTCGAAGCCGGCGGATCTGAGCGAACCGGCGAGGTAGGCTGCCCAGGCAGGTGGCCAGTTCCCGGCGATTTCCGCACCGCCGGAATGGTAATTCGGATGGATAAGCATCACCCGCATGTGTCCAGCCTCCCTGACATTTGACCTTCAGGCTAGGAAGGCAAGTGTCAGGCGTCTTTGACACACATCAACCCCCGTCAGGGCTGGATGCGGCCGATGATGCGGATCTCCCCGTTCTCGATCCGGAGAACCACGCCCTCGCCGGAGCGGGGCACGATGCCGGTCAGGGCGGTGATGTTCACCTGATGCGTCGCGACGAAAAGGGTGCCGGGCCCCTGCCAGCCGACCAGAATCCGGCGGGCGGCTGCAGTCGCCATGTCGCGCCGGCCGGGTTCATCGAAGAAGGAATCGAAGGCCGGTTCGCTCCCGGCCCGGCCCGGAAAGGCGAGCATCGCCGTTTCCTGCGCCCGGCACCAGCGGGAGGCGAGCACGCGGCCCACGGCAATGCCGCGACTGCGGAAGGCCTCGCCGATCCGGCGGGCCTGATCACGGCCGGCCTGATCAAGGTTGCGCTGGGTTGTGCAATCGCCGAGGCGGAACCCCGCCGGATCCCCCGTTCCCGGCGCATTGGCGTGCCGGAACAGCACGATGGCACCGCGGGCGAGCGCCTCCCAGGCCGGGCCTTCCGCCGCATGCGAGGGCAGGATGCCGGCGAGAAAGCCGGCAAGGACGATCAGGAAGGCCCGCTGCGCGGCCCTAGCTGCCATAGGCGCACCGGAAGCCGATATAGAGCACGGTGAAGCTGGCCGCCTTCCATTGCGTGCCCTCGGCGCGCGATTGCTCCGGCCCGTACCACCAGGAGCCACCGGCGGTGAGCGCCTCGTCGCCCCGCCGGTCGGCCAGCCACTCCCAGAGATTGGCGCCCATATCGTAGAGGCCGTTGACGCCGCGCTTCGTGGTGCCCGCAGGCACGTGATGGCGTCGGTTGTTGTTCATGCCCTCGGGGGAATCGCCCACGGCATAGCGATAGGTCCGCCCGGTCTCGAAGCCGTCGGCCGGGGGATTGCGCGTCTCGGTGAAGGCCGCGCGCCGCCATTCGGCCAGGCTGGGCAGCCGGCCGCCACGATCGGCGCAGAAAGCGCGCGCCTCGTCCCAGGAGAGATGGGTGGCCGGCTCGGCATCCGCGGCCGGCCGGCCCTGCGGATGGGACCAGATCCAGCCCGGCCGGCGCACCCAGCCACCGGCATATTCGAAGCCCCCGCCGTCGCGTTCTGCCGCGGTCTGCCCGCCCCGCCGCGCGAGGAAGGCCCGGAATGCTCCGACGGTGACTTCCGTCCGGTCGATCTCGAACGTGCCGATCCGGACCCTGTCAGGCTCCGTGGCCCGGGCCGGCGCTGCTGCCAGCAGGGCCAGCGCGAGGATGAGGCCGCACCGCTTCATGCCAAAACCCCGCCATGGAAGGCGCCAGCCAGCATGGCAAGGCCGGCCAGAACCGAAAGCCGGAAGCGCAGCGCCCCGTACCAGCCCGGAGCCCGGCCCTCGGCAACCAGGCGGCGGTCGATCCAGAGCACCGCGAGAAGGCCGGCGGCAACGGCGAGATGGCCCATGCGGCCGCCGACCAGCAGGCCGGCCCAGCCCAGCAACTGGGGCAGGACACCGAGGATGAAAAGCGGGGCATTGCGGCCGAGATCGGCACCATTCCGCGTATCGGCAATGGCGAAACCCCAGGCGATGCCGCCGAGAAACGAAAGGATCGTGGCGCCATAGGCCAGCAATGCCACCAAAGCGGGCCCCTGCGTCGTGGCCGGGCCAAGCCAGGCAAGGCCGGCGAGGCCGAAAAAGGGCAAAAGCCCGGCAAGGCCCAGCCTCTCGGCCCAGACCGGCATGGATTGGCCCGGCTCGTCTGCTGTCGGAGATGCCATCGAGTCCTCGATCCCGTTCGTCAAAACCCGGAGGATTCTGGGGCGCCCTGCCCTTCCGGCCAGAGGGCGCGACACCTTGGCCGGGCCGGAGCCGGCGTCAGGAGCGAAAGTCCGTTCTCGAGGAAGGCCCGGCAGCAGCCCACCCCTTCTCTTCCGCGCCCGGAGCGGGCGGAATTCCGTCTTTTTTGTCCGCAAGGGCTGACAAGACGTGGCCAATCCGGATATTGGCAGGCGGACGGGTTTGATCCAGATCGAAGTCAGGCCCAAGGGCCGATGCTAGATCCAGCCGTCCTTCGCCAGTTCAAGGGCCCGAAACGCCGATGAGTGCCTTCAACACCGAAACCGTGACCCATGTCCATCACTGGACGGACCGGCTCTTTTCCTTCCGCACCACCCGCAATCCGGCCTTTCGCTACGAGAACGGCCAGTTCGTGATGATCGGGCTGCCGGTGAATGGCAAGCCCCTGCTCCGGGCCTACAGCGTCGTCAGCCCGAATTACGAGGAAGAGCTGGAATTCCTTTCGATCAAGGTGCCGGATGGCCCGCTGACCTCGCGGCTCCAGCATATCCAGGTCGGGGAGGAGATCATCGTGGGCCGGAAGGCGACCGGCACGTTGCTGGCCAACAACCTCCTGCCCGGGCGGAATCTCTATCTGATCGGCACCGGGACCGGCCTCGCGCCCTTCATGAGCCTGATCCGCGATCCCGATATCTATGAGCGGTTCGAGAAGGTGGTGCTCGTTCACGGCGTGCGCGAAGTGGCCGAACTCGCCTATGCCGAGCAGATCGAGCGCGAAATGCCGAACCACGAATTGCTGGGCGAGCAGATTGCCGCCCAGCTGGTCTATTATCCCACCGTCACGCGGGAGCCCTTCCGGAACCGCGGGCGGATTACCGATCTCGTCGAGACCGGCCGGATCTTCTCGGATATCGGCCTTCCCGCCTGGGATCCGGCCAAGGACCGCGCGATGCTCTGCGGCAGCCCGCAGATGCTGGCCGACATGGTGGCCCTGCTCGAGAAAAGCGGCTTTTCGGAAGGCAACAGCTCGAGGCCGGGCTCCTATGTGATCGAGAAGGCCTTCGTCGAGAAATAGCCCGGCGCGGCTTTGATCGATCCGGCCCGTGCGGCCGGACGTAGGAAGGCCATGGCCGCCCCTATTGCCCCTCCCCCCGCAACGCCCGATCTCACGGTCTGGTATGATGGCGGGTGCCCGCTCTGCCAGCGCGAGATCGCGCTGATGCGCCGGCTGGACCGGCGGCAGGCCATCCATTTCGTCGATCTCGCGGCACCGGATTCGAGCTGCCCGCTGGACCGGGCCGCCATGCTGGCGCGGTTCCATGCGCAGGAACGGGGGGCTGATCCGGTCTCCGGCGCGGCCGCCTTTGCGGCGATGTGGCGCAGCATTCCGATGCTCAGGCCGCTTGGCCTCATGGCCCGGATTCCCGCCATTCTCTGGCTGCTGGAAAAGGCCTATCTCCGCTTCCTCGGCTTCCGGCCGCGGATTCAGGCCTGGCTGCGCTGACGCGCCCGGTCAGACCGCGAGGGAATGGCCGCCGGGCCGCTGGGCGAGATAGGCATCGAATTCTGCGGCGAGCAGACGGGTGAAGGGGCGCCCTTCCTCCGTGATCGCGAAGCCATCCGCCGTCGGCTGGACGAACCCGTCGCGATCGTCGCGGAGGATCCGCTCCGCCACGGCGATCAGCGCCTCGGCTTCCGGCCCCTCATGGGCGCGGCAATGCGCAGTCGAGAAGCGGAGATCGCACATCAGGCGCTCGATGACGCGGGCGCGGCGGCGATCCTCGTCGGTCAGCGCGCGGCCGCGTATGGCGGCGAGATGCCCGGTCTCGACCTCCCGCTGGTAGCGCGCCATGGCCGGCTCGTTCTGGACATAGCCCTGCGGCAAGGCCGAGATGGCTGAGGCGCCGAGCCCGATCAGCACATCGGCGGGATCATCCGTATAGCCCTGGAAGTTCCGGCGGAGGCGCCCGGCGCGCTGCGCCACGGCAAGGGAATCGCCGGGCAGGGCAAAATGGTCGATCCCGATCGCCTGGTAGCCGGCGGCCTGAATGCGCTGGCCGGCCGCAAGGGCATGGGCATGACGGTCGACGACGCCGGGCAGGTCGGATTCGAGGATCATCGCCTGATGGCGCTTGACCCAGGGCACATGGGCATAGCCGAACAGGGCCAGGCGGTCCGGGCGGAAATCCATCACGGAATCGAGGGTGGATTCGAGCTGGGCGAGGCCCTGCTTCGGCAGGCCATAGACGGCATCGATGTTGAGCGAACGGATGCCGCCGGCGCGGAACCGGTCGATCACATCCCGCGTTTCCTCGACGGACTGGAAGCGGTTGATCGCCGCCTGCACCGCCGGATCGAAATCCTGCACGCCGATGCTGACCCGGCTGAGCCCGCGTTCCAGCAGGGCCTCGATGCGGCCGGCATCCATGCCGCGCGGATCGACCTCGACCGCGAAATCGCAATCCGCAGCCAGCGAGAAGCGGTCGGCCACATGATCGGCCAGCCGGCGGATATCGTCCGGGGCGAGGATGGTCGGCGAACCGCCGCCCCAGTGGATATGGGTCACCCGCGTGCTGGCAGGCAGGATCTGGGTGACGAGATCGATCTCGCGGCGGAGCGCGACGAGATAGGCCTCGATCGGGGCATATTGCCGGGTGATCTTGGTGTGGCAGCCGCAGAACCAGCAGAGCGTGTCGCAATAGGGAATATGCAGGTAGAGCGAGAGCGTCGCGTTTTCCGGCACGTCCAGCAGCCAGCGCTGGTAGGTGCGGCCGTTAACCTCCGGCGTGAAATGCGGCGCGGTGGGGTAGCTGGTGTAGCGCGGCACGGCCCGGGAGGCATGGCGCATCACGATGTCGGGGGAAAGGCTCATCGGCCATCCTCCGAGCGCGGGAGAACCGGCGCCTCATCGTCCATCAGCGCGCGCCAGGCGGCGCCGTCGAGATCCTCGTACTGGCGGTTCGACAGCGACCAGAGGAAAGCCGCGAGGCCGAGGCCGCCAAGGGCCAGGGCGAGGGGAATCAGGATCAGCAGGATGTTCATGGGCGTTCTCCCGGGCCCTCTCCCGAAATGCGCCCGGCCCGGAGCGCATTGAGGGTGACGATGATCGACGAGCCGGACATGGCCAGGGCCGCCACCAGCGGCGTGGCATGGCCGAGAATGGCCACCGGCACCGCGATGAGGTTGTAGACGACCGAGATCCAGAGATTTTCCAGCATCAGCCAGCGGGCCTTGCGGGCGATGCGGATGGCCGGAAGGATGGCACCGAGGCGCTGGCCGACCAGCAGGAAATCCGCCTGGGTCTGCGCCAGCTGGCTTGCGGAGGCCGGGGCGATCGAGGCATGGCCCGCTGCCAGCGCCGGGGCATCATTGAGCCCGTCGCCGATCATCAGCGGCCGGGCGCCGAACTGCTTCATCTGCTGCAGCCAGGTGACCTTGTCGCCCGGCAGGGCGCCGCCGCGCCAATTGGCGATACCGAGGTCACGCGCCGCCTCGGCGACGGCGCGGGGCCGGTCGCCGGAGATGATCTCCGTGGGCAGCTTCATGGCGCCGAGGGCGGCGATGGTGGCCGCGGCATCCTCGCGATAGGGCTGGCGGATGGCGAACAGGGCAAGGCGCTCGCCATGGCGGAACGCGACAATCGACGCGCCGGGGAACCGGGCCGCCAGGGCCTCGGCTTCCGGGATCGCCTCGCAGAAGGTGGCGCTGCCGAGCCGGACAACCTGGCCGGAATGGCAGGCCTTGACGCCCTCGCCCGGCACTTCGCGGGCCGTGGAGAGCGGCTTCGCGCTCCGGTCCTGCGCGGAGATGGCCGCAGCCAGCGGATGCCGGCTGGTCAGCGCGAGCCGGGCTGCGAGGGCAAGATCGTCCGCCGGGATCTCGTCCCGGTTGGCGATGTCCGCCGCAGGCAGGGTCAGCGTGCCGGTCTTGTCGAAAACGACGCGATCGATCTCGGCGAGGCGCTCGATCGCATCGCCGGACTGGATGAGGATGCCGTTGCGGAACATGGCACCGGCCGCGACGACCTGCACCGCCGGGACGGCCAGCCCGAGCGCGCAGGGGCAGGTGATGATCAGCACGGTGATCGCGATCATCAGCGCATCATGCCAGCCGAGGCCCATCATCATCCAGCCGATGAAGGTGAGCAGGGCCACGGTATGGACGAAGGGCGGGTAGAGGCGGGCCGCACGATCGGCCAGCCGGATATAGGCGCCCTTGGTCTGGGCAGCCTGCGCGAGCAGGCGCTCGACGCCGGCCAGCAGCGTGCCTTCCTGCGATTTCAGCACGCGGATGACGAGGGCGCCGCCGAGATTCTGCGTGCCGGCATAGACTTCGTCCCCGGGGCGGACGGCACGATGGGCTGTCTCGCCCGTGACGAGGCTCTGGTCGATATCGGAACGGCCATCCTCGATCCGGCCATCGGCGGCCACGCGGTCGCCGATGCGGACGAGGATCACGTCGCCCGGTTCGACCATGTCGATCGGGACATCGCGCCAGGTGCCGTCCGGCAGGCGCTTGGTGGCATGTTCGGCCCGGAGTGCCGCGAGATTGGCCGCCACCAGCTGGGTGCGGCGCTGCATGACCTGATCCAGCGTCCGGCCGATCAGCAGGAAGAAGAGCAGCATGACCACGCCGTCGAAATAGGCATGCTCGCCATGGCGCAAGACCTCGAAGACCGACATGACCAGAGCGAGGCAGATGCCGAGCGTGATCGGCACATCCATGTTCACGCGCCGGGCCTTGAGCGCGGCGATGGCGCTTTCGTAGAAGGGGCGACCGGAATAGGCGGCTGTCGGCAGCGCGATCAGCGCCGAGAGCCAGTGGAACAGGTCACGCGTGGTCGCGTCGAGGCCGGTCTCGTGGCCCGACCAGACGGCGACCGAGAGCAGCATGACGTTCATCGAGGCGAAGGCTGCCACGCCGAGGCAGCGGAGCAGGCGGCGCATTTCCTGCGCCTTGCTGTCCTCCGAATGGCGGGGCGAGAACGGATAGGCCTTGAAGCCCAGCTCGTCGAGCCGCCGGAGGATGCGGGCCGGATCGGCCTCGCGCCGTTCGAAGGTCACATGGAGGCGCCTGGCGCCGAGATTGACACGCGCAGCGACAACGCCGGGCTCGCGGGAGATGGCGCGCTCGATCGTGGCCATGCAGGCCGCGCATTTGATGCCCTCGACGGCGAGGTCAAGGCTGGCAAAGGCCTCGTCCGGCGAGAGGCGGAGAAACTGGCGCAGGTCGGCGGCGGGGGTGGCGAGAGCGGTGGCCATGTCAGGATCCCAGCTCGACGCGGTTGCGCGAGGTGTAGAGCGGCTGGTTGTCCGCCGGATCCTCGATGGTCAGGATCAGCGACCAATGGCCCGCCGCCATGCCCGGCAGGGCGCCGGAATAGCGGCCGCGACCGGTCTCGCTCAGGGTGGTCTCGCGGTCGAGCTGGCGGCTGGCCGGATGGGCAAAGCGCACCTTGACGCGCTGGCCCGAAACGGGCCGGAGGTCCCGGTCGATGAGCGAGAGTGCCAGGTCGAGCGCATTCCCCTTCCGGTCGAGGCGGATCTCGGTCTTCCAGCCCCGGCGATCCTGCTCGGCGGCAGCGGCCAGTTCGGCATTGTAGCGCTGGCTGACATCATAGCCGTTGCGGGCATCAAGCCCCGGCATGGTCTGCAGCGCCTGGCGCATCATGTAGCCATTCACACCGGCGACGATGCCGAAGAAGGCGATGAAGATCACGAGGACATGGCGGCCCGTCAGCCGGAAGGGCTCGCGGACCGGGGCGGAAGCGGGGTCGGGCAGTTCAACGGGCATCGCGATACAACCGCAGCAGCACATGCGGCCTCCCTGTCATGGCGCGAAGAAGTTGTCCTTCACGATTGCATTCTCGCCGAAAGAGAGATCCGCCGCCTTGATCTGGATCATCTGCGAAGGGCCCTTGGCCTGTGGCTGCGGCATGGTGACGAACAGCTTCACATCCAGCGTCGAATCCGGCGGCACGACCACGATCGGCCGCCAATCGGCCGTCTGCTGGGCACCGACGACTTCCCAGGTCGTGCCCATCGGCGCGTCCAGGGTGATGGCAACGGGCCGTTCCTCGGAGCGCTTGTTGGCGATCCGGAGCGTGTAGGCGTTGCGGATGGAGCCGTCCTTCAGCGTGGTGAAGAGCGGGGTCCGCTCATGCACGACGGCGAGGTTCAGGAAGGCGCGCGTCGCGAGCTGGTACATCATGGCGCCGCCGACAAAGGCGATGATCGCCGCGTAAAGCAGGGTTCGCGGCCGGATGATGCGGAGGCTGGGCGGCGACGTCCCGCAGGCGCGGGCCTCGACCGCCTTCAGCGTGTCATAGCCGATCAGCCCGGTCGGGCGGCCGAGCTTGCCCATGATGTCGTCGCAGGCATCGATGCAGAGGCCGCACTGGATGCAGCCGAGCTGGGTGCCATCGCGGATGTCGATGCCGGTCGGGCAGACGGCGATGCATTGCTTGCACTCGACACAATCGCCTGCCGGCTGTCCGGCCGCCTTGAGCTGGGCGGCCTGCTTCACGGAGGCGCGGGGTTCGCCGCGGTCGAACCTGTAGGTGACATTGAGCGCGTCGGAATCGGTCAACGCCGCCTGGATCCGTGGCCAGGGGCACATATAGAGGCAGACCTGCTCGCGCATGTGGCCGGCAAAGACATAGGTGGTGGCCGTGAGGATGCCGATCCAGAGATAGGCCGAAAAGGGCGCCTGAAAGGTCGCGAGGTCCTTCACGAGGGTGGGCGCGTCGGAGAAATAGAGCACCCAGGCGCCACCGGTCCACCAGGCGATCATCAGCCAGACGAAATGCTTCATGCCCTTCAGGGCGACCTTGGACGCCGTCCAACCCTGGGCATCGAGCTTGATCCGGTCGCGGCGGTCGCCCTCGATCAGGCGCTCGACCGCGAAGAAAAGATCTGTCCAGACGGTTTGCGGGCAGAGATAGCCGCACCAGATCCGGCCGGCGATCGCGTTCATCAGGAAGAGCGCGATCGCCGCCAGGATGAGCAGGCCGGTGAGGTAGTAGACCTCCTGCGGCCAGAGCTCGATGAAGAAGAAGTAGAAGCGGCGCCGCTCGAAATCGACCAGAACGGCCTGATCCGGCAGCGCCGGGCCACGATCCCAGCGCACGAA
Source organism: Hyphomicrobiales bacterium (assembly GCA_027484605.1). GTDB lineage: Bacteria > Pseudomonadota > Alphaproteobacteria > Rhizobiales > Beijerinckiaceae > Rhabdaerophilum. The sequence continues at coordinate 14,345 of JAIXSR010000147.1, read as the reverse complement.
GGGCAGGAAATAGTAGATGCCCAGACAGAAGGCGAGAAGGGCCCATTTGATCCGGCGGAACCGGCCCTTCACGCGCTGGGGATAGACCTTCTCCGCCGCGGCGTAGAGAGGGCCATCCTCATCCGGGATCGTGTCTTGTGCGGTCATTGCCCACCGCCAAGCGAGTGGACATAGACCGTGAGCGCCTTGATCGTGACGGGATCCAGGCGGCTCGCCCAGGCCGGCATGATGCCCGCGCGGCCATTATGGACCGACTCGATCATGGCTTCGCGGCTGGAGCCGTAGAGCCAGATCGCGTCCGTGAGGTCGGGTGCCCCGACCTCGCGGTTGCCCTTGCCCGCCTCGCCATGGCAGGCGGCGCAATTCGCATCATAAACTGTCTTGCCGGCGGGCAGGTTGGCCCCTTTGGCGGGCTCGAGTTTGGCGAGCGAACGGACGAAATCCACCACCTGCTCGACTTCCTCCTTCTTCAGCATGCCCAACCGGCCGAAGGCGAGCATCTCGCCCATCCGGGTATCGGCATTCTGCGTCCAGCGGATCCCGTTCTGGATCGTGGCCTGGATGTCCTTGAGCGCGCCGCCCCAGACCCAGTCATCATCGGTCAGGTTCGGATAGCTCGGCGCCCCCGTGCCGCCCTGGCCATGGCAGCCCACGCAATTCTCGGCGAAGGATGCCTTGCCACGGGCGAGCGCCACGCGGAGCAGGTCCGGGCTGGCCTTGATCTCCTCGAGGCTGGCGGTCCTGAGGCCGGCCGCCTGCTGGTCGCGGCGCTGCTCGAGCGCCTGCACCTCCAGGGCCACGGCCGCGCGGCTGGAATAGCCGAAGAGCCCGGTCGTGTGGCTGGAGATGAGCGGCCAGGCCGGATAGACCAGCCAGTAGCCGACCGCCCAGAGAATGGTGGCGTAGAAGGTCCAGAGCCACCAGCGGGGCAGGGGCGTGTTGAGCTCGCGGATGCCGTCCCAGCTATGGCCGGTCGTCGAGCGGCCGGTCACGACATCGATGTCGGATTCAGGGGCTGTTTGGGTCGGGTTGGTCATGGCTCACTCATCGTCCAGAGGAACAGAGGCCGCGCGATCGAAGGTCTCGCGGTTGCGGGGCCACAGGGCGTAGGCGACGACCGCCAGGAACATCCCCATGAAGTACAGAACGCCGACGGATTGGGCGATCGAGGCGAGGAGTTGGTACATCTGGGCCATCGTGTCCTCCTCAGCGCAGGTTGGCTTTGTTGTCGTACTGCTTGAAGTCGACCAGCGTGCCGAGCATCTGCAGATAGGCGATCATCGCATCTGCCTCGGTGATCCGCTGCGGGTTGCCGTCAAAGTCGCGCGCGACGGCCTTCGGGTAGCGCTTCTGGAAGGCATCGGCCTGCGGATGATCCGGATCGACCTGCGCGCGGAGATCCGTCACGGCATTGGCGATCATCTCGTCCGTGTAGGGCACGCCGCTCATGCGGTTGACCCGCATTTCCTGGGCGATCCGGTTCACGTCGAGTTCCGTGGCCGCGAGGAACGGATAGCCCGGCATGATCGATTGCGGCACGAGGCTGCGCGGCGCGTTCAGATGCTGGAGCTGCCAGGCATCGGAATACTTGCCGCCGACCCGGGCCAGATCCGGGCCGGTCCGCTTCGAGCCCCATTGGAACGGCTTGTCATACATGCTCTCCGCCGCGAGGGAGAAATGGCCGTAGCGCTCGATCTCGTCGCGCAGCGGACGGATCATCTGGCTGTGGCAATTGTAGCAGCCCTCGCGGACATAGATGGCGCGGCCGGCGAGCTCGAGCGGGGTGTAGGGCCGCATGCCCTCCACCTTCTCGATCGTCGAACGCAGGTAGAAGAGCGGCGCGATCTCGACGAGCCCGCCGATCGAGACCATGACCAGGATGCCCAGGATGAGCAGGATCGAGTTGGTCTCGAAGATCTTGTGGCGCGCCCAGAGCGAGGGCTTGCCGGCTTGAGCGTGAGGGGAAGTCGTCATGATTCACTCCGCAGGGACTTGCTGGAGGTTGCCGGTCACCGCTTCCGCCCGGGGGGCGCCGACGCGGACCGTCATCCAGAGATTGTAGACCATCAGCAGGGCGCCGAGCAGGAAGAGCCCGCCCCCGGCCGCACGGATCACGTAGTAGGGGTGCATCGCGGCGACGGTTTCCACGAAGGAATATTCAAGGAAGCCGAGGCTGGTATAGGCGCGCCACATCAGGCCCTGCATGATGCCGGAGACCCACATCGCGCTGATGTAGAAGACGATGCCGATGGTCGAGATCCAGAAGTGCCATTCGACCAGCCGGTTCGAATAGAGCCGCTCCTTCTTCCAGAGCCAGGGCACCAGGCAGTAGATCGCGCCGAAGGAGACATAGCCCACCCAGCCCAGCGCACCGGAATGCACATGGCCGATGGTCCAGTCGGTATAGTGGCTGAGCGAGTTGACCGCCTTGATCGACATGAGCGGACCTTCGAAGGTGCTCATCCCGTAGAAGGCCACCGAGACGACCATCATGCGCAGGACCGGGTCGGTCCGGAGCTTGTCCCAGGCACCCGACAGGGTCATCAGGCCGTTGATCATGCCACCCCAGGAGGGCATCCAGAGCATGATCGAGAAGGTCATGCCGAGGGTCTGGGCCCAATCCGGCAAAGCCGTGTAGTGCAGGTGATGCGGCCCGGCCCAGATATAGAGGAAGATCAGCGCCCAGAAATGGATGATGGAGAGCCGGTAGGAATAGACCGGCCGTTCCGCCCGCTTCGGGATGAAATAATACATGATGGCCAGGAAGCCGGCGGTCAGGAAGAAGCCGACCGCGTTATGGCCATACCACCACTGGAACATGGCATCCTGGATGCCGGACCAGAGGATGTAGCTCTTCGGGCTGGTCAGCGAGACGGGGATCGTCGCGTTGTTGCCGAGATGGAGCACGGCGATGGTGACGATGAACCCGAGATAGAACCAGTTCGCCACATAGATGTGCGGCTCCTTCCGGCGCCAGAGCGTGGCGAGGAAGACCAGCAGGTAGACGACCCAGACCACCGTGAGGAAGAGGTCGGCATACCATTCGGGCTCGGCATATTCCTTCCCCTGCGTGATGCCGAGGAGATAGCCCGTCCCGGCGATCACGATGAAGAGGTTGTAGCCGAGCACCACGAACCAGGGCGAGAGCACCCCGGCCAGCCGGGCATGGCAGGTGCGCTGGACCACGTAGAAGGAGGTGGCCAGCAGCACGTTGCCGCCGAAGGCGAAGATCACCGCCGAGGTATGCAGGGGCCGGAGGCGTCCGAAATTCGTCCAGGGCAGGTCGAAATTGAGGACCGGGAAGGCCAGCTGGAGGGCGATGACCAGCCCCACCGTGAAGCCGGCGATCCCCCAGAACATGGCGGCGATCGTCGCGAAACGGATCGGCCCGTCATTGTAGTTCGGCCGGCCGTCGATCTCGAGCGGCTCGAGGCGCACATCGCCGCGTGCAGCCCAGTTGACGATGGCGTAGAAGCCCAGCCCGCAGGCCAGGGCCATCACGACCATATGAAAGGCGTAGGCAGAATGGTCGGTCAGACCGGCGATGATGAGGAACAGGACCCCGAAGATGGCACAAAGGCCGGCTCCGATGGTTTCGTTCCCCTTCATCGAGAAACGCTGTGCGGCTGCCATGACGGATTACCCCCAGTAACGACAATAAGGCCCGGGATGCCATGGCTGCCCGGAGCCCGCATTGATCCTTGTCAAGCCGGGGCGGCGAGCGATGCGGCGGGCTTGCGGGGGGAATCGAAGAAAATCCGGACGGCATCGAGAATCCGGGCCGGGTCGGCCAGAAGGGCCGGCGGACGGAGCACGAAGGCCATGCCCGCGGCGGAATGCCGCACGACGGCAATGGCGCAGTTCCCCCGGTTGTAGACCGCGACGAGCCGCGCGCCGGCTTTCTTGTCCAGCAAAGCCTGTGCCGCCTTCCGCCATTCCGCGAGGGAAAGGCCGGGGTTATGCATAAGCGCAAGCGAATATGTGTCGCGCAATTCCCGCGTTCCCAGCCGGCGACAGGAATAGGCGGGAAGATGGGTCATGCCGTTGCGCCCGCCCTGATGGTTTCGACCGCAACGAATGGCTGAGCACCTGCACATTGACGTTGCAGGCCCCAGTGAATAGACAGGATGGGAGACGGAAACTGACCGGATCGAGGAGCGTGATGGAAGCCCATCTGCCCACCAGTCCCGGGCCCCTTGCGAGCCTGACGCCCTGCGGCGGCGGGCAATGCGCATCGGTCTGTGCGGAATGCCGGGTCAAGCTGTATGCCGTTTGTGCTGCACTTGACCGCGACGAGATCAACGAACTCGAACGCATCACCCAGCATATCACGCTGCCGCCCAAGACGGCCCTTTTCCATGCCGGCGATGCCGCAGCGTCGGTCTATACGGTCACGTCCGGCACGCTGCGCCTGCAGCGGGACCTGGCCGATGGCCGCCGCCAGGTGATCGGCTTCGCCATTCCCGGTGATTTCATCGGCCTGGCCATGGACGATCATTTCGGCTTTTCGGCCGACAGCCTCACCCATGTGAACCTGTGCCGGTTCGACCGCCCGGCCTTCGCGCGGCTCGCACGCGAAAAGCATGGCCTGATGGGCCGCCTGCATGATTCCGCCTCGCATGAGCTTGGCCTCGCGCAGGAGCATATGGTGGTGCTCGGCCGCCGGCGCGCCGAAGAACGGGTCGCGGCCTTCATCCTGCGCTGGCGGGAGCGCATGGCGCGCCTCACGGGCGCGTCCGCCACGCTCGCCCTGCCCATGGGGCGACAGGACATTGCCGATCATCTCGGCCTGACAATCGAGACCGTCAGCCGCACGCTCGCGCGGTGGATGCGCGAGAAGGTCATCCTCGACGTTCCGGACGGGATCCGCATTCTCGACCAGGCGCGGCTCGAGCAGACATTGGCTGGCTGAGGCCGGCTTTCCCGCAAGCAAATCCGCCGCTTCCGGCGTCTGTGGTCTGAACCGATTCATACCGACGCCTCCCTGCTTCGGGTCCACGAGCGCCCTTACCCTGCTTGCCAGGGCCGAATCTCTCCATGATCTGGATCAAAGGGAAAGATGCCCGTGGATCGGGTTGCGGGCCGGCGCCGCGACGTGACATCATCGCAGCCGGGAGGACAGGATGAGCCAGGATGTTTTGCCTTTCGGGCAGATCGGGCACCGGACGGTGCAGGAGATCACGCTCAGGAACGGGGCCGGCGCCGAAGCGAAGGTGCTGAGCTGGGGCGCCGTCCTGCGGGATCTTGTGGTTCCGCATGCCGGCAAGATGCAGCGCGCCGTTCTCGGCCTCAACACGCTCGAGGATTACATCGCCCATTCGCCGCATTTCGGCGCGATTGCCGGGCGCTATGCGAACCGGATCGCACGGGGGCAGTTCACGCTGGACGGCGTCGCCTACCAGCTGCCGCTCAACCAGGAGGGGAAGCATTCGCTCCATGGCGGCGGGCAGGGCTTCGGCAAGCAGCCCTGGACCCTGCTCCATGCCGATACCGGGAGTTGCACGCTCGGCCTTGTCTCGCCCGATGGCGAGGCCGGCTATCCCGGCACCTTGCAGGTCACCTGCCGCTACACGCTCACCGAGGGCAATGCCCTGCGGGTGGAACTCTCGGCCTTCACCGACAGGCCGACCATCCTCAATCTCTGCCATCACAGCTATTTCAACCTCGATGGCGGGGCTGATATCCTGGATCACAGCCTCGCCGTGCGGGCCAATGTGATGACACCGGTCGATGCCGACCTGATCCCCGATGGCTCGCTGGCGCCGGTTTCCGGCACACCGTTCGATTTCCGCACGCCGCGGCCGATCCGTCTGGCGGGCCCGGACGGCGCACGCTTCTGGTACGACCACAATTTCGTGCTTCGGCGCGAGCGGCGCGCGAGGGATGCCTCAGGCCTCGAGATCGCCCATGCCGCGACCCTCGCCAGCGCAACATCCGGCCTCGCCATGGAGGTCTGGACTTCGGAGCCCTGCCTGCAGGTCTATGACGGGTTCAAGGTGAATGTGCCGGTCCCCGGGCTGGACGGGGCAAGGTATGGCGCCAGTGCCGGGATCTGCCTCGAGCCGCAGCACGCGCCGGACAGCCCCAACCTGCCGCATCTGCCGGGCACGGTGCTCAGACCCGGCGAGCTTTACCGGCAGGTGACGGAGTATCGGTTCTAGCCCTTCACACCACCGCTCGTCAGCCCGCTGACCACGCGCTCCTGGAAGATGGCAATGACGATGCAGATCGGCACGATAGCGACGATCAACGCCGCCGAGATGATCGGCCAGGGGAACGAGAATTCGCCCTGATAGAGCGTGATGCCCACCGGCAGGGTGCGGCTCGCGACGCGGGGCGACAGCGTCAGTGCCAGCAGGAACTCGTCCCAGGAATTGACGAAGGCGAGGATGCCGGCGGTGAAGACACCCGGCGCGGTGAGCGGGATCACCACATGCCAAAGCGCGCCGAGCCGCGTGCAGCCATCGATCATCGCCGCGTTTTCAAGGTCGCGCGGGATATCCTGGAAGAACGAGATCAGGACCAGCGTGCAGACCGGCATCGAGAGCACGGCATGCGGGAAGATCAGCGCCCACCAGGTGTTGAGCAGGCCGAGATCACGCATGACCTGGAAGAGCGGCACCATCATCGAGATGAGCGGGAACATCGCGATGGCGAGGAGGACCGAGAGGATGATGCCGGCGCCGGGCAGGCGCAGCCGGACAAGCGCATAGGCAGCCAGGGCCGAGCAGGTGACGCAAAGCAGGGTCGAGAGCACCGCCACGACCACCGAGTTGAACAGGAAGCGCAGGATCGGCTGGTCGACGAAGACGCGGATATAGTTCTCGATGGTCGGCGCCTGCGGGATGATGGTGATCGGCACGCGCATCAGCTCCACCTCGGTCTTGAACGAGGTGAAGAGGATCCAGAGCGCGGGAAAGAAGCCATTCGCGGCCACGATCAGGCCGGCAAGGATAATCATCGCCCGGCGGTTCCTGAGGAGCTTCATGTTAGTGCCTCCCCGGATCGCATGGCCGGACACAAAACCGGAAACCACTTTTGCTGGCCATGCTCAGTGCCTCCCCGGATCGCATGGCCGGACGCAAAACCGGAAACCACTTTTGCTGGCCATGCTCAGTGCCTCCCCGGATCGCGGCGCGTATGCCGGAGATAGAGGCTGGTGATCACGGCCGAGACGATGAACATCAGCACGGCCAAAGCCGAGCCATAGCCGAGATCGAGGAAATCGACCGTGGTCTTGTGAATATACATGGCCAGCGTTTCGGTGGAATTGCCCGGCCCGCCATTGGTCATCGCATAGGGGATGTCGAAGGTCTGGATCGCCGTGATGGTGCGGAAGATCAGCGCCACGAAAATCGCCGGCCGCAGCATGGGCAGGGTGATCTCGCGGAATTGCTGCCATTTCGTCGCGCCGTCGACCTCCGCCGCCTCGTAGAAACTCTTCGGGATGGTCTGGAGCCCGGCGAGCAGCACGAGCGCGACGAAGCTGGACGATTTCCAGATGATGGCGAGGCAGATCGCGAAAAAGGCCAGGCCGGGCGAGGTCAGCCAGTTCAGCGGCTCGAGGCCGAGGCCGCGCAGCATGGCATTGGCGATGCCCTGATTGTATTCGAAGAACCAGCGGAAGATCAGGCCGGCAAAGACGAGCGGCAATGCCCAGGGCAGGAGCAGGCCCAGCCTCACCGGCCATTTCACGCGGAAGGGCTGGTTGGCCAGCAAAGCGAGGCCGAGCCCGATCACCACGGCGCCGGGCACGGTGACGAGAATGTAAAGCACGGTGTGGAGCACCGCCTCATGGAAGCGGTCATCGCCGAGCGCCTTCACGTAGTTCTCGAAACCCACGAAGGGCGTGCCCATCCAGGGTTGGGCGAGATGGTTGAAATGGAACGAGTTCCGGATGAGTTCGGCGATCGGATAGAGCACCACCGCAGCCAGCAGCAGGAAGGCGGGCGCCAGCATGGCAAAGCCAAGCCGGCGCTCCGATTTCTCCAGCGGCGTGAGCCGGTGACGGATCGCGTCGCTCATCCGCGCCTCACCGGAAGATCGCGCCGAGGCGGTTCGTCATGTCGCCGAGGGCCTGATCGCCGGTCTTGGTGCCGGCCAGGAAGGCATTCATGTTGGTCCGCATGATCTCGGAGACTTCGGTATAGCGCGGCGTCACCGGGCGCGATCGGGCCGACTGGACCACCGGCAGGGCCTGCTCGAACCAGGGATTGGCCTTCAGCACTTCGGCATCGGTATAGACGCCCGGGAAGACCGGGAGATGCGAGGCGAGGATGGCCTGCTGCTTGGCGACTTCCGGCGAGGAGAGATAGCGCGCCAGCTTCGCCGCCTCGGCCTTGTTCTTCGAGAAGGCCGAGACCGCGACCTGCCAGCCGCCGATGCAGGTGGCCTGCTTGTCGGCGGTGAAGCCGGGCAGCGGCACGACGCCGATCTTGCCCTTCACGGTCGAATCCGCGTCGTTCTGGAGGCGGTTCCAGACATAGCCCCAGGTCATGCCGAAGATCAGGTTGCCGGCCTGCATGTTCTGCCGGATGCGATCCGTCGGGATTTCCGCGAGATTGGGCGGAGTGACATTCGCCGCCTTGAGGTCAGCCCAGAGCTGGAAGGGCTTCTTCGCGGCATCGCCGGCGAGATTGAGCTTGCCGTCCTTCAGCATGTCCTCGCCGGAGCCCCAGAGCGGGACGAGATAGGTGCAGACGGTGCCCTCGATCGGGGCGCCGGCCGTCTCGAAACCGCGGAGATTGGCATTGCCCTCGGCCGCCATGATCTTCTGCGCGGCAGCCTTCAGCTCATCCCAGGTCTTCGGCGGCTGGAGGCCGTGCTTTTCCAGCAGGTCCTTGCGGTAATAGAGGAACTGGGCGTCGGCGAAATAGGGCAGCGCGATGACCTTGCCATTGACGATATTGGCTGCCCGGTAGGCTGGAAGATAGCGCGCCATGATCGCGTCCTTCTCGGCACCGAGATAGGCATCCAGCGGCTCGGCCCATTGCGCGGCCGCCCATTGCGCCGGGCGGATGACATCGATGAGGATCAGGTCGAGCGCCGAATCCTTCGAGGCGAGAACCGTGTTCAGATATTGCTGCTGCTGTTCCGACGTGGCACCGCCGACCTCGACCTCGACCTTCACGGTCGGATTGGCCTTCATGTAGCCATCGACGATCTGGCGCATCACATCGGGGCGTTGCTGGCCACCGGTGAAGATGCGCAGGGTGGTCTGGGCCTGGGCATAGGCCGCGCCGGCCAGGGCAAGGCCGGCAGCGAGGCCCAGCCGTGCGGCCATGCGGCGGGTGAAGCGTGATGTCATGGTTTCCTCCCGTTTGTTGTTGTCAGACAATCGCCAGTCCGGTTTCCGGATCGAAGAGATGCGCCTGTTCGAGATCGAGCCGGAGCGTCACGTCGCCGCCGGCACGCAAGGGCGCGGCAGGCGGAAAACGCCCGGTCATTTCCACCCTCCCGATCTGCATCAGGGCGAGCGTATCGGAGCCGAGCGGCTCGACGATGACAGTCCGCGCCGGAACGCCGTCCGGCCCCGCAAGGCCGAGATGCTCTGCCCGCAGGCCGAGCAGCACATCACGGCCGCGCGCCCGGGCGAAAGAGGCTGGCGCCGGCACGGCGGCATCTCCATCCAGCGTGATGGTCGTGGCATCCGGAGCAATCCGGGCCGGCACGATGTTCATGGAAGGCGAGCCGATGAAGCGGGCGACGAAGGTGGAGCGTGGCCGGCGATAGACCTCGTCCGGCGTGGCGAATTGCTCGACATGGCCGGCCTTGAGGATCGCGATCCGATCGGCCAATGTCATCGCCTCGACCTGGTCATGCGTGACATAGATGATCGTCGTGCCGAAACGCTGGTGCAGTTTCTTGATCTCGACCCGCATCTCTGCCCGCAACTGCGCATCGAGATTGGAGAGCGGCTCGTCGAACAGGAAGACCTTGGGATCGCGCACGATCGCCCGGCCCATCGCCACGCGCTGGCGCTGGCCGCCGGAGAGCTGCCCGGGCTTGCGATCCAGCAGATGGGTGATCTGCAGGATCTCGGCCGCCTCCTTCACCTTCTTCTCGATCGTCATGGCATCGGCGCCGCGCATCCGCAGGCCGAAGCCGACATTCTCCGCGACGGTACGATGGGGATAGAGCGCGTAATCCTGGAAGACCATGGCGATATCACGATCACGCGGGGGCAGGTCATTCACCACCCTGTCGCCGATGCGGATCGTCCCGCCGGTTACGCTTTCAAGGCCGGCGATCATGCGGAGAAGCGTGGACTTGCCGCAGCCCGAGGGGCCGACCAGCACGACGAATTCGCCATCCCGCACCGACAGATCGATACCATGGATCACCGGCACCGATCCATAGGCCTTCACAACCTTGGCGATCTCGATCCCGGCCACGGCGCAGCCCCTCCCGCTTCCTTCAGCGTGTGGGTGAACCCGGAGGCCATCGCGGGCCATCCCAACCGCTTGGGTGGACGTTCGTCTCTTGTCTTATAACTTATATAAGACTAATCGTTCTTGGCAATCCAGCTTTCGCGTCGGCAGCCCGAAAGGCGGGCCTGATGGCGCGGAAACCCGATCTTTCCGGAGGAACCGGCCTCATGAAAGCCCTCAGCGCAGGAAAATTGCGCGGCCTTCGCCGCATGGCGGATACCGCCGGACGCTTCAAGATGACCGCCGTCGACCAGCGGCCGCCGATCATCAACCCGATCGCCGCGGCGCATGGCGGAACTGCTCCCTGGGAGGCCGTCGCGCGGTTCAAGACGCTGCTGGTCGACCGCCTGCAGGGCCAGTCCACGGCCATGCTGCTCGATCCGAACTATGCCTATCCGATGGCCGAGCCGGTTCTCGATCCGCAGAAGGGCCTGATCATGACGCTGGAGGATTCCGCCTTCCGCGAAACCGGAGAGGGGCGCCTCTCCGCCGAGATCGATGGCTGGTCGGTCGCCAAGATCCGCCGGATGGGGGCGGATGCCGTGAAGGTGCTTGCGTGGTATCGCCCCGATGCCCCGGCCGAGATCAATGCCCATCAGCAGGATTTCACCCGCCGGATCGGCGAGGCCTGCAAGCGGCACGACATTCCCTTCCTGTTCGAGCTCCTGGTCTATCCGCTGCCGGGCGAGAAGAACCAGACCACGCAATATATCGAGATGGCCGACAAGAAGAGCGCGCTCGTGCTCGAGAGCGTGGCGGAATTCGCCAAGCCCGAATACGGCGTCGATGTCTTCAAGCTGGAAAGCCCGGTACCGGCGCGCGACTGCGACGGCTCCGCACCGGTCCAGGCTCTGTTCGACGAAATGGGCCGGCTGTGCGGGCGCCCCTGGGTGATGCTCTCGGCCGGCGCGGGGATGACCGAGTTCAAGGCCGTGCTGGACCATGCCTATCGGGCCGGCGCCTCGGGCTATCTCGCGGGCCGGGCCATCTGGTCGGAGGCCTTCAAGGCCTATCCCGACTGGGCGGCGATCGAGGCGGGGCTTGCCGGGCGCGCGGTAGCGTATATGCGCGACATCAATACCCTGACCGATGCCAAGGCCCTCCCCTGGTGGAGCGGCTGGGGCGGTGCGACCCTGGCCGATGCCGATGAATCCTTCCGCCATCGTTATTCGGAACCCGGATCCTGACCCGATGAAGCCTGTTCTGGTTCTACCGCTCGCGCGACCGACCTTCGACGTCCCCTTTGCCGAATCCTACGCCGCCACGGCTTTCGCCAGGCTCGATGACGCGGGCTTCCCGACCTGCGGGCCCCGCACGTTGCTGTTCGATGCAGCAGCCGCCCGCGCGGCGATTGCCGGCATCGACCCGGCCGCTCTGGGCGGAGTGCTGCTGCTGCAGGTCACCTTCACCGATGCCTCGATGACCGTGGAAATCGCGCGGGCCTTCCCGGGGCTCCCCCTCGCCCTCTGGGCTTTCCCGGAACCGCGGGCGGGCGGGCGGCTGCGGCTCAATTCCTATTGCGGACTGAACCTTGCTGCCCATGCCCTCGGCCGGGCGGAGATCCCGCATGGCTGGCTGTTCTCCGCCCCGGATGCCCCCGATCTCGCGGGCTCGATCGAGGCAGCGCTGACCTCTATGGCCCTCCCCGCCCCGACAACGCGGCCGGCGCGCGCCGATGCCGCTCCGCAGGCCAGCGTGGCGGCGATCGACGCCGCCCTCCGCAACCGGCGGATCGGGCTGGTCGGCGAACATCCCGCCGGATTCGATACCTGCCGCTATGACGATGCGCGCGTTGCCGGGCTGCTGGGCGGCGGCGGGGTGACGCCGCTGCCCCTGGGCGACCTGTTCGAGCGCGCCCGCGCGGCGGATGCCGGGACGACGGCGCTTGACCTCGCCGAGGCCCGGCGCGCCTATGCCGGTACCGAAGCGGTGGATCAGGGCCAGCTGGAAAAATCGCTGCGTCTGCTCGAGGGCCTGCGTGGCCTGAAGGCGGCGCATGGGCTCGATGCCTTTGCCGTCCGCTGCTGGCCGGAGACCTTCACCGACTATGGCTGTGCCATTTGCGGGCCGATGGGCATCCTGACAGAGGCCGGAACACCCTGCGCCTGCGAGGCCGATGTGATGGGCGCCGTGACGACCTTGCTGGTCAATGCCGCCTCGGGCCAGACGGGATGGCTGGTCGATATCGTCGACATGGACGCGGCCAGCGATACGGGCGTGTTCTGGCATTGCGGATCGGCGCCGCTTTCCATGCGCGATCCGGAATGCGCGGCCCGCGCGCAGATCCATTCCAACCGGAAAATGCCGCTGCTGGCGGAATTCACCCTCAAGCCGGGCCGGATCACGATGGCGCGGCTCACCCAGGCCCGGAACGGGCTGGCGCTGGCGATCGGCGCCGGCGAGGTGATCCGGGCCCCGATGAGCTTCACCGGCACGAGCGCCGTGGTGCGCTTCGATGGCGGGACGAGGCAAGCCGGTTCGCGCCTGATCGGGTCCATGCTGGAGCACCATGTCGCCTTCGCCTATGGCGATTTCCGGGCCCCTCTCGAAGCCTGGGCCGCAGCGCGGGGCCTGCCGGTGATCGACCTCACCCCCGAGGATGCCGCCCCATGAGCGCGCAGCCTCTGCGCTACGGCCTGATCGGCGCGGGCATGATGGGCCGGGAGCATATCCGCAATCTCGGTCTGATCCCCGGTTCGCAGCTGGTTGCCCTCGCCGATCCGAGTGCCGAACAGGTGGCTTTGTCGATTGCCGAGGCCGAGCGGCATCTGAGGCAGCAGCCGCGCGGTTTCGCCACGCCGGAGGCAATGCTCGCCGCGGATGCGATCGATTGCATCGTGATCGCGAGCCCGAACGATACCCATATCGACGTGCTCGAAACGGTTCTGGGCCATTCCCGGCCGTTGGGCATCCTTGTCGAGAAACCGGTGGTGACGCGGCTTGCGGATTGCAGCCGGCTCGAAGCGAGGGCGAAGGGCCACAAACGGCCGATCTGGGTGGCGATGGAGTATCGCTACATGCCGCCTGTCGCCGAGCTGCGCCGCGCGGTCGAGGCCGGCGAGATCGGCACCCTCAGGATGTTCGCGATCCGCGAGCATCGTTTCCCGTTCCTCGAGAAGGTGGGCGACTGGAACCGGTTTTCCGAACGGACCGGCGGGACCCTGGTCGAGAAATGCTGTCATTTCTTCGACCTGATGCGGCTGGTGGTCGGGTCGGAGCCGGTGCGGGTCTATGCCTCGGGCGCGGCCGATGTGAACCATCGCGACGAACGCTATGGCGGGCGGGTACCGGACATTCTCGACAATGCCTTCGTCATCGTCGATTTCGCCAATGGCTGCCGGGCGAGCCTCGATCTCTGCATGTTCGCGGAGGGCAGCCATTTCCAGGAGGAAATCGCCGCGACGGGCGACCGCGCCAAGATCGAGGTGTTCATTCCCGGGCCGGCGCGGTTCTGGCCGGGCGGCGCCGAGCGCGAGAGCGAGGTGGTGGTTTCGCCACGCGCGCCGAAGGGCCCGGTCCGGCGGAAGGTCCATGTCGACGAGGCCATCCTCAAGGCGGGCGACCATCATGGGTCGACCTATTTCCAGCATCTCGGCTTCCGTGCCGCGATGCTGGAGAAGGGCCCGGTCGACGTGAGCCTCGCCGACGGGATTCAGGCCGTGCGGATCGGGCTCGCGGCGGAGGAAAGCGCCCGGACAGGCCAGAGCATCCGGCTGGACACGTTCGGCTGAGCGGTCAGGTTGCGAGGCAGTCCAGGACAACCTTCGGGGCGCGCACCGTGCCCTCGTCGATGCCGCGGAAGGCGGCGGCCCCCTCGGCCAGCGGGCGCTGCTCGAACCAGCGCAGGGCGCCAAGCTGCCCGGAGGCCAGAGCCGCGACGGTCTGGACGAAATCGACAGGCGTGTAGCAATAGGT
>JAIXSR010000046.1 GCA_027484605.1 Hyphomicrobiales bacterium | reverse complement strand
TTATAGGTCTTTATTTGCTATATCATAATATAAAATGGACTTATTTCCCGACTGTTGGCTCATAATTCCGGGTATATCTTAGATCTTTTCGAAAAAATTCGCACATCAATTGTAACAGGTATGCGGCCATTCCATGCCGCGCGGCCACCGCAACCGCTCGCTTACCGCGACAGGGGACGTTACGCTTCAGTCGATCCGGCTGGTGCTCTGGCGGGGTGAGTAAGGCGCATCTCCGGCTCGGCATCATTCAAATTATCATATTTCGCATTGACAATCCGACCTCGTACGACCGGTCAGAAGAGCACGCGCCATGAATGGCGGAATCACCCGGCAGCAAGCGCTTCAAGCCATTGCCCTGATCGGCTGGTCGGCGACCTGCTGAGCCTGCCAGCCGCGCTGCGCGCCGGGACACGGCATTGACGGCTCATGCAGGGACGTCAGTGGGTCCGGCATCCATATAGGGTTCTGCCGCCGTCAGAAGCTCCTGGTGAAGGCGCTCCGCGGTTGCCGCATCAAGGCCGGTCGCCAACAGCGCCGGCTTGCTCCGATCACGCAGGTGCAACGCGATGCATACCGCGCCTGCCTGCTGTTGCCGGGCGATGCTCGCGCCGAGGCTATGGCCCCCCGTCACCACCGCGCCGACCGTCGCGGACTGTCCCACGGGTTGCGGCACGAAGCGGTTGGGTCGCGGCTGCAGGACCTCGATGCCGGTGATATCCCGCCAGGCATAGATACCGGACCGCGTTTCAAGCCCGGCTGCGCCGACGCTGATCCTTTGCCGGCCGCGCCCGGCCACGGCCTGGCGCCCGGCCAGGATGGCCAGCCCGAGGATGAGCATGCCGCAGACCGCGGCCCCGAGCGACCAGGGATCGCGCCGCGCCGGATCGAGCACGACAGCAAGCGCCGGTGCCCCGAACAGGCCACCCAGCAGTATGGCAACGCCCAGGAAATTCCAGGATGGCGGGACCGGATGGACCTCGAATACCGTCGTGCCGCTATTGCTGCCGATGGTGTGAAAGCTGGCCGCTACCGCGCGACGCATTCAGCCCACCCGCGACGGCACGCGGCCACCCGCGCCGGCTCCCGGGACGCGGGGCCCGGACTGCGGTGGTACGCCCGGCATCAGGCAGGCAACGAATGACTGCGGCCAGGCAGCGGGGCCTCCTCGCCACCACCACAGGGGGCGTCCGTCCCGCCCGTTGCCTCGATGAGCGCCTCGATATCGTCGAGTGCATTCATCGCTTCGAGCAGCAGGCCGCGCTGCGTCGGCGTATGGCTGTCGAGGTCGAGGCTCCGTAGCAAACATCCCAGGGCATGCCCGGCAAGGTGCTGTACCAGGGGGGATGGATCGAGCGGCGGGGCCGTGAACCTGGCCGAACTGCCGTTGGTCATGCGCCATGCCCCGTCTGATTGTCTTCGCCGACCTCGAAGGAGGCCAGGTCCATGCTGGCCGATATCAGCACCAGGCATTCCGCCCTGCTGAGGAAGCCATCCGCGGCATCGGCCCGGCGGGTGATGGCGATGATCTTCTGCGACACCTCGCGCAAGCTGCGGGAGCAAGCATTGCCGAGCGCCGCGAGGATGATCTGCTGCGCCTCGATGACCGCATCCATCGTCGTCGTATCATCGGTTTCGATGGCCTCAAGCGTCCGGAGCTGGCGGCAGAGTGCGGGGACCGCGGCGGTATGGACCGGTAGAAGTGCGAAAGGGATCATGTCGGGTTCCCTGTGGTGGTGGCGAGGGTCGCCCCACCCGCGGACAAGACGATCAGCACAAGAAATTACAGAAAAAATGCAAATACTCTGTTCGTGACAACATAAAAATGTATTGGCTTTATTTCGTTCTCACTATTTCGTGAGATACTTGTCGCATAAGCGCCAAAAGAAAGATACATGGAAAATTATAAGCTTTAAATCTATCTTTGGTTGATAAATATTGTCAATTTATTTATCGGTTCTATTTCGTCGCAGCTTTCCGGCTCCAGATCAGACCGATGATCTTGGCAACGGCTTCAAAATGCGCCCGAGGGATCATCTCGCCGATCTCGGCCGTCGCATACAGCGCGCGGGCCAGTGGCTTGTCTTCCAGCACAGGGACGCCGGCGGCGGTGGCGGCCTCGCGGATCCGCAGCGCGACCCGGTCGCTACCCTTGGCGATGCAGATCGGCGCATCATCCTTGCCGCGCTCGTAGCGCAGCGCCACCGCGTAATGGGTCGGGTTGGTCACGACCACCGTGGCCCGCGGCACCTCGGCCAGCATGCGCCGCTGCGACCGCTTCCGCTGCAGCCGGCGCCGCTGCATCTTGACATGCGGGTCGCCGTCGGTGGAGCGCATCTCCTCCTTCATTTCCTGCAGGCTCATGCGCTGCCGTCGGTTGTATTCGAAGCGCTGGAAGCTGACATCGATCACCGCCACGACGGCCGCCACCAGCGTGACGGCGAAGAGGATGACGATGATGGCTTCCCGCCCCAACCCGAGGAAGGCGACCGGATCGAGCGCGGCCAGATTGGCGCTGTTGTCGTAGAGCGGCTTGCCGATGATCCAGCCGGTGGCTGCCACCGTTATGGCCTTGACCATGGCCTTGCCGAATTCGAACAGCCCCTTCAGGCCGAATAGCCGCGTCATGCCCTTGGCCGGCGACAGGTTGGAGGCCTTGGCCCCCAGCCGCGACCCTACGACCACAATGGAGTTGTTGGCGAAATGCGGCAGCAGGCTGCCGATCACCAGCAGACCGAAGATCGGCGCCAGGGCCAGGGTCAGGGCGCCGAGCACCGCCCTGCCCGCCGCCTCCAGCCCCTCCTGGGTCAGGTCGAGGAAGGCTTCCGGCTGGTCGATGAGCGGCACGAGGGTGATGCCGATGTGCTCGGTGACCAAATTGCCCGCGAGCCCGATGCCGATCAGCGCCGCGGCATAGACGCCGAAGGTCGAGCCGTCGCGCGAGATCGGCACGTCGCCCTTGCTGCGCGCCTGTTCCAGCTTGCGCGGCGAGGGATCGAGCGTCTTTTCCTGGCTGGATTGCTCCGACATGCCGTCCCCTAGCGGCGCAGGACCGCGGCATAGGCGGCGAGCGTCTCACCAATCAGCGTCGGCATGGTGGCCGCAATCAGGTGCAGGCCGGCCAGGAGCAGCGCCGGCGCGCCGATCATGAAGACCGGAACGGCCGGCAGGGCACGGTTGATGCCGCCGAGCACCATGTTGAACAGCAGGGCAAGCAGCAGGAATGGCAACGAGAGCTGCAAGCCGAGCCGGAAGGAGCGGGCGACGGTCTCGGCGACCAGCCGGGCACTGTCAGCGATGATCGGTAGCGTGCCCAGGGGAAACAGCGCGTAGCTGTCGCTCACCGCCCGCAGCGCCGTATGGTGCCCGCCTATGGCAAAGAGCGCCGCGACGCATCCCGCCTGGATCGCCGCGCCGAGTGTGGCCGAACTGTCGGGTCCAACGCCGATGGTGAAGATGTTGCTGACGCCGATGCACTGGCCGATGATCTGCCCGCTGACCTGAACAGCGGAAATGATGACCCGCGCCAGCGTGCCAAGCATAGCCCCGACGGCGACCTCGGCGATGATCGCGCCCAGTATCGCCCAGGTATTCGGCACCGGCAGGGCAGGCCCGACCAATGGCGCGACGCAGAGTGCCATCATCAGGCTGGCCATGATCCGCATGCGGACCGGCAGGCCGCCATCGCCGAAGCCCGGCAGCAGCATCAGCGCCGCGGCGACCCGGCACAGCACCAGCAGCAGCCGGTAGAGCTCGGCCGGCAGCACGGTCTGCAGCGCGAGCGTGGTCGTCATGCCCGGGTCAGATCTGGCCGACGGTGCGCAGCTTGGCCCGCTGATGCACCTCGGCATGGGAGATCACCGCGACCGTCGGATTGATGCGCTCGACCAGGTGCCGCACGAAGGGACGGGCCCCGGCGGAGGTCAGGATCGCCGGCCAGTCGCCGCGCGCCGTCGCCTCGGCGATACGGGTGCGCATGGTGCCGATCAGCTCCTGGATCTTCGACGGCGCCATGGCGAAGCTGCGATGGTCGGGCTCCTCGACGATGGCGGCGCTCACCTCGCGCTCCCACTCGGGCGACAGCAGCAGGGCGGTCAGGTAGCCATCGTCCTGGGCCAGGCCGCGGCAGATCTGCAGCGACAGCCGCTGGCGGACCTGTTCGGTCAGCATGGAGACATTGCGGGTCGAGCCGCTGGCTTCATGCAGCGCCTCGAGGATCAGCGGCAGGTTGCGGATCGAGACGCGCTCCGCCAGCAGGGTCGACAGCACCTTCTGGACGGTGGCGACCGGCAGCACGCCGGGAACCAGGTCGGCGACCAGCTTCTGGTGCTCGGGCGCCACGGCATCGAGCAGCTTCTGGGTCGCCGCATAGCCCTGCAGCTGCGCCATATGCGCCTTCAGCGTCTCCGACAGGTGGGTGGTGAGCACCGTCTCCACATCGACCACGGTCAGCCCCTCGCGCATCGCCGTCTCGCGCTGGCTGGCCTCGATCCAGCGGGCGCGGATGCGGAAGGAGGGTTCGAGCGTATCGGTGCCCGGGATCCGGATCTCCTGACCGCCGGAGGAGAAGACCAGCAGCCGGCCGAGCATCAGCGATTCGCGCGCAACCTCGACGCCATAGACCTGGATCGAATACTCCCCCGAGGCGAGGCTGAGGTTGTCCTTGATCCGGACCGCCGGCAGGACGAAGCCGTATTCCAGCCCGAAGGCCCGGCGCAGCTTCTTGACCTTTTCCGTCAGGCCACCCTGCGGCCCAGCGGCCAGCGAGACGAGGCCCATCCCGAGTTCGAGGCAGATATCGTCCAGCCGGATCAGCTCGGTGATCGATTCCTCCCGCGCCGGCTGCTCGGCCGCCGTCGCCAGCCCCTTCGTCACCTTGCGCTTCGCCACGCGCTGCGCCAGCCAGCCCCCACCGGCGGCGATGCCGCCGAGCGCGATGAAGGGCAGGAAGGGCAAGCCCGGAAGAATGGCGAAGAGTCCGGCGAGGCCGGCGGCGAGATAGAGCGGCTTGGACTGCGCGCCGAGCTGGGCGAACAGCGCCTTGTCGGTCGAGCCGCGGACGCTGCCCTTCGAGACCAGCATGCCGGCGCCGATCGAGACGATCAGTCCGGGGATCTGCGACACGATGCCGTCGCCGATCGCCAGCGTGACGTAGTTCGACGCGGCGTTCGCCAGCGTCATGTCGTGGCGCATCGTGCCGATGATGATGCCGCCAAGCACGTTGATGGCGGTGATGATGATGGACGCCACCGCATCGCCGCGAACGAATTTGGAAGCACCGTCCATGGCGCCGAAGAAGGAGCTCTCATCCTCCAGCTCGCGGCGGCGGCGCTTGGCCTCAAGATCGTCCACAGTGCCGGCGGCGAGGTCGGCGTCGATCGCCATCTGCTTGCCCGGCATGGCGTCGAGGCTGAAGCGCGCGGCGACCTCGGCGATGCGGGTCGCACCCTTGGTGACGACGATGAAATTCACGATGATCAGGATGGCAAAGACGATCACGCCGATGATGAAGTCACCGCCCACCACGAAGGCGGCGAAGCCGTGGATCACCGATCCCGCGGCATCGAGC
>JAIXSR010000092.1 GCA_027484605.1 Hyphomicrobiales bacterium | reverse complement strand
CGCGTCATTCCCGTCATCACCCGGGTGATGGAGGAGGCGCCCCTGCCGCTGCTCCAGCTCAAGGTGCCGCTGAAGGTCGATGCCCGCGCCGCCCGCAACTGGGACGAGGCGCATTGAGGTCTTGGCCTCTTGCCACCCGTCTTCCGTCCTGACGCCTCACCCGGTCCTTGCAATCGGCTCTGCAAGGCCGTGCATGACGTGACGGTGGGAATATGGTCTAGCGTGGCAACCCGCCCTGCGCTTGATTCCTCCGGTTTCCCATGTCCCCCCGTGATCTCGCCGGTTATGTCTTTCTCGCCCTCGTCTGGGGTCTGTCCTTCCTGGTGCTGGTGCGCGTGGTCGATGCCTTCGGCTGGGTCGGGGCGGTCACCTTCCGCTGCATCCTCGCGGCGATCTTCCTCTATCTGCTGGCCCGGGCGCTGGGCCGCCGGCTCGATTTCGGCTTCCCGCTCCGCCATGGCGTGATGGTCGGCGCCACCACCGTTGCGGGGCAGCTGGTCGGCCTGTCCTATGCCACCCCGATCATCGGTACCGCGATGGCGGCGATCCTCGTGGCGACCATTCCGCTTTTCTCCATGCTGATCAGTCGGCTCTGGGGGCTGGAGACGTTAGATGGCCGCAAGCTCGCCGGTCTTTTCCTCGGTTTTGCCGGCGTCATCCTGCTGGTCGGGTTTCCGGCCGTGCCCTTCACGCCGCTCTTCGCGATCGGATGTCTCGCCTCGATCGCCAGTGCGCTCTGCGCGGCCTTCGGTTCGGTCTATGCCAGCCGCAACCTGAAGGCGGCGGGCTCCTGGGAGGTGACGATGCTGGCCTTCCTCGCCGGGGGCCTCATGGCCCTGCCGCTCATCGCGCTGGTCCCGGTGCCGGGCCCGCTGGTGCCGATGGATTTCCTCTATCTGCTGATCCTCGGCGGCGGCATGAGCGGCCTGACCTATGTGGTCTATTTCAGCCTCGTCGCCTCGATCGGCGCCACGCGCACGATCAGCGTCGAATTCGCGGTGACCGTGGTCGCCGTGCTGATCGGTGCGCTCTGGCTCGACGAGAAACTGTCCTGGCCGCAGATCGGCGGCGGTGGAATCATCATTGCCGGCTGCATGCTGGTCCTGGGCCTCTGGCCCGGCCGCCGGACGGCCTGAGGCTGGCTCAGGCCTCGCCAGGCAAGGGTCAGGCCCCGGCCAGACAAGGGTCAGCCCCCGCCTTCCACCGGATCCGTCCAGACGCGGAAGCCGGTCAGCGTATTGGGCCCGAATGTCGTGGTCATGGCGACATCCGCCGCATCCCGGCCGCGGGCCATCAGCACCCGGCCGATCATGGGCTTGTTGTTGCGCGGGTCGAACATCTGCCATTCCCCGCCGAGATAGACTTCCATCCATGCCGCGAAATCGCCCGGCGGATGCGGCAGCGGCGTGCCGATATCGCTGAGATAGCCGGTGCAATAGCGGGCGGGAATGTTGAGCGCGCGGCAGAAGGCGATGGCGAGATGCGCGTAATCCCGGCACACGCCGCGCCTTTCCTCATAGGCCTGCGTCGCATTGCGCCCCACCGAGGCATGGGCATAGCCGAAGGCGATATGCCGGTGCACGAAATCGCAGACGGCCTGGACCCGGGCCCTGCCGGGCTGGGTCATGCCGAAGAGCTGCCAGGCCAGGTCCAGCATCCGGTCGCTGTCGCAGAAGCGGCTGGGCAGCAGGAAGACGAGCGTGTCATCCGGCAGGTCCTCGACCGGAACCTGCCAGTGGCGGGTGCCTTCCGGATCGGGCAGGCCGCTGTCGCGGATGATCGCGTCGCCGCGCAGGGTGAAGGCCCCGGCCGGCGCGACAAGCCGCGTGCACCAGTTGCCATGCCCGTCATGATAGCCGGACAGGAGGACAGGGGGGATGGTCGCCACATGATCGGGCAGGACGAGATCCATGACACGGCTGGCATGGACATTGAGCATCAGGATGGCCGGGGTGGGATGCTGGAACAGGTAGTGAAGCTCGTAGCCGATGCGCAGCTTCATGCGTGCCTGATCTCTTCTGCCGCAGCGTGGCACCAGGCCGGGAATACGGCAGGGCAGGGCTGGCCGGGCGGCCCGGCAGATGCAGCCACCGGGATCGTAGCACGCCTCGGGCCCGAATGCCGGACTTTGTTGGCGGGGTGGCGGAAATGCCGCCGGACCGGCTCAGTCGCAGGCCGGGTTGAAATCCCGCACCTGCGGCGGGCCATGCCGGTCCGCCACGAGAACGGAGCCCTGCGGCAGGGCGTTCCACATGGCGCGGGTCTCGTCCAGCGGTTCGGAAACCACATGCAGGCCGTTATTGTCATGCCGCCAGTAGAGCGTCGGCGCCTTCTCGTCGCAGGCCCAGCGGAAGGCATGCAGCGTGTCGCCATTGGTGAAGGCGGCAGCGAAGCGCAGGGCGTCATTGATGCCCGCAGCCTTCGTCATGCCACGGATCGCCGAGAGCACCGAGGCAAAGGCCCGGACGGCATCGCTGGCCGCACCGCGCGCCATGGCGGCGAGGAAGATCGCCTCGGAATCCGTCGTGCCATGGCGATGGCGATACATCGGATCGGGAATGAGGTTCTCGATCGCCCGGCGGATCTGCCCGTAGCCGCCGATCTGGCCGTTATGCATGAACATGCAGGTTTCATGGCTGAAAGGATGGCAATTGGCGCGGGCCGTGGCCGTTCCCGTGGCTGCGCGGACATGGGCGAAGAAGAGCGGCGAGCGCACCTGCGCGCAGATCGAGAGCAGGTTCTCGTCGGACCAGGCGGGGCGCAGGTCGCGGTAGATGCCGGGTTCCGGCCGCTCGCCGTACCAGCCGAGGCCGAACCCGTCGCCATTGGTCGCGGTTTTCGCTTCCGTCGCGCAGATCGACTGGTGGATCAGCGAATGGCAGGGCTTGGACACCACGGTCTCGAGCAGGACGGGCTGACCCTGATAGGCGAGGAAACGGCACATCGGCAGGATTCTCTTTGAAATAAAACAATGGCAGAGGAATCTTCTGAAAAACATCATGCCATCAGAAAAATGAACCGCAAGTGAAACAGCCCGCAGGCCATCGCTTTCCCGGGATACGGATTGCTCCCTGTTGCTTCCGCCGCCTGCGCCCCTATCTGCCCGGCAGCACAGCGGAAACGGCGGGGAGCGTGACATGCGGCGAATTCTGGTGGCCCTGGCCGGCCTTGGCCTGACCACCGCTCCGGCCTTCGCCGCGGCGCTTGACGGTTCCTCCCTGTCGTTGCTCTGGGTGGCGCCCTTTGCCGGGC
Source organism: Hyphomicrobiales bacterium (assembly GCA_027484605.1). GTDB lineage: Bacteria > Pseudomonadota > Alphaproteobacteria > Rhizobiales > Beijerinckiaceae > Rhabdaerophilum. The sequence goes on along the minus strand of JAIXSR010000092.1, from coordinate 25,553 downwards.
TGCTGCTGACCATCGCGCTGGGCCCGCTCGTCTTCCCGAAGCTCTGGCACCATCATTACGGCAAGTTCGCCTTCGCCTGGGCCGCGCTGACGCTGGTCCCGCTGGCGCTGCTGCGCGGGCCGGGCACGGCGCTGGAAGCCTGGCTCCATGCGATGCTGCTCGAATATCTGAGCTTCATCGTCATGCTTTTCTCCCTCTACACCGTGGCCGGCGGCATTCTCATCTCGGGCAATCTCCGTGGTTCGCCGGCGGTCAATACCGGCATTCTCGGCCTCGGCACGGCCATGGCCAGCCTTGTCGGCACGACCGGCGCCTCGATGATCCTGATCCGGCCGATCATCCGCGCCAATGACCAGCGCCGCTTCAATGTCCATGTCGTGATTTTCTTCATCCTGCTGGTGTCGAATATCGGCGGCTCACTGACGCCTCTGGGCGATCCGCCGCTCTTCCTCGGCTTCCTGCGCGGGGTGGATTTCTTCTGGACCACCGGCCATCTTTTCATCGAGACGCTGCTGGTCAGCCTCGCTCTCCTCGCCATCTTCTTCGCGCTCGACAGCTGGCTGTTCCGCCGCGAGGAGGCCCTGCCGTCGCTCCCGGACAGGACCCCGGAACGCGGGATCAGGCTATTCGGCACGGTCAATATCCTGCTGCTCGGGCTGATCATCCTCGCCATTCTCGGCGCGGCGAGCTGGAAGCCGGGAATCACGGTCAAATTCCCCGGCGGCGAGATGGAGCTGCAGAACATCCTGCGCGATGCCGTGCTCGTGCTGATCGCCCTTCTCTCGCTGAAGATCACGCCGAAGCCGGTCCGGGCGGGCAATGATTTCAACTGGGAGCCGATCCTCGAAGTGGCCAAGCTCTTCGCCGGCATCTTCACCTGCATGATCCCGGTTCTCGCCATCCTCTCCGCCGGCAAGGCCGGGGCGCTCGGTCCGCTCGTCGCCCTCGTTTCCGGGCCGGATGGCAGCCCGAACAACATGGCCTATTTCTGGTTGACGGGCATGCTCTCGGCCTTCCTCGACAATGCCCCGACCTATCTCGTCTTCTTCCAGCTCGCCGGCGGCGACCCGGCCACGCTGATGGGCCCGCTGGCCCGGACGCTGGAAGCCATCTCCATCGCGGCGGTCTTCATGGGCGCGCTGACCTATATCGGCAATGCGCCGAACCTGATGGTCTCCGTCATCGCGCGCGACATGGGCGTGAGGATGCCGAGCTTCTTCGGCTACATGGCCTGGTCCTTCGGCATTCTCGGCCCGCTCCTCGTGATCATGGCGCTGATCAAGTACTGATGGGCCCGAAATCGGGGGAGGAGGCCACCCGCGCGCCGCTCACCCCCTTGACCTTGCCGCGCCGCCCGGCTTCTGTCCTGCCGAGAATGAACGGGGTGGGGGAGCCTATGTTGGGGATGCGTTCGGCCGCGTGCGGCACCAGGGGGGCGGGCCGTGCCCGGGGCATGATCGGCGCTGTTCTGGCGCTCAGCCTCGCCATGGTCGGGCCGGCTTTCGCGGCCGAGGGGCTCGATGGCGCCGGCCTCTCCTTCCTCTGGGCCGTGCCCTTCTGCGGCCTGCTGCTCTGCATTGCCACCGGGCCGGTGCTCTTCCCCCATTTCTGGGAGCATCATTACGGCAAGATCGCCGCCTTCTGGGGCGTGCTGACCGTGCTGCCGCTGGTCCTGTCCAAGGGCGCGGGCATCGCGCTCGCGGCCGTCCTCCATACGATGCTGCTGGAATATGTCAGCTTCATCATCCTGCTCTTCGCGTTGTTCACGGTGGCCGGCGGCATCCTCGTCACCGGCAACCTGCGCGGCACGCCGATGGTCAATACGGGCCTGCTCGCCATCGGGACGGCTCTGGCCAGCGTGGTCGGCACGACCGGCGCCTCGATGATCATGATCCGCCCGATCATACGCGCCAATGACGACCGGCGCACCAACGTGCATGTCGTCATCTTCTTCATCTTCCTCGTCTCGAATATCGGCGGCTCGCTGACGCCTCTGGGCGATCCGCCGCTCTTCCTCGGCTTCCTGCGCGGCGTGGACTTCTTCTGGACCACCACGCACATGTTCGGCGAGATGCTCTTCCTCGTCATCGCGCTGCTCGTCCTGTTCTATGTCTGGGACAGCATCCTGCATGGCAGGGAAGACAGGCTGGCCCCGCTGAAGGACAAGACGCCGGACCGGCCGATCAAGCTGTTCGGCACGGCGAATTTCGCCCTGCTCGGGGCGATCATCGTCGCGATCCTGATCTCCGCCTCCTGGAAGCCCGGCATCAATGTGAAATTCCCCGGCGGCGAGATGGAATTGCAGAACATCGCCCGCGACATCGCCCTCGTCGTGATCGCGCTCATTTCGCTGAAGATCACGCCGAAGCCCGTCCGCGCCGGCAATGAATTCTCCTGGGGCCCGATCAAGGAAGTCGCCAAGCTCTTCGCCGGCATCTTCATCTGCATGATCCCGGTCCTTGCCATGCTCAAGGCCGGCAAAGCTGGCGCCTTCGGGCCGCTGGTCGCGCTTGTCACCAACCCGGATGGCACGCCGAACAACGTCGCCTATTTCTGGGCGACGGGCGCGCTCTCGTCCTTCCTTGACAATGCGCCGACCTATCTCGTCTTCTTCGAGCTGGCCGGCGGCGATCCCAAGGCGCTGATGGGGCCGATGGCGCTGACGCTTGCCGCCATTTCCTGCGGCGCGGTGTTCATGGGCGCGAATTCCTATATCGGCAACGCGCCCAACTTCATGGTCTATGCCATCGCCAAGGATATGGGCGTGAAGATGCCCAGCTTCTTCGGCTACATGGTCTGGTCGGTCGGGATTCTCGTGCCGCTCTTCGTGGCGGTGACGTTTATCTTCTTCCGCTGAGGGGGCCTGGCCGGCCCGTCAGCCCAGCTTGGCCGGCTTCTCGCCGCCGAGGGCCCAGTCCACCAGCTCGATCGTGTGCAGCACGGGCACGGCTTCGTTCCGTTCGGAAAAGCCAAGGCCGATCTGGCTGATGCAGCCGAGATTGCCGGTCGCCACGGCCTGCGGCTTCAGCCTGGCAATGTTGCGCGTCTTCCGGGCGCGCAGCCGGCCGGAAATCTCCGGCTGGAGCATGTTGTAGGTGCCGGCCGAACCGCAGCAGATATGCCCTTCCGGCACGTCCTTCACGGTGAAGCCGAGCGCCTTCAGCACGGATTTCGGGGCTTCGGTGATCTTCTGGCCATGCTGCATCGAGCAGGCCGAATGATAGGCGATGGTCATCCCGGTTTCGCGCGCGGGCTTGAGGTCGAGCCCCGCGAGATATTCGGTGATGTCCTTCGCAAGGCCTGAAACCCGTGCCGCCTTTTCGGCATAGGCAGGGTCGTTGCGGAACATGAAGCCGTAATCCTTGATCGTCGTGCCGCAGCCCGAGGCGGTGATCAGGATGGCATCCAGCCCCTCGCCCTCGATCTCGGCCGTCCAGGCATCGATCAGGCGGGCGGCCTGGGCATGGCTCTCCGTCTCGCGGCCCATATGATGGACCAGCGCCCCGCAGCACCCTTCGCCCCTGGGCAGGATCACCTCGACGCCCAGCCGGTTGAGCACGCGGATCGTCGCCTCGTTGATCTCCGGCGCAAGCACCGGCTGCGCGCAGCCCGAGAGCAAGGCCACCCGGCCCTTGCGCGGCATTGCCGGCGGAAAGGCCGCCGGGCCTTCCATGGGCGAGCGGCCGGCCAGGCTTGACGGCGCCAGTGTCAGCATCGCCGCCAGCGGCCCGCCGATCTTCGGCACCCTGGCCACGAGCGGCCGGAAGGGCTTGCCCAGCCAGGCGGCGGCCAGCGCGAGGCGGAAGCGGTTCGGATAGGGCAGGACCCGGGCGAGGATCTCGCGCAGCAGCCTCTGGTGCCAGGGCCGGCGATAGGTCTCCTCGATATGCGCGCGGGCATGATCGACCAGATGCATGTAATGCACGCCGGACGGGCAGGTCGTCATGCAGGACAGGCACGAGAGGCAGCGGTCGATATGCTGCACCACTTCGGGCGTTGCCGGCTCGCCCTGCTCGAACATCTTCTTGATCAGGTAGATGCGCCCGCGCGGGCTGTCGAGCTCGTCGCCGAGTTCGAGATAGGTCGGGCAGGTGGCCGTGCAGAAGCCGCAATGGACGCAGGTCCGGAGGATCTTCTCCGAGGCCTCCATCGCCGGATCCGCCAGGGCGGCGAGCGAGAAATTCGTCTGCATGTCTCAGGCTCCTGCCTGCCAGGCCTTGATCCAGTCCATCGGCCAGATCAGCATGATGATGTTGAGGGTGAGATTGTCGCGGATCAGCCAGCCGACGACGAGTTCCATCGTCAGGCCGGCAAGCACGGTCACGAGGGCCGGCAGTGCATGGGCGAGGAAGAACCCGGCCGTCATGGCCAGCATGTCCGCCGCCGAATTGAGGACGCTGTCGCCGAAATAGTCGAGCGCGATCGTCGCCTCGCGATAGCGGTTGATCACGGCTTCGGTATTCTCCGCCACTTCCCAGCCGGCTTCAAGCGCCATGGCGCAGGCGAAGGCGAGGCCGAGGCTGATCGGCAGGCCGAGCGCGCGGAGCAGCCGGAACAGGCCGTAGAACAGGAAGCCATGGATGATATGGCTCGGCGTGTACCAGTCGGTCAGGTGTTGCGAATTCTCCGACGAGACGACAGCGCCATGCCAGAGCTTGATCGTGCCGCATTTGCAGATCGGCAGCCGCCCCATCCAGAGCAGGACGAGGCAGGCGAGGACAAGGATCGCGCCCGCGAGGAAAAGCCCCTGCGCGAGGCTCGGCCCGCGCGCCGACCAGCCGGAAGGGCCGGGGCCCATCACATCAGAGGCCGGCATGCATCTTCCCCGGATTGATGAGACCTTCCGGATCGAAGCCGGCCTTGATCCGCCGGTTCAGGGCGGCGATCGGCGCCGGCTCGGGCTCGAACACCGCCACCCGGGCCCGCAGGCCTTCCGAGCCGCGCACCAGCGTCGCATGCCCGCGCGCCTGCCTTGCCGCCTTGCGGATCACCTCCGCGCCGGCATCATCCGATTCGTCCGTCGCCAGCCAGATCAGCCCGCCGGCCCAGTCATAGGCCGCTGCCACCTCCCGCCGCGTCCGGATGGACGCCACCGCGGAAGCCGCCGCACCCGGCTTGACCGAGAGCCGCCAGATCGCGCGGTCGCGCGGTTCAGCCAGCACGGCCCCGTCGGAGATATCGCGCCAGAGCGTATCCGCCTCGGTCTCCGGCAAGCTGCCCGTTACGCCGAAGGGCTTCAGCAACCCGGCCAGCGCCTCGGCCCGGTAGGTCACCGAGAAGGCAAAGCCCTCGATGCGGAGCAGCGTCCGCGACATGCCGCCGGCGGAAACCGGCAGATGCGCCGCGCCGGTCATCTCGAAGGGCGAGCCGACCGCCGCGCTCATCGCCTCGATGGCCTGCGCCTCGGAAAGGCCTTCCAGCACGAGTGTCCGGGTGACTTCCGGCCTCGGCACCACCTTGAAGGTCACCTCCGTCAGCGCGCCGAGCGTGCCCCAGGCGCCGGCCTGCAGCTTCACCAGGTCGAGCCCCGTGACATTCTTCATCACCCGCCCGCCGGATTTGACGATCTCGCCGAGGCCGTTGACGAAGCGCACGCCGATCAGGCTGTCGCGGCAGGCCCCGCCCCAGAGCCGGCGCGAGCCGGAAAGGTTCCCGGCCGCGACCGCGCCGATCGTCGGCGCGCCGGTGGAGCCATAGAGCCGGCGGTGATCCGGCGGCTCGAAGCCCAGCATCTGACCCTTTTCGGCGAGGGCGGCCTCGATTTCGGCCAGAGGCGTGCCGGCAAGGGCGCCGATCACCATTTCCGCCGGCTCGTAGAGGGTGATGCCGTTCAGTGCCCCGACGGAGACCGTGATCCCCGCATTGACCGGGCGGCCGAGGCCGCGGCGCGTGCCGCCGCCCTCGATCGCCAGCGGCGCGCCATGGCCGCTGGCCTCGCGGACCAGGGCGGCCAGTTCTTCCTCGTCCCGGGGGCGACGCACCACGATCATGCGGCCCTCCCGTCGAGCGGGAACACCTTGGCCGGGTTGAGGATCCATTGCGCGTCGAAGGCCGCGCGGACCCTGAGCTGCTGCTGGAGATCGACGCGGTTGAACTGGTGATGCATCAGGTCGCGCTTCTCGATGCCGACGCCATGCTCGCCCGTCAGGCAGCCGCCCACCTCGACACAGAGCTTCAGGATGTCGTTGCCGGCCTCCTCGGCCTTCTCGGCCTCGCCCGGATCATTGACGTTGTAGAGGATGAGCGGATGCAGGTTGCCGTCACCCGCATGGAACACATTGGCCACGCGCAGCCCGTGATGCTTCACGATCTCGTCGATCCGGCGCAGCACATAGGGCAATTGCCCGGTCGGGATCGTCCCGTCCATGCAGATGTAATCGGCAATCCGGCCCGTTGCCCCGAAGGCGCTCTTCCGGCCCTTCCAGATCGCGGCCGTCTCCATGGCGGATTTCGATTCCCGGACCGTCTTCACGCCATGCTCGCGCGCGATCGCGACGATGCGCGCCAGCGTGGCATCCATTTCCGGGTCCGAACCCTCGACCTCGATGATCAGCAGCGCCTCGACATCCATCGGATAGCCCGCCTTGGCGAAAGCCTCGCAGATCTCGATGGCCGGCTTGTCCATGAATTCCATTGCCACCGGCACGATGCCCGCCGCAATGATCGCCGCCACTGCCTGGCCGGCCTGCTCGCTGGTCGGGAAGCCGAACAGCACCGGCCGCGCCCCCTCCGCCGCGCGCAGGATGCGCACTGTGGCCTCGGTGATGATGCCGAGCTGCCCTTCCGAGCCGCAGACGAGGCCGAGCAGGTCATAGCCCGGCGCATCCATCGCCTCGCCGCCGATCTCGACCACGGTGCCGTCGACCAGCACCAGCGTCACGCCAAGGATATTGTTGGTCGTCACGCCGTATTTCAGGCAATGCGCCCCGCCGGAATTCATGCCGATATTGCCGCCGATCGTGCAGGCGAGCTGGCTGGAGGGATCCGGCGCGTAGAAGAAGCCCTCGGCCGAAACGGCGCTCGTGATGGCAAGGTTGGTGACGCCGGCCTCGACCCGCGCGAAGCGGTTTGCATAGTCGATCTCGAGGATCCGGTTCATCTTCGAGACGCCGATCACCACCGCATCTTCCTGGGGGATCGCCCCGCCGGCAAGGCTCGTTCCCGCCCCGCGCGGCACGACCGGCACACCCTCGGCATGGCAAAAGGCCAGCACGGCCGAGACCTCCGCCGTGGTTCTCGGCAGCGCCACGGCCATCGGCACCCGGCGATAGGCGGTGAAGGCATCCGTTTCGTAGGCGCGGCGCTCGTCCTCGCTGGTGATCAGGCATTCTGCAGGGAGCAGCCTGGCAAGGCCGGCCACGAGGCTCTCGCGGCGAGCCAGGATATCCGCCTGCGGCGTCGGAAATGCGATGGCACCCATGCGTGCTCTCCCCAGAATACGGGCCGGTCTCCGGCGCCATTCCCTTGTTGCGGCTGTTCTATCAGACCCCGTGGAACGATCCTAATCCTAGCGCAGCCCGGGCCACCGGACAGCACCCCTGATTCTGCATGGCATCTGTTCCGGAATCGAATGGATCGCGCTATTTGTTTCCGAATGGACAGGTTGGGTGATCTCGATATCTTCGCGCGCGTCGCCGCTACAGGCTCGATGTCGCAGGCCGCGCGCGATCTCGGCCTGTCGCCGCCGGTCATTTCCAAGCGCATCAAGCGGCTGGAGGAGCGGCTCGGCACGCGGCTGCTCCAGCGCACCACGCGCCAGATCGCCCTGACCGAGGCCGGTCGCGGCTTCCACGAACGCGTCCTCGCCATCCTCGCCTCGGTCGAGGAGGCGGAGAACTGGGTCTCGCAGCGGGCGATGCTGGCGCGCGGCCCCCTCCGCGTCTCGGCGCCGACCACGTTCGGCCGGCTGCATGTTGCCCCGCATCTCGTGCGCTTCCTCGAGCGCTATCCCGATATCTCGCTCGATCTCTCTCTCTCCGATGCCTTTGTCGATGTGGTCGGCGACGGATTCGACGTGGCCATCCGCATCGCCGACCTGCAGGATACAAGCCTCGTTGCGCGCAAGCTCGCGCCGAACCATCGCGTGCTCTGCGCCGCGCCGTCCTATCTCGCCCGGCAGGGCCGCCCGGAAAGCATCGCCGATCTCGCCCGGCATGCCCTGCTGGTCCACAATGCCGATCACTGGCGGCTTGAAGGGCCGGAAGGCGCGGTTTCCGTGCCCGTGGCCAGCCGGGTCGCCACCAATTCGAGCGAGGTGATCCGCGAGGCGGTCATTGCCGGCATGGGCATCGCCCTGCGCTCGACCTGGGATGTCGGGCCCGAATTGCGCGCCGGCGAGCTGGTCCAGGTGCTGCCAGGCTACCGGGCAAGCCACCGCGTGGCGATCCATGCGGTCTATCCGTCACGGCGTCATCTGCCCCAGCGGACGCGTGTCTTCATCGACTTCCTGCTGGAACTCTACGGCCCCGTGCCGAGCTGGGACCAGGGGCTGGTCCTTTCCGCATGAGCACAATCTGCCACATGGGTTCAGCTTGCGCTCAGCCGGAATTTGTCATAGTCACTCCTGAAACATTCAAAAAGGGGAATGCAATGAATCGCTCGATCGCCATCCTGGCCCTCACGCTCGCCAGCCTGGCGCCTGCCATGGCCCAGGATGCGGAAGCCGGAAAGTCGGTCTTCGGCCAGTGCCGCGCCTGCCACGCCGTGGGCGAGGGCGCCAAGAATGGTGTCGGCCCGCAGCTCAACGGCCTGATCGGCCGCAAGGCCGGCAGCGTCGAAGGCTACAACTATTCCGAAGCGAACAAGAATTCCGGCAAGGTCTGGGACGAGGCCACCTTCACCACCTACATCAAGGACCCGAAGGGCCAGATGCCGGGCACCAAGATGGTCTATGCCGGTCTGAAGGACGATACGCGCATCGCCAATCTCATCGCCTATCTCAAGACCTTCGGTCCGGACGGCAAGGCGAAGTAAGGCGGAAGCCGGCCATCATCGAGGGCGGAGGCAAGAAATCTCTGCTCTCGGCAAGAAATCTCGGCTCGCGAACGGGCAAAGGGCGCTTCGGGCGCCCTTTTTGCTGCCCGGTTTCAGCCGGTCAGGGCGGCGGGATCCAGCGTGCGGACGAAAGCGAGCATGGCGGCCAGCGCGATATCCGCATCCGCCTCGGTGATCGATTCCAGCGGATTGTGGCTGATCCCGCCCTTGCAGCGCAGGAACAGCATGCCCATCGGGCAGAGGCGCTCGAAGGCCATCGCGTCATGGCCGGCGCCGGAAAGCAGCGGGATCGGCTTGTGCCCGAGGGATTCGATCGCGCGGCCGAGGGCGGCCTGGATCGCGGGATGGCAGGGCGTGGCTTCCTCCGTGTAACCCACTTCGAGCGCCAGCCCGACGCCGCGGCGGCCGGCTATCTCCTCGAGCGAGCCGTGCACCCGCGCGACCAGCGCATGCCGCGCCGCATCGTCCGGCGCCCGCAGGTCGAGCGTGAAGGTCACGGTGCCGGGAATGACATTGATCGCGCCCGGCGAAGCCTCGATCCGCCCGACCGTGCCGACGAGCCCCGGCGCGTGACGCGCCTCGCGCTCGACGGCCAGCACCATCTCCGCCACCGCCGCCAGCGCATCCCTGCGATAGGGCATCGGCACCGTGCCGGCATGCCCGGCCTCGCCGGTGACGGTCGCCGTATAGCGCTGGATCGAGGCGATCGAGGTGACGACGCCGAGGGGCTCGTCCGCGGCTTCCAGCACCGGCCCCTGCTCGATATGCAATTCGAGATAGCCGATCACCGAACCCGGCTGGCGGGCTACACCGGAGATCCCGTCCGGGTCGAGCCCGAACGCCACGAGTGCCTCGCGCATCGAGATGCCATCGCGGTCGCGCCCGTCGAGTGCTGAAAGGGCGAACCGGCCGGCAATGGCGCGCGAACCCGTCAGCGTGTCCGGGAACCGCACGCCTTCCTCGTCACCGAAGGCGATGATCTCGATGGCGAAAGGAAGGCGCTCGTTGAGGCGCGACAGTTCCTCGACCACGGCCAGGCCGGCCAGGACGCCGAGATTGCCGTCATATCGCCCGGCATCGCGCACCGTATCGATATGCGAGGCGATGATCAGCGCCGGCAGACCGGGCGCGCGGCCTTCGAACCGGGCATGGATATTGCCGGCGGCATCGACCGCCGGAGCAAGCCCGGCCTCGCGGAACCAGCCGGACACGACATCGATCGCCCGCCGATGCGCATCCGACAGGTAGAGGCGGGTGATCTTGCCCGGCTCGTCTGTGACGAGGGCCAGCGCGTCGAGCCGCTCCATCATCCGGGTCGTGGCGGGCAGGTTGGGGCGGGACATGGCGGAATTCCGTGACAGGCTAGCGGCGGGTCAGCCAGAGCGCGAGAGCGGCGCGCTCCTCCGGCGTGATCTCGGTGATGTTGTTCGGCGGCATCGCATGGGTCAGCACGGCATGCAAGCCGATCGCCTTCGCCTCGCGCCGGATATCCGCTTCCTCCGCCAGCTTCACCCCCTTGGGCGGCGCGGAAATGCCATCCCAGACCGGCTGTTCGGCATGGCACATCGAGCAGCGCCCCTGCACGATCTGGATCGCCTGCTCGGCCATGGCCGGGCTTGCGGCGGCCATCTGCCGTTCGGCCTCCAGCCAGGACTGGCGTCCCGGCGCAGCCTGCCAGGACAGGGCCATTGCCGCACCGAGCGCGAGCAGCGCCGCGATCCAGCACCACCAGGGCGCCTTCGCATGGTCGGCATGCCATCCGTTGAAGAAATGCCGGATGATCGCCCCGGCAAAGGTGACCAGCGCCACAAGCACCGGCAGCACCGCCCCGGTATGGGCAAGCGGGTAATGGTTCGAGATCATCAGGAAGACAACCGGCAGCGTCAGGTAATTGTTGTGCACCGAACGCTGCTTGGCCTGCTTGCCGAGGGCCGGATCCGGCGCCTGGCCCGCCAGGAGCGAGGCGATCACCTTCTTCTGGTTGGGGATGATGATCCGGAAGACATTGCCGCTCATCACCGTCGCCATCAGCGCGCCGGTATGGATCAGCGCGCCGCGGCCGGAAAAGACCTGCGCATAGAACGCGCTCATCGCCACGACGAAGCCGAAGCCCAGCACCGCGAGCAGGGTTTCGTTCCGGCCGAGCGGCGACTTGCACAGCAGGTCATAGACGATCCAGCCCGCCAGCAGCGAGCCGATGCCGATTCCCGCGGCGGCGGCAGGGCTCAGCACCCGCACGGCGGGGTCGATCAGGTAGAGCGAACTCTGCGCGTAATAGATCCAGCCGAGCAGGAAGAAGCCGGAGAGCCAGGTCATGTAGCTCTGCCATTTGTGCCAGGTCAGCTCGGCCGGCAGGCTCGCCGGCGCGACGAGATATTTCTTCATCTCGTAGAAGCCGCCACCATGGACCTGCCAGGCCGCGCCGCCCTTGCCGGCGGGAATATCCGGATGCGGGCGCATCCCCGCATCCAGATGCATGAAGAAGAAGGAGGAACCGATCCATGCCATGGCGGCGATGACATGCAGCCAGCGCAGGGCCGCGCTTCCCCATTCCATGATCACGTATTCGAGCATCGTCCTGCCTGCCTGTTCCTGGCCTTGCGGCAACGCTGGCTTGCGCCGCGCGATTCCGCAAGGGTGTTCTCGGCCGGCAGGAAACAGTTCCCGTGCCAGTCCGGCCTCAGCCCGCCTGGTCGGCCGGCAGGTGGCAGGCGCAGCACAGCTTGTTGCCGTCGGGATCACGCACATAGGCGCCGTAATAATCGGCATGGTAATGCGGCCTGAGGCCGGGCAGGCCTTCGCAGGTGCCGCCCGCCGCCAGCGCAGCCTCATGGAACCTGTCCACCAGCGCGCGCCGCATCACCACGAAGCCGATCGTGGTGCCGTTGCCGAAGGTCGCCGCCTGCCGGTTCAGCGGCCGCAGGATCCAGAAGCTCGGCGCGCCGGGCGTCTCCGGCCCGTAGCCATAGGTGTCATGCGCGCTCTCGTCATGGATCATCGGATAGCCGATCGGCCCGATAACGGCATCGTAGAAGGCCTTGGCGCGGGCGAGATCGTTGGTGCCGAGGGTGATATGGCTGAACATGGAGTCCTCTTCTGCTGGGGTTGACCGTCGTCCTCTGCCGCATCCTCCCGCCCGTTCCTGTCAGGATGGGCGGGAGGGCTATTCGAAAGTCGGCCATGCGCGTCGCTTGACGCCATGCCCGCCGCCGCCTTTCATGCGGTCCGGAGGAACGCGCCATGGACATGACAGACAACCGCCGCATCGAGGCCCCGCGCGAAGTGGTCTGGGCGGCGCTGAACGATCCGGAGGTGCTGAAGGCCTGCATCCCCGGTTGCGAAAGCGTCGAGAAGACCGGCGAGAACGAGCTCGAGGCGAAGGTCACCCTGAAGATCGGGCCGGTAAAGGCCTCCTTCACCGGCAAGGTGACGCTGTCGAATATCGACCCGCCGAACGGCTACACCATTTCCGGCGAGGGGCAGGGCGGCGTGGCCGGCCATGCGCGCGGCGGCGCCGATGTGCGCCTCGAGGCCGATGGCGACGCCACGATCCTGCATTACACCGTCCGGGCCGAAGTGGGCGGCAAGATCGCCCAGCTCGGCTCCCGCCTGATTGATTCGACCGCCAAGAAACTGGCCGGCGAGTTCTTCGAGAATTTCGGCGAGGCCGTGGCGCCCGCGCCCGAGGAGCCCGCCGGAGAGGGCGAGAAGCCCAAGGGCAAATGGTGGAAGCTCGGCCGCGCCTGACCGGGCGCGCTCAGGGCAGGAACAGGCCGTTCTCGGTGAGGATCGCCGCGAGCGGCAGGTCATGCGGCTCGGCCGGCACCTCCGCAACTTCCTGCACCGCGAAGGCGAGGCCGATCCGCATCGCCATCGGATGGGCGGCGAAGGCGCGGTCATAGAAGCCCTTGCCATAGCCGAGGCGATGGCCGCGCCTGTCGAAGGCGACCAGGGGCGCGAGAATGACATCCGGCACGACGCGTCGCGCCCGGGCCGTCGGCTCGGCGACACCGAATGCGCCTTTTTCGAGCGCATCGCCGATTTGGTGGGCATGGAATGCAAGGCCCTCGCCGTGCATCCGCGGCAGGGCCAGCGACAGGCCGGCTGCCGCCAGAACGCCCAGCAGCGGGGCGGGATCCAGCTCGTCGCGCAGGGCGACATAGCCGGCGAGGATCCGCGCGCCGGGCGCCAGCCGGGTGATCACCGCCGGGCCGGTTGCCGCGACCAGCCGCGCGGCCTCCGTCCGGAAGGCCGGCAGGAGCCCGGCCCGGGCCGAGAGCGCGGCCTTGCGGAGTTCTGCCTTGCCGGATGCCGTCGGTGGGGTGGCCACGATAGGTTTCTCCTGACCAGACAGGATCTGTATCAATATTCGGACAGATGTGCCCGGCAAGGCCCAGCGCACGGCGCGGCACTCCCTGTGCGAGGCCCCTCTTGCGCCCGGCCGGGGCACTGTCCATATTCCTCGTGTCACGCCCTTGCGGGTGACGCAACCGGAGCCGCTTCTTCAGGAGGGCTTTTCGCCATGTCCCGCGTTCCATCCCTGTCCTCGCCCTTCATGCTGGGCTTCGACGATATCGAGCGTGCGCTCGACCGCGTCGCCAAGGCCGCCTCCGACGGGTATCCCCCCTACAATATCGAACGCCTGCCGCGCTCCGAGAACCTGCCTGACCGCCTCCGCATCACCCTGGCCGTTGCCGGCTTCACCCGCGACGAACTCGAGATCACGCTCGAGGAAAGCCAGCTCGTGATCCGCGGCCGCCAGCAGGATGACAAGACCCGCCAGTTCCTGCATCGCGGTATCGCCGCGCGGCAATTCCAGCGGGCCTTCCTCCTCGCCGATGGCATGGAAGTGCTCGGCGCCGAACTGATGCATGGCCTGCTCTCGGTCGATCTGGCCCGGCCCGAGCCGGAGCGGATCATCCGCAAGATCGACATTCTCGCCCGCGACTGACGGAAACCGCCCGCCCCATCGCCCACCGGTCCGCTCGCCCGGAACTGGTCCGGTTTGTGCTTCGCCGCATGGCAGGCCTCAACCCCCGGCTGAAGGATGATGGACAGGGCAGGACCGTTTCGACGCCTTTTACGGATCGCAACACTTCGTCAACGCCTTCGGGCGTTCAATAGGTGAACTGGAGGCTCCCATGGCCGAAATGAAGAGGACGACCCCCCCGAAGAAAGCTGCCAATCCGGCGCATCCCTCGCTGGCGGTCAAGCCGCAGGCAAAGGGACCCGCCCCGACCCCGGAAGCCCTGGCTGCCATGGGTGGCGGAGAACTGGCCTATATGCGCGCTTTCCGCGCTGCCGAGATCCGGCACCTTTTCCCGCAGACCGAGAATGTCCATCCCTCCGTGCAGCTCTACGGGCTGTTCGCGGCCGATGGCTCGCCGCTCATGCTCGCCGACAGCCGCGATCTGGTGATCTCCGGCGCCTGGCAGAACGATCTCGAGATGGCCACGGTCCACTGAACGTCGGTTACCGCGCGCCAGCCAGCGCGCGGGCCATCTCCAGCGTGATCCGCTGGAGCGCGGCGATATCCTCGTCGCGGGAGAGCCGGTGATTGCCGTCGGGAATGACGGTCATGCGCACCTCCTCCTCGACCAGCTCCGCCACGAACCGGCGGACATGCGCCAGCGGCACGTCCGGGTCCTCGCCTCCCTGCAGGATGTGGATCGGCACGCCGAAACGCGCGCCCTTGCCGAGCAGCAGGTGCCGGCGGCCATCCTCGATCAGCGCGCGGGTGATCGGATAGGGCTCCGGCGCATAGGCCGAGGGGCGATACCAGACACCCTCTTCCTCGATCTGCCGGCGGATGGCTGGCGGGAACTGCGCCCACATCAGCGCCTCGGTGAAATCCACCGCCGGCGCGATCAGCACCAGCCCGCCGGGCGGACGGCCCTCGGCCGCGAGGATCTCGGTGGCGCGGAGCGCGAGCCAGCCACCCATGGACGAGCCGACAAGGATCGGGCGCTCGCCGCCGAACCGCCGGATCATCTGCAGGGAATCGTCGAGCCACAACGACAGCGTCGCCGAGGCGAAATCGCCGCCGGATTCGCCATGCGCGGCATAGTCGAAGCGCAGCATGCCGAAACCCTCGGCGGCAGCGGCCTCGTCGAGCTTCTCGGCCTTGGTGGAGGTCATGTCCGAGCGGAACCCGCCCATCCAGACCAGCGACGGCGCGCCCCCCGGCCGGAAGCGATAGGCGAGCCGGCGCGCGGGAAAGCCGGCTTCCGGGTTGCCCTCGGCCTGGAATGATTGCACCGCGTCCTGCATGTCTCTATGTCTCCCAGTGCCGGTGGCCGCCGGCACGATTCCCCGGATGTTTGCGCAGATGTCCGCGCATGAGTAAACATCCCCAGCCGGTTCCGAAAGTCCCGTTTCCTGATGGTCTTTTCCACCTCTCCCGCCAAGCCGCTTCACGGAAGGACGATCCTCCAGATCATCCCTGACCTGAATGCCGGCGGTGCCGAACGCACGACGGTGGATATCGCGGAAGGCCTGACCCAGGCCGGCGCCCGGGCGCTGGTCGCCACGGAAGGTGGCCGGCTCGTCGGCGAATTGCAGACCAAGGGCGGCATCTGGGTGCCTTTTCCGGCCTCGACCAAGAATCCGCTCGCGATGGCGATGAATGTCGGCAAGCTGATGCGGCTGATGCGGGAGGAGAAGGTCGATCTCGTCCATGCCCGCTCGCGCGCCCCGGCCTGGGTGGCCTTTGCCGCGACCCGGGCGATGAAGATCGGCTTCGTGACGACCTATCACGGCGCCTATAACGGCAAGTCGCCGCCGAAGATCCTCTATAATTCCGTCATGGCCCGCGGCGATGTGGTGATCGCCAACTCGCATTTCACCGCCGAGCTGATCCAGAAAACCCACCGGATCGAGCCCCAGCGCCTCCGCGTCATCCCGCGCGGCACGAATTTCGAGGCCTTCTCGCCCGACCGGATCGGCCCGGACCGCGTTGAGCGGATCCGGCGCGGCTGGCTCGCCTCGCCGGATGACCGCATCGTGCTGCTGGCGGGCCGCCTGACACCCTGGAAGGGCCAGAAGCTGCTGGTCGAGGCCGCTGCCCTGCTGCGCGATCGCGGCTATCGCGACGCGGTCTTCATCCTGGCCGGCGATCCGCAGGGGCGGGAGGCCTATCTCGCCGAACTCGACGCTGCCATCGCCGCCCGCAATCTCGGCTCGGTGGTCCGCCGCGTCGGCCATGTCACCGACATGCCGGCCGCGCTCGCCGCCTCGGCCGTGGTCACGGTGCCCTCCACCGAGCCCGAGGCTTTCGGCCGCGTGGCGGTGGAAGCCCAGGCCATGGGCGTGCCGGTTGTTGTGTCGGATCTCGGCGCCGTGCCGGAAACCGTGCTCGCCCCGCCGCAGGTCCGGCCGGAGCAGCGCACCGGCTGGCGCGTGCCCGCCGGCAATGCCGCCGCGCTGGCCGAGGCGCTGGCCCTCGCGCTCGATCTGAAACCCAGCGCCCGCGATGCCCTGGCCCTGCGCGCGCGCCGGCATGTCGAGCGCAATTTCTCGTTGGACCAGATGGTCGCGCAGACTCTCGACTGCTATACCGCCCTTCTGGAGGGCTCGGTCGCGCCGGCTCCTGCTTCCCGTTGACTTTGTCAGCAAATACGCTGATTTTCACGGCGGTTTCCGGATAGTGCTGTCTGCCGGGCCCAATTCCGAAATGACCAAGGAGAAAGACCATTCGCAGACCTATGAGAAACGTTCCCCTTCCTGTGAAAGAGGGCCCGCGCATCAACCGGGATATCCGCATCCGGGAAGTCCAGGTGATCGACGCCGACGGTTCCAACAAGGGTGTTCTCGCCGTTTTTGACGCGATCAAACTCGCCGAAGATCAAGGGCTTGATCTCGTCGAG
Organism: Hyphomicrobiales bacterium; assembly: GCA_027484605.1. Taxonomy (GTDB): domain Bacteria; phylum Pseudomonadota; class Alphaproteobacteria; order Rhizobiales; family Beijerinckiaceae; genus Rhabdaerophilum. Next base: position 8,694 of record JAIXSR010000092.1, on the reverse strand, counting down.
GTTTCGCCGAACGCGACGCCTCCGGTCTGCAAGATCATGGATTATGGTCGTTTTCGCTTCGCCGAGCAGAAAAAGGCGGCTGAGGCGCGCAAGAAGCAGAAGACCATCGAAATCAAGGAAATCAAGCTTCGCCCGGCCATCGACGACCATGATTACACGGTCAAGATGAAGGCGATGAAGGGCTTCTTCGAGGAAGGCAACAAGGTGAAGATCACCCTGCGCTTCCGCGGCCGCGAAATGGCGCATCAGGATATCGGCATGAAGGTGCTCGACCGCGTCAAGCTCGATACGGCGGATATCGCCAAGGTCGAGAACGAGCCGAGCTTCGAAGGCCGCCAGGTCGTCATGGTGCTCGCGCCGAAATAAGGCGCTGGCCGGTCACCGGGAGGGCGGGGCCCTCTTGCGCTTTTTCCGATCCTGGCGTATCAGCGCGCCTTCGTTCGAACCGCCCGGCCGATAAGGGCTGCCGTGGCGGTTCTTTCGCGTCGAGGATTTTCACAGATCCGATGACGTGCCGCGACCCTTCGGGGTCGCTTCCTTCCAAGGAGAGGCAAATGCCCAAGCTGAAGACCAAATCCGGCGCGAAGAAGCGCTTCAAGATCACCGGGACGGGCAAGGTCAAGCACGCCCAGTCCGGCAAGCGCCACGGCATGATCAAGCGCACCAACAAGCAGATCCGCGACCATCGCGGCATGCGGGTGCTGTTCAAGACCGACGGCGACAACATCAAGAAGTATTTCCTCCCGAACGGCTGATCGCCCCCGGGACCTTCCATAACGATCAGCAAATCAGGAGTTGAACAATGTCTCGTGTGAAGAGGGGCGTGACGTCTCACGCCAAGCACAAGAAAGTCTACAAGGCCGCCAAGGGTTTCTATGGCCGCCGCAAGAACACCATCCGCACCGCGAAGGCCGCTGTCGACCGCGCGATGCAATATGCGACGCGTGACCGCCGCGCCAAGAAGCGCACGTTCCGCGCCCTCTGGATCCAGCGCATCAACGCTGCCGTCCGCGAATACGGCCTGACCTACAGCCGCTTCATCGATGGCCTGGCCCGCGCCAACATCGTGATCGACCGCAAGGTCCTTTCGGATCTTGCCATCCGCGAGCCGGAATCCTTCAAGGCCATCGTCGACCAGGCGAAGGGCGCCCTGCCGGCCGCCGCCTGATCCTTCCGGCCACGACCAAGCATTCACAACCGGCGCCCCGTGGCGCCGGTTTTTTTGTGCCATGATTCGCCGGATTCGCGTCCGGGCGATGCCGTTCGCCGGGCAAACATTACCAAAGTGTTAACACCCGGATGTCGACAGCCAAGCAAACTGCCCTCCGATGCGCGGAATGCCTAAAAAACAGGCGGATTGAATACACGATATGTTGCAAATTGGTGACGTCGAAAACTTCCGTGTGCTTTCGGGTGCTTTGTGTTTTGACACGGTGTGCGTCGCGCCCGACGATGAAGATGGTAAAGATTTTCGCCAATTGGGGTGTGCAATGCTTCGTTCCGTCGTTCTGGCCTCTGCGGCCTTCCTCTCCGTCTCGGCCATGGCCGCTGATCTGGGCGTCAAGAAGCCGTCGCCGGTTGCTGCCGTCTCCGCCGCCTGCAAGGAGACCAAGGCGCTGCCGGTCGATGCCTTCGGCTTCGCCACCGGTTCGGATGTCGCCGATCTCGGCGTCTGGGGCGCCGCGCTCGACAACGTCTATGTCGCAGGCGGCAAGGGCGGCAAGACCTACGGCTACACCGGCACCGCGCAGGTCGCGGGTTCGTTCTTCCCCTGCTTCGAATTCGGCCCCTACCTCACCTACACGATCGGCGGCTTCAAGCCCTATGGCGGCATCGAGCGCCAGGGCACGATCCTCGGCGCCGGCGTCGAGCTGAAGTACAAGCTGCTCGGCCGCGCCCCGCACGGCATCGGCCTCACCTTCGCCGTCAGCCCGAATGCCGGTGCCTATAACGGCTTCACCATCTATGGCGGGCATGACTCGGTCTTCAACAATTCCTACCGCCTCCTGGCCGATGCGGAACTGATGAAGGGCAAGCTCTTCGGCGCGCTGAACATCGAGCTGTTCCAGTCGGCCTACTCCAACACGCTGCCGGGCTTCCGGAACCTCTCGCAGTTCAATGTCCGCGGCGCGCTGACCAGCCCGATCACCGACTCGCTCTATATCGGCGCCGAGGCCAGCTCGCAGGTCGCCATGACCGGCATGTGGCTCGATGGCCGCTTCCGCGCTGCTGCCGTCTATGTCGGTCCGACCTTCTTCTGGGCGATCAACGACAAGTTCTCGCTCAACGGCACCTGGGCCTATCAGGTCTATGGCAACGACAAGTCGGGCCCGAACCGCAGCCTCGGCACCGCGGTCTTCCCGCTTCACCAGGCCCGCCTGAAGCTGGCCTACGCCTTCTGAGCTTGAAATCTGGCCGCCTTGGCGGCCGACTGATGAACCCGCCGGCAACGGCGGGTTTTTTCATGGCCGCTGCCCGTGCGCGAGCGGTTTTTTGACCTGCGCCCATCAGGATGCTTGACGCGCTTCCCCGCCGCATGACAAGCGAGGCGCGCAACAATGGGTTCTCGGAATGTCGGATCTGACCTCGCTCGAAAAGTCCCTCGCGACAGAAATCGCCGCTGCCGCCTCGGAAGACGCGCTGGAAGCGGTGCGTGTCGCCGCCCTCGGCAAGAAGGGCTCCGTCTCGGCTTTGCTCGCGACCCTGGGTTCCATGGCCCCGGAAGCGCGCAAGGAAGCCGGCGCCGCCATCAACGCCCTGAAGGACCGGGTGACCGAGGCCCTTGCCGCCCGCAAGGCCGTGCTGAAGGATGCCGCGCTCGATGCCCGCCTCGCCGCCGAGCGGGTCGATGTCACCCTGCCGGTGCCGGATGCCGCGCTGGAAACCGGCCGGATCCACCCGATCAGCCAGGTACTGGATGAATTGACGGCGATCTTCGCCGATCTCGGCTTCGCCGTGGCGGAAGGCCCGGATGTCGAGAGCGACGATTACAACTTCACGAAGCTCAACTTCCCGCTGCATCACCCGGCGCGGGAGATGCACGACACCTTCTTCTTCAACCCGGACGAGAAGGGCGAGCGCAAGCTGCTGCGCACGCATACCTCGCCGGTCCAGGTTAGAACGATGCTGGCGCAGAAGCCGCCGATCCGCGTCATCTGCCCGGGCCGCACCTATCGCTGCGATTCCGACCAGACCCACACCCCGATGTTCCATCAGGTCGAGGGGCTGGTGATCGACAAGAGCGCCAATCTCGGCCAGCTGAAATGGGTGCTCGAGGAATTCTGCAAGGCCTTCTTCGAGGTGCCGAGCGTGAAGATGCGCTTCCGCCCCTCGTTCTTCCCCTTCACCGAACCCTCGATGGAGGTGGATATCCAATGCTCGCGCAAGGGCGGCGAGATCCGCTTCGGCGAGGGCGAGGACTGGCTCGAGATCCTCGGTTGCGGCATGGTCCACCCGAATGTGCTGCGGAATTGCGGCCTCGATCCGGATGCCGTGCAGGGCTATGCCTGGGGCATGGGCATCGACCGCATCGCCATGCTGAAATACGGCATGCCTGATCTCCGGCCCTTCTTCGAGGCCGATATCCGCTGGCTGAAGCATTATGGCTTCCGCCCGCTCGACCTGCCGACTTTGGCGGGGGGGCTGAGTGCGTGAAACGGGATATCGCCATCGTCATCTGCAGCCGTGGGCGGGAGGATTACCTCACGCGGCTTCTTGATGACCTTGCCGGTGCCTACGCGCCCGCGCTTGAAACCGGCGGCCTGAGCGTCTGCACCTTCGTCTACGCCCAGAACTATCCGCGCCCGTATATGGCCATGCTCGCGGCGCGTTTCGCGCAGGATATCGCGGGCGGCCGGCTGATCCTCGTCGAGGCAGCGGGGCCGCATGACCAGATCGGCTATGTTGTGAGCCGCGCGATCCAGGCGCTTCACGCGCGGCTCGACTACCGGCTGGCCATGGTGATGGACGATGACAGCCTCTATCGCGCCGATCCCGAGGTCGATGCGAACCTGCTCAGGGCCGCGCGCGACTTCCTCGATCACGATGACCGTGCCTATTCCATCAAGCTGGGATCAGGCCGGCAGCTTGAATACTGGCCCTTCATCGATCCGGGTGGGCCTGTCATGCCCTTCAAGGAGAAGATGATCTGGGTCAGTCACGCGGTCATGGCGGAAGCGCTGGCATGCGAGGCCTTCGCCACGCTGAGCGTCGGCGAGGATGCCGTGCTCGCGGCTCTGGCCTGGCGCGGGGGGGCAGGGCGCTGCTATGGCGTCTTCGGCATCGCCACCTTCCTGCATCTCGGGTTCGAACCGGACGGAGAGGCTGTCACGCCGCCGATCGCCGGCGGCTATGGCGAGCTGGTGGCGTATGATGAAACCGCCGGGGAGCCATCCGATGAGCCATCCGGGCTGGGAAAATACGGCGCGGCCTATCGGTCCGGCATTGTCCCCTGCATGATCATGCCGGAAATTTTCGTTGGGCCCGAGCATCCACATTACTATATCAACGGAATCAGGGCTGAAGCGGTTGAACGCTTCGGTGCGCCGCATGCGCCCTTCCAGCGGATCGAGCGGGCCGGCCGACAAGCCCTGACATGAATGTTCCCGCCCCGGACCTGGCCCCTGCGCGCTGAGTTGAAGACCAAAAGAGACGCCCCATGAAGTTCACCCTCTCCTGGCTCAAAGAGCATCTCGAAACCGACGCCGCGCTCGACCGGATCGTCGAGACCCTGACCCACATCGGGCTGGAAGTGGAAGGCGTCGATGATCCGGGCAAGAAGCTCTCGGGCTTCACCATCGCCTATGTCGTCTCGGCCGAGCAGCATCCGAATGCCGATCGCCTGCGCGTCTGCATGGTCGATACCGGCGATGGCGGCGCGCCGGTCCAGGTGGTCTGCGGCGCACCCAATGCCCGCACCGGCATGAAGAGCGTCTTCTCGCCGCCCGGCACCTACATTCCCGGCAAGGACATCACCATCGGCAAGGGCGTGATCCGCGGGGTCGAATCCTCCGGCATGCTCTGCTCGGGCCGCGAACTCGAGATTTCCGAGGATCATGACGGTATTCTCGACCTGCCGGCCGAGGCGCCGGTCGGCACCCGCTATGCCGAATGGGCCGGCCTGTCCGACCCGGTCATCGAGATCAACCTGACGCCGAACCGTCCGGATGCCACCGGCATCCACGGCATCGCGCGGGATCTCGCTGCGGCCGGCCTCGGCAAGCTGCGGGATGCCGGCATTCCCGCCCTCAAGGGCGATGCCGCCTGCACCGTGCCGGTGACGCTGGATTTCGCCGGCGAGGACCGCGCCCTCTGCCCCGCTTTCGCCCTGCGCCTCGTGCGCGGCGTGAAGAACGGCCCGTCGCCGGAATGGATGCAGAAGCGCCTGCGCGCCATCGGTCTCCGCCCGATCAACGCGCTGGTCGATATCACCAACTACGTCACCTATGATCGCGGCCGCCCGCTGCATGTCTTCGATGCGGCCAGGGTCAAGGGCGCGCTGACCGTGCGCCATGCCCGCGCCGGCGAGAGCATCCTTGCGCTGGACGGCAAGACCCATGCGCTGGAGCCCGGCATGGTTGTCATCGCCGATGAGAACGGCCCCGAATCCATCGCCGGCATCATGGGCGGCGAGCATTCCGGCTGCGACGAAGCCACCACCGACGTGCTGATCGAATCCGCGCTCTGGTCGCCGCTCAACATCGCCCAGACCGGCCGCAAGCTCGGCATCAACACCGATGCCCGCTACCGGTTCGAGCGCGGCGTCGACCCGGCTTTCACCGTGCCGGGCCTCGAAATCGCGACCAAGCTCGTGGTCGATCTCTGCGGCGGCACGCCGAGCCAGGTCAGCCTGACCGGCTCCGTGCCGGAAACCGAGCGGATCGTCGATTTCCCCGTCTCCGAAGTGAAGCGCCTGACCGGGCTCGACGTGCCCGTCTCGGAGATGAAGGCGATCCTCTCGGCGCTCGGCTTCTGGTGCTCGGGGCAGGGCCCGGTCCTGAAAGTGGCCGTGCCGTCCTTCCGCCCCGATATCGAGGGCAAGACGGACCTTGTCGAGGAAATCGTCCGCATCGTCGGCGTGGATTCGGTGCCGCTGGTGCCGATCCAGCGCGTGGACGAGGTGCACAAGCCCGTCCTCACCCCGCTCCAGAGCCGCGTCCGGCAGGCCAAGCGCGCGCTCGCCGTGCGCGGGCTCGTCGAGGCGGTGACGTGGTCCTTCGTCTCGAAGAAGGCGGCCACCCTGTTCGGCGGCGGCCATCCGTCGCTCGCCCTGGCCAACCCGATCGCCGCCGATCTCTCCGATATGCGGCCCAGCCTCATGCCGGGCCTCGTGGCGGCGGCGCAGCGCAATGCCGATCGGGGCTATCCCGATGTCGCCCTGTTCGAGGTCGGTCAGGTCTTCAAGGGCGATGGCGAGAAGGACCAGCGCTTCGCGGCGGCCGGCCTCCGGCGTGGGCTGGCGCGGGCAACCGGCGCGGGCCGGCACTGGACCGGCAGCGGCGAGGCGGATCTCTTCGACGTCAAGGGCGATGTGATGGCGCTGCTGGCCACGCTCGGCGTGCCGACCGGCGGGCTGCAGGTCGTGGCGGCCGGGCAGGTCAATCCGGCGCCGGACCATCTCCATCCCGGCCGCGCGGCGATCCTGCGCTTCGGCCCGAAGGATGTTGTCGGCTGGTTCGGCGAATTGCATCCGCGCCTCGTCGAGGCGCTCGGCGCGGAAGGCCGGCTTCAGGCCTTCGAGATCATCCTCGACGGGCTACCTTACCCCAAGAAAAAGCCCACCAAGGTCAAGGCAAAGCTCGACCTCTCGGATCTGCAGCCGGTCAGCCGTGATTTCGCCTTCCTTGTCGACCAGAGCGTGGAAGCCGAGACCTTGCTCAAGCTTGCCCGCGGCATCGACAAGCCCTTGACGGAAGCCGTCACGGTCTTCGATGTCTATGCCGGGAAGGGAATCGAGCCTGGCAAGGTTTCGATCGGCCTCAATGTGACGCTCCAGCCGCGTGAGAAAACGCTGACGGATGCCGAGATCGAGGCCTTTTCGAAGAAGCTGGTGGCCGAAATCACCACCCGGACGGGAGCGACCTTGCGCGGGTGAGGTTCTCCCCAGCCGCAAGAGGTTCAAGAATGGCACCAAGCCACAGGTCTTGCCGGATCCCGGCAGCGCGGATCCTTCTCCCCGTCCTCGCCTTGTGCGGGCTGGCCTTGATGGCGCGCCCCGCCGCGGCGGCCTGCGAGGGCATCTCCAACGCCTTCGCCTATAATGAATGCCTCGCCAAACAGGCGCCGGCGAGGGGCCAGCGCGCACCGCGCGTGACGTCCGGCGATCCGGAGGATTCCGTCGTCAACCGCCGGGGGCGCGGGCCGCGCCGGGCCCTGCTTGGGCATGAATCCCCAGGCCGGGGCGGCGTCGAGCTGACGCGCCGCAATGGCCGCACCAGCGCCGTGATCGATCCCTGGGGCGGCGTCCGCCCGGCCGCAGGCCGGAAGCGCCGGCGCTAATCCGCCCGCCCGTATTCGATCGTCTCGAACCGCATGTCGAGCGCATCGATCAGCAGCAGCTTGCCGATCAGAGGCGTCCCGAACGGCGTGATCTGCCGGATTACCTCGATCGCCTGCAGCGATCCGACCACGCCGACCAGCGCCCCCAGCACCCCGGCTTCCGAGCAGGTGGGAATGCTCCCCGCCGGCGGCTTCTCGGGGAAGAGATCCGTGTAGCGCGGGTTCGGCCGGCCATCGGCCCCGGCCTCCCAGGGGCGGAGCACGGTCAGCGCGCCATGCATCTCGTTGACGGCAGCATGGACAAGCGGCTTCCGCGCCGCCTCGCAGATCGTGGCCAGCAGGTAGCGGGTGTCGAAATTGTCCGAGCCATCGGCGATCACGTCATGGCCGGCGACGAGCCCGGCCGCATTGTCCGGGTCCAGCCGCGTGGCATGCAGGTCCAGCATGATGCCGGGGTCGAGCCGGTGCACGGCCTCGGCCGCGCTGTCCACCTTGGGCCGGCCCAGATCCGGCGTGCCGTGGATCACCTGCCGCTGCAGGTTCGAGAGCGAGACGACATCGTCATCCACGATCCCGATCCGGCCCACGCCCGCCGCGGCGAGATAGAGCAGCAGCGGCGTGCCCAGACCGCCGGCCCCGACCACCAGCACGCTGGCACGGCGCAGGCGCTGCTGGCCCGGCCCGCCGATATGGCGCAGCACGATATGGCGGGCGAAGCGGGTCAGGTCGTCAGGGGAGAGCATCGGGGGCGTTCTCGCGGGAGTGGCTTGCGTGCCGTCGGGTTCCGTTTATAGGACCTCTCCAGCGCCTTTTCGAGCCGGTGTTGATGCTGCGCAAGGAAATCTGGCCGGGTGAGGGGAATGGAGTTCCGGGCTGTCAAGGCCCGGACGTTTGGAAGAAGAACCGATGGCGAAATCCGATATCAAGCGCGTTGTCCTGGCCTATTCCGGAGGTCTTGACACCTCCGTGATCCTGAAATGGCTCCAGACCACCTATGGCTGCGAGGTGGTGACCTTCACCGCCGATCTCGGCCAGGGCGAGGAACTGGATCCGGCGCGCAAGAAGGCCGAATTGCTGGGCATCAAGCCGGAGCATATCTTCATCGACGACCTGCGCGAGGAATTCACCCGCGACTTCGTCTTCCCGATGTTCCGCATGAATGCGCTCTACGAGGGCCAGTACCTGCTCGGCACCTCG
>JAIXSR010000167.1 GCA_027484605.1 Hyphomicrobiales bacterium | reverse complement strand
CGAGCAGGGCTATGCGAAGGTCGACATGACCCTCGAACACCCGCGCTGCGTCTGGAACCTGCTCAAGAAGCATGTCGCGGAATACACGCCCGAAATGGTCGAGCGCATCTGCGGCACCCCGAAGGACGCGTTCCTGACGGTGGCCAAGATGATTTCGGAAACGTCGGCACCCGACAAGGTGATGACGTCGATGTACGCGCTTGGCTGGACCCAGCATTCCAAGGGCTCGCAGAACATCCGCTGCATGGCGATGCTCCAGCTCATCCTTGGCAATATGGGCTTGATGGGTGGCGGGATGAACGCGCTGCGCGGCCATTCCAACATCCAGGGCCTCACCGATATGGGCCTGATGTCCAACCTGATCCCGGGCTACCTGACGCTGGCCACGGATCGGGAAGGGGATTTCGACACCTACATGAAGTCGCGCGGCTTCAAGGAGATGCGTCCGGGGCAGGTTTCGTTCTGGCGCAACTACAAGAAGTTCTTCGTCAGCTTCCAGAAGTCGATGTGGGGGGACAATGCCCGCGCCGACAATCAATGGGGCTACGAATACCTGCCGAAGCTCGATGTGCCCAGCTATGACGTCCTGAGGGCGTTCGAGCTGATGCATCAGGGCAAGATGAACGGCTATTTCTGCCAGGGCTTCAACCCGTTGATGTCGTTCCCGAACAAGAACAAGGTTCGGGCGGCTCTCGGCAAGCTGAAGTTCCTCGTGGTGATGGATCCGCTCGAAACCGAGACGGCGCGCTTCTGGCAGAACCATGGGGAGTTCAACCCCACGGATCCGTCCAAGGTTCAGACCGAGGTGTTCGAACTGCCGACAACCCTCTTTGCGGAGGACGAAGGTTCGCTGACGAACTCGTCGCGCTGGCTCCAGTGGCATTGGCCTGGTCAGGACAAGCCGTTCGAGGCCCAGACCGATGTGTGGATCATGGCCCAGCTATTCCTGCGTCTCCGGGCGCTCTACGAGAAGGAAGGCGGCGCCTATCCGGATGCCATGAAGGCGTTGACCTGGGACTACAAGGATCCGAACGAACCGCATGCCGAGGAACTCGCCCGCGAGTTCAACGGCAAGGTTCTGGCCGACGTGCCGGATCCGAACGATCCGTCGAAGCTCCTACTCCAGAAGGGCAAGCAGATGGCTGCCTTCGCCGCCTTGCGCGACGACGGCACCACGGCTTGCGCCAACTGGATCTATTGCGGCTCGTTCACCGAAGCCGGGAACATGATGGCGCGGCGTGACAATCGCGATCCTTCAGGGCTCGGCGTCCATCAGAACTGGTCGTTCTCCTGGCCGGCCAACCGCCGTGTGCTCTATAATCGTGCCTCGGCGGATATGCAGGGCAAGGCCTGGGATCCGAAGCGCTCCCCGATTGCGTGGGACGGTTCGAAATGGGCGGGTCCGGATATTCCGGATATTGCCCCGACGGCCAAGCCCGAAACGGTCATGCCGTTTATCATGACCAATGAAGGCGTGGGTCGTCTCCATGTCCGCACCCTCATGAAGGACGGGCCTTTCCCGGTTCACTACGAGCCGTTCGAGAGCCCGGTCGCCAACCTGGTTGCCCCGAAGATCCGTGGCAATCCGGCGGCGCGCGTCTTCAAGGGTGATATGGAGCAGTTCGGCACGTCGAAGGAATTCCCCTTTGCCGCTGTCACCTACCGGCTGACCGAGCATTTCCACTACTGGTCGAAGCACAACCGCGTGAATGCGGCGATGCAGCCAGAGTTCTTTATCGAGATCTCGGAAGAGCTCGCCAAGGAACGCGGGATCAAGAAGGGGGGATGGGTGCGCGTGGACTCGGCCCGTGGCTATGTCAAGGCCAAGGCTGTCATCACCAAGCGCATCAAGCCGCTGATCTGCGACGGCAAGCCTGTGCATGTCGTGGGGATTCCCATCCACTGGGGTTTCATGGGGGCGACCAAGAAGGGTTTCGGCGTGAACACGCTGACGCCGTTCGTCGGCGACGCCAATATCGAAACACCGGAATACAAGGCGTTCCTGGTTGATGTCCGGCCGAGCGATCCGCCGGTTGATGCAACCCCGATCGCGTAAGGGAGGGAGAGAACCATGGCTTTGCCAACAATGGAAATCGCCCGCCAGTCCGCGACGCGGGGCGGGATTACCGGGGCCTTGCCGCCCAAGGACGACTTTCAGGTCACCAAGCTGATCGATGTTTCCAAATGCATCGGCTGCAAGGCCTGCCAGACGGCCTGTCTGGAATGGAACGACCTGCGGGAGCCTGTCGGGGTGAATGTGGGGGTTTATGACAACCCCCACGATCTCACCGAGAATTCCTGGACCCTGATGAGGTTCACGGAATGGGACAACCCGGAAACCGGCAAGCTTGAATGGCTGATCCGTAAGGATGGCTGCATGCATTGCGCGGATCCTGGCTGCCTGAAGGCCTGCCCGTCACCCGGCGCAATCGTGCAGTACACGAACGGGATCGTCGACTTCAATAAGGATGCCTGCATTGGCTGCGGCTATTGCATCAAGGGATGCCCTTTCAACATCCCGCGCATCTCGAAAGCGAACGAGAAGGCCTACAAGTGCACGCTTTGTGTTGACCGTGTTGCCGTCGGCCAGGGACCGGCCTGTGCCAAGGCCTGCCCGACCCAGGCGATCTCGTTCGGTACCGAAGCCGAGATGAAGGCCCTTGCCGCCAAGCGCGTCGCTGATCTGACGTCGCGTGGCTACAAGAAGGCCGGCCTCTATGACCCTCCGGGCGTCGGTGGAACCCATGTGATGTACGTCCTGCATCACGCGGACAAGCCTGAAGCCTATGCCAACCTGCCGGGCAATGACGTGAAGATCTCTCCGATCGTCGAACTATGGCGGGGCGCCACCAAGTATTTCGGCATGGGCGTCCTTGCGGTCGCTGCCGGCGTCGGCGTTCTCCACCACATGGTCATGGGCCCCAACAAGGTCACGACCCACGATGAAGAAGAAGGCAAACGGATCAAGGAGGGGACCTGATGGCTCAGTCGGGGGGCGGATACACGCCACAAGTCTCGCGTTATACGACCGGCGCGCGCATCAACCATTGGGTGACGGCGATCAGCCTGATCCTGCTGGCGATCAGCGGGCTTGCCCTGTTCCATCCCTCGCTGTTCGGGCTGACCGCCCTGTTCGGCGGCGGAGCGCTGACGCGGGAGATTCATCCGTGGATCGGGGTTTTCCTGTTCTTCAGCTTTTCCGGCCTGTTCTTCCGGTTCTGGAAACTCAATCTCTGGAACCGGGATGACAATCGCTGGATGGCCAATCTTCCGGCCGTGATGAAGGGCGACGAAGAGAAGATGCCGGAGATCGGCAAATACAATGCCGGCCAGAAGTTCGTTTTCTGGGGCATGTCGATCCTCATCATCGCGCTGATCTCGTCGGGTATCGTGATCTGGGATAAGTACTTTTATCCCTACACGACCATCGATCAGAAACGCGTTGCCGTGCTGATCCATGCCCTTGCCGGGATCGGTGCCATCACTGTCTGGATCGTCCATGTCTATGCGGCGATCTGGGTGCGGGGCACCATTTCCGCGATGACCAAGGGATCGGTCACGGCGGGCTGGGCATACCGGCACCATCGCAAGTGGCTCCGCGAGGAAGCTTCGAAGGATCGCGCCAGCTCGACGCCGGCGCAGTGATATCGCGAGGGCGCCGGCGTGTTTTGCCGCCGGCGCCCTTTTTCTGTCGTGACCCGTGAGGTTCGATATGTCTTTGCCCACTCCCCAGAATCCACCGCAATTCCAGCCCTTGCATATTGGCGAGGAAGCCAAGCCGCCGCTGGCGATCACGCCGAAGCCGGAGATGCTGTTTTCCGGCCGTGCCATGCGGTTCCGGCAGCTTGCGGCCGATCATCCGTTGCGGGGCTATCTCGAATTCATGGCTGCGATTGCGGATTGCCAGGCGCGGATCCTTCCTGATTTGCCTGCTGTGACCCTGCCAGACCAGACAACCCTCGATCAGGCCTTCGAATTCGGCATGGCGCCGATCGCGCGCCAGGATGCGGCGATCGACGAGACCGCCTTGATGACGCTCGAGGCGCTGCTTCAGGCGCTCCGGAGCGTCGCCATGCCCGACCGCGCCATGGCGTCGCTTGAAGGCGTTCTGTCCGCAGATGAACCCGAACGCAGGGTGATGATCCGCAATGTGCTGGACGATGCGTTGCCGGCAGAGGAGATTGCCGAGCATGTTTTCGTCGCCGCAGCGATGCAGGTTCACTTTGCGCGGCTTGCAGCGGCGCTGCCGGAGGAAAAGCTGACATCCGTCTCCGACGGTGCCTGCCCTGCTTGCGGAGGACCTCCGGTCTCCTCCAGCGTTGTCGGCTGGCAGAATGCACAGAGTACGCGGTTTGTGACCTGCTCCTGCTGCGCGACGAAATGGCATGTGGTCAGGGTGAAGTGTGTCGCCTGCTCGTCGACAAAGGGGATCAGCTATTCCCATGTCGAGGGCACCGCCGAGACGCTCAAGGCAGAATGCTGCGACAGCTGCGGCACCTATCTGAAGATCTTCTATGCGATCAACGATCCATCTCTGGATCCGGTTGCGGATGATGTCGCGAGTGCCGGCCTTGATCTTCTGGTCAGGGACAAAGGCTTCCGCAGGAGCGGCTTCAACGTGTTTCTCGCCGGCTTCTGAGGTTCGCCCGTGAAACCGGCGCCCGACGCCCCGCCCGCCCTTCGCCTGCCTTCGGTTGACCGCGTCTTGCAGGCGCCGGTAGCGCAGGCTCTTGCCTTGCGTTTCGGCCATCGCGCCGTCAGTGACGCGGTCCGCCATGCGCTGGCTCGCCAGCGTGAGGCCATGCTCGGCGGAGAGGGGATGCCGGATGCGACCCCGGAAAGCCTGGCGCTCTCGGTTGGCGACTGGCTGGAAAAGCGGGACCAGCCTTCGCAACGCCGGGTCTTCAACCTCACGGGCACGGTCCTGCATACCAATCTCGGCCGCGCCATCCTGCCGGAGGCGGCGATCGAGGCCGTGGTCGCAGCCATGCGCCACCCGACAACCCTCGAATTCTCGCTGGAAGGCGGGCAGCGCGGCGAACGCGATGATCATGTTCGGGGGCTCGTCCGCGAGCTGACCGGTGCCGAGGATGCCTGCCTGGTCAACAACAATGCCGCAGCTGTGCTGCTTGTCCTCGCAACCCATGCCAAGGGCCGGGAAACCATCGTTTCCCGCGGCGAGCTGATCGAGATCGGCGGCTCGTTCCGCCTGCCGGAGATCATGCGTCGGGCCCAGACGAAACTGGTTGAGGTGGGGGCGACCAACCGGACCCATGCCGCCGATTTCGAACAGGCGATCGGGCCGAAAACCGGGCTGCTCCTGAAGGCCCATACCTCGAATTACAGCATTCAGGGATTCACCGCCGAGGTGCCTGCCGCAACCCTCGCGACGATTGCTCACAAGCATGGTCTGCCGCTTTTCGACGATCTTGGCTCGGGAACCCTCGTCGATCTGGCACAATACGGACTCAAGCGCGAGCGCACGGTGCAGGATGCCCTTCGCGACGGTGCTGATCTCGTGAGCTTCTCGGGCGACAAGCTTCTGGGCGGACCCCAGGCCGGGTTCATCGTGGGGCGCAAGGATCTTGTCCGGGCCTGCGCCAAGAACCATCTCAAGCGCACGATCCGTCTGGACAAGCTCCGGCTTGCCGCACTCGAAGCGACGTTGAAACTCTACCGCGATCCGGATCGTCTGGCTGAGGCCTTGCCGACCCTGCGCTTCTTTGCGCGTAAGCGGGCCGAGATCCAGGCGCAAGCCGGCCGCCTGCTGGCGGCGTGGAGCGCTTTCGTGCCTTCGGACTGGACGGCCGGTATCCTCGATTGCGCCAGCCAGATCGGGTCGGGCGCGCTGCCGCTCGATACGCTGCCCAGTGCGGCCTTGTTTGCCACGCCGCCGGGCACCCGCAAGGGCAAGGCGCTCGACAGCCTCTCGCTGCAACTGCGGCGCCTGCCTGTGCCCGTGATCGGGCGGATCCACGAGGATCGATTGCTCCTCGATCTGCGCTGTCTGGACGATGAGCCGATGTTCCTTTCCCAGCTCGCAAGCCAGACGGTGAGGGTACCCTCATGATCCTGTCCCTGTTCCGGAAGAAAGAGGCTGCGATCGTTGCCCCGCCATCGACGGAGGAGCAACTGGCCGAGGCCAATGCGCTTGCCAAGGCTGGCCAGTACGAGGCCGCACTCGCCCTTTGGGGTCCGCTGGCGCATCAGGGCTCGGCGCGCGCGGCGAACAATGTTGGTGCCTGCTTCATCGGCGGCCTTGGTGTCCCGCAGGATGCTGAACTCGGCGTCAGATGGCTCAAGGTTGCTGCGGAAGGTGGTGACGCGGCCGGGATGCGCAATCTCGCTTCGGCCTATTTCCAGGGGAATGGCGCGTCACCGGATCCCAATCTCGCGCTCGAATGGTACCGCAAGGCGGCCGAAGGCGGTGATGTCGAGGCGCAGGATATGGCATCCTGGATGCTCCTCGAGGGCGATGTTGTCCCGAGCGAACCCGTCGAAGCACGGCATTGGGCGGAAGCGGCGGCGAAGGCCGGCAAGCCAAGCGCAATGACCCGTATGGGCATGATCTACCACAACGCTCTCGGTGTTGAGCGCGATTCCGAACAGGCCTGCGCCTGGTGGGCCAAGGGTGTCGAAGCGGGCGATCCGGATGCGATGGCGATGCTCGGAGCCGCCAATCATCTCGGTCAGGGTGTCGAACGCGACAGTTTCCGCGCCATGGTCCTGTTGATCATGGCGCGGGAGGGAGGATCGCAGCTTGCCGGCACGTTCTTCGGTGCGGTTCAGGCCAGCCTCCCGGATGCTGCCGTCGAAGGTGCCAAGGCCATGGCGAGAGAGCTGATGGCAGCACGCAAGGGCGAGCCAGGGCCATGATCATCGGCACGGCGGGGCATATCGATCACGGCAAGACAACCCTGGTGAAAGCCATCACCGGCGTTGATGCTGACCGCCTGAAGGAAGAAAAGGCGCGCGGCATCACCATCGATCTGGGCTTCGCCTATTGGCCGCAGCCGGATGGTTCGGTGCTCGGCTTTGTCGATGTGCCGGGGCATGAGCGCTTCGTCCATACGATGATGGCCGGTGCACAGGGCGTCGATGCCGTCATGCTGGTGATTGCGGCCGATGATGGCATCATGCCGCAATCCCGCGAGCATCTCGAGATCCTGTCCATGCTCGGTCCGCGACTCGGAGTCGTGGCGCTGACCAAGATCGATCGTGTCGACGAAGCGCGGCGCCACCGGGTCTTGGCAGACATTGCGGGCTTTCTCGAAGGCACTGTTCTGGCCGACGCCCCGATCCATCCGGTGTCCAGTCTGACAGGGGAAGGGCTCGACGCGCTCAAGGAGGCCCTGGCGGGCATGCATCGTGCCTATCAGCGCGTGCGGTCCGACCGGCTTTTCCGACTGGCGGTGGACCGCTCTTTCCTGCTTCAGGGCGCAGGGCTCGTGGTGACCGGCACGATCCTTGACGGAGAAGTGGTCAATGGGGACGAGGTGATTGTGTCCCCGATCGGGCTTCCCGCCAGGGTTCGTTCGATCCATGCCCAGAACCGCGTGACCGACAAGGCGATGGCTGGTGATCGCTGTGCGCTGAATCTTTCCGGGCCTGGGCTCGACAAGGACAAGGTTCAACGGGGTGCCATGATCCTGGCGCCTTTCGGCCATGCCCCGACGCGGCGCGCCGATGCCGACGTGACCGTCGCGCCCGGTGCCCGGAAAGGCTTGACGCAATGGATGCCGGTCCGGCTTCATCACGCCACCAGCGATATTCAGGCCCATCTCGTCCTGTTGGGTGATGAAACGCCCCAGCCGGGCATGAACGTGCCCGTGCAGATCGTGACGGAGCAGCCCTTTGCTGCGTTCCGGCTTGATCGGTTTGTCCTACGGGATCCTTCGGCTTCATTCACGTTGGGCGGCGGGCGTTTTCTGGATCTCCGGCCACCGGAACGCAAGCGCCGGACACCGGAACGCATGGCGCAGTTGCATGCCCTCGCCGAGGCAGACTGGCGGGTGGCGTTGTGCCGGTTGTTGGACGCATCATCTGCTGCGATCGATCTGGTGACCTTCGCACAGGATAACGGCGAGGCGCTTTCTGCCGTTCTGGCAGAGTGCGAGCGGGCCGGGGCTGCGCTGATGCGCCTCGGGCAGAGGCCGCATGCTCTGGGAGCCAGGCTGCTGTGCCACATTGCCGGGGCGGTTCGGGAGAGCCTCGCGAGCTTCCACGCAGCTAACCCCGATCTCATGGGCATGGGACTCGAGCGGCTGCGTCTGCTCGCGGCGCCGCGTTTGGCCGCCCCCCTGTTCCGTTCCGTCCTGCGCGACTTCATTGGCGAGGGCTGGCTCGCCATGGATGGAAACTGGATCCGGCTGGCCAGCCATTCTGTCGCGATGTCGCTGGAGGACGAGAATCTTCTTTTCGAAATCCGTCCGCTCATTTCCGGAAAGGAACGGTTTCGTCCGCCGCGGGTCCGGGATCTCGCGCAGTCGCTCCAGGAAGATGAGCAGACCATTCGTGCGCTTCTTCGCCGATGCGGGCGCGCAGGCGAGCTGGACGAGGTGGCCCAGGATCATTTCTTCCTTCGGATTGCCGTGGCCGAAGCCGTGCAACTCGCTGTGGGTCTCGAAGCCGATACGGGTGGCTGGTTCGCTGCTTCAACGTTCCGTGACCGCCTGGAAGAGGCCAGTGGCGGCGTGGTTGGCCGCAAGGTTGCTATCCAGGTGCTCGAATTCTTCGATCGGCATGGCGTGACGATCCGACGGGGTGATCTGCGGCGGGTCAATCCGCACCGTCGGACTCTCTTCGATCCGAGTGTCGACACTTCATTGCCGGAAGCGGCTGATGCTGCTTCCCTTTCAGAGCTTGGAAGAGAATCGTCCCTGGTGGGGCGGCCGGACTTCAAATCCGGTTGGGGCCGTGAGCCGGTCCCTGGTGGGTTCGACTCCCATTCTCTTCCGCCACTTTCCTCCGGAGACCAGAACCGTGCCAGCCGTTCCGCCTGACACCTACCTGACGCTGTTCTCGGCCGCAGCGCAACATGCCGAGCAGCAGGAGGACCAGTTCCGAAAGGGCTATGCGTCCGAGTTGCAGCGTCTTGAGCGGGAGCGGGCCTTTGCGCATCGGCGCCACGGCCTGATGCAAAGGATCGGCCGTGCCCTAGACGGCGGGACCGATGGCGAGCAGGCTCGCCAGGCCGTCGAGCGGGTTCTAGCACAGGAATTCGGCCTCGACCCGGCGATCGAAGCGCATCAGCCGATCCTCGAAGCCTTCCACGCGGTTTCCGATGCCATCGAAGCCACATGGATCAAGGATCCGCCGGACAGCCGCCCAATGGCCGATCCGGCAACCGTGCCGGCCGCTCTGGCAGCCTTCGAAGCCTGGTATCTGGCGCGAACTGGGACGCCTTTCATGGCGCTCTACGATGTCTATGTGCAGGAAACTCCCGTTGTGGATTGGTGAGGCATGACCGACGATCCCGTTCTCTCCGACGCTATGGTTCTGACCGATTTCGATCATTGGCTCGTGGCCGAATATGCCGCCGGTGATCCGCGCGGATTCACGGCACTCGCCATCCTGGTGAAGATCAAGAAGAAGGATGTCGAGCCGCTCTGCTCCACCTACATGCATGTGATCGGCACCGAGACCAACTGGTCCGACATGTCGACGATGTTTGCCGGATCCGGCATGCGCTGGGACGCGGCGGTCTTTTTCCCGATCCGCGATACGCGCTATGGTGGTCCGCTCGACAATCCCACGGCACGCCTTCATCTGCTCAACCAGGAGGCGCGGATCTCAGATGACCGGCTGGTGATCAACGAGGGCCATTTCTTCGACGTCTGGGGCCGCCGGATGAAGATCGAAGAGGTTGGGACAGGATGACCGGCCTCGCGCCTGAACCCTTTGAATGTGCGGTGTCCGCAACCGGGTCTGATGTTGCGGGAATCGACGCTGCCTTGGTCGCGCGACTGCGCCGGGCAGGCGCCCGCTTTGATCACCGGCCGTTCCGGGCCTCGACGCCGAGCTTCCGCGACTTTGAAAGCGACGAACTCGGCGCGTGCAAGAAGTCCGGACGTTTTCCCGCCTTCTCGATCACCGGCGGGACCTGTGCTCTCGACTGCAAACATTGCCGCGCCTCGATCCTGCGTTCGATGACGGCTGCCGGTGATCCGGCCCAGTTCGAAGCCATGGTCCGCACCCTGATCGAGCGGCAGGGGCTTCAGGGGTTCCTGCTCTCCGGAGGCTCCAACCGTAGGAACGAGGTGCCGTTTGATCGCTATCTCCCGGTGATTCGCCGTCTGAAAACGGATTTCCCCGCGCTCGAGGTGCTGGTCCATACCGCCCTCGTGGATGCGCGGCGGGCCGATGCCCTGAAAGCGGCCGGCGTCGACGTCGCCATGATGGATATGATCGGAGCCGATGCCACGATCGGTGAGGTCTATCACCTGGATCGTCCGGTTGAGGATTTCGAGGTCACCCTGAAACATCTGGTAGCGGCCGGGCTCAATGCGTTGCCGCATGTGGTCATCGGACTGCATCATGGCCGTATCCTGGGGGAAAAGCGCGCGCTCGAGATCATCGCCCGCTACCCGACGCAAGCCGCGATCCTTGTTGTCCTGATGCCCGCCTTTGCCGATCCCGGCTTTGGCCGGGTCGATATCGCGGAAGCCCTTGACCTGATTGCCGAAGCCCGGGGCATTCTCGCAGACAGGCTTCTGCTTCTCGGGTGCGCCCGCCCACCGGGACGAGATCGTGTGATGCTCGATGTCGGCGCGGTCCTGGCCGGTGTGGATGGCATTGCCTATCCGGCGGACGAGGCGATGGCGATGGCGCGCACCATTGGCCGGCCAACAACGCATGCCCATGCGTGCTGCGGGACCCAATCCTGCCAGCGGGCAGCCTGAGGGGGGGAACCGCACGATGGCTTGTCTCCCGCCGGAAGCCAAGAATTTGCCCCGCGCCCCGCAGAACGTTCCACCGGAACGCCGCAATGGCGCTCCGGTGCGACAGGAAGGCCTGGCCCCGTCTGGCCTGTACCGACCGCGCTACCAGAAGACACCGGCCATGCGCTCCCCGGATTATGTGCAGCTTTCGACCGCGGCGGCAATCACCCTGGGCCTCTTTCCCGGCAAGCTCCATCGTTGTGTGTGCACGCGCTGCCTCAATCTGCTCCTGACCTATCCGGAAGGCTGCCGTGCGAATTGCGCCTATTGCGGACTGGCACGGCATCGAGAGGCCGAGACCAATTACGCAGACCGCAACTTCATCAGGGTTGACTGGCCTGCGGTCGCGCTCGACGAGATCATCGAGCGCATTGCCGGTCAGGGCGCGGCAACGCCGTTTCATCGGATGTGTATTTCCATGATCACCCATCCGCGCTCGGATGCCGACACCCTCATCGTTATGGAACGCTGGCGTCGTCGGATTCCGCATGGGCAGGTGCCGGTCTCGATCCTCTCCAATCCCACCACAATGACTCGGTCGGATGTCCAGCAACTCCACGATCTCGGCGCGGAGATCTTTACGGTGGCGCTGGATGCCTGCACGCCGGGTCTTTTTGACCGGACGCGGGGCAAGGGCGTGGATTCGCCCCATCACTGGGACGTCTACTGGCGGGTTTTCGAGGATGCCCGGTCAATCTTCGGCCCTGGCCGCATCGGAATGCATCTTATTGTCGGAATGGGAGAGAGCGACAAGGATGTCTTGACGCTTTGCGCGCGGCTCCATGCCATCGGCGCGCATTCCCATCTCTTCTGTTTCTATCCCGAGCGGGGCAGCCTGATGGACCATATCCCCGCAACGCCGCGGGATCGCTGGCGGCGGATGCAACTCGGCCGCTATCTCATCGAATATGCCGGACATCCGCTTGGCGCGATGCGTTTCGACGAGGCGGGTGTTCTGATCGATTTCGGCATGGATGCGGACCGCCTGGCCAAGGTGGTGGCATCGGGCATTCCGTTCCGGACATCCGGATGCCCGGGGAAGGAGCGTGATGATGTCTCGGCCTGCGACCGGCCCTATGGCGACAGCCCGCCTTCCGATATTGCGAGCTATCCGTTCCAGCCGAACGGCCACGATCTCCGGCGTATCCGCCGCCAGCTCGGTCCGGTGCTCCGATGAGCGGGCGGTTGCGCGTCATCGATAGTGGGGTCCGGACCGCCCGCAAGAACCTGAGCGTCACAGAGGCGCTCTCTCGCCTCCATCGCAAAGGGAAAACCCCGGATACGCTCCGGTTCCAGCATTTCCATCCGGCGGCCATTGTCGGCCGGCATCAGCTTCTGCATCGCGAGGTCAATCTTGACTGGGTCAAGGCCAATGGTGTCGAGACGGCCCGTCGGATGACGGGCGGCGGTGCCATCGTGATGGGCCCGGGCATCCTTGG
>JAIXSR010000096.1 GCA_027484605.1 Hyphomicrobiales bacterium | reverse complement strand
CCTAGGAAGCGATTGCGACGCGATCGCAATTGGGCGGACGGGGACCTGAGATGCGCGTGCGGACGTGGTTGGTGGCCGGGTTGGCCATGACGATTTCGGTCAGTGCGGTGGCGCAGCCACGCAGCTTTGCGATACCAGCGCAGCCGGTCGCCGGGGCGCTGCTGGCCTATATGCGGGCGACCGGGCTGAGCATCGCCGCCGATGCGGCGCTGACCCGCGACCGGGCCTCGCGCGGCGTGCAAGGCGAGATGGAGCCGCAGGCGGCACTGGACCGGCTGCTGGCAGGGAGCGGGCTGGTTGGGCAGATCCAAGGCGGAACGGTGGTGCTCGCGCCGGTACCGCCGGAGGTTCGGTTGAATGCCGGAGCCCTCGAACTGCCGCAGATGGAGGTGGAGGCCTCGCCCGGAGCGCCGCCCACCGCGGCGATCGGGACGCTGCCGCCTGCCTATCCCGGCGGCCAGGTGGCGCGCGGTGGCCGCGTCGGGCTGCTGGGCAACCGTGACTACATGGAGACGCCCTTCAGCACCACCTCGTACACAGACGAGTTCATCCGCAACCGCCAGGCCCGGGTACTGGCCGATGTGCTGCAGGACGACCCCTCGGTTCGCGCCGGATATTCCCGCTACAACTCGAATGATCGGCTGCTGCTGCGAGGCTTCTCCATCTTCGGCTCGGATGCCTCGATCGATGGGCTGCCCGGTTTGCTTTCCACCCGGCGGACGGCGCTCGACAGCTTCGAGCGGATCGAGGTGTTGCGCGGGCCGAATGCCCTGCTCTCCGGTGCGGCACCGGGCGGCAACATCGCCGGCACGCTCAACTACGTGCCGAAGCGGGCGGGCGATGTGCCGATCAATCGCTTCACCGGCAGCTACTACTCCGACAGCAATATCGGCGGCGCCTTCGACATTGGACGCCGCTTCGGTGCCGGCAAGGAATGGGGGGTGCGGTTCAACGGCGCCTACCGGGATGGCAGCACGCCACTGCGCGGCCAATCCGAGCAATTCGGCAATACCGCGCTGTCGCTCGATTACCGCGGCGAGAGGCTTCGGGTCACCGCGGATGGCGGATATTCCAACATCAGCCAGCGCGTCTACAGCAACTACCTGACCCTGGCGCCGGGGGCGGCATTGCCGCGCACGCCGCGGCCGAACACCACATTCGCCACCGATTGGACCTTCAACAACACCGAACTCGGCTATGGACTGCTGCGGGCGGAATACGACCTGCTGGCCAATACGACCATCGGCTTCGGCTATGGCCTGTCCTATGGTGTCGACCAGGGCGCGCAGGTGCTGCTCGGCGGGTTGTCCTCTACCGGCGATGCGACCACCTTTCCGGCCTTCAGCGCCCTTGTGAATCGCAACCAATCGGCTGACCTCAGCTTGCGCAGCAGGCTGGAGACAGGCCCGCTGCGGCATGAGTTTGCGATCATCGGCAATATTGTGCAGCGGCGTCAGGGCAGCGCCTTCGTCTTTGGCGAACCAACCGGCGAGCAGAGCATCTACAGCCCGCTATCCGCCAATCCGCCGGATTTCCGTCGTGCGAACCAGGTGCCACGCACCACCAGCCAAGTGGTGCTCAGCAGCATCGCCTTTGCCGATACCATCTCGGCGCTCGATGGCCGGGTCCAACTCGTCGCTGGCGGCCGGCTGCAGCGGATCGAGGTGGAGAATTACGCCCTCGCGGACGGTGCCCGCACCAGCCGCTACGACCAGGATGCCCTGACCCCGGCCTTTGCCTTGACGGTGCGGCCTTGGCAGCCCGTATCGCTTTATGCCAACTACATTGAGGGACTGACCCAAGGCCCCACCGCGCCAGTCACCGCGCGCAATGCCGGCACCATCTTCCCGCCGGCGCTGGCACGGCAATACGAAGTCGGGATGAAGCTCGACTACCAGGGCTTCGGCGCGCAGATCGCACTGTTCCAGATCACCCAGCAAAGCGGTGGCCTCGACCCCGCCAGCAATGTCTACGGGCTTGTCGGCCAGCAGCGGAACCGTGGGGCTGAGTTGCTGGTATTTGGCGAAGCAGCACCAGGACTGAGGCTGCTCGGTGGAGGATCCCTCATCGATGCCCGGCTGACCCGTACCGCCGATGGCGTGAGCAATGGGAAGCGTGCGCCCGGGGTGCCGAACTTCCTGCTGAATGCCAGTGCCGAATGGGATCCGGCTATACTGCCGGCAACCACGCTGTTCGGCCGCGTCACCTACACCGGCAACGCCTATCTCGACTCCGCGAATACCCAGCAGGTGCCATCCTGGGCGAAGCTCGACATTGGCGCACGCTATGCCCTGGTGGTGCGGGACCTGCCGGTGGTGCTGCGTGCCGGGATCGAGAATGTGACCGGCGCGCGGTATTGGCAGGCTGCGGGAGAGAATTTCCTCGGGCTCGGTGCGCCGCGCACCTACCTCCTGTCCACCAGTTTCAGCTTCTGATCGCCATGGACAATTCGCGCCCCGATGGTGCTGCGCCGCCCGTCGCTGTCCGGCCCGGCTGGTTTCCCCTATGCCTCTGGCTCCATCGCTGGACCAGCCTGATCGCGACACCCTTCTTCCTGGTCCTCTGCCTCACCGGGAGCGTGCTGATCTTCCATGAGGAGGTGGAAGTGCTGTTCGGTGACCGGCCGGCGGCCGGCACGGGATCGGCAACGCCAGGCCTGAGCCTGGATACGCTCGCCCAGGCCGCCGCCGCGCGCAGGCCGGGCCACCGGCCATTGCTGCTG
>JAIXSR010000083.1 GCA_027484605.1 Hyphomicrobiales bacterium | reverse complement strand
GGGCATCCTTGGCTGGGAATTGATTATCGGGCGGGACAAGGTGCCCGAGACCCTTGCCATGGTCTCGGCCGCGATCTGCCAGGGATTGGCGGAAGGGCTGCAACGCCTTGGGGTTGATGCCGCCTACCGTCCGCGGAACGATATCGAGGTGCAGGGTCGCAAGATTTCCGGGACCGGTGGGTATTTTGACGGCGGCACCCTAGTCTTTCAGGGCACCGTCATGATCGAACTGAACACTAGCTTGCTGACACAGGCCCTGCAATTGCCTGCGCACAAGCTTGGCAAGCGCGGCTTGACGGCGCTGAGCGAACGCGTCGGCGATCTCAAGGGCTTCCTCGGGGCAGCGCCTGGGCTCGATCGGGTAAAGAGCGTCGTCGTCGACGGCATCTGCGACGTGCTCGGCATGGAGCCGTTCTGGGATCGCCTGACGCTGCCCGAACGGCGCGCAGCGCGCCATGTCCATACGACTGAAATCGGGACAGATGCGTTCGTGACCGGTGCGGATGATCATCTTGCGAAGGAAGGGCAGATGCTTGCGGTGGCAAAGCCAACCGCTGGAGGCATGCTCGATCTCGTCGTCAAGCTTCTCGATGGCGAGGCCCGGCGGACGGATCAGGTGCTGATCACCGGCGACTTCTTTGTTTCCCCGCCACGGGTCATTGCCGACCTTGAAGCCCATCTTCGCCATCGTCCGATCGAGACGCTCGAAGCCGAGGCCATGGCTTTCCTCAAGCGACGCAAGGCCGCATTCCTCGGCATGGAATCCAGCGATGTCGGGCTGGCCCTGAGGCGCGTTGCCGAGAAGGCCAATGAGGTCGAGTCATGACCGGGCCGATGTCATGACCAAGGCGGAACGGCTGCTTATTGTTCTGGTCAATACCGATCCGCGCAACGGCGAAGAGCTCGGCGCACCGTTTTATCAGGCGGCGGTCGCGGCCGCCCTAGGCTACCAGGTCGATGTTGTCTGCACGGCGACAGCCGGACGCCTCCTGCGGATCGGTATCGCCGAGACCCTGGAGGTGAAGGCCGGTTCGGGAAAGACGGTTTACGGGTTCATCCAGGAAGCGCATCGGCATGGCGCGAAATTCTGGGCCTGTCCGGCAAATCTTGACCTCTTCGACATGCGGCGCGAAGACCTTATCCCGGAATGCTCTGGCATGATGAGCACCACGCAGATGATCGTCGATCTGATGGAGGGCGAGTGCCGTGTCCTTACCTATTGAGGCCTCATGATCATCGTTCGTGGCTGCCCTTTCCCCGAGCACCTGCTTTATGATGTCGCCAATCACGTCTGGTATGAGCGGCTCGACAACGGCGCGTTCCGCGTCGGCATGACCACGGTTGCGGTGGCCTTGGCCGGGGAAATCCTGGCGTTCACGCCGCGCCGGGTTGGTCGGCCTGTCGAGGCCGGGCGGGCCTGTGCCACGGTCGAGAGCGGCAAATGGGTGGGCCCAGCCCGCATTGTCTTCGACGGCATTGTCGAGGCGGTCAACGAGACGATGGTCAACCAGCCCCACCTTGCCAACCAGGATTGCTACGGCATGGGCTGGATGCTGGTGGCGCGCCCCAATTCCGACGAACAATTGGCCGGATTGGTCTCGGGCAACGAACTGGCTGCGGCCTATGAAGCCTGGATGGAAGCCGAGGGCTTTGCCGGCTGCGGCGATCCGGATGGTCGCTAGCGGCAGGCCGTTGCACTGACAGCCTGCGCGCCGATCATCCGGCGGATCCGCCGCGATGCCTGATCGACAATCGCGGTTGTCAGGATCATGCCGATGATAAGGATTACCGCCCGGTCGAGCCGCAATTCGGCGATGGCGCTGTCGATGAAGAAGCCCAGCGTCGCGATCCCGAGGATCCCGAGGATCATGCTTTCGCGCAGGATGATTTCACCCCTGTAGAGCAGATAGGCGAAGAAGGCTCCCGAAAGCCGGGGCACGAGTTCATAGGCGTAGAGATTGACCCCGTGCGGCCGGTCGATGCGCAGGGTTGGGACCAATTGGCTGGCCTGCCGGCCGATCAGATGGGCGATGATGGCGCCATTATGGAGTGCCAGCGCGAGAATGGCGGGCAGCATAGAGGGGCCGAGCGCCTGCACGCCGATAAAGACCAGCATGTATTCCGGCGTTGAGCGCAGGATGACCAGCACCACATGGCCAAACACGCTGCCACCAAGCCCGGTCAGTGCGCGGACAATCAGCGGAAAGGCAAGGATCGCGATCAGCCCGGTGAGCAGGATCGCGAAGAGGCCGAGGATCAGCGTCGCGACGATGCCGGGCACCATCTGCTGGCTGATCAGGCGCCAGAGCCAGTTGGCGAAGGCCTCCCAGCCGGCTGGATCGGCCCAGGCTCCATTGCGCAACGGGGCGGGGACAATATCGCGCGAAATCAATGTCCAGAGGCCGAGCCCGGAGGTTTCCAGCCGGGGCAGGGCCCAGACATAGGCGATCGCGGCGAGGACATAGAGCGGCAGCGCGGGCCGCCGTAGCCAGAGCGGAAGGGTGATGACCAGCAGGTAGGTCAGGATCAGGACTGCCGCTGCGCCGCCATATTGCCCCTGCTTGAACAGGGTATCGAGCTCGAAGCCGAGGGTTGGCAGGCCGACAAAGCCCAAGACGGCACTGGAGCGGATCCCGCATTCGATCCGGTAGGCGAAGTAGGTCCAGAAGGCTGGCAGGCTTGGCACCAGCTTGGCATAGATCAGGCCAGACAGGCTGAGGCCTTCACCCGGCAGGGCCAATCGGGGCCTCGGATCGGCCTCCTCGAGAATTTCGGCGAAAACCTTCGCAAAGATGCCGGAATAGGCCAAAGCCAGCGCGAGCACGGCTGTCGGGGCGGAAGGGCCGGTGATGGTCATGATGAACAGCGCCCAGATCAGCTCGTGCACGCCGCGCAGGCAGAGTGAAACTGTACGGATCAGCGCGCTCGACCAGAACAGCGCAAGAACGAGGCCCACCAGCGCGCCAATTGCCACGCCGGCAAAAGCAATCGCGACTGTCAACACCAACGCCTGGCCAAGCTGGCTGACAGCCCGAAAATCGGGTTCAAGAAAGCCGCGCCCAAGGGCGGCGAAGACAGCCCTGGGAGAGGGGGTGCTGATGGCGAGATCGGCAAAGGGCAACAACAGGGCCGCAAGCAGGCAAGCCAGGCCGACGACCTGCCAACGGCCGATCCGGCGTTGGCCCAGCGCTTGTTCAGCGGGCATAGAGCTTGGCAATCGCATCGGGATCCTGTTGGCCGGCGGGCACGTCAAAGAGGAGTTGGCCGTCCTTGAGACCAATCATGCGTGTGCAATGGCTGGCGGCCAGTCCGACATCATGGAGGGCGACGATGCTGGTCGGAAAGGCTGAGAGCAGCCGTTCCAGGACGGCCGGGGCCTGATGTTCGTCGAGGGCCGAGACGGGTTCATCTGCAAGCAGGACTTCACCACCTGCATAGAGCGCGCGCCCGACAGCGCTCCGCTGGCGCTGGCCGCCGGAGAGTTCGTCGACGGGCTTTCCCAGAAGCTCGAGGATGCCGAGATCGCGGGCCAGGGCGCCAATCTCCTGCCGGTCGCGCGGGAAAGGCCGAAACAGCGTTATGAGGTTATGGGCCAGCGAATGCCGGTCAAGCCGGCCCATATAGATGTTGTGATAGGTCGAGAGGATCGGAACGAGAGCATGATCCTGCGGCACCAGTGCCGTAGTCCGACCGGTCACAAGGAGTCGCGCCCGAATGGCGTTGAGCAGGGTGGATTTCCCGGCTCCGCTTCGGCCAAGCAGGGCCACGCGCTCGCCTGGCGCGATGGCGAGACGGAAATCCGCCAGCACCGCCACCGCGCCGTAGCCGAGCGTTTCGCCATCGAACCGGATCAACGGCTCAGTCAAGGAGGTTCAACTGCTTCGCCACATCCTCGATCGGAGCATAATCGGCATTGGTGGCAGGGATGAACTTCTTGCGCGGGAAGGCCGCGAGGATCGCCGGATCATTCATGCCCAAAATGGCGGCCTTGAGCTTCTCGGTGAACCCGGCGCCAAAGCGCTGGTCGGCATCGCCTCGGACCGTGAAGTTGTAGTCGGGATAGGTCGGTGTCCGCCACACCAGACGGGCAACCTTCGGATCGACCTTTCCGCTCTTCACCATGTCATCGTAGCTCGTGAAATTGACGGCGCCGATCTCGAAGGCCCCGCTCGCGACCAGCTCGACCGTTTTGGTGTGATCGCCGGAGAACCCGACGCGCGAGAAGAAGGCTTCCGGCGCCATCTTGGTGTTCCGACGGATCTCGAATTCCGGCATCAGGCGCCCGGATGTCGAGGTCTTCGCACCGAAGGTGAAGCTGCGCCCCTTGGCGCCCATCGGGAAATCCTTGCTCTCCGTCAGGCCGGTGGATTGATGGGCGATGAAGTAGCTCATGAATTCCTTGTCTTCGTCGCCCTGGGCGATCGCAACCGAGCCCGGCAGGGCGATGCGGGCCTGCACACCGGAAAGGCCGCCGAACCAGGCGAGCTGGACCTGGTTGTTCCGGAAGGCGGTCACGGCTGCCGGATAGGACTTGACCGGCACGAACTGGACCGAAACGCCAAGCTGGCCTTCGAGATACTTCGCCACTTTGGTGAAGCGCTCCATGAGCTTTGTGGCGTCCTCATCCGGGATGGCGGAAAAGGCGAGGGTGGGGCGAGCCTGGGCGATGGCCGGGGTCGCCAAGAGGGCGGCGGTGCCGACGAGGAATTCACGACGCTGGAGGGTCATGGCGGTTTTTTCCTGCTTCTGGACATGGTTCCGGGAAACGATGCAGCCGCAGCCCTGATCCGGCCCGCCCATGCGAAAATGCGCTTCGGAAAGGTTCCGGCGCGGGATCTGGCATGTCGGGAAGCAGAAAAACCCATCACCAGCGCTTGGCGGCGCGGCCGGGCTTCGGATCGGGAGACAACGATGTCCGGGCAAGACTTGCCACGAGGGGTGTGACCCATCGGGATGAGGAGATAATGCCCCTGACGAAATTGACAAGAATGGATCCTGCACAAGATACTGTTTTTACCTAAGTTTCTCAAAAACTGGAATTCATGCATAAGAATGCAGGAGAATGCAGGATGAAAACGCATAATGCCCGCAATGATCTGCCGGCCCGCGTCACCCGGATCAAGCGGGGAGCCGTGATGGCTCAGGTCGATGTCACACTCGAAGGAACGGATTATCGGATGAGCTCAGTGATGACAGTCGATTCCCTAGACGAGATGGGCCTGAAGGAAGGTGACCGCGTGAATGCTGTCGCCAAGGCCGTCAATGTCCTGCTTACGGCTGCCAAGGGCTGATCGTGGAGCAGATCTATCTCGACCATAACGGGACGACGCCGGTTGATCCCAAGGTTCTGGATGCGATGCTCCCGTTTCTCCGGGAGAATTATGGCAACGCCTCGTCGACAACCGCGAAGGGACGGGCGGCCCGGAATGCGATTGAGCAGGCCCGCGCCGAACTGGCCAGCCTGATCCATGCTCCGGCGGAGTCGATCCTTTTCACCAGCGGGGGCACCGAATCCAGCAATCATGCGATTTTCGGGTTCGCGCGTCAGGCCACCGCCGCCCGGCGCCGCATCGTGACCAGCTCGATCGAACATCCCGCAACCATCCAGCCGTGCCGCGCCCTCGCCCGCGAGGGCTTTGACCTCCGGGAAATCCCCGCCCTGCCGACGGGCGTTGTCGATCTGGCTGCGGCATACGCCGCGATCACGCCGGAAACGGCTCTCGTGACGATCATTCATGCACAGAACGAGATCGGCACGATCCAGCCTGTGGCGGAACTCGCAGCTCTCGCGCGCGCAGTCGATGCGCCGATCCATGTCGATGCGTCGCAATCGCTGGGCAAGGTGCCGGTCAATGTTCAGGCCATGTCGATCGACGCCCTGACGATTGCCGGGCACAAGCTCTATGCGCCCAAAGGCATCGGTGCGCTCTATCTCCGGTCGGGGATCACCCTGCCGAGCGTCATGCTGGGTGCCGGACAGGAATATGGCCGGCGGCCTGGCACCGAGAATGTCGCGTTCATCGCCGGCCTCGGCGTGGCCGCCCGGCTGGCGGCAGCCCGTCTGGAGTCCGAATCGCGCCGGCTCCGCATCCTTCGGGACAGGCTGTGGGCTGGCCTGTCGGCCCGGGTTCCTGGTCTTGTCTGGGTAGGGCAGGGGGTGGACATGCTGCCCAACACGCTGAATGTCCTCTTTCCCGGGGTTGCCGGGAATGACCTCCTCGCCAAGACGCCGGAAATCGCTGCGTCCACAGGGTCAGCCTGCCATGCCGGCGATTCCAAGCCCTCGGCCATCCTGCTGGCTCTGGGCTTGCCTGCGGCCATGGCGTTGGGCGCAGTTCGGCTCACGCTGGGGCGGAGCAGTAACGCCCAGGAGATCGACCAGGCTGCCGAGATCCTCTCCGAACGTTGGCGAGAGCTGGTGGGGCTAGAGCAGAGAGGTGTTTTCCGGAACGGCCCCATAGCTGTAGCTCGCTCGACAAGGCGGGGTGAACGAAGGCTTGAATGGTAACCCGCAAGGGAGCCCCGAACGCCGACGGGTAACGAGCATGGCCCTTCTGGATCGTCTCGTCGAGTAAACTTAAAAAAACAATTTTATCAATACTTTAGTGGCGAATAAGGGCGCTGGGCTTGCTGGATGAACCAATGGTTTGATTATCAGTTCTCGAAGATATTCCCCATGAGATTTCCAACGCAATTGAAGTCGTCCGCCGGGGCGACTTTTCGGGGCAGGGGATTTCGTCCTCGCTTCTCATCGCGCTGATGCCAAGCGCCCGTTTCGATGGGGGGGCGACTGGATCGCCCAGAATATCGATCCTTGGCAGCTTCGCGCCGCCATTTCGGTCTTCAGCGTGGACTTGGTCCTCCTCCGAAACCGGACATTCCATTTGGGGCCGCCAATCACGAGTTTCGAAAACTCGACTTGTGCTTATGCGGCAAAAAATGACTGAGTTCTGCATCGCTTAAAAAACGGTCGTCGGCGTGATACGCTAACATGCGTTTTCAATCGGGCCACATCGTCGGATCATGGTTGATAGGATCAGTCGAGATAAAGCAGCTTATGTTCTCGAAAAATATTGGGCTGGCGTAATCAGCAATCGTCAACTTGAGCGCGCCTGGCCGAATAGTCGCGATCGAGGCGTGATTGCCGTCGAATCCTTTATCTGGCTGCTCTATGACGATTTCAAAGAGCATCGTGTTCGCGATCAGGAGAGAACTGATCCTGAAACGGCATCTAGAGTGTTGGCGTGTATCGAATTCCTGCGCAGTGACGAGGAGTATGCATGGCCTCACCTTGCTATTCCGAATGGCCAAACAGTCGTTTATTCAAATTGGTTGGTTTGGGCTTCGTTCGGGTTGCTCGGGCTTTTGAACCGATCCGCAAGAAAGCGAATTGATCTGTATTGGCGCGATATGCACGCCGCAGGTGATGTAACTGCCTGGCCGTTCATCAAGCGCCCAATCAAGCAGAAATCTTGAGTTTAGACTCTCGAAGTTGTGAAGGAGCACGGCGGTCGTACAGTCGTTTTAAGCGCAGGCGATGGCTCAGAACCAGGCGTCTTCCCAGTTTTATCTCAGAGGTTTGCGCCGAGTTATTGCAGGGCAAGTCCCATGCGCGCCGCGAGCTGCCGAACATATGTTGCATGGTGGGGGTGCGAATGTTGCGCCTCGTACGCCTGCGCGCGCAAAAGTTCCTTGGCAGATTCGAATTCGCCACGTTCCGCAAAAATGATTGCGCTGATGATCCGCGGGACCGAAACTTCGTGCGTATTTGCTGAAGCGCCGCCTAGCACGGATAGTATCTGGTCACGGCTCCCGTACTTGGCAAAAAAAGGCACGGCGTCGCGCTCCACAAGTGTGGCGATCTCGCCGATCAGACACTCGTCGATCCGGATGGGCCACCATCTGTCAGTGTCGGGGCTCGCTCCAAGCTGTCTGCGAATGCAGCAGTGATAGTCCTGTACTGCGGAAGTAGCTTGCCGTCCGGTTTGCCAAGCTGCGACCTCAGGTACATATACGCCAAGGTTGATCGCGAACTTACCGTAGAGACTTTCCCTTAGCCCCGGAATTGGCTGGCTACCGGGCGGTTCAAAGGCACCCATTTGAAAATGGATCACGTCGACGAGGCAATCCGGCTTCCGCCGATTGAATGCCCGGCCGTGCCTCTTGAAGCCTAGCTCAGCAAGCACGGCGCGCAAACGACGCTGTATTTCATCGACGCTAAACGCAATTTCTGACTTGGCCATAGACCTCTCAAAACCTTCTGAACGGCATCAGAAGTATTGTTCCCATGACGGAACAATCAAGTCACCCCCCAATCACATAAGCCGTGGCATACAAATGGCCTATGGCGGTACGGAAATCTTGAATTGCGCAATTCCAGGCTAGCCGCTTAGCGCCCCAATCCTGCCTTTCAGGTTCAGCAAGGCAATTCCCTGAAGCGGCCGTTGGTATACGACCGGCATGGTATCGCCTGCGTTCCTGTTCTGCGCTAGGTTAGTCGAACAACGGTGAAGACGGGGGAAAGCAACCATGACATTCATGAACAGCCGCCGACACCTGATGGTAATCGCCGTCGGGTTCAGTGTTCTCGTCGGCCAGGCCCTTCCCGCTCTGGCGCAACCCCTGCTGGCCTATACGGCCAAGGCCGGGATGATGCCCGTCGGCAAGGACCCGGAACGGCCCGATGCCGAGATCTTCCATGTCGCCTACACGCTGAAGGATGCCGATCTTGCGAAGCGGCCGGTGACCTTCGTGTTCAATGGCGGGCCGGGGGCGGCCAGCATCTATCTCCACCTCTCCGCCATTGGCCCGAAGACGATCGTCACGGCAGGCGATGGCAGTTTCCCGGCCAGCCCCGCGCGGCTGCAGGACAATCCCGATAGCTGGATCCGCTTCACCGATCTCGTTTTCATTGATCCCGTTGGAACCGGCTACAGCCGGACGCTGCCCGGACCGGACGGGAAGCCGGTCGATCCCACGCCCTATTACAGCGTCGACGGGGACGTGGACTCCCTGGCGATCTTCATCCGCCAATGGCTGACCGTGAACAATCGCTGGGGCTCGCCCAAGGCGATTGCGGGCGAAAGCTATGGCGGGCAGCGGGTGGCCGCTCTCTCGCGGGTGCTCGCCGAGAAATATGCGGTGAACCTGAACCGGGCGGTGCTGATCTCGCCGGCGCTCAAGCTCGATCTCGCAGACCCCGCCTATTCGCTCGTCTGGCCGATGACGCTTCTCCCCACGCAGGCGGCCATCGCGGCCCATCACGGGCTCAGCACGATCAAGAGCACGCCGGCGGACATCAGGACCGTCGAGGATTACGCGCTGACCGGTTTCATCTCCGGCCTTGCCACGCTGGGCCGGTCCAACCCCGAGCAGCAGGCGGCCTTCCATGCCAGGATCGGCGGGCTGATCGGGCTGGACCCCTCCATCGTCGCGCGCCATCACGGCCGCGTGTCGGAGAGCGTTTTTGCGGCAAGCCTCCTCGCCCGGAAGGGCCAGGTCATCGACACCTATGATGGCGCGCAGGCAACCGACAATCCTCGCCCGCAGGAACAGGGGATCGCGATTTTCGATCGCTCGCTCACGATCCTCAGCGGCGTCCTGCTCGCGCCCTTCATGGATTATATGCGCAAGGACCTCGGCTTCGTCACCGACCGGGCCTATATCCCGCTCAATCTTGAAGTGAATGCACGCTGGAACCGCGCCGCGCCGCTGGGCGGCCCGGAAGATCTCGGCGTGGCGCTGGCCCAGAACCTCGATCTGAAGGCACTGGTGCTCCATGGCTACCATGATCTGCAGGCAAACTACCTGATGTCGCGCTACGTGCTCGAACAGGCGACGCGCGCGCCCTCGGCCCGCAAGCGGCTGTTTTTCGGCAATTACATGGGCGGGCACATGTTCTATCTGCGCACGGCAAGCCGGGCCGAATTCGCAAGGGATGTGCGCGGTTTCTTCGAGACGGCGCCGTGAAGGCGCGGGATTGCCGTCAGGCACCGGGCCTGTCATACGGCCCGGCTCCGCGCCGGATGCCTGCCATCAGCGGGCGGGTTCGTCCGTTCCCAGCAGCCCAGCCTTGAAGACCAGCCCGGCGGCGGCGGCGCCGGCCAACGGGGCGAGGACAAACAGCCACATCTGCGCCATCGCCCCGGGATTTGTACCCATCCCGATCAAGGCCGGCCCCAGGGAGCGGGCGGGATTGACGGATACACCGGTCACGTTGATGCCGACGATATGGATCGCAACCAGCGTGAGGCCGATGGCAAGGCCGGCAAGCTCCGTGGGTTGCCCCTTCTGCGTCACGCCGAGAATGACGACGACGAACAGGAAGGTTGCGACCGCTTCGAAAAGAAAGGCCGAGGCCATCGAATAGCCG
Organism: Hyphomicrobiales bacterium; assembly: GCA_027484605.1. Taxonomy (GTDB): domain Bacteria; phylum Pseudomonadota; class Alphaproteobacteria; order Rhizobiales; family Beijerinckiaceae; genus Rhabdaerophilum. Next base: position 3,613 of record JAIXSR010000083.1, on the reverse strand, counting down.
CCGAGATACCCGGCGCCCCATCCGTTCTGGCCAAGGCCGCCATTCCAGCCCTGCGCCTTGCCACTCAGGATCAGGTACAGCACGGCCGCCCCGGCAATGGCCCCGAGCAGCTGGGCCACGACGTAGCGCACAAGATCCGCCATCGCCATGCGGCCGGCGAGAAAGGCGCCGAGGCTGACGGCCGGATTGACATGGCACCCGGAAACGGGGCCGATCCCATAGGCCATCGCGACAATGGCCAGGCCGAACGCGAAGGCAATGCCGAGAATATCGATCGCGGTCGGCCCGGTGCCCATGCCTGCAATCACGGCAGCGCCGCAACCGAAGAAGACAAGCGTGAATGTACCGATAAACTCCGCAACAGACTGCTTCATCTCGTCTTGCTCCGCTCGAATACAGGGGGAACCATTTCTGTCAGGAAACTGGCATGGTTCTTCGGATGCGGGAAGACGCCCCGGTCCGAAAACCGTGGATCAATGCCGGGTTGCCGGCATTTTTGGTCGCATCGTCAGCACAGTGCCCTTCGATCGACAGGGACGGACGATGGCTTCATTTCTTCTGGGCACTGACCCATGGGGCGATGTGCCAGTCGACCCTGATGCTCTCGGCGCAGGAATTGTCGAAGCGGCGCTTGGGGTTGTCGATGAAGGCAACGCCCATTTCGGCCACGCAGGGCTGGTAGAGCAGCGCGCCATGGCCCGCTTCGGGGATGATGAAGGCCTGCGCGTTCGTCATCTGCTCGATGGCGGTCTTCGCCCAGCTGGCCGGGGTCTGCACATCGAACACGCTGCCGAAGGAGAGGGTCGGGATGTCGCTCTTGACCGGCACATGCCAGTTCTCGCGCGGCTGCGGCTTGATGGAACGGCATCCATCGTAGAAGGCCTTGGCCAGCGGGTCGGACAACGCGCCGACATGCGGATATTTGAGTTTCGCTGTCAGCGCCTTGTAGCCCTCGAGGGTGTTGAACGGGATATCCTCCTGGCAGGCATAGATGTCGAGATAGATGCCCGAGAGGAACGAACCGAGCGCGGCATAGGTGTCGCGGCGGATGATGGCGAAGGAGCCCTCGATTTCCCTGGCGTTCATGCCCGCGACCAATGCGAGCAGGCGATCCTTCGTCGAACCCGCGAAATGGGCATTCACGAAGGCCTGAAGCCGCTCCCGGCTCGGCGCCGCGGTCTGCATGCCGGTATAGTCGGCGAGAACCAGCTTGATCCGCTCCTTGTCACCGCTGAGGCTCTCCTTCATCGCGACAGCGAGTTCATTGTCGAACAGGCGGGCCAGCGTGCCCAGACGCTGCTTGGTTTCGGTGGTGTCGCGCAGGCCTTCCACGGCGCGGGCAGCACCTTTCTGGGCGCGCGCCACGATGGCGGCATTGTCCAGAAGCTGTTGCACCAGCGCCTTCTGCTCGGCATCGAGTTTTGCGGTCGCTGCCGTGATTTCCGCATCGCCCGGCTTGGGCGTGTCGAATTTCGCATCGACCAGCTTCTCGACCGTCGGCATCTCCTTGCCGCGCCACAATTCATAGACATAGGCGGGAATGAACCGCGTGACCGGTGCGGAATTGTATTTGCCGTTGCGCGTCAGCACCGGCATCATCACCAGCTCGACCGGCGCCTTCTCGCCGCGGAAGGTGATCTCGCCCCTGGCTGCCTTGCTGAGCGTCTCGACGAAGATTTTCCCTAGCTCGGGATAGGCCTCGTTGCAGGCCTTGTCCGCCGCGCATTGATCGACCACGTGCTGGATGGCCTCGTCATTCTTCATCGCGAAGGAATTGTAGAGGTTCACCCAGGAGGGCGCGACGCCATCGATGATGACGGAGCGGACATTTTGCGGGGCAACACGCATCACCTCGAGCCCGAGCTTGGTGCCGTAGGAGATGCCGTAGATGTTGTAATCCTTGTAGCCTAGGGCCGACATGATCACAGGCAGGTCCAGCGCGTTCTGCGTGGTGTTGTAAGCCGCAAGCGGAATGCCTTTCGCCGTCAGCTCATCGAAGCAGCGCTTGGTCTGGTCCGCCGATGGGATCCCGCCGCCGACCTTCATGAAATCGACGAGGTTTGCGCTCATTGCCTGGAAGCAATTGACCGACGAGCCCGAAATGCCGGCCGAACGCTGGTCATAGATCACGATGTCGCGCCGCGATCGCCAGGGCCGGAAGAAAAGGTCCAGCGCCGGCAACATCTTCATGGCGCTGCCGCCGGGGCCACCTTCGAGATAGACCACCGGATCGGGCTCGGAATAGCCGGTCGAGGCGCGCAGGACCGCAAAGTTCAACGCAACCTGCCGCCCTCCGATCTTGCTGCGTTCCTCCGGCACCTTCACGCGCCCGCAAATCAGGCTGACGCCCTCAATCTCGTTCACCGGCAAAGGGCGCGGGCAGGCCTCGATGCTCACCACAGCGTTGGGTTGCTGGCTCGCCGTGCGCAGGCCCAAAAACGGATCTGGCGATGGCGTGCCAGAAAGCGATGCAATCAGAGCCAGTATCTGCGCGTGATCCATTGTGCCCCCTTGATAGCCGATAACGATAGAACGTAACTGTCATGAACGTTTCATTGGAACAGGACGATGACAAGTAGGCTGGTAACCGCCTGGCAGCTGGTATCTTGGGTACCACGGCCTGGGCATGCGCCTAGGCGTTCCCGCACCCGGTGGGCCGAGGGGCTTGCCCAGCCTTGTTTTCGCACGCGATTCCAGTACTGCAAACCACGCCCGGTCGACGCACGAGCTTGGACTTCGTTGTTATGGCGGATACCGACCATCACGCCTGAATAATCTGCTTCGGCCCGCAACTTCGTCCGCCTCGGACCGAAAGCTTAAGGACAGCAGGCCAGCCATGACATAGGCAGCTTCGCGCCGCCATAGCAGTCGCTGACGACCAGATGCCTGGCCGCCGGAAGCTGACATTCTTCAAGCTGCAATCAATTCGAGCGTTCTCGCAGGCGCGAAACGCCCCTTCAAGGTAAAGCAAATCTGGGCGATCCGGCTTTACCTCGACCACGAGAAGCGGCTCAGGGATCGTGCTTTGCTCGACCTCGCCATCGACAGCAAGTTGCGCGGTTGCGATCTGGTGAAACGGAAGATCGGTGATGTCGTCTGCGGTGGCTCGGTGAAGCCACGCGCGATCATCATGCAGCAAAGGACCGGCAAGCCTTTTCAGTTCGAAATTGTGGAACCGGCGCGCTCAAGCGTTTTCGCGTGGCTCGAAAGACGGGGCGGGACGCTCGATGATTTCGTCTTTCCCAGCCGCTGTCATCCATCCGGCCACCTCAGCACGCGACAATATGCGAGGCTCTTGGATGAATGGGTGATGGCGATCGGCCTGCGTCCGCAGGACCATGGCACATATTCGCTGCGCCGGACGAAGGCATCGCTGATTTACAAGCAGACGGGCAATCTGCGCGCCGTTCAGATCATGCTCGGGCATACCAAGATCGAGACGACGGTTCGCTATCTCGGCGTTGATGTCGAGGATGCCCTGATGCTCGCGGAGGGCATGGAGATATAACCTCGCAGCAAACGGCAATGATCGTCTCCAAAGTGGCGGTCACCATCCTCGGACCTCGTGAAGTTTGAAGGCGTTGTTTTCAGAGCCCTGATGTCCATCATGCTG
>JAIXSR010000119.1 GCA_027484605.1 Hyphomicrobiales bacterium | reverse complement strand
GCCGATGGCAATGGCCGAGATCATGGCAAAGGCCCGGCGCAGGTTCCGCCCGACGGCGACATAAAGCACGTCGAACCGGACATGGTCCTTCTCCTGGAGGACGAAGGCGCCGCCCCAGAAGACGACCCAGAGCCAGAGGGTCAGGCAGGCTTCCAGCGTCCACAGGGCCGGGGCGTTGAAAACGTAGCGCGCGGCGATCTGGATCAGGAACACGATGAAGAGCGCGCCCAGCATCAGGGCCGCAATATCGAGCGCCAGAATGCGCGCCCGATGGATCAGCGAGAGCATCGCCCCACCCCCCCGGCAGGAGAAAGAAGACGCCGCCTGCCGGAAAGGCAGGCGGCGCGGGAATTACTTCACGGCGTTGATCTTCTCGATCATGCCGGCCGGCCAATCCTTCGCGAATTTCGAGGCAAGGTAATCGGCCTGGACCTTCTTGCGGAAGGACTCGACATCCGGCGTGTAGACCTTCAGGCCCTTCTCCTTGAAGAAGCCCTCGAGTTCCACTTCCAGCGCCAGCTGCTTCTTGCGGGCGGATTCGGCAGCGTCATCCGCGGCCTTCTGGACAACGGCCTGCTGCTGCGGCGTCAGGCGATCCCAGACCTTCTTCGAGAAGGCAATGTAGTTCTGGTCGACCAGATGGCTGGTCAGCACGATCTGCTTGGTGACCTCGAAGAATTTCGAGTCGCGCACGGTCGGGAGCGGGTTGTCCTGGCCATCGATCGCGCCGGTCTGCAGCGCGGTGTAGATTTCGGTGAAGGCCAGCGGCAGCGGGTTCGCGCCGAGGGCGGTGCCGAGGAACAGCCAGGCTTCGGTGCCCGGCATGCGCAGCTTGACGCCGGCGAGATCGGCCGGGGTCTTGATTTCCTTGTCGATGCGCAGGTTCACCTGGCGGCGGCCGAGATACATCACCGAGAGCAGCTTCACGCCGAGCTTGTCTTCGGTCTGCTTCTTGAGGTCAGCCATCAGCGGATCGGCGAAAACCTTCTTCTGGTGATCGGCATCGCGCAGCAGGTAGCCGGCGGTGAAGATCGACCAGCCCGGGATCAGCGTCGCCAGTTCCTGCGGCGAGGTGATCGACATTTCGAGATTGCCGCGGGCAATCGCCTCGAGTTCCGTGCCCTGCTTGAACAGGGTGGCGTTCCAGTGCGGCTGGAACGAGGCGAAATCCTTCACCGCCGGCCCGAAAATCTCGGTCAGGGCGATGGCGCGCTGGTCGGTCGGCGAAGCCGGCGAGGACAGGCTCAGCTTGACGCCCTGCGCAGAGGCCGCCGTGGCAGCCAGCCCGAGGGCGACAGCGCTCGCGGCGCCAAGGAAAATACGACGATTGAAGATGGTGCTCACGATGTCCTCCCTATGAGCGGTTTTGTCCGCAGACGATTCCGACGTTCTTGACCGCTCCGGACCCCGGAACGATTGCGCCTAAGCAGGCACGGTTTCATGCGTCGATGCAAGCCGTATGCAGCATGCCCGGCGATTTTCCGCGCCCGATGTTTTCCGTCGCGAGCATTAATGAACCATTCGGTTAAAACTGGCAAGCCTGTTTTGTACGAACTGGTGGGTTTACATCACAGGTCAAAGCATTACCCTCCTCCGCAAGGACAGGATCATGGCCGACCCGCAGCCCCTCCCGGAGGAAACCGCCCGCCCGGCGCCGCAGCGCCGGAACCCGGATCGCGTCCGGAAGGACATCCTGGCAGCGGCCTGGGAGGAATTCGTCGAGAAGGGGCTGAGCGGAGCCCGCGTCGACGAGATCGCCGCCCGCACCGCCACATCCAAGCGGATGATCTACTATTATTTCGGCGACAAGGAGGGGCTCTATCTGGCCGTCCTCGAGGATGTCTATGCCGGGATGCGCGCCGCCGAGACCGCCATCGACCCCGCCGTGACCGGTCCGGTCGCGGCGCTGGCCCGGCTGGCCGGCCTGACCTTCGACTACCACGCCGCCAATCCCGGCTTCGTCCGGATGGTGATGATCGAGAACATCCACCACGGCCGCCATCTGGCCCGGTCCCAGGCAATCGCCGCGCTGAACCTGTCGGCGATCTCGACCATCCGCGCGATCTATGCCCGCGGGCTGGCCGAAGGGCTGTTCCGGCCCGGGCTCGATCCGCTGGACATCCACATCACCATTTCGGCGCCCGCTTTCTACAATGTATCGAACCGCGCCTCGATCCGGCAGGTCTTCGGCCATGACATGGGTGAACCGGAAGCGATGGCCCGTCGGCGCCGCAGCGTCGTCGAGGCCGTTCTCCGCTTCGTGCTCGCCGATCCGGCTGCCCTGCCCGACCTGCCCGCCATCATTGCCGCTGCCTGACCCGAACGCGCCCACCGAGGTTCCGCCATGCCTGCCCTGTCCATGCTTGCCCCGTCTGCACCTGCACCTGCCGAAAATCCCTGCATCCTGTGCGTGGCCATCACCGGCTCCCTCCCGACCAAGGCGAACAACCCGGCCGTGCCGATCACGGTCGCCGAACAGGTCGAGTCGACGCAGGAGGCCTTCGAGGCCGGCGCCACCATCGCCCATTGCCATGTGCGCGACGACGAGGGCCGTCCGACCTCCGATCCCGAGCGTTTCGCCCGCCTCAAGGAGGGGCTGGAAAAGCATTGCCCCGGCCTCATCATCCAGCTCTCCACCGGCGGCCGCTCCGGCGCCGGCACAACACGCGGCGGCATGCTGCCGCTCCGCCCGGACATGGCCTCGCTCTCGGTGGGCTCCAACAATTTCCCGACCCGCGTCTACGAGAACCCGCCGGATCTCGTCGACTGGCTCGCCTCGGAAATGCTGGCCTACGGCGTCAAGCCGGAAATCGAGGCCTTCGACCTTTCCCATATCGTGCAGGCCTGCCGGATGGCGGCGGATGGCCGTCTGAAAGGCCCCCTCTATGTGCAATTCGTGATGGGCGTGAAGAATGCCATGCCCGCCGACGAGCACATTCTCGACATCTATATCGAGACGCTGCATCGCCTCGCGCCGGATGCGCAATGGTGCGCTGCCGGGATCGGGCCGGAGCAGATCCGCCTCAACGACTGGGCCATCGCGCGGGGCGGCCATACCCGCACCGGCATGGAGGACAATGTCCGGATCGACCGGAATACCCTCGCCCCCTCGAATGCCGCCCTCGTCAGGCGGGCTGCCGCGCTCTGCGAAAGATATGGCCGGCCGGTCGCGACCTGGCGGCAGGCGCGTCAGATCCTCGGCCTCGCCAGTCCCGCCACATGAACCGCGTCCGCCCGGCGACACCTGCGTCGCCTTGCACACCGGCAAGCATGGCGCTATATCCAAAAAGATATAGCGTTCCCGGCGGAGCCCGCCCGATGCATCGTCGTACCCTTCTGGCCCTCGCACTCTGGAGCCTCGGCCTTTCGGCACCGCAGGCCGAACCGGAGCGCCCGATCCTCGTCTTCGCGGCTGCAAGCCTGCAGACGGCCTTCAACGCCATTGCCGCGGAATGGCAGAGGGAGAAAGGCGGCAAGGTCACCTTCTCCTATGCGGCGTCCTCCGCCCTCGCCCGCCAGCTGGAGCAAGGGGCACCGGCCGATCTTTTCGCCTCGGCCGATCTCGAATGGATGGACTGGGCTGCACAGCGCAGCCTGATCCGGCCTGAAAGCCGGAAGACCCTGCTCGAGAACAGCCTTGTGCTGATCGAACCGACCGACCGGCCCGCCACGCCCCTGGAGATCGGCCCCGGCTTCGCTTTGGCCGAGGCTTTGGGCGATGGCCGCCTCGCCACCGGCAATGTGCAATCCGTCCCGGTCGGCCGCTATGCGCAGCAGGCCCTGACCCGGCTTGGGGTCTGGGAAGCGGTCGGCCCGCGGATTGCCGGGTCCGAGAATGTCCGCGCCGCCCTGGCGCTGGTCGCGCGCGGCGAGGCCCGGTTCGGCATCGTCTATGCGACGGATGCGAAGGCCGAGCTGCGGGTCCGCATTGTCGATACCTTCCCGGCGGGCAGCCATGCCCCGATCCACTATCCCTTTGCCCTCGCTTCGGGCATGCGGCATCCGCAGGCGAAATCCTTCCTCGACTATCTATCTTCGCCGGCGGCAATCCGTATCTTCGAGGCGGAAGGTTTCCGCGTCTTGCGCTGAGGAATGACCGTGCCGGATCTCGCCCTCTCGCCCGAGGAATGGACGGCCATCCGGCTGAGCCTGCGCATCGCCGGACTGGCGACGCTGGCCAGCCTGCCGCTGGCCATCCTCGTGGCGCATTGGCTGGCGCGCAGCCATTTCCGGGGCAAGGTGCTGGTGGATGGCCTCGTCCATCTGCCGCTGGTCCTGCCGCCGGTCGTCACCGGCTATGTGCTGCTGGTCCTGTTCGGTCGTCGCGGGCCGGTCGGTGCCTGGCTGGAACAGACCTTCGGCCTTGTCCTCTCCTTCCGCTGGACGGGCGCCGCCCTCGCCTGCGCCGTGATGGGCTTCCCGCTGATGGTCCGGGCGATCCGCCTCGCCATCGAGGCCATCGATCCGCGGCTCGAACAGGCCGCCGGCACGCTCGGCGCCTCGCCGGCCTGGGTCTTCGCCACGGTCACCCTCCCCCTCGCCCTGCCCGGCATCATTGCCGGCGCGGTCCTTTGCTTCGCCAAGGCCCTCGGTGAATTCGGCGCGACAATCACCTTCGTCTCGAACATTCCCGGCGAGACCCAGACCATCCCCGCCGCGATCTATGCCTATACCCAGATGCCCGGCGGCGATGCCGGCGCCTTCCGCCTGTCCATCGTGGCGGTGATCATCGCTTTGGGTGCGCTGGTCGTTTCGGAAATGCTGGCGCGGCGCAGCGGAATGCGGGCGCAGCCGGAATGATCCGCTTCGATTGCCAACTCGACCGGCGGGATTTCCGCTTCCGCGTCGCCTTCGAGGCTGAATCCGGAATCACCGCCCTGTTCGGCCCTTCGGGCTCCGGCAAGACCACGGCAATCCGTCTGCTCGCCGGGCTGGAACAACCGCGGCAGGGGCGGATCGTCGCCGGCGACACGGTGCTCCTCGATACCGGGCAGCGCCTTTGCATCCCGCCGCATCGCCGCCGCATCGGCCTTGTCTTCCAGGATGCCCAGTTGCTGCCGCATCTCGATGTCCGGGCCAACCTGACCTATGGCCGCTTCTTCACGCCGCAATCCGAACGCCGGATCGCCGTCGAACCCGTGATCGACGTACTGGGGATCGGCCATCTCCTTGCCCGCCGGCCGGACAGCCTTTCCGGCGGCGAACGCCAGCGCGTCGCCATCGGCCGCGCCCTGCTGGCGAGCCCGCGCCTGCTGCTGATGGACGAGCCCTTGGCCTCGCTCGATGCCGCCCGGAAGCGGGAGATCCTGCCCTTCATCGAGCGCCTGCGCGACGAATTCCGCGTGCCGATCGTCTATGTCAGCCATGCGGTCGAGGAAGTGGCGCGGCTGGCCTCGCGGGTGATCCGGCTCGAGAACGGGGCGGTCACCGCCGCCGGAAGCCCGGCCGACGTGTTGGCCCCCGTGGCCCTCGCCAGCCTGGCCGAGCGCTTCGACGCGGTCTCGGTGCTCTCGGCGCCCATCCGCCAATACCTGCCCGATTACGGCGTCACCGTGCTGGATCACCCGGCCGGCGAAATCGTCGTGCCCGGCCAGATCGCCGCCCATCAGGGCGAGGTCCGCATCGCCATCCGGGCGGCCAGCGTCACGCTCGCCGTCGGCCGGCCGGCGCAGGTCAGCGTCAGGACCATCCTCTCGGGCCGGATCACCGCGATCGACCGCAACGAGAGCCCCTTCGCCATGGCTACCCTGGCCCTGCCCGGTGGCCAGAGCCTGAAGGCCTATGCGACGCGGCTTTCCTTCGATGCCCTCGGCCTTGATATCGGCGACGAGGTGCAGGCACTGATCAAGTCGGCGACGATCGACGAGCGCAGCCTGGCTGTCCTCCCGGCTGGCGGGCGCTGAGCGGCGTCACGCCTCGGGCGGATCGGTTTCCGGCTCGGCCAGTTCCGCCTCGAACGGCCCCAGTTCCTCGGCAATGGCCGCGCGCGTCCGGGCCTCGATGCGGCGATAGGCGGCCAGCAGCGACTGCCCGAACGGCGTCAGCTGCGCGCCACCGCCATGGGTCCCGCCGGCTGCAGCCAGCACGACCGGCTGGCGGAACATGCGATTGACCTGATCGACAAGCAGCCAGGCGCGGCGATAGCTCATGCCCAGCCGCCGCCCCGCCGCCGAGATGGAGCCGGTCTCGCCGATCGCCTCGATCAGGTCGAACTTGCCCGGCCCGAGCCGGTGATCCGCCCCCAGCACGATGCGCAGGCGCGGTACGGCCTGCAGGATCCGGCCCGCTATCGGCTGGCCCGGCGGCAGGCCGGGAGCACGGCGCGGAAGCCGGGCCATCTCAGCCCCGCAAGGCCTTGGAAAAATAGCTGCCGGTGCGCCGGTAGCCGTTCTTCAGATAGAGATTGTCCACCCGGGCGCCCTCCTCCGTATCGAGCTGGAGCAGGCCACACCCATCCTCCAGCGCCCGCGCCTCGGCGAATTCCAGCAGCTTCACGCCATAGCCCTTGCCGCGATGCTTCCGGTCGACCACGACATGCTCGATATAGGTGACGAAGCCATCATGGATGTTATGGTTCGGCACCATGCCGATGAGCCCGACGAGATCCTCGCCCGCCTCGGCGATGAACATGCGGTAGCCTGTCGCCCGCGCGACGAAGACACGCTGCGCATAGGTCTGCATGTCGAGATCGGGAATGAGCTGGCGGATGACCGGATAGGCCCGATGATAATCGGTATCCGACCTCGCCTCGCGGATGGTGATGGATTCGGTGGTCATGACCGGCATTGTCCCTGATGGATGCCGACTTTGGCCCGGCGCGCGCCGATCATCAATCCCGAATGGCGCAAAGAGCGCGGGATTGCGGCGCCGGAGGCCAACCGGCGATCAGGATCTCATCGTGGGTTCGATGACGCGTCGGGAAAAGGATGGCAGGGGAGGAGTCTGCCATTTTAATGTCTCATCACGTTTCAATTCGTTTCACTTTTCGGATTTTCATGTTGATTTATATCGATAATTTCTGTCTCGTTGTCTCATCGAGATTTATCCCGTCGCAAGGCATCGCAGGTTTCGTGTGGGGCTGGATGTGGGGCTGGCGATCAGGATTGGGGGACCGCGATGCTCTCGGATGCAAAGGCCAGACAGATTACCCCTGGTGCCAG
>JAIXSR010000017.1 GCA_027484605.1 Hyphomicrobiales bacterium | reverse complement strand
TGAAGAAGCTCGAAGTGGCCATGGCCTCGCCGGCCATTCCGCTGGCGCTCGAGGAATCGCGCGGGCTGGCGGATGCCCTCGGCATCAACGGCACACCGAGCTATGTCGTCGCCGAGGAGCTGATTGTCGGCGCGCGCGGCTATGACGAATTGGCCAAGCGCGTGCAGGCCTGGCGCCAGTGCAAGAAGGCGGAATGCTGAGCCCGAAATGCCGGCCCGCGCCCGGTTCGGACGCATCCATCCCGGTTCTCAACAAAGGGCGTTTCCGTTTTGCGATCTTTTGGGCTAGAGAGGGCGCCCTTGCGTAACGCAAAATGTGGCGGGCAGGCAGAAGCATGCGTCAGATTCACGTCCTGAACGGACCCAATCTCAACCTCCTCGGGAAGCGCGAGCCGGGCATCTATGGCTCCAAGACGCTTGAGGATATCGAGGCCTTGCTCCAGGCCATCGCCCAGCGCGAGCATATCCAGCTCGTGTTCCGGCAGACGAATTTCGAGGGCGGGCTCGTGACGCATATCCACGAGGCCGGCGAGGTGATGGCCGATGTGATCCTGAATGCCGGGGCCTATACCCATACCTCGATCGCGGTGCGGGATGCGATCAAGGCGGCCAAGGTCCGGGCCATCGAGGTGCATCTGTCCAATGTGCATGCGCGCGAGGAATTCCGGCACCATTCCTATATCGCACCGGTTGCCATCGGCGTGATTGCGGGCTTCGGCGCGAACAGCTATGTGCTCGCCCTCCGCGCATTGCTCGATATGCCGCCTGCGGTCTGACACAGCGAGACGACGAATTCATGAAAGCCCCATCCATGGCCAAAGACCTGACCATCGATCCCGATCTGGTGCGCCAGATCGCCCTGCTGATCTCGGAAACCGACCTTACCGAGATCGAGGTGGAAAAAGGGGATCTCCGGATCCGCGTGGCCCGTCAGGTGACCGTGGCGCCGGTGATGCAGGCCGTCGCCGCGCCGGCCGCTGCGCCCGTCGCTGCGCCTGTTGCGGCCGCCGCTCCGGCTCCCGTGGCCGACAAGCCGGCGGATCTCGGCGCCCATCCCGGCGCCGTCCGCTCGCCGATGGTCGGCACCGCGTATCGCCGTCCCTCGCCAGGTGCCACGGCCTTCATCGAGATCGGCAGCCAGGTGAAGCAGGGCGAGAAAGTCCTGCTGGTCGAGGCCATGAAGACCTTCAACGAGATCGTGGCGCCGCGGGCCGGCACCGTGACGCATATCCTCGTCGAGGATGGCCAGCCGGTAGAATACGGCGAACCGCTGCTGGTGATCGAGTAACATGTTCGACAAGGTCCTCATCGCCAATCGCGGCGAGATCGCGCTTCGGATCCTCCGCGCCTGCAAGGAACTCGGGATCGCGACGGTCGCGGTCCATTCGACGGCCGATGCGGATGCGATGCATGTCAAGCTCGCCGACGAGAGCGTGTGTATCGGCCCGCCCTCGCCGCGGGATTCGTATCTCAACATTCCCTCGCTGATTGCTGCCTGCGAGATCACCGGGGCCGATGCGGTGCATCCCGGCTACGGCTTCCTCTCGGAGAATGCGCGTTTCGCCGAAGTGCTGGAGCAGCACAAGATCGGCTTTATCGGCCCGAAATCGCAGCATATCCGCACGATGGGCGACAAGATCGAGGCGAAGAAAACCGCTGTCCGGCTGGGTATTCCCGTGGTGCCGGGCTCGGATGGCGGCATCACCGAGGATGCCGAGGCCAAGCGGGTGGCGGCCGAGATCGGCTTCCCCGTGATCATCAAGGCTGCGGCCGGTGGCGGCGGACGCGGCATGAAGGTCGCCCGGACCGAGGATGACCTCTCCTACGCTTTGGCCGCAGCCCGGACCGAGGCCAAGGCGGCCTTCGGCGATGACGCGGTCTATATCGAGAAATATCTCGAAAAGCCGAGGCATATCGAGATCCAGGTTCTGGGCGACGGCAAGGGCGGCGCGATCCATCTCGCCGAGCGCGATTGTTCGCTCCAGCGTCGCCACCAGAAGGTGTGGGAGGAAGGCCCCTCGCCCGCCCTCAATGCCGAGCAGCGCGAGAAGATCGGCGGAGTCGTGGCCCGTGCCATGTCGGAACTGGGCTATCTCGGCGCCGGCACGATCGAATTCCTCTACGAGAATGGCGAGTTCTATTTCATCGAAATGAACACGCGCATCCAGGTCGAGCATCCGGTGACCGAGATGATCACCGGGATCGACCTCGTGAACGAGCAGATCAAGGTAGCGGCAGGCTCGCCACTCTCGGTCAGCCAGAGCGACATCAAGGTGTCCGGCCACGCGATCGAATGCCGCGTCAATGCCGAGCATCCGGCGACTTTCCGCCCCTCGCCGGGAATGGTCACCTATTTCCACCCGCCGGGCGGGCTCGGCGTGCGCGTCGATTCGGCCGTCTACCAGGGCTACCGCATCCCGCCGCATTACGATTCGCTGGTGGCGAAGCTGATCGTCCATGGCCGGACGCGGAACGAATGCCTGATGCGCCTGCGCCGCGCGCTGGACGAGTTCGTCGTCGACGGAATCGAGACCACGCTCCCGCTCTTCCGCACGCTCGTGCGGAACCAGGATATCCAGAATGGCCTCTATGATATCCATTGGCTGGAGAAGTTCCTGCGCGACGGCGGCATGGGCGAGCCCGCCTGACCGGGTGCACCCGTCGACGCCTATGCAGACCACGCCATCGCAGGAAGCGGGCCTTTGCCGATGCAGGATGCTGACCAGGATCTCCCGATCACCCCGGATATCCTGCTGCGCGCCTATGCGGCCGGCATCTTCCCGATGGCCGAGAGCGCCGATGATCCCGGCCTGCACTGGGTCGAGCCGCAGAAGCGCGGCATCCTGCCGCTGAACGCCTTCCATGTCGGCTCGCGCCTCGGCCGGCTCGTGCGGCAGGAACGGTATCGCGTGGTGGTGGACCGGAATTTCCCGGCCGTGATCGAGGCCTGCGCTGCGCCCCGCCAGGACGAGGGCGCGACCTGGATCAACCGCCCGATCCGGCGGCTCTATGGCGCGCTGTTCGACCAGGGCTTCTGCCATACGGTCGAGGTCTATGAGGGCGAGGCGCTGGTTGGCGGGCTTTATGGCATCGCGCTCGGCGCGGCGTTTTTCGGCGAAAGCATGTTCCACCGCGCGCGGGATTGCTCGAAGATCGCCCTCGTGCACCTTGTGGCGCGCCTGCGCGCCGGCGGGTTCACCTTGCTGGACACGCAATTCGTGACCGCCCATCTCCAGCAATTCGGTGCGATCGAGGTTCCGCGCAAGGCCTATCGGGCACAGCTCGATGCGGCGCTGGACAGGCAGGGCGATTTCCATGTCTGGCCATCCGAGGGACCGGGCGATATCCGCACGGTGCTCGCGGCACTCCCGACCACCGCGTGACCAGCCGGCAGGGTGTCAGCCGGCCTCAGTTGCGCGGGCCGGGATCATAGGCCGCGCCACCGCGGGCCGGGCCCGTCGTGGTCGGGAAGAAGCGCTGCTGCGGCTGGGCGCGCGGCGCCAAAGCTGCCGGCGGAACCGGCGCGCCGAGGCCCGTGCTGTCCGGCAGGCGCAGCGGCGCATTGGTGGCTGCCTGCCCCGGACCGCGCTGGACCGGCGAGACCGGCTTGGGCGACTGCTTGCGATCAGCCGCGAGCGGCGGCGGGGTTTCCTCGACCTCGTCGGTTTCCGGCGGGGTCTTGATGATCTCGGTGCCGCCCTTGCAGTCCGTCAGCCAGACATCATAGACCGGATGCTCGATGGCGTTCAGGCCCGGGCTGGCGGCGAACATCCAGCCGGCGAAGATCTTCTTGTACTGGTTGTCCGTGCTGACTTCCTCGACCTCGAGGAAGGTGGTCGTCTGCGGGTTCTCGTAATCCGGCCGGGAATAGCAGATGCGCGGCGTCAGCTGCAGTGATCCGAACTGCACCGTTTCGTCCACGGACGCCTCGAAGGCGATGATCCGCCCGGTGATCTTGTCGAGACCGGCGAAGACCGCCGTCGGATTCTTGATCTTGTCGGCAAGGGCCGGAGCCGCCATGAGGCCTGCAAGGCTCAGGCCGACAAGCGGGAGCAACCGAAAATGCCGGATCATGGTTCCCCTTCGAATCCCATTGGCTCGCCTCGACGGCGACGGATTTGCCCTATCACCGAAATCCGGTCGAAAAAAGGGCGTTACGGCCGCCAGGGCTCGTATTCGCTGCGCGTGCCGGCCGGCTGGCCGGGCGCAAGGATGGAGCCGGCGGGCCGATAGGCTGCGGCGGAGCCGGTCGGGTTGCCCTCATGCGGCATCTCCCATTCCTTCGCCGCATAGTCTTCCTGCGACGGCGGCACGGCAACGCGGTGATGCATCCAGCCGTGCCAGCCCGGGGGAATCATCGAGGCATCCGCCTCGCCGTTATAGATCACCCAGCGGCGCTCATGGCCCAAAGCCGGATCCTTCGCGCCGCCGCGCGTGCGGTAATAGGTGTTGCCGAACTGGTCGGTTCCGACTTTCTCGCCCTTGCGCCATGTCCAGAAGCGGGTGCCCAGGGTCTGGCCATTCCACCAGGTGAAAATCTGCAGGAGAAGGGTCTTCATCGTCATCATCCGGTTTTGCGAATCGCCTGCGGGCGGAATGTGATTCGTTCGCCCGCGCCGGCGAGCGCCGCTGACGCTGCTTCTCGCAAATTTGTGCCCGGAGGTCCAGCGATTCCAAGGACGAAGGCCGGGATTCCCGGCTGATATCCGGACCTGGCGTCTTGTGGCGCTGCCCGGCCGGAGCCCCAGATCTAGTGGCGCCCGCTCCGGTCCGAGTCGAGAATCGGAGGGGGGAATTTTCGGGGTATGCGCTGTCCAATGCGGCGAATTTGCCCGAAGAATCCGCTTGATTTTTTGCCGGATCAGGAAGTCGGCGAGTCACCTGCCGAGAAAAATCCTGACTCATCATACCGTTGTAAAGAATCGCCGAATTGTCCCCACGATTCACAAGTTAGTCACCAGATGTTGCGACCATCATGTGGATACCCAACTAGATGTTGACGGCCTCGAAGCGGCTGTCCTAGCTTGGGGATCTTCGCGACAGAGGCCGCCGGGCCAAATCCGGCGACAAAAAACCGGGGTTCAGGATGCGGCCGGGGGGCCGATTTTCCGGGACACCCAAAATCTCTTCCGCGATCAGGGTCGGGGGTTCTGGCAAGTCAAACGGAGCAGGCGGGGGCCGTGAGTTTTCACGGCTCGTGTGGATTCGCCTCTCCCTTGCGGTTCGGGCGCTTCGCAAGAGCAAGACAAGCGGTGCCGAGGCACCCAAAGGGGACGACACATGAAGTTCGAACGGCTTTACACCCAGGCAGGCCAGACGCCCTATGCGGGGCTGGCCTTCCACGAGACGCGGTCGGAGATCAAGAATCCCGACGGCTCGGTGGTGTTCCGGCTCGAGAAGCTGGAGGTTCCCGAAAGCTGGAGCCAGGTGGCCGCCGATGTGCTGGCGCAGAAGTATTTCCGCAAGGCGGGCGTGCCCGCCGCCCTGAAGCGCGTCGAGGAGAACGATGTCCCCTCGTTCCTCTGGCGCTCGGTGCCAGACGAGGCTGCCCTGGCCCGCCTGCCGGAAAAGGAACGCTATGGTTCGGAAATCTCCGCCAAGCAGGTCTTCAACCGGCTGGCCGGCTGCTGGACCTATTGGGGCTGGAAGGGTGGCTATTTCACCTCCGAGGATGATGCGCAGGCCTTCTTTGACGAGCTCTGCTACATGCTCGCCACCCAGCGCGTCGCGCCGAACTCGCCGCAATGGTTCAATACCGGCCTGCACTGGGCCTATGGCATCGACGGCCCGGGCCAGGGCCATTTCTATGTCGATTACAAGACCGGCAAGCTGACCCGCTCGAAATCCTCGTACGAGCATCCGCAGCCGCATGCCTGCTTCATCCAGGGCGTGCAGGACGATCTCGTCAACGAAGGCGGGATCATGGATCTCTGGGTGCGCGAGGCGCGCCTCTTCAAATACGGCTCGGGCACGGGCTCGAACTTCTCCGCCCTGCGCGGCGAGGGAGAGAAGCTGTCCGGGGGCGGCCGTTCCTCGGGGCTGATGAGCTTCCTCAAGATCGGCGACCGCGCTGCGGGCGCCATCAAGTCGGGCGGCACGACGCGCCGGGCGGCGAAGATGGTGGTCGTCAATGCCGACCATCCGGATATCGAGGCCTATATCGACTGGAAGGTGAAGGAAGAGCAGAAGGTTGCTGCGCTCGTCACCGGCTCGAAGATCAATGCCAAGGCCATGAAGGCGATCATGCGCGCCTGCCTCAATTGCGAGGGCGCGGATGGTTCCAATTCGGATGCCTGCTTCGATCCGGAGAAGAACCCGGCCCTGAAGCGCGAGATCAAGGCCGCCCGCCGCGTGATGGTGCCGGACAACTACATCAAGCGCGTGATCCAGTTCGCCAGGCAGGGCTACAAGGATCTCGAATTCGACATCTATGATACCGACTGGGATTCCGAGGCCTATCTGACCGTTGCCGGCCAGAACTCGAACAATTCCGTGTCGCTGACGGACGATTTCCTGCGTGCGGTCGAAGCCGATGGCGACTGGAACCTGATCCGCCGCATCGATGGCAAGGTGGCCAAGACGCTCAAGGCCCGCGATTTGTGGGAGAAGATCGGCTATGCGGCCTGGGCCTCGGCAGATCCGGGCCTGCATTTCAACACGACCATGAATGACTGGCATACCTGCCCGGCTTCCGGGCGGATCAATGCCTCGAATCCATGCTCGGAATACATGTTCCTCGACGA
>JAIXSR010000076.1 GCA_027484605.1 Hyphomicrobiales bacterium | reverse complement strand
CGAGCAGGGCCTTCTCGCTCGCCTCACGGCAGAGGGCGGGATCGGCGGCGGCCTCGAAGGCGCCCTCGCCATCCTTCTTTTCCTCGGCGCGGAGGATATTCGCCGCGCGCTTGAAGCCGGCGAGGAGGGACTTCCCGTCCTCGGTTTCGAGGAAGCGGCCGAGGGCGTTCACGCGCTGGACGACGAGGAGGAGGTCGTCGTTCGGTTCGCCATTGCCGAGCACGGCATCGACCAGATCATGCCGCGCGCCGGAATCGCGGAGCATGACCTTCAGGCGGTCATGGAAGAAGGAGAGGAGGTCTGTTGCTTGTTCCCACGACCACTGCGCTGTCGCTGCGCCGATCCGTCTTGAGCCTTCTTCGCTAAATGGCTCCAAAATTAGTTCGCGCACAATCGACGCTGAGTTTTCGGATAAGCCAGCATCAACAAGGGCCCGGTATGCATCTAATTGCCTTTGGGCAGCCGCTGTAACGATGGATGTCAAAGCGTTTGAAGTGGGAAGCCATGCAAGCTTCAGCCATTCAAGACGTACCCCATTCTCCACCACCAACCGGATCACGCCCAGCGCTGCCCTGCGGAGCGCATAGGGGTCCTTGCTCCCGGTGGGCTTTTCATCAATCGCCCAGAACCCGACCAGCGTATCGAGCTTGTCCGCCAGCGCGACGGTGACGGAAACCGGGTCCTTCGGCACGGAATCGCCCGGGCCGGCCGGCTTGTAATGCTCCTCGCAGGCCGCGGCCACCGAGGGGTCGAGCCCGATCTGTCCGGCATAGATGCGGCCCATCAGGCCCTGCACTTCCGGGAATTCGCCCACCACCTCGGTCTGCAGGTCGAGCTTGCAGATTGTTACAGCATCGTTGACCTTTTCCGGATCGGCGCCTGTCACGGCGCAGAGTTCCTTCGCCAAGGCGCGGATGCGCTCGATCCGGTCCCACTGGCTGCCGAGCTTCTCGTGGAAGGTGACGTTTCTGAAGCGCTCCAGCCGGGCGAAATCGCGATCCTCGCGCCAGACCTTCTTGTCCGTCTCCCAGAAGAACTTGGCATCGGAGAGCCGGGCGCGGATCACGCGCTCGTTGCCGGCGATGATGGTGGCGCCGCCATCCCTGGCCTCGATATTGGAGACCAGCAGGAAGCGGTTGGCCAGTCGCCCATCGGGCCCGCGCAGCACGAAACATTTCTGGTTCGCGCGGATCGTGGCGCGGATGACCTCGCCCGGCACGTCGAGGAAGGCTTCCTCGAATCGGCCCATCAGCACGACGGGCCATTCGACAAGGCCGGCGACCTCGTCGAGCAGGCCCTCATCCTCGACGACCTCGAGCCCCTGCGCGAAGGCGAGGTTGCGGGCATCCTGCCGGATGATCTCCTTGCGGCGGGCCGGATCGAGCACGACCTTCGCCGCCTCGAGCTTCGCCGCGTAATCCTCGAAGCGCTTCACGCGGATGGAATCGGGAGCCATGAAGCGATGGCCATAGGTGATGTTGCCGGCGGCGAGCCCGTCCACTTCGAACGGCACGATTTCGGGCTCTTCGGTCTCCGCGCCGAAGGTGGCGAGGATGGCGCGGAGCGGGCGCACCCAGCGGAGCGACGCGGAGGAGGTGCTGGCCGCGCCCCAGCGCATGCTCTTCGGCCAGGGGAAGGCGCGGATCGTCGCCGGCAGGATCTCGGCCAGCAGGTCCAGCGTAGGCCGGCCCGGCTTCTCGATCACGGCGACATAGAATTCGCCCTTCTTCGGATCACTCTCGATCTTCGCCTCAGCGAGCGAGGCGAGCCCCGCCGCTTTCAGGAAGCCCTGGATCGCGCCCTCGGGCGAGCCGACGCGCGGGCCCTTCCGTTCCTCGCGCGTATCCGGCTGGCGGGCCGGCAGGCCGACGACATGCAAAGCCAGCCGGCGCGGCGTCGCATAGGCCTGCGCGCCCTCATAGGTCACGCCCGCCTCGACCAGCGCGTTGGTCACGAGGCGCTTGAGATCCTCCGAGGCCTGCTTTTGCATGCGGGCCGGAATTTCCTCGGAGAAGAGTTCGAACAGAAGATCGGGCATGAGCTTTCCGGGATCGGGGAGTTCCGGTTCGTCGCGCCGCCGGCGCGTGCGATCCGGAGGAAGCGGGATCAGAGCTTGTTATGCGCGCCGTCGCAGAAGGGCGACTTGCCGGTCTGCTTGCAGGTGCAGAAGAAGACGCGGCGATCGGACTCGGCGGTCCATTGCATCGGGGTAAATTTCCCCTCGGCATTGTGCGAGCCATCGCAGAACGGCTGGTTCTTCGACAGGCCGCAGGTGCACCACCAGTAATCCTTGCCCTTCTCCACCTCGACGGGGATCGGCGCTGTTCCACCCACATGCGGTTTCGTCATGGTTGTTCCCTCGCGTGAAGCCGGGCAGGCCGGCAGGTTGAGTTTGGCCGGTCCGCTGCCGGACCGGGTTCGGTTATTCGCCCCGGGCACCCGCCTCGAGCAGTTTCGACCAGCGCCAGCCATCGGTTTGCGCGGGGTTGACGATATCATCGATCCGCCAGACCTTGTTTTCGAGCACGAGTTCGAAAACGATCGTCTGCTCCGGCGCGCCCTTGCTGATCCGCATCCGCGCCTCGACCACCGCCCTGTCGGCGCCCTGGCTGCGGACGGCATATCTCAGCGTCTCGCGGAAATTGTCGTCGGAATCCTGCGCATTGATGGTGGGGTCGAAATCGAGGCCGGACACGACCTCGTTGAGCTGGCGCGATTTGCGCTGCGCCGCCTGCAGGAGCCGGTTGAGCCGCGCCGAATAGCCCCGCTGGTTATACTTTACCTTGGGGTCATAGACGCGCCGGACCACCGCCACCGGATCGGATCCGGCCGACGCATCCTGCGCGAGAGCCTGCATGGCCGCGAGGCCGGCCAGCAGGGCCGAGGTGAAGCCGCGCCGGTTCATGCCGCGCCGCCGGCTTCGGTCTTCACCCAGGCGGCGCCGCAGGCCTTGGCCAGTTCGCGCACGCGGAGGATGTAGCTCTGGCGCTCGGTGACCGAGATCACGCCGCGTGCATCGAGCAGGTTGAAGGCATGGCTCGCCTTGATGCACTGGTCATAGGCGGGCAGGACCTGGCGATGGCGCTCGCCTTCGCCGCTTTCGCCCGCAGCCAGCAGGGCGCGGCATTCGGCCTCGGCCTCGGCGAAGTTGCGGAAGAGCTTGTCCGTATTCGCATACTCGAAATTGTGCCGGGAATACTCCTCCTCGGCCTGCCGGAAGACATCGCCGTAGGTGACCTTCGCCTCGCCCTCGAGCCCGTTGAAATTCAGCTCGAAGCCGTTGTCGACGCCCTGCAGGTACATGGCGAGGCGCTCGAGCCCGTAGGTGAGTTCGCCCGCCACCGGCGCGCATTCCTGCCCGGCCACCTGCTGGAAATAGGTGAACTGGCTGACTTCCATGCCATCGCACCAGCATTCCCAGCCGAGGCCCCAGGCGCCGAGGGTCGGGCTTTCCCAATCATCCTCGACGAAGCGCAGGTCATGCAGAGCCGGGTCGATGCCGATGGCATAGAGGCTCTCGAGATAGAGTTCCTGCAGGTTCGGCGGGCTGGGCTTCAGGATCACCTGGAACTGGTAATAATGCTGGAACCGGTTCGGGTTCTCGCCATAACGGCCATCCTTCGGCCGGCGCGAGGGCTGGACATAGGCCGCGTTCCACGGCCGGGGCCCCAGCGCACGCAGGGTCGTGGCCGGATGGAAGGTGCCGGCGCCGACTTCCATGTCATAGGGCTGCAGGATGACGCAGCCCTTTTCCGCCCAGAAAAGCTGGAGCGTCAGGATCAGGCCCTGGAAGGACCGGTCGGGTCGGAGGGCTTCGGGCCCATGCATCAAAGCAGTCACGGCGGATCATCCCGGAAAAGGCGTTGGTTTCCCCTAGCCGAGCGCGCGGGAGGCTCGCAAGCCCCTTCACCCGAAGCAGCGCGGTTAACAGGGCGTGAAGGGCCTGTGCGCGAACGCACCGCCAGCCGGCGCGGGAGGCGGCATTGTCCCGGTCATGGCGCTCGCCCCCCGGCGCCCCAACCTCGAGACCCCGGAGAAAACCCATGACCAAGCTTTCGAACACCCAGACCACCAAGTTCCGCAAGGCCAGCCGTTTCAGCATGCTGGCCCTCGCCCTCTCGCTCTCCGCCGGCACGGTTGCCGGCATGTTCGGCATCGCGGCCCTGACCTCGGGCCCGGTCCAGGCACAGGCCGCCGGCAATGGTGGTGGCGGCGGCGGCCCGGCCGGCAATGGCGGCGCCGGCGGTGGCCCGATGGCGGCCAGCCCGATTGCTGCCTTCAACCCGAACGAGCCGAACAAGGAGCCGAACAATGGCCGCGGCCGCTCGCGCAGCACCAATTGCGAAGGCAGCCAGAACGGCCTCGACAGCGACCGCTGCAAGCACAACCAGCGCTCGACGCCGCGCATCGTCCGCATCAACGGCTTCAGCAACTGCGCCATCGTCCAGCAGGTGCCGAACCCGCAAGGCGGCCCGGCCGAATTCTACTGCCTGCGGCCGATGTGAACCCTGACAACCCCGCCCCCGAAGGAAGGCCGGCCCCGCGCCGGCCTTCCCGTTTCGTTGCCTTGTTTCGCAACCATTCATGTTGCGTGGGTAGGCTCATGATGGGCGACCTCAGGAGAGCACCATGACCCGTTCTTCACCCATGATCCTCGCTGCCCTGTTCGCGGCGATCCTTGGCCTTTCCGGCCTCACCCCCGTGCGCGCGGCAGGCATTCCTTCCGCGCCGGCCCTCGCGCTGGATGCCCAGTCCAAGGCGCAGACCAGCCCGGTCTATCACCATCGCCGTCATTACCGGCCGCATCGCCATTACAGGCCGTATCGCCATGTCTACCGGCGGCACCATTACCGGCCCTATTACTACCATCCGGCGCCGGTCTATCACCGTCGCTGCGTGACCCGCCCGCGCGTGGTCTGGACGCCCTATGGCTATGTCCGGCGCTGGGTCCGCGTCTGCCGGTACTGATCGCGGATCCGGACCATGCCCCTGCCGGGCGGCGCTGGCCGCCCGGTTTCCGCCCGCGCCGCCTCAGGCCGGCTGCTCCCGCATCGGCAAGCTGGCCGTCCCGTCATGAAGCGCGGCCGAAAGGGCACTTGGCCGTTCGCCCTCGAACAGGAAGAGCGGCGGCAGGATGGCGAGGCCCTGGCGTGAGCCCTTCCGGCCCGAAACGAGAAGCCGATGGGCGGGCTCGTCGGCCCGGGGATGGATGAAACGGAAGGCAAGACCACCAAAGCGGCGCGCCATGGCAGGGAGGATCTTGTCAAGCGCATCGGCCCGATGGATCATCACGATCTCGCCGCCCGGCGCCATCACCGTGGCAGCATTGCGCAGCCAGCCATCGAGATCCCCCTCCAATTCGTGAGCGGCCCGCCGGGCCGCATCCGGCGAGGCGCGGCCCCTTCCCGGCATGAGATAGGGCGGATTGGTCAGGACCAGGTCGAAAGCCTCGCGCAGGTCCGCCTCGCGGCCGAGCGCCAGGGCATCCGCCTCCCGGCAGGCGACCCGGTCGGCCAATCCGTTGGCTGCGATATTCTGCCGGGCCAGTTCCGCCATGGCGGGATCCCGTTCGAGCAGGAGCACGCGGGCCCCGGGCTGCATCCGCGCCACCTGCAGGCCGACAAGGCCTGTCGAGGCGCCGATATCCAGGACATGACGGGCCCCCGGCGAGGCCGCCGCCGCCAGGAGGACCGCATCGGTTCCGGCCCGATGCCCCCGGGCAGGCTGGCGCAGGACAAGCGCCCCCCGGAAGAGCCGGTCTTCGGTCGTCCCGCCCTCGCCGGCCCCATTCGCACCCAATGACGCATCCCCTTGCCAGCCAAGGGCCGGGCCCCAAGTTGCATTTGGTTTTCTTCGCGTAGCGGCGTATGGAAAGCAATCCGGCATGATCGCCGGGGACGGAATTCAGAGGTCGGGATCGTGGGCGTCGTCGTTTCCTTCGGAGAAAAGCCAAAAGGCGAAACAATCGACCGGCTGGTCGGTTTGCTGAAAGACGATATGGCCCGCGTCAACGAGACGATCCTCGCCCGGACCGGCTCCGACGTGATGATGATCCCGGAAGTGGCCCAGCATCTGATCTCCTCCGGCGGCAAGCGGCTGCGGCCAATGCTGACGCTCGCCACCGCCCAGCTCGCCCGCTATTCCGGGCAGGGGCATATCAAGCTCGCGGCCTCGGTCGAATTCATGCATACGGCCACGCTCCTGCACGACGATGTCGTCGACGAGAGCGATCTCCGCCGCGGCAAGCCTTCGGCGCGCAAGGTCTGGGGCAACGAGGCCAGCGTGCTCGTGGGCGATTTCCTGCTCGGCCAGGCCTTCAAGATGATGGTCGAGGTCGGGTCGCTGCAATGCCTCGACGTGCTCTCGACAGCAGCCGCGGTGATCGCCGAGGGCGAGGTCATGCAGCTCGCCGCCGCCAAGAACACCGCCACCACCGAGGATGACTATCTCTCGGTCATCCGCGCCAAGACGGCGGCCCTCTTCGCCGCCGCAGCCGAAGTCGGGCCGATCCTTGCGGGCGCGGACCAGACGGCGCAGAAGGCCTGCCGATCCTACGGGCTCAATCTCGGCATCGCCTTCCAGCTCATCGACGATGCGCTGGATTACGGCGGGACGGCCAGCAAGCTCGGCAAGAATGTCGGCGATGATTTCCGCGAGGGCAAGATCACGCTGCCCGTGGTGCTCGCCTTCCGGCGCGGCTCGGATGACGAGAGGGCCTTCTGGCGCGCGGCGCTGGAAGACGGGGCGCATGACGATGTCGCCCTCGGGCGGGCGATCGAGCTGCTCAAGAAGCATCGCGCCCTGGAAGACACGGTCGAGCGCGCCCGGCACTATGCCGCCATGGCCAAGGACGGGCTGGCGCTGTTCCCCGCCTCGCCGATGCGTGACGCGCTCGATGAGGTTGTCGATTTCTGCGTGAACCGGGCCCATTGAGGGCAGCCGGCATTCAGGCCGGCCCTTCCCCTGCAGGATCCACGAAAAACAGGTCCGTATCGTCGGGCTGGGCGCCGGCTGCTGTCAGCATGGCATGGACCTGCCCGCGATGATGGGTCTGGTGGTTGAAGAAATGCGCCACCAGCGCCCAGTTCGGGCGGGACACCTCGCGGCCGGCGGCGCCGGACATCCAGCTCTGGGTGCCGGCAAGCCAATCCGCTCCGACACGGCCGGCCCAGTCGAGGATCTCGGCGTCGAGTGCCTGCCGTGCCGCGAGATAGCTTGACCAGTCCGGGAACAGGGTTGCCGAAAGCCGGTTCGGCAGCGGCGGCTTGGGCCGCCCGGTAAAGCGATGCATCCAGACCGTGTCGCCCCAGGCGACATGGTTGAGCGTGCCGAGGATGCTGCCGAAAAAGGCGCCGCGATCCAGCCGCCGCGCGGCATCGTCGAGCCCCTCGGCCGCCGAGATGAGCGAGCGGTTCTGCCAGGCATTGTATCGCGCCATGAGGCGGACATGGTCGGGGCTGATCATCGCTCAGCCTCCCACCGGCGCGCGGGTGACAATATCCCAGCCGGGCAGGCGGAGCGCGGTCGCCGATACCCACCAGCCGGGGTTCCGAGCAGCAATGTCGCGCGCGGCGGCATTCCGGGCATGGGCATTGGAGAAAATGGCGTAACAGGTCGCGCCCGAGCCGGACATGCGCGCCAGCCAGCAGCCGGCCTGATGGCGGAGCGCCCCGAGAACGGCCGTGATCTCGGGCACCAGCGCCTCGGCCGGCGGCTGGAGATCGTTCCGCGTCTGGGTGGCAAGGAAATTGAGCGGCTGCAGCGGCATGCGCGCATAGGAGACCGGTGGCCTCTCGTGGCGCTGGCCGGGCTCCAGCCCGAGTTGCCGGAAGATCTCGGCGGTCGAGACGCCGACCCCCGGATTGACCAGGAGCACCGGCGCCGGCTCGCTGGCGAGAGGCGGGCCAAGCTCATGGCCGATACCCGAGATGAGGCGCGTTTTCCGGTCGAGGCAGGCCGGCACATCGGCGCCCAGCATGGCCGCGCAATCGATCAGCCGCGGATCGGAGAGCGGGATGTCATTTGCCCGGGCGAGAAGGCGCAAGGCCGCGGCGGCATCGGCCGAGCCGCCCCCGATCCCGGAGGCGACGGGCAATGCCTTGACCAGCACGAAACGACCCAGGCGGCCCGGGCCGACATGCGCGACGAAGGAGCGTGCCGCCCGCAGGACGAGATTGTCATCGGCCACCGACAGCCCGGCGGCAAAGGGCCCCTCGATCGACAGGCCCAGCGGCTGATCCGGCAGGAGATGCACCTCGTCGCCGTGATCGGCAAAAGCCACGAGGCTTTCAAGCAGGTGATAGCCATCCGGCCGGCGGCCGAGGACATGCAGGAA
Source organism: Hyphomicrobiales bacterium (assembly GCA_027484605.1). GTDB lineage: Bacteria > Pseudomonadota > Alphaproteobacteria > Rhizobiales > Beijerinckiaceae > Rhabdaerophilum. The sequence continues at coordinate 29,514 of JAIXSR010000076.1, read as the reverse complement.
GAGGTTGACCTTCGCGAGTGCGAATTCGGTCAGCATCCGGCCGCCCTGCTCCGCTCAGCCGCCATTCGGCTTGGGCGGGGCAGCATTGGCTGCCGGGCCTTCCTCGAGGCCGGTTTCGAGCTTGCGCCGGATTTTCTCGATATCCTCCGGCTCCGGATTGAGGCCGAGCGACTGTTCCCACTTGAACCGGGCCTCGCGGGTACGGCCGACCTTCCAGTAGGCATCGCCGAGATGGTCGTTGATCGTCGGATCGCCGGCCTTGAGCAGCACGGCGCGCTCGAGTTCGCGCACGGCATCCTCGTAGCGGCCGAGGCGGTAGAAGGCCCAGCCGAGGGAATCGACGATGGCGCCGTCCCCCGGCGAGAAGGCGACGGCCTCGCGCAGCATGTCGAAGGATTTCTCGATATTCATCCGCATATCCACCCAGGAATACGCGAGGTAGTTGAGAACCTGGGCCCGCTCCACCCGTTCGCGCGGGCTGCGCGGGCGGGCCGGCAGGAGTTCGAGGGCGGTGAGGAAATCCGGCTCGGCCTTCTCCCATTGCTTGGAACGCTCGTAGCCGATGGCGCGGCCGAAGAAGAGCGGCCAGTGCCGCTGCTCGACCTTGGGCAGCGAGGCAATGGCGGCGCCGTAGACCTCGACCGATTCCAGCCAGCGCTTCTTCATGCGCAGGATCGACCCCAATGTGTCGGCAGCCTCGAGATCGCCGGGATTGCGCAGCAGCAACTCGCGCAGGACGGCGATGGCCTCATCCGTGCGCTCCATGCGCTCGAGCGCGCCGGCCCGGCCGATCGCGGCGCGATTGGCCAGCACGGAACTGGCGGGGATGGTTTCATAAAGCTGGGCCGCGCGGGCGTGCTGGCGCATCTGCTCGAAGAATTCGGCCAGGGTGGTGGAGATGACCTCGTCCTTCGGGGCGAGATAGCGCGCAAGCTGCAGGTAGATCACCGCGGACATCGGATCCCGTGCGGCGGAACCGACCGCGCCGAGCCCGTAGAAGACTTCGGCCGTGCCCTCGGCAATGGAGCTGGCCAGGGGGGGCAGCTGCTCGCCCTTGGCCAGCAACGCGGCCTGCCGGTCGAGATAGGGGTGGTTGGGATTGCGCTGCTGCCAGGCCTCGATCACCTTCACGGCCTCGGCCATCTTGCCGCGGCGCGAGAGGATCCGGGCATAGGCATCCGCCACGCGGAGGATGTTCGGATCGGCCTTGTAGGCGCTTTCGAGGCGGTTCTCGGCCTCGCCGAACCGCTTGGCCGATTCGGCGATCAGGCCAGCGAAGAAATCGCGGTAGCCGCGGAGCTCGTTGTCCTTGAAGCGGTCGACGGATTGCAGCGCGCCATTGATCTCGCCAAGCCCGGTCATCGCCCAGGAGCGCAGCAGGGAAATGGTGAGATCGGCCTCGCGTACGGTGCCGCCGGCCCGCTCGAAGCTGGCCTTGGCGCGTTCATACTGGCGGCTGCGCAGGGACCGCACGCCGAGGGCGACATGGGCGAGCGCGTTCGACTTGTCACGCTGGACCGCCCGTTCGGCCAGCCGGAAGGCCTCGTCCATGTTGCCATCGACGAGTTCGGCCAGGAAGGCCTGGTCGATCAGACCGGAATTGCGCGGATCAGCCCGCAGCGCCTCGCGGAAGAAGGCGGCGGCTGCAGCCGTATCCCGTTCCGTATTCGCCACCACGCCGGCAAGGAAGGCGCCCGAGGCTCCGAGGCCCGGCGTCACGCGGTCCTGGCTGGCCGGCGCCGCTTCGGCCGCCGAGAGGCCGAGCGCCAGCGCAAGGGCCAGACCGAGGCCGCGCGGCAACGCCCGACTTATCGGGCCGGAAGACGAACGGGGGCTTTTCCTGCAATCCATCCGGTAACGCCAATCCTGCTTTACGCCGAGTCGCGGCATTGAACATTCTTCCGGTTAGCACCGAAACAAGGCTTCAGAAAGGCCCAAATGCCGCCCCGCGACACGCTGGGCCGGCCCCGCCCCCGCCCCCCGGCGCCGGGCACGCGAATGTGATCGCAGCCCGCAGCCTCGTGATATGACTTCGCGGCCGGCAGGATGCACAACATGCACCCGTCACGGCTGATTGCCTTCCCGCCAATTCCGAACTGTTCGAGGAAAACCAAGATGTTCCGTTCGCCCCTGCTCTCGCGGCGCCAGATGCTGGCTGCCGGTCTGGCTGCTTCCGCCCTTGCCGCCTCGCCGGTTCTGGCCGCGACCCTGGCCACCGGCTTCCTCGAATACAAGAAGCCGGCATTCGAGGCCGCGCTGAAGGGCGCGAAGCCGGTTCTGGTCCATGTCCATGCCGATTGGTGCCCGACCTGCAAACGCCAGCAGGTGGTGTTCAACGAGCTGGCCAAGACGCCGGAATTCGGGAAGCTTGTCGCCTTCACCGTGGATTTCGACATGGATGCGGAATTCAAGTCGGCCTACAACATCCGCAACCAGTCAGTGATCCTCGTCTTCAAGGGCGGCAAGGAAGTGGCCCGCTCCGGTGGCGTGACCGACAAGATGCAGATCGCGGCGCTGATCGCGGAAGCGGCGAAGTAACGTCCCGAGTCACAAGCCCCGGGGCGCGACCGGAAGGCCTCGCCCGGGGCAAGGCCATCCTCACATGTTGGGATAGGTCGGGCCGCCACCGCCTTCCGGCGCGATCCAGTTGATGTTCTGCGCCGGATCCTTGATGTCGCAGGTCTTGCAGTGGACGCAGTTCTGCGCGTTGATCACGAAACGCGGGTCGGTTTTCAGGGCCTCGTCGCCATAGACGACCTCGTAGACGCCGGCCGGGCAATAGAGCCGCGCCGGTTCACCATAAACGGGCAGGTTCCGCGCGATCGGCACGGAAGCATCCTTCAGCGTTAGATGGATCGGCTGGTCCTCCTCGTGGTTGGTGCCGGAGAGGAAGACGGAAGACAGCTTGTCGAACGAGATCACGCCATCCGGCTTCGGATAGGCGATCGGCCTGACCTCGGCGAGCGGCTTCAGCGAGGCTGCATCGGTCTTGCCATGCTTCAGCGTGCCGAAGGGCGAGAAGCCGAAAAGCTCGTTGCACCACATATCGACCGCGCCGAGCGGCACGCCGATCCAGGTGCCGAATTTCGACCAGAGCGGCTTGACGTTGCGGACCTTCTTGAGATCCTTGCCGATCTCGCTCGACCGCCAGGCCTGCTCGTAGGCGATCAGCTCGTCACCGGCACGCCCCTCGGCCAGAGCCTCGATAATCGTATCGGCCGCGAGCATGCCCGAGATCATCGCATTGTGGCTGCCCTTGATGCGCGGCACATTGACGAAACCGGCCGAGCAGCCCAGCAGCGCCCCGCCGGGGAAGCAAAGTTTCGGCACGCTCTGCCAGCCGCCTTCGGTGATGGCGCGCGCGCCATAGGAGAGGCGCTTGCCGCCCTCCAGGACCTCGCGGATCATCGGATGTTGCTTGAAGCGCTGGAACTCGTCGAAGGGGGAGAGCGTCGGGTTCTGGTAGTTCAGATGGACGACAAAGCCGATCGAGACGAGATTGTCGTCGAAATGATAGAGGAACGAGCCGCCGCCGGTCTTCGAATCCAGGGGCCAGCCGAAGGAATGCTGCACGAGGCCCGGCTGATGCTTCGCCGGGTCGATCTGCCAGAGTTCCTTGAGGCCGATGCCGAATTTCGGCACGTCGCGGCCCTGGTCGAGGCCATAGCGGGCGATGAGCTGCTTCGAGAGATGGCCGCGCACGCCTTCCGCGAACAGGGTGTACTTGCCCATCAGGGCCATGCCGCGGGTGAAACCGTCCTTCATCTCGCCGGACCGGGCAATGCCCATATCGCCGGTGGCGATGCCGGTCACGGCACCGGCCTCGTTGTAGAGGACTTCCTGCGCCGCGAAGCCGGGATAGATCTCGACGCCGAGCGCCTCGGCCTTGGTGGCGAGCCAGCGGCAGAGATTGCCCAGCGAGATGACGTAATTGCCATGGTTGTCCAGCAGTTTCGGCATCGCGATGTTCGGCAGGCGGATGCCGCCGGCCGGGCCGAGGAAATAGAAGCGGTCATCGACGACCGGCGTCTTCACCGGGCAATCGGGATCGGTGCGCCAATCGGGGATCAGCCTGTCGAGACCGACCGGGTCGATCACCGCGCCCGAGAGGATATGCGCGCCGATCTCGGAGCCCTTCTCGACGAGGACGACCGAGATCTCCTCGCCGCGTTCGGCCGCGGCCTGTTTCAGACGGATGGCGGCAGAAAGCCCGGCCGGGCCGCCACCCACGATGACGACATCATATTCCATCGCGTCGCGTTCCGGCAGTTCCATCGCGTCCCTCGCTCGTTCGATCCTGTCCGTCCTGAATAGTTTATATATGAACTAAATTCAAGGACCGGCTTGTCGCTTTGCCTCGGGGTGGCTAGTTTCGCGGCCGGGAGCCATTTCCCGAACCCGGCCGGGCGCCCGAGAGTGCCTCTTTCTGGCGTCGGGATGGTCGAAATGCAAGCTGGAAGCATCGGGGAAAGGACCGCGCCTTGGCGATGACCGAACCGCAATCGCCGCGCCGGATCCTCGAATTCCTCGTCGCGGCCGGGGTGGATATCATCGTGGGCGACGAACCGGTCAACCGGCTCCAGCCTCCCCCGCCGCCTGCCATGCCCGAGCGAGGCCCGGAAGCACCGGCGGCGACCCGCACCGCCGCGGCGGCAAACCCCGCGCAGCCTGCCGCACCCGCCCGCCCGGCCCCGGCAGCGCCGGATGATGCGATCATGCAGGCACGGCTGCAGGCACGTTCGGCCGGCTCGCTCGAGGAACTGGCCACGATCATGGCCGCCTTCGATGGCTGCGCGCTGAAGGCGACAGCCTCGCGGCTGGTCTTCGCCGACGGCAATCCGCAAGGCCGCGTGATGATCATCGGCGAGGCGCCGGGCCGCGAGGAGGACGAGACCGGGCGGCCCTTCGTGGGGCGCGCCGGGCAATTGCTGGACAAGATGCTGAAGGCGGTCGGCCTCGACCGGAGCCATGTCTACATCGCCAATGTCGTGCCGTGGCGGCCACCGGGCAACCGCACGCCGACCCCGCAGGAAGTGGCGATCTGCCTGCCCTTCATCCATCGGCAGATCGAACTCGCCGCGCCGGATATCCTGCTGACGATGGGCGCGCCGGCGACGCAGAACCTCACCGGCCGGAAGGACGGCATCCTGCGCCTGCGCGGCCAATGGTTCGAGGTCGAGGTCGGCCAGAACCGGATCCCGACCCTTGCTACGCTTCATCCGGCCTATCTCCTGCGGCAGCCGGGCCAGAAGGCACTGGCCTGGCGTGACCTCCGCGCCCTCAAGGCGCGGCTTGCGGCGGAGTGACGCCGCTGCCCGGCCCGGCAAAAAGGCGATTTTGTTCCCGGCCCGGGCTTGGTATCAGTGGAATCACCGTTCGGGAGGAGTGAGCCATGCGTCTCGATGACATCCAGGAATCCGGCAATATCGAGGATCGCCGCGGCGATAGCGGTTCCGGCGGGATGCTGGGCGGCGGCTTTCCGGGCGGCCGTGGCGGCCTCGGCTTCGGCACGATCGCCATTCTCACGCTGATCGGCTGGGCGCTGGGCATCAATCCCGCCATCCTGATCGGCGGGGCCGAGATGATTTCCGGCGGGAGCGGCGGGCAGATCGTGCAGCGCCAGCAGAATGCGCCGCCGCGCTCGTCCTCGCCGCAGGAAGAACAGCTGCGCGTCTTCGTGGGGCGCGTCCTCAAGACCAACGAGGATGTCTGGCAACAGGTGCTGCCGCAGCAGCGCGGCATCCCGTTCAAGCCGGCGCCGCTGGTCATCTTCCGCGGGGCAACGCGTTCGGCCTGCGGCGGTGCGCAATCGGCGATGGGGCCGTTCTATTGCCCGGCCGATACGCGCATCTATCTCGACATGAGCTTCTTCGAGGAAATGCGGACCAAGATGCGGGCCGGTGGCGATTTCGCCTATGCCTATGTGATCGCGCATGAAATGGGCCACCACATCGAGAACCTGCTCGGCATCCTGCCGCGCGTCCAGCAGGCGCAGCAGCGGCTCTCGCGCCGCGAGGCAAACCAGCTCTCGGTGCGCGTCGAACTCATGGCCGATTGCCTGGCCGGGGTCTGGGCCCACCATGCGAACCAGCGCTGGCGGATCCTCGAACAGGGCGATCTCGAGGAGGCGATGAATGCCGCTGCCGCGATCGGGGATGACAAGCTCCAGAAGCAGGCGCAGGGCTATGTCGTGCCGGACAGCTTCACCCATGGCACGTCGGAACAGCGCGTGCGCTGGCTCCAGCAGGGGCTGCGGACCGGACAGGTCGCGGCCTGCGACACATTCAACACGCGGGCGCTCTGATCATGTCGATGGCGCGCCTCGACGAGAGCAAGGCCTTCATCCCGCTCAATATCGCGGTGCTGACCGTTTCGGATACCCGCACGCGCGCGGATGACAAATCGGGCGACACGCTGGTCGGGCGGCTCGAGGCCGCCGGGCACCGGCTGGCCGAGAGGGGCATCGTACCGGACGATATCGAGGCGATCCGCGCCTGCCTGCGCGGCTGGATCGCCGACAAGGGCGTGGATGTCATCATCACCACCGGCGGGACCGGCTTTACCGGCCGCGATGTCACGCCGGAAGCCGTGGAACCGCTCTTCGAGAAGCGGATGGACGGGTTCTCCGTGCTGTTCCACCACATTTCCATCCCGAAGATCGGCACCTCGACAATCCAGTCCCGTGCCACGGCGGGCGTGGCCGGGGCGACCTATATCTTCTGCCTGCCGGGTTCGCCCGGCGCCTGCAGGGATGCCTGGGACGGCATCCTCGCCGCCCAGCTCGACTATCGCCACCGGCCCTGCAATTTTGTCGAGATCATGCCGCGGCTTGACGAGCATTTGCGCCGGGTCAAGGCGCAGGGCGCAACGGTCTGACAGGATCGACTCATGAAGACACGATTGATCCTGCTGGCCCTGATGGCCAGTTCCGGCGCCATGGCCCAGCAACCCAACCGGCAGCTGATTCTCGAATGCATGGCCTGCCATGGCGATGACGGCATCGCCAAGGACAAGGACGTGCCGCATCTGGCCGGCCAGAACTACGAGTACCTGCTCAAGCAGATGCGGGATTTCCGCGCAGGCCGCCGGCCGCACAAGGAAATGCGCGTGATGAGCCGGATGATGGATGATCAGGAGATGCAGGAAATCGCGGATTTCTACGCCCGGCTCCCGCGATAGGGCGATTCAGCGCAGTTCGACGCGGGTGACGGAGGCCTTGAGCCGCACCAGTTCCGGGCCGAACCGCACCGAATAGGGATCCAGCTTCGCCAAGGCGATGTCCCGGGCCCGGCTCGGCGGCAGCAGCAGGGCCGCATTGCGGCTCGGCCGGCCGCCCATCGTGCGCACACCCTCGATCAGCCCGTCGAACAACCCGCCCATGCCGCCGCCCAGAGCCGGCTGGGACATGGCCGGGCGGGCGCCCAAAGCCGGCAGGATATCCGCGAGGATCGGCCAGAAATCCGGCCCGAGCTGGAGGCCGGTATCGAGAACAAGCAGGCCCGAACCCGGTGCCAGCGTCGACGCGCGGGCAAAGCCGTCGGGCCAGCTCTCGGCCGTGACGATCCGGCATCCCGCCGCATCGGCGATGGCCTCGAGTTCCTCGGTCGATTGCCGGCAGACCAGCATGGCATTGCCGACAAGCCCCTCGACAACGCCCCGGACCAGCGGACCCAACGTTGCCGTCAGGGCGAGAGGTTCAGGACGCACATCGATGACAGCCGTGAGCATGGAGCCTTTCCGGACGCGCGGCGCCCGTTTCCGGCCCGCCTTGTCATTGTGCAGCGCAACATTGATTTTGGCAAGGGGCTGCCTCCGGCGGGGACAGGATGTCGGCGGGCTTGACTCGCCTCTGCGGATTGTTCACTTTTCGTTCTATAATCAGGAGCGCAAGATGAGCGGTTTCGAACCTCGCCACCCGGCAGAGGCGCAGCGTCTCGAGCGGGTGCAGACGCCGCTGGCGCGTGCCCATGAGCGCGGGCGCGGCACGGTCACCAATACAGGAGGGCGCTACGAGAAGCAGCAGCGCGAGGCCTTCGCGGATGGCTGGAGCGAGGAAGAGGCGCTGCCACCCTTCCGCACCGAGACCACGATGGAGCGGGCGGTTTCGGTCATCACCCGGAACGATTCGCCCGATCTCTCCTTCGACCGCTCGATCAACCCCTATCGCGGCTGCGAGCATGGCTGTTCCTATTGCTATGCGCGGCCGAGCCACGCCTATCTCGGGCTGTCACCGGGGCTCGATTTCGAATCGCGGCTTTTCGCCAAGCCGAATGCGGCGGAACTGCTCGAACGGGAACTCGCCCATCCGCGCTATCAGCCGCGCGAGATCGCCCTGGGCACCAATACCGATCCCTACCAGCCGATCGAGCGCCATTACCGCATCACAAGGCAGATCCTCGAGGTGCTGGCCCGGACCCAGCATCCGGTGACAATCGTGACCAAGAACGCGATGGTGGTGCGCGATATCGACCTGCTTGGGCCGATGGCGGCAAAGGGGCTGGCGCGCGTCGCGCTCTCGGTGACCACGCTGGACGGAAAGCTGGCGCGCGACATGGAGCCACGCGCCTCGACGCCGGCACGGCGGCTCGACGCGCTGCGACACCTCGCGGCGGCAGGCATTCCCACGGCCATCCTCGCCTCGCCGATCATCCCGGCAATCAACGATCACGAGATCGAAGCCATCCTCGAGGCCGGGGCCGAAGCGGGAGTCGAGGAAGCCAACTACATCCTGATCCGGCTGCCGCTTGAACTGCGGGAGCTGTTCCGCGAATGGCTGCTGGTGCATTATCCGGGCAAGCTTCGGCATGTGCTCAGCCTCGTGCAGGCGATGCGATCCGGCGCGGATTACGATTCCTCCTTCGCCACCCGCCAGACCGGGACCGGCCCCTATGCCGAGCTGCTCGCCAAGCGCTTCCGGCTGGCCTGCCAGCGGCTTGGCATCAAGCGCCGGCATTCCTCGCGGCTGCGGACGGATCTCTTCACCCCGCCGGTCCTGCCGGGGGGGCAGATGTCGCTGTTCTGATTTGCCGTGGTTCAGAGCGGCCGGACGAACAGGATACGCAGGAGCAGCGAGGTCACGATCACGGCGAGAAGCAGGACGCCCAGCCTGTAGAGCAGGCCGCGCCAGTTCACCTTGTCCGGCTGATCAGGCATCAGCATCGGAGGCCCCCCGAGGACGGCCATCCAGCGGGTGCGGCGGCGCGGCTCGGGCGGCGCCTCCTGCGGCACCGGCTTCGTGCCGAGCCGGCGACCGGCTTCGGCGCGATAGGCCGCGAGCCGTTCCTCCGTGATCTCGGAAATGAGGAAGGCCTGGTCGGCCTCCGCAGAGGGCAAGGCCCCGGTGCGCCGGGCGAATTCCGCGCGGAAAGCCAGCAGGGCACGGCGATGCAGCGCATAGGCGACGAGACCGGCCGTATCGGCTTCCCCGGCCACGAAACGGGCGAGGATTGCCGCCTCGTCGAGGCTGTCCACATTGCCGGGGGGTGTCTCGCTCATGGCCGGGCTTGAACCTCGCTGCTTCCGGGTTAGGACGTATACGCACAAACCGGGCGCAAGGCATCATGGCCGACGAGATTCCCCAATGGTCCGAATGGCGCAGAGCCGGGATGACGCGGATTGCCGGCATCGACGAGGTCGGCCGCGGCCCGCTCGCCGGCCCGGTCGTGGCCGCCGCCGTCCTGCTGCCGGCGAACGGCGTTCCGCCCGGCCTTGCCGATTCGAAGGCCCTCACGGCCCAGCGCCGCGAAAAGCTGGCCGAGGCGCTCTTTGCCTGTGCCGAGATTGGCCTCGCCACCGTGCTGCCCGCGGAAATCGACCGGCTCAACATCCATCGCGCGACCTTGCTGGCCATGGCACGGGCGCTGGCCGCCCTGCCCCGCCCGGCCGAGGCGGCCCTGGTCGATGGCAAGTTCACCCCGCCGGGCCTCGCGATCCCCGCCGCCGCCGTTATCGGCGGCGATGCGCGCGTGCCGGCGATCTCGGCCGCCTCGATCATCGCCAAGGTCACGCGCGATGCGATGATGGCCGCCGCCGCGGGGCGCTATCCCGGCTATGGGTTCGACCGCCATGCCGGCTATCCCGCGCCGGCGCACAAGGCGGCGCTTGCACGGCTTGGCCTCTGCCCGCTGCACCGGCTTTCCTATGCGCCCTGCCGCGCCCTTTCCGGCGATTCCTGACACGGGCCAGGCATCCCAAAAAGGGACAGGCAGCGTGAATCCCCCGTAAACTTCGTTTTCATCCCCCGTCGCCATAGTCGGCCGCGTCGAAGTTCTTACCGGTGCGGCTGTCATGCGTATCCTCCGCTCGGAAGCGACAAGTCATGGGCCCCGGGGTCAGGTATTGCGTACCCGGGGTCTCGCTTCCCGCGCCGGCTTGTCTTTCCAGAACGATTCCTTCCTGGACCAGATTCTCAACGAGGATTGCCTCGAAGCCCTGGCGCGCCTGCCGGAAGCCTCGGTCGATCTCGTCTTTGCCGATCCGCCCTACAACCTGCAGCTTTCCGGTGCGCTGACGCGCCCGGACCAGAGCCTCGTCGATGCGGTGGATGACGAATGGGACCAGTTCTCAAGCTTCGCCGCCTATGATTCCTTCACCCGCGCCTGGCTGGAAGGTGCACGCCGTGCGATGAAGCCGAATGCGACGCTGTTCGTGATCGGATCCTATCACAACATCTTCCGCGTCGGCTCGATCCTGCAGGATCTCGGCTTCTGGATCCTCAACGACATCATCTGGCGCAAGGCCAATCCGATGCCGAATTTCCGCGGCCGGCGCTTCACCAACGCGCATGAGACGCTGATCTGGGCCGCACGCGATGCCGGCGCGAAGAAATACACCTTCCATTACGAGGCGCTGAAGGCGGGCAACGAGGATTGCCAGGCCCGGTCGGACTGGTTCCTGCCGCTCTGCACCGGGGCCGAACGGCTGAAGGACGACCAGGGCGCCAAGGCCCATCCGACACAGAAGCCCGAGGCCCTGCTCCAGCGCGTGCTGCTCTCGGCCACCAATCCGGGCGACCTCGTGCTCGACCCGTTCTTCGGCACCGGCACGACCGGCGCCGTGGCGAAAAGGCTCGGCAGGCATTTCGTCGGGATCGAACGCGATCCGGGCTATGCCAGGGCGGCCGCCGAACGGATCGCTGCCGTGGAGCCATTGCCGGTGGACCTGCTCACCCAGCCTCTCGCCAAACGCGAGGAGCCGCGCGTGGCCTTTGCCAGCCTCGTCGAGACGGGGCGGATCGCCGCCGGCGCGGTGCTGACCGATGCCAAGGCGCGTCATTCGGCCGTGGTTCGGCCCGATGGACAACTCGGTGCCGATGGCATTGTCGGTTCGATCCACAAGATCGGGGCGCTGGTCCAGGGCCTGCCGGCCTGCAATGGCTGGACGTTCTGGCATGTCGAGATCGACGGCCAGCGCCAGCCGATCGACGTGCTGCGTGCCGAGATCCGGGCTGCCCAGAAGGCTGCCTGAGCGGATCAGACCGCCTCGATCACCTTGCGGAAAAGCGTGGGCAGGGGTTCCTGCCCCAGATCCGCCATGGCCACCCAGCGCAGGCCGGGCGGCGGCGGCGCCTCGCCGGACAATTGCGCCTCCGCCACGATCAACCGCAATTCGAAATGCGTGAAGACATGGATGACCGGTGCGTTGCGCCGGGTCCAGATGGCCGGAAGCGGCGGCTGCTCCGGCGGCGCGGTCTCGGCCCAGCCGGAATTGGGGATTTCCGCCATGCCGGCCAGCAGGCCCTTCGGCGGGCGCGTGCCGAGCAGGATGCGCCCGACGCCATCGCGGACGAAATAGGCCGTGCCATGCCGGACGGGCTTGCCCTTGCGGGCCGGCTTGACCGGAAAGGTGGTGGCGCGGCCCTGGGCGGCGGCCTTGCAGGCGCCGCGGAACGGACAGAGCAGGCAATCGGGGTTGCGGGGCCGGCAGATGCCGGATCCGAGATCCATCAGTGCCTGGGCGAAATCGCCGGGCCTGCCGGCCGGCACCATCGGGCGGAGCGCGGCCGCGATCTCGGCCTTTGCCCGGGGCAGCGGGGTTTCGATGGCCTCGAGCCTCGTGATGACGCGCTCGATATTGCCGTCGATCACCACCGCCGGCGCGCCGAAGGCAATGGCTGCGATGGCCGCTGCCGTGTAGGCGCCGATTCCCGGCAGGGCGCGGAGACCCTCCTCCGCTTCCGGAAAGGCCGCGCCCGGCAGGGCCGCCACCGCGCGGGCGCAGGCGATCAGGTTCCGGGCCCGGGCATAATAGCCGAGGCCGGCCCAGGCCGAGAGCACGGCCTGATCCTCCGCCGCCGCCAGCGCGCGGATATCGGGCCAGAGGGCGAGGAATTTCGCGAAATAGGGCTTCACGGTCTCGACCGTGGTCTGCTGCAGCATGATCTCCGACAGCCAGACATGGTAGGGGTCCGGCCGCTGCCCCGGAAGCGCGCGCCAGGGCAGGACGCGGCGGTGACGGTCATACCAGTCCAGCAAGGCGAGACTCTGCGGGTGGGCAGCCCGGTCGGCGCGCATGCGGGGTTGAGCGGCCACGTCTTGTCTCCCAGGCGGCGCTTGTACCGGAATCCTGCCGGCGCCCTTGGTTGGCCGGCGGGAACCCGCTACGATCAACCGTCTTGTGGCGGCTCGCGCGGCCATCAACAAGCTGGCAGAACCGCGCAGCCCGCCCGGAGCGCGAACGGATTGTGGAGAAGATGAGCCAGGACAGGAAGCCGGGAGCCCCGCGCCGGAAAGGACCGAGCCTCCTTTCGGATCTGGTGCCGGGCACGATCGAGACCGCGTTGCGCCAGCGCGGCTTCGCGACATCGGCTATCCTGACCGAATGGCGGGAGATCGTCGGACCCCGGCTTGCGGAATGGACGCAGCCGCTGGAGATCCGCTGGCCGCGCCGGGCGGAAATCGAGCCGCCGGCCGGCCCGGCCTTGCGGGACAAGGCCGAGCGGGCCCGCCGCGCGACGCTGGTCGTCGCCTGCCCTGGCGCTTTCGCCCTCGATGTGCAGATGGGCTCGGCCGGATTGATCGAGGCCGTGAACCGCCGCCTCGGTTTCGGCTGCATCGGCGCGATCGTCGTGCATCAGATGCCGCGCCTGCCGCCGCCCCGGGCGCCGCGCTCACGACAACTTGATCCGGCCCTGGTCGCGAAGGTCGAAAAGGGCCTCGGGCGCATCGAGGCCGAGGATTTGCGCCATGCGCTGGCGATTCTGGGCGCGGGAATCGCGCGGAAGGCGGAAGAGGAAGCCGGGAATCCGGCGGAGGCGGCCACAGTTCCGGCGCAAAAGTCGCGCTAGACCGACGGAAACTGCCCGGTATGGATGCCGGCGGGGCTTGCCTTGCAGCCCGGCTTGGAACAAATGGCGGGCAGGTTTCGAGTTTTCGCGCGGCCGGATGCCGCGCCCTGCCACGGGATTTGTCACCATGAGCCAGCCCTTCCTTCCTGCCAATCGCCGGACCGTGATGCGCTCTGCCGCCTTGGCCCTCGGCCTTGCCGTCCTGCCTGCCGCCGCGATGGCGCAGGGCAAGACGCCGGAGGCGCTGCTGCAGGCTGGCCCGCTCGGCGACAAGGTGCTCGGCCGCGACGATGCTCCGGTGACGATCATCGAGTATGCCTCGCTGACCTGCGGGCATTGCGCGAATTTCCACAACAAGACCTTCCCGGCGCTGAAGGAGAAATACATCGATACCGGCAAGGTCCGGCTGATCTTCCGGGAATTCCCGCTCGATCCGCTTTCGACCGCCGCCTCGATGATGGCGCGCTGCTCCAGCGAGCAGCGGTATTTCCCGCTGGTCTCGGTGCTGTTCCAGCAATTGCCGCAATGGGCCGGCTCGGACAAGCCGGTCGACGCCCTGCTGGCCATTGCCCGGCAGGCCGGTTTCACACAGGAAAGCTTCGAGGCCTGCTTGAAAAACCAGTCCGTTTATGACGGCCTGAACAGCGTGAAGAAGCGGGGCGCGGAAGTTCATGGTGTGAATTCCACGCCGACCTTCTTCATCAATGGCCAGATCCGGCGCGGTGACATGAGCATCGAGGATCTGGACAAGGTGCTCGAACCCTTGCTGAAGCAATAAGCCCGAGCGGTTTTCCGCCGGCCGGAACGGAAACGGAGGCGGGACAGGGTGAAGTTCGAACGGCTCCGCCTGGCTGGCTTCAAGACCTTCGTCGATCCGACCGATGTGGTGATCGCGCCCGGACTCACGGGCGTGGTCGGCCCGAATGGCTGCGGCAAGTCGAACCTTGTCGAGGCCCTGCGCTGGGTGATGGGGGAAACCTCCTCCAAGTCGCTGCGCGGCGGGGGCATGGATGACGTGATCTTTGCCGGGTCAGGCAACCGGCCGGAGCGCAACCATGCCGAGGTCTCGATCCGCCTGAGCGAACCGCCCGCCGACCTGCCCGGCTTCCTGGCCGGCTCGGACCAGGTGGAGATTTCCCGCAAGATCGTGCGCGAGCAGGGCTCGACCTATCGCATGAACGGGCGCGAGGTGCGTGCGCGGGACGTGCAGATCCTCTTCGCCGATGCCGCCAGCGGCGCGCGATCGCCGTCGATGGTCCGGCAGGGCCAGATCGGCGAACTCATTGCCGCCAAGCCGCAGCATCGTCGCCGGATCCTTGAGGATGCCGCCGGCATTGCCGGCTTGCATGCCCGCCGGCACGAGGCCGAATTGCGGCTGCGCCAGGCCGAGGAAAACCTCACCCGGACCGAGGATGTGCTGGGCCAGCTCGACCGGCAGATGGCCGATCTCCGCCGGCAGGCCAAGGGCGCGGAGCGCTACCGGCACCTTTCGGCCGAGATCCGGGAACTGGAATTGCTGCTGCTCGCCGGGGGGCTGGCCGGGGCGGAAGCCGAGGTCGCACGCCTCGCACAGGGGCATGACCTCTCTGTCCGGGCCATTGCCGGCGCGATGACCGCGCAGGGCGAGGCCGAACGGTCGCGCGCGGTCGCCCAGCACGAGCTGGACCAGGCGCGCCGGGCCGCCGGGCTCGCCCAGGCGGCGTTGCAGCAGGATCTCGTCCAGCGCGAGACGCTGGACAGCGAGATCCGGCAGGTCGAGGCCCGGCTGGCCGAGCTGGCGGCGCGGCAGCGGGATTCCGAAAAGGACGTCTTGGCCGCACGGAATGTGCTGGCCGATGCCGATGGCGCCATCGCGAAGCTGGTGGCCGAGCAGGAGGCGCTGGCCAGCGCGCTTGCCGGCGAGGAAGCCATGGCGGAAGGCGACCGGAGCCAGCTGGAGCAGGCGGCCGCAGCGCGGCTGCAGGCCGAGGCCGATCTCGCCGCCTTGCAGCTTGAAATCGCCGAGGCGCAGGCTGCCCGGCGGGCTGCCGAGCAACGCGTGGTCGAGGCGCGGCAGGATGTTGCGCGGCTGGAGGCGGCGGCCGGTCAGGCCGCGTCGGCACTGGCCCTGGCAGAGCAGGATTCCGGTGCGTTGCTGGAGGTCGAGCAGCTCCATCAGGCCGCCGAGACTGCAGGCCTCGCCTTCGGCGAAGCCCAGACCGCCTTCGACAAGGCGGAAAGGCTGGCCCATCAGGCCCGGGGCGAGGAGCAGGCGGCGCGGCCACGGCTGGCCGAGGCCGAACGGGCATCGCAGCGCCTCGAGACCGAAGCGCGGACCATCCGCAAGCTGGTCGACCAGACCGAGCCCGGCCTCTGGACGCCGGTGATCGATCTCGTGGCGGTGCATCCCGGTTTCGAGACCGCCCTGGCCGCTGCCCTCGGCGAGGATCTGGAAGCCGCGATCGAGACCGGCGCCACCCGCCATTGGGAAGGCGCGATGCGGGACGAGGTCCTGCCGCCGCTGCCGGAGGGTGTGACGTCGGCCCTGTCGGTGGTCGAGGCGCCACAGGTCCTTCATCCCCGGCTTTCGCAGATCGGCATCGTCACCCGCGAGGACGGACATCGGCTGCGCGCTCTCCTGCGGCAGGGGCAGCGCCTCGTTTCGCGCGAGGGCGATCTCTGGCGCTGGGACGGGTTCGTCGCCCGCGCCGAAGCGCCCAGTGCGGCGGCCCGCCGCCTTGCGGAGCGGAACCGGCTGGCCGAGGTCGAGGCCCAGGCGGCCGAGGCCCGGACGAAGCGCGATGCGGTCCGGACGGAGATCGACCGCCTCGCCCTCGCGACGCGCAAGGCCCAGGATACCGAGATGCAGGCGCGCGAGGCGCTGCGCCGGGCCGGGCAGGCCCGGGAACAGGCGCAGGCGGAATGGCAGCGTGCCCTTCGCCGCACCGAGGAGGTGCGGATCCGGCTGGAAACCGCCAGGGCGCGGCTGGCGGCGCTCGAGCCGGACCGGCAGGCCGCAGCCGAGCGCCTCGCCGCGCGCGAAGCGGCTCTCGGCGCGATGGGGGATGCCCCGCAAGGCGAAGGCCGGCTCGTGCCACAGCGCGAGGCGCTGGAAGCCCTGCGAAAGGCCGAGCGCGAGGCAGCCCAGATCGAGGCGTCGCGTCAGGCCCGCATGGCCGGCCACCGGGGCCGGATCGAGCAGCTCGGCCGCGACAGGGCGGCCTGGGACGAACGCATCCAGCGGGCGCGGCAAGCCGAGACGGATCAGGCCGAACGGCTCGCGCGGCTGAAGGCCGAGGCCGAAATGCTCGAGGGGATGCCGGCGACGCTCGCCGCGCGCCGCCGCGGCATTGCCCGGCAGATCGAGGAGCGCGAGGCGGCCGTCCGGGGTGCGCAGGATGCGCTGGCGCTTGCCGAAGCGCAGGACCGCGCCGCCGATGACGCCGCGCGCAAGGCCATGTCGGCGCTTGCCGATGCCCGCGAGGCCAGCGCACGCCTGCAGGTGCAGCACGAATCCGCCGCGGCGCGGCATCGCCAGATGGTCCAGGCCGTCGAGGAAAAGCTCGATGCGCCGGTGAGTGCGCTGCCGGCCCGCCTTGCTGCTCTCGCCGTGGCGAAGAAGGCGGATCCGGCAGAGATGGAGGCGCGGCTTTCCGATCTGCGACAGGATCGCGACCGGCTCGGCGCCGTCAATCTCCGGGCCGATCTCGAATTGCAGGAGATCGAGGCCGAGCGCAACGGGCTGTCCCGGGAGCGCGACGATGTGATGGAGGCGATCCGGAAGTTCCGGCGGGCCATCGACACGCTGAACAGCGAGGGACGCCAGCGCCTGCGCGCCGCCTTCGACAGCGTCAACACGCAGTTCCAGAAGCTGTTCGGCCGGCTTTTCGGCGGCGGGACCGCCGAATTGCAGCTGATCGAGGCGGATGATCCGCTGGAAGCCGGGCTCGAGATCATCGCGAAGCCGCCGGGCAAGAAGCCGCAACTGCTCTCGCTGCTTTCGGGCGGCGAGCAGGCGCTCACGGCGACGGCGCTGATCTTCGCCGTCTTCCTGACCAATCCGTCACCGATCTGCGTCCTCGACGAGGTCGATGCCCCGCTGGACGATTCGAATGTCGAGCGGCTCTGCGACCTGCTGCACGACATGGCCCGGGATACCGCGACCCGGTTCCTGGTGATTACCCACAACCCGATCTCGATGGCGCGGATGGACCGGCTCTATGGCGTCACCATGGTCGAGCGGGGGGTCAGCCAGCTGGTTTCGGTGGATCTGGCCGAAGCCGAGCGGCTGGCCGAGGCGGTTTGACCGGCGGGAACGGGTAATTTCTGCTGCATTGCGGCAACAGGCTGCCGGGCATCCTCTGTTCCATGCAGCCCTGTGACTTTTCAACCGATTTGGCGGCTTGACACTGGCTTTCGCGCCTGATTAACACCCCGGCAACGTGGCGGAACAGGAAGCTGTTTCGTTGCGCGGCTGCGCCTTGCGCTTTCCTCGGAAAGCCGGGGCGTTTCCCTCAGAGGGTGATGTCGCACCATGGCGGATCCGGAACCTGACGTGCCCAAGCCGGGCTCCAAGGCTCCCTCGCCGGGCGGTGAGATGGAGTCGCTCCGGTCACGATTGGATGCGCTCAGGGCGCAACGCGAGGGCGAAGGCGCTCGCGGCGGCCTGTTCGGCCGGCCATCGTCGAAGGGA
The DNA here is from genome assembly GCA_027484605.1 of Hyphomicrobiales bacterium. Taxonomy (GTDB): domain Bacteria; phylum Pseudomonadota; class Alphaproteobacteria; order Rhizobiales; family Beijerinckiaceae; genus Rhabdaerophilum. Next base: position 11,557 of record JAIXSR010000076.1, on the reverse strand, counting down.
TCCGATAACGGCGCGTTCGCCAAGGCGATGCGCGCCTCGTCGGAACTGGCGGCGGGCGTGATCGTCGGGGGCGGTATCGGGTATCTGCTCGACCGGCAATTCGGGACCCTGCCGATCTTTCTGATCATCTTCCTGATGGTCGGCATGGCAGCGGGGTTTCTTAACCTCTACAAGCTCGGCATGCGCCGCACCGACGGCACGGACGGGCCCAGGACGTGAATGGAACGCCGATCCCTCGGCAGATGACAAGGACGACGACACGTGGCGCAACCGGGCACGATTGATCCGATCCATCAGTTCGAAATCCAGAAACTGGTCCCGATCAACCTGTTCGGGTACGACATGTCCTTCACCAATTCCGCGCTCTGGATGGTGATCGCCGTGGCTGTCGTCACCCTCGTCATGGTCTATGGCAGCGCCTCGCGCTCGATCGTTCCGGGCCGGCTGCAGAGCCTCGCCGAAATCGCCTATGAATTCGTCGCCAACACGCTCACGGGCGTGACCGGGCGCGAAGGGATGAAATTCTTCCCCTTCGTCTTCTCGCTCTTCATGTTCGTCTTCAGCGCGAACATGCTCGGCATGCTGCCGGGCTCCTTCACCACGACCAGCCACATCATCGTCACCGCCGCCTTCGCGATGCTGGTGATCACCGTGGTGCTCGTCGCCGGCATCATCGGCCATGGCTCGCATTTCTTCGGCCTGTTCGTGCCGTCGGGCGTGCCCGGCTGGCTGCTGCCCTTCATGGTGGTGATCGAGGTCGTGTCCTTCGTCTCGCGCCCGATCAGCCTCTCGCTGCGTCTGTTCGGCAACATGCTGGCTGGCCATATCGCGCTCAAGGTGTTCGGCGGCTTTGTCGCGGCCCTGCTGGGCGCCGGCGTGGCCAGCATCCTCGCGCCGCTGCCGCTTCTTCTCGCGATCGCGCTGACGGCCCTGGAATTCCTCGTGGCATTCCTCCAGGCCTATGTCTTCACGATCCTCACCTGCGTCTATCTCAACGATGCGCTGCACCCCGGGCACTGACCGCGCAGACATCTTGCTGAAGGCCTTTCCACCTTACATCCATCCCAACCAGGAGAAATTCGATGGAACTCGCTGCTGCTTCCGCTCTCGCCAAGTATATCGGCGCCGGCCTCGCCTGCCTTGGCATGGGCCTCGCCGCCATGGGCGTCGGCACCATTTTCGGCAACTTCCTCTCGGGCGCCCTGCGCAACCCGTCGGCGGCTGACGGTCAGTTCGGCCGCGCCTTCATCGGCGCCGCCCTCGCGGAAGGCCTCGGCATCTTCTGCTTCGTCGTGGCGCTCGTCCTGCTCTTCGTCGCCCGCTAAGCGCGCCGGCCGGCTTGCCGGCCTGCCCACGACACCCGGGATGGCGATTCCGCCATCCCCGGCCCGGATTCTTCCGGGTCCGCCGTTCCCAGCACAGGAGCGTTCGATGCGCCGACTTCTGACCCCTGCCCTATTCCTGTCGTCGGTCCTTCCGGCGCTGGCGGCCGATGCCGAGGGCGGGTTCCCGCCGTTCAATGCCGCGACCTTCGCCGGCCAGCTCTTCTGGCTCGCGGTGACCTTCGGCACGCTCTATGTCCTGATGAGCCGCATCGCGCTGCCGCGCGTCGGAGCCATCATGGCCGAGCGCGAGGCCACGATCGAAACCGCGCTGGCCCAGGCGTCCAAGGCCCAGGCTGCGGCCGAAGCCGAAGCCCAGGGGCTCGAACTTGCCCTCGCCAAGGCCAAGGCGAATGCCCAGGCCATCGCGCAGGAAGCCCGCGCCAAGAGCGCCAAGGACATCGAAGGCAAGCGCAGCACCGTCGAGAAGGACCTTGCCGCGAAGATGGCCGCCGCCGAGGCGAGCATCAACGAGACCAAGGCGAAGGCCATGGGCAATGTCCAGGACATCGCCAAGGATGCGGTCGGGGCGATGATCGAGCAGCTGACGGGCAAGGCCCCGACGGCGGCGGCGGTCACCAAGGCCATCACGTCCGCGCGCGGCGAATAAGGAGACGGGCACATGACCGCTGAATTCTGGGTTGCCTTCTCGTTCTTCGTCTTTCTGGGGATTCTCGGCTATTTCGGGGTCCATACCAAGATCCTCGGCGCGCTCGATGCCCGGGGCGCCAAGATCAAGGCGCAACTGGACGAGGCCGAAAAACTCCGCAACGAGGCCGCTGCCCTGCTGAAGAGCTACGAGGCGAAGCGCGTCGCGGCCGAAAAGGAAGCTGCTGATATCGTTTCCGCCGCACAGGACGAAGCCCGGCGCCTCGAAGCCGAGGCCAAGGCCAAGCTCGAGGATTTCGTCAAGCGCCGCACCGAACAGGCCGAACTGAAGATCCAGCAGGCCGAGAGCCAGGCCATGGCCGAGGTCCGGTCTGCCGCTGTGGATCTTGCCACCAAGGCCGCTGCCCAGATCCTGAGCGCGACCAAGGGCGACGACGCCTTCAATGCCGGGCTGGAAGACGTCAAGAAGCGCCTGAACTGAGGCGCTTCCCCACCATCGCATGACACAAGGCCGCTTTCGAGCGGCCTTTTTCTTGTGCCCGTGGCCGGCTTGCGGCACTCTGTAGCGGGGATTGGCGGATTCCAGGAGAAACACCATGCGATCGTGCACGATCCTCGCAGCAGCCCTGTCCGTGATATCCCTGATGGGCCTGCCTGCCCGGGCGGAAGAATGGGTGTCCATTCCGGGGCGCGGTGGCGTCATGCTGAAGGCCCTGATGCTGAAGCCCGCCGGCGCGGGGCCCTTCCCGGCCGTGATCGCGCTTCATGGCTGTGGTGGCCTCGGCAGCCGTGGCGAGGTGATGAGCGCCCGCCATCGCGACTGGGGTGACAGGCTGCAGGCGGCGGGGTTCGTCGTCGTCTTTCCCGAGAGCTTCGCCTCACGCGGGCTTGGCTCGCAATGCAATGTCCGCGACCGCGACGTGCGTTCGAAGGACCGGGCCTATGATGCCTTCGCCACGGCGGAATGGCTGGCGGCCCGGCCGGATATCCAGCGCAGCCGGATCGGCTTGCTGGGCTGGTCCAATGGTGGGACGACCGTACTCAGCGCCGCGCGCGACATCCGCCGGCCGAAAGGCGTGGATTTCAAGACCGCGATTGCCTTCTATCCCGGCTGCCGGACCATGGCCGAACAGGATTTCCGTCCGCGGATCCCGGTGACGATCCTGCATGGCCTCGCCGATAACTGGACGCCGGCCGCACCGTGCCAGTCCCTGCCCGGGGTGACCTTCATCGGCTATCCCGACGCGCATCACGATTTCGACTATCCGAACCTGCCGCTCCGGACACGGAAGGCGGCCTTCTCGGCCGATGGCAGCGGCACGGTGACCATTGGAACCAACCCGGCCGCGCGTGATGCCGCAATCGGCCGCGCCATGGGAATCTTCCGCGGCATGTGATGGCGCCGAAAAGAAAAGAGCCGGGCAGGCCCGGCTCTTGTTTGCTTATTCCGCCGCCTGCTGGATCGGCTGGGGCGGTGTCCAGCGCAGGATCGGGTTGCGGGCGGCCCGCGTTTCGTCAAGGCGGCGCCGCGGCGCGTGGAACGGGGCGGCGGAGAAGCGCTCGGTCTCGCCACGCTTCGCCCGCATCGCGAGATCGCGCAGCGTCATTATGAAGAGATCAAGCGAGGCGCGGCTTTCGCTTTCGGTCGGCTCGATCAGCATGGCGCCATGGACGACGAGCGGGAAATACATCGTCATCGGGTGATAGCCCTCATCGATCATCGCCTTGGCGAAATCGAGCGTGCTGATTCCCGTATCCTTGAGCCAGGTATCGTCGAACAACGCCTCGTGCATCGAGGGGTGGTCCGGGAAGGGCAAGGACATCAGGTCCTCGAGGCCGGCACGGATGTAGTTGGCGTTGAGCACGGCATCTTCCGAGGCCTGCTTCATGCCATCCGAGCCATGGCTCATCATGTAGGACAGGGCCCGCACATACATGCCCATCTGGCCATGGAAGGCAGTGACGCGGCCGAAGGCCTGGACATTGCCGGCCTGGTCCGCCGTCTCGACCAGCGCGAAATGGCTGCCATCCCTCCGGATGAAGGGCAGCGGCGCGAACCGGGCGAGGCGATCCGACAGGACAACCGGCCCGGCCCCCGGACCACCGCCGCCATGCGGGGTGGAGAAGGTCTTGTGCAGGTTGATATGCATCGCGTCGATGCCGAGATCGCCCGGCCGGGCCTTGCCGACGATGGCGTTGAAATTGGCGCCGTCGCAGTAGAAATAGGCGCCGGCCTCGTGCATCGCCCTGGCGATCTCGACGATCTGCGGCTCGAAGATGCCACAGGTATTCGGGTTGGTCAGCATGATCGCGGCGACATCCGGCCCGAGCAGCGCCTTCACGTCATCGACATGGACCGTGCCATCGGCGCGGGCCGGGACCGGCTTGACGATGAAGCCGATCAGCGCAGCCGTGGCCGGGTTGGTGCCATGGGCGGATTCCGGCACGAGCACGACCTTGCGGCTGGCGCCCTCACCCTTGGCGTCGATGGCGGCCTTGATCGCCATCATGCCGGCGAGTTCGCCATGAGCACCCGCCTTGGGCGACATCGCGACCGCCGACGTGCCGGTCAGGACCATGAGCCAATGGGCGAGCTGGTCGATCAGTTCGAGCGCGCCCTGCACCGTCGATTGCGGCTGGAGCGGGTGGATATCCGAGAAGCCCGGCAGGCGCGCCATCTTCTCGTTCAGGCGCGGATTATGCTTCATCGTGCAGGAGCCGAGCGGGAAGAGCCCGGTATCGATGCCATAATTCTTCTGGCTGAGCCGCACGAAATGCCGCATCGTCTCGGGCTCGGACAGGCCGACAAGGCCGATCGGGCCCTTGCGCTCCAACCCGCCGAGGCGCGGCGTGAAAGCAGCGGGTTCGTCGAGATCGACGCCGGTGCAATCCGCCCGGCCGATCTCGAACAGCAGGGCTTCCTCGATCTGCAAGGCCTGGTTGCCGGTGAAGGTGGGATGGGCGGCGGCGGTCGCCGCGCCGGCGGCGGTGGGGCGTCCCTGGTTGTTGAGCATCACAGCACCTCCTTCAGGGCAGCCACGAAGGCCGCGCGGTCATCATCGGAATTCACCTCGGTCGAGGCGACGAGGATCAGGTCGTCAAGGCCGGTTTCCGGCGCGAGGCGGGCATAGGGCACGCCGCCGAGCACGCCCTTGCCGGCGAGCTTTTCCACCACATCGACGGCCTTGCCGGGCACGCGGATGGTGAATTCGTTGAAGAAGGCCTTGTTGAGCACGCTCACGCCCTTCACGCCCGCGAGGGCATCGGCCAGCTTGACAGCGTTGGCGTGGTTGATCCGGGCGAGGCGCTTCAGGCCCGCTTCACCCAGCAGGGTCATGTGGATGGTGAAGGCGAGGCAGCACAGGCCGGAATTGGTGCAGATATTCGAGGTGGCCTTGTCACGGCGGATATGCTGCTCGCGCGTGGAGAGCGTCAGGACGAAGCCGCGCTGGCCCTCGGCATCCACCGTCTCGCCGCAGAGGCGGCCCGGCATCTGCCGGACATATTTCTGCTTGGCGGCGAAGAGGCCGACATAGGGCCCGCCGAAATTCAGCGCATTGCCGATGGACTGGCCTTCGCCGACCACGATATCCGCGCCCATGGCGCCGGGGGATTCGATCAGGCCGAGCGAGACGGCCTCGGTGAAGACCGCGATCAGCAGCGCGCCCCTGGCCTGCGCCGCGGCGGCGATGGGCCTGAGGTCGCGGATATTGCCGAAGACATCCGGATTCTGGACGACGACGCAGGAGGTCTCGCCATCGATGAGGCCGATCAGGTCCTCGTCGGCCAGAGGGCTGGCGGGGGCGGAGACGACCGAATCGCTGGCCATATGCGAGAGCGTGCGGACAACCTCGGCGTAATGCGGGTGCAGCCCGCCCGAGAGGATCGCCTTGCGGCGCTTCGAGACGCGATGGGCCATGAGCACGGCCTCGCCGGTGCCGGTCGAGCCATCATACATCGAGGCATTGGCCACTTCCATGCCGGTCAGCAGCGCGACCTGCGTCTGGAACTCGAACAGATATTGCAGCGTGCCCTGCGCGATTTCCGGCTGGTAGGGCGTGTAGCTGGTCAGGAATTCCGAACGCTGGATCAGGTGATCCACGGTGGCCGGCACATGGTGCTTGTAGGCGCCGGCCCCGACGAAGAACGGCACCGACGAGGCGGGCACATTCTTCGCGGCGAGGCGGCCGAGCTGGCGCTCGACCTCCAGTTCGCCCTTGCGACGCGGCAGGTCCACCGGCGCCTTGAGCAGCTTGTCGGCCGGGATGTCGGCGAAGAGGGCGTCGATATCCGTAACGCCGATCCGGGCCAGCATGGCCGTCCGGTCGGCATCGGAGAGGGGAAGGTAGCGCATGGTCGGGGCTTTCCTGCTCTTTGTTCCTGATTTATCGCCTTGTCTTCACGCGAACCGGCATCCGCTTCGCTTGCAAATGCTCAGGCATAGATCGGGTCGGTGGGAACCAGTTCGATTTCAGCGCGCAGGGAATTGGCGATGTAGCATTCCTCATGTGCGCGATGGTGGAGGCGGTCGATCGTTTCCGCATCGGGCTTCTTCTCGCCGGAGAAGGTGATGACGGGCTTCAGGGCGACATGGCTGATATAGAGCTTGCCGCGCTCGTTCTTCGTCATGGTGCCGATGGCATCATCGATATAGGAATCGACGCGGAAGCCCTTCAGCGCACAGAAGGCGAGGAAGAACAGCATGTGGCAGCTCGAGACCGAGGCCACGAGCGCCTCTTCCGGATCCACGGCATCCGCCTTCGAATAGAGCGGCACCGATGAGGGGGCCGAGGAACCCGGCACCGAGATCCCGCCGTCGAATGTCCAGAGATGGCCACGCGAATACCTGTTGTCGATGAAGGGCTCGTCGCCGCGCGACCAGCTGATTTTCGCACTGTATTCGTGGGCCATCCTGAAAATTCCTTTTGCTGAAAAAGACCGGAAAAAATCAGGCGCCGATCATCGCCTTGTAGGCCGCCTCGTCCATGAGGCCGGCAAGCTCGCCCTTGTCGGCAAGGCGGATCTTCATGAACCAGCCCTGGCCTTCGGGATCCTCGTTGATGGTGGCCGGGCTGTCCGGAAGCCCGTCATTGACGGCGACGACCTCGCCCGAAACCGGGGCATAGACATCCGAGGCTGCCTTGACGCTTTCGACCACGGCCGCCTCGCCGCCGGCCTTCACGGCCTTGCCGACTTCCGGAAGCTCCACGAAAACCACATCGCCGAGCTGGCTCTGCGCATAATCGGTGATGCCGACAATGCCGGTATCGCCTTCGACGCGGACATATTCGTGATCCTTGGTGTAGTAGGTCGTCATGTTTGTCTCCCCCGGATGCGGTTAGCGGAAATAGCGATGCGGGACGAACGGCATCGGCGCGATGCGGGCCGGCAGTTCCTTGCCCCGGACAATGAGCGAGACCGGCGTGCCGGGCTTCGCGAAGGCAGCCTCGACATAGCCCATGGCCACCGGGCCATTGACGCTGGGGCCGAAGCCGCCTGACGTCACGACGCCGATGCGGCGGCCTTCCGCCATGATCTCGGCGCCCTCACGCGCAGGCTGGCGCCCTTCCGGCAGAAGGCCGACCCGCAGCCGCGAGGGCCCCCCGGCCAGCTCGCGCCGGATGCGTTCCGCGCCCGGGAAGCCGCCCTGCTCGCGCCGGCGCTTCTGGATCGACCATTTCAGATCGGCCTCGACCGGCGAGGTCGTGGTGTCGATATCGTGGCCATAGAGGCAGAGCCCGGCTTCGAGGCGGAGCGAATCGCGCGCGCCCAGGCCGATCGGGCGGACGCGCGGATCCTGCAGGAGGCGATCGCAGAAGGCGACTACATCCCTGGCGGGAATGGAAATCTCGACGCCATCCTCGCCAGTATAGCCGGAGCGGGAGATCTGCAGCCAGACGCCGTCCAGCTGGGCGGCGTGATAGGTCATGAAGGGAACGGTGCGGATGGCCGGCACCATGGTGGCGATGACCTCGACCGCCTCCGGCCCCTGCAAGGCGATCAGGGCGAGATCCGCCTCGAGACGCAGCGAGACGCCGGCCGGCAAATGGCCGGCGATATGGGCATAATCCGCATCCTTGCAGCCGGCATTGACCACGAGATAGGCCCAGCCCTCATGGCCTTCATAGGCCGAGCGGGTGATCATCAGGTCATCGAGGATGCCGCCATCGGGCGCGAGGAGCTGCGAATAGCGCTGCTGGCCGGGCTTCAGGTTCAGGATATCGGCCGGGACCAGCGCCTCGAGGGCGGCGGCCGTCTTCTCCCAACTGTCGGAATGGACGAAGCACTGGCCCATATGGGAAACGTCGAACAGGCCGGCATGGGCCCGGGTCCAGAGATGCTCGGTCAGGATGCCGTCCTTGTACTGGACGGGCATGGAATAGCCCGCGAACGGGACCATGCGGGCTCCCTGGGCCACATGCCAGGCATCGAGCGGGGTATGTTTCAGATCGCTTTCGGCGGTTTCAGCCATTTCTCTCGCCGGCTTGCGCCGCCTCCGTGACAAGGATGCATGCCGTTCCGGGTGGAACGGTGCTGCCCCCTCTGTCACGGAACCTGAGAGATTTCGCCGCGACGCGGCTTACTCCGTCGGTGGAGGGATGCGCCCTCGCTTTCCAGAGCGGCTTTTCTCGCGCGGTCCTTCTGCCTGAGCGTTTCCGGGGCGGTTGCGCCTTCGGCGGCGGGACGAGCCCGCTCTCTCCCGCGCGGGAGATGGCCATGAGCGTGAGGTAGCGCTTTTGCAGCCCAAGTCAATTGCGGCGTTGACGACGCGGCCCGGTTTGGCGCGCACCCTGTGGATCAAGGCCGATCAGCACCGAATATTGCTCCGCCGGATCGGCTGCCGTGATCGGCACGGAGATGGAATCATCCACGGTGACGAAGGGCGCCTGACTGTCGCCGGCCGGGATGCTCACCGAAACCGGGACGAGGCGGGTGGAAATGGTCTGGCCATTGGCGCGGACGGCGATGCGGACGGGAATCGTGTAGTTGCCGGGATTGCCGACCTCGCCGAGCAGGACACGGCCCTGGATGCCCACCTTGATGCGCATCGCATTGCCTTCCTGGCGGCATTCCCGGGCGAGATCGTTGATCGCTGCCTGGTAGGCGACACCGCGGGCGCGGGTCGTGTCACCGGTCCGGTAAGCGGCGGTGCCATCGAGAATGCTCGCGGTGGGGCAGCCGAGATCGCGGACCTCTTCCTTCTGCTCCGGCAGCTTCGTGCCGCCGAACAGGACCCGCTCCGTGACCCGACGCTCGGTCGGGCTGGGCTGGTCACCCGAAGAGGTGCTCTGGCAGGCGGAAACGGCGGCAGCCAGGCCGGCCACAGCGAGAAGACGGACGGACACGGAACGGACGCTCACTGGATGACCCTCACTGAAGCTGCGCGAAACCCTGCTCGAAACCGGCAAGGGTGACCGGAAGGCCGCGCCCTTCCTCCGGCGTCAGGAAGACCGCGAACAGCGCAACCTTGCCGCGCTTGAACCCGTCGATCAAGGCATTGTCCATGTCAACCTCGGCGACGCAGCCGCTCTCGAGACAGCGGACGAAGCCGGTGGAGCCGATATCGCGCTCGTCGATCTTCAGGCCGAGGCCACGCGGCAGCAGGATGCCGAGCGGGGCGATGACCCGCAGGACGGGGCGCCGGACAGCCGGGGCAGACGGATCCCGGCGACGGACATCGGCCGTTGCCCCGCTGTCCTCGACGCGGAGAATGACCACCGCCAGGTTCAGATCGGACTGGTCCAGCACATTCTGGATCAGGATGCATTGCTCCGGCCCGGCCGGATTGGGACGGTCGCATCGATGCTGCCAGTCGCCGAATTTCTGCTTCAATGTGCCCTGGGCGGCAGCCGGCGCGACAAGGCCGGCCAGGACGAGCAGCCAGGAGACGACAGGGACCAGCGCCATCTTCGCCGAAATATGCACGTCGGAACGCTCCCGGACTCTTTTCTAAAAGCTGGGATTGGCCTAACAGAGAGGCGGTTCCTGTCAAGGAAGGTGATGATCTTCCCGCAGGCTCACCTGCCCGAAGATCGCTCCGCACGGCCAGAATGGCGGCGGAACGACCAGAGCCGGGCGGGATCGAGGACAAAGCAAGGCGACGATGCGGCAAGCTAGCGCTTGCATGGAGAGACGCTTTGTGAAAAGTGGAACGCATCTCATATGCTTGTTTTCGCATGTGACTTGCGACATTAAGGCCGGGTTGACCGTTATTCAGGCACATGCAGCCGGAAGCCGGGTCCCGGTGGCACAAGGGGGAGTGGCACTCGCCATGACAATGACTTCGATTCGCCGGTCCGTCGGAACGGCAGCGGGATTGATGGCTGCAGCAGCAGGCTCCGCCACTCCGGCATGGGCCCAGAACGGATACGGCCAGCCCGTGCCGTGGCAGCTCGACCTCCAGAAGGCGGCAACGCCGATCGCGGAGTTCATCCACACCTTCCATACCGGCCTTCTGGTCACCATTACGGTGATCACGCTGTTCGTGCTGGCCCTGCTGATCTACGTCTCGGTGAAGTTCAACGAGAAGGCCAATCCGAACCCTTCGACGACGACACATCATGTCGGACTCGAAGTGGCCTGGACGCTGATCCCCGTTCTCATCCTCGTGGTGATCGCGATCCCGTCCTTCCGGCTGCTGAAGCAGCAGGTCGTTCCGCCGCAGGCGGATCTGACGATCAAGGCAACCGGCCATGCCTGGTACTGGCGCTTCGAATATCCGAAGGATGCCGGCGGCTTCGAGTTCGAAGCCCGCATGCTGACCGATGCCGACATCAAGGATGCCGTCGCGAAGGGCAAGGGCAAGAAGGAAGACTTCCCGCGGCTGCTCGCTGTCGACAACGAGGTTGTCGTTCCGGTCAACAAGAACGTCATTGTCCAGGTGACCGCGGCCGACGTGCTGCACGCCTTCGCCATGCCGTCCTTCGGCATCAAGGTCGATGCCGTTCCGGGCCGCCTGAACCAGACATGGTTCCGGGCCACCCGCGAGGGGGTCTATTACGGCCAGTGCTCCGAGCTTTGCGGCAAGGACCATGCCTTCATGCCGCTGGCGATCCGCGTGGTCTCGGAAGAGAAATACGCAGCCTGGCTTGCGGATGCGAAGAAGAAATTCGCCGTTATCGACGATGCGCCGCGCCAGACGGCGCAGAATGAAATTTCCGCGCGCTGATCGACGCGCGCGAACCGTCCCTTCGACAGGAGTTTATGGCAATGGCTCACGCTCACGCTGCCGATGACCATTCACACGACATGCCGACCGGTTGGGTCCGCTATGTCTATTCGACCAACCACAAGGATATCGGCACGCTCTACCTGATCTTCGCGATCATGGCCGGGCTGGTCGGCGGCTTCCTCTCGGTCGCCATGCGCATGGAACTGCAGGAGCCCGGGCTCCAGTATTTCTCCAATCCGCACACGTTCAACGTCTTCGTGACGGGCCATGGCCTGATCATGATCTTCTTCATGGTCATGCCGGCGCTGATCGGCGGCTTCGCCAACTGGTTCGTTCCGATCATGATCGGCGCGCCGGACATGGCCTTCCCGCGCATGAACAACATCTCGTTCTG
>JAIXSR010000115.1 GCA_027484605.1 Hyphomicrobiales bacterium | reverse complement strand
GTGGAATCGCGTCAAATCGCGTATTCCCAGCGTTTCTGCCTAGGAGGATAGATAGAGGGGTAGACCCTCATTCACATCGCTAAATTATTGAAATATAAGATAGAATGGCGGAGAGGGAGGGATTCGAACCCCCGGTACGCTTGCACGTACTCCGCATTTCGAGTGCGGCGCGATCGACCACTCTGCCACCTCTCCGTGGACGCGCGAACGCGTGGTCAGGCGCCGGGAGATACAGAAGCCTGCGGCGCATTGCAAGGCTGTTTTGAACGCGCCCGGCAGGATTGGTGACGGGGATATCGTCTGCTGCAAGGGTCTCCGGCGAGGGACGGGCGGTGCTCGCTGCGGGAAAGGCTTGACTTTGGGCTGCCTTGCCATCAAGGAAACCGCAGCAGCGCGGCAGCAGAACCGCGCTTTTCGTTTTGCGCCGGGATCAGTTCCACCTGGCAAGGGCGCGGACAGGCAAAAAGACTGCCGGGTGGCTCGTTCCATCTCAGGGCAGTGAAGAAGGAAGATGGATATGTTCGCTGTCATCAAGACCGGCGGCAAGCAGTATACTGTTGCTGCCAATGACGTCATCACCGTCGAGCGCCTCGAAGGCAATCCGGGAGATGTGATCGCTTTCGATACCGTGCTGATGCTGGGCGGCGAAAAGGCCGTGATCGGCTCGCCGACCGTGGCCGGTGCCACCGTTGCGGGCGAGCTGGTCGAGCAGGCCCGTGGCCCGAAGGTCATTTCGTTCAAGAAGCGCCGCCGCCAGAATTCCAAGCGCAAGAAGGGCCATCGCCAGGACCTGACCATCGTGCGGATCACCGAGATCCTCACGGACGGCAAGAAGCCGAGCGCTGCCGTGGCTGCCAAGCCGGTCGCGCTGGCCGCTGCCGCTGCCGGCGGAGCCCGTGACGAATCGAATCTCTCGCTGATCGCCGGCATCGGCCCGACCATCGAGAAGAAGCTCCGCGCGGCGGGCATCACCTCCTGGTCGGAGATCGCGGCCTGGGGCGAAGCCGACATCGCCAAGTGGGACGAGGAACTGAAGCTGCGTGGCCGCGCCACGCGCGAGGAATGGGTCGAGCAGGCCAAGGAACTTCTCGCCGGCAAGCCGCCGCGCGCGAAGGCCGACCAGGCCGAACTCGCCTCGGGCGAAGATCGCTGAGGCCGGAAGGCAGCGGGCGACAAAGGTCAGCGCCGCTGTCATTTTCCGGGTGAAATGGAAACTGTTTTCGGGTAAGGATCAGTCCAACGGATTTGATCTTTCCCGCTGAGGGATTGAAGGAGCACCACCATGGCTCACAAAAAAGCTGGCGGTTCGTCGCGCAACGGTCGCGATTCGCATTCAAAGCGCCTGGGCGTGAAGAAGTTCGGCAACGAGGCTGTCCTCGCCGGCAACATCATCGTGCGTCAGCGCGGGACCAAGTGGCATCCCGGCACCAATGTCGGCATCGGCGTCGATCATACGCTCTTTGCGACCTGTGATGGTGTCGTGGTCTTCAAACAGAAAGGCCCGCGTCAATACGTCAACGTCGTTCCGGCCATGGCCGAAGCAGCAGAATAACCGGCGGACGAGCATGATCCTCCCCGCCGGTGGTTCCCAGGGAACCGAACCGGCGGCGAGCAGAGCATCGGGCGAGACCAGAGCGCCCCATTCGAAGCGAAACTGATCGGGGAGGCCGGGGAACCGAGCCTCCTTTCGCTTTTTCCGGCACCGCTACGGCCGGAAAGTCTGCAACACCCGGCGGGAATGCTTTCGAGGTTCCCGGCCGGGCAAGGACCGGATGAATGCCATGATGCCCGATCTGTTTCGCGACGATGTGCTGACCCTCGAGACTCCCCGGCTGTTCCTCCGCTGGCCGACGGTCGAGGATGTCGCCCAGCTGGCTCTCCTTGCCGGGAACCGCGTGATTTCCGACATGACCGGCATCATTCCGCATCCCTATTCGCAGGACATGGCCGCCCGTTATGTCGGCGATGCGCGGCAATGGAACAGCGAGGGCTCGAAGCTCAAGCTGGCCATTGTCGAGCGGCGCGAGCCGGAAATGCTGATTGGGATGGTCGGTCTCCGGCTGACCGGCCCGGACGAGGCCTCGCTGGGCTATTGGCTCGGCCAGCCCCATTGGGGCCAGGGCTATGCCACCGAGGCGGCGCAGGGGCTGGTCGACATGGCCTATCTCTTTGCCGGGCTCGACCGGCTGGTGGCGTCGGTGCGGGTGATCAACCCGGCTTCGCGGCGGGTGCTGGAACGCTGCGGCTTCCAGCCCACCGGCAGCGACTTCCTCAGCCTGCCGGCCTGGAACGGCGCGGTGCCGGTGGAAACCTACCGGCTGACGCGCAGCCTGTGGCGGAGCCTCAAGGGCTGGCGGACCCCCGTGCCGCAGGCACGGGATGCCTTCCGCGTGCCGGCATGACCGTGCCATGGCGGATCGCCACCGCGCGGCTCGGGCCGCGCATGGCTGATCCGCAGCCGGGGGCGGACCGTATCTCCTTCAGCACAAGGAGATGGCCATGTCGGCACGATTGTTCACCCTCGCTCTCGGGCTGGCTGCCCTGCAGGCCGGCCCGGTCGTGGCCCAGACGGCCACGCTGAAGCTGGAGGATTTCTTCCGCGGCAAGACCTATGCCTATGGCCGGTTCTCGGCGATCAACGGGGTGTCGCGCAGCTTCCGGGTCGACCTGACCGGCCGCTGGGACGGCAAGGCGCTGCGCCTGCGCGAGGATTTCGTCTATACCGACGGCGAGCGCGACACGAAGACCTGGGTGTTCCGCAAGACCGGCCCGACCACCTATACCGGCACGCGCGAGGATGTGATCGGCGAGACCTTGGTGACGGTTTCCGGCAATCGCGCCGATTTCGCCTATGAGGTCAATCTGAACCCGAAGGGCGAGCCGAATATCGTGCGCTTCTCCGACACGCTGGTGCTGGAAGCCGATGGCACGCTCCGCAATACGGCCTGGGTGTTCAAGTCTTTCATTCCCGTGGCCCTCGTGACGGTGAATTTCGCCCGGACCGAAGCGGGGGCGCGGGCCATCCGCCCTGGCCATTGATCGCGAAGGGGCTTTGACCTTGGCGGGCTGCGCGGCTATCGATGCGCAGCCGGGGCCGCATCGCAAGGATGCGGCCTGCCGATCGCCCGGAAAGCCCCGTCATGAAGTTTCTCGATACCGCCAAGGTCTTTATCCGTTCCGGCGATGGCGGCGCGGGCTGCGTGTCGTTCCGGCGCGAGAAATTCATCGAGTTCGGCGGGCCGGATGGCGGTGATGGCGGGCGCGGCGGCGATGTCTGGGTCGAATGCGTCGACGGGCTCAACACGCTGATCGATTATCGCTACCAGCAGCATTTCAAGGCCAAGACCGGCACCCATGGCATGGGCAAGAACCGCGCCGGGGCCAAGGGTGCGGATGTCATCCTGAAGGTGCCGAAGGGCACGGAGATCCTCGATGCCGAGGACGAGACGCTGATCACCGACATGACCGAGATCGGCCAGCGTGTCCGGCTGGCCAAGGGCGGCAATGGCGGGTTCGGCAACCTGCATTTCACCACCTCGACCAACCGTGCCCCGACCCATGCCAATCCCGGCCAGACGGGCGAGGAGCGCTGGGTCATCCTGCGGCTGAAGCTGATCGCCGATGCCGGGCTGGTCGGCCTGCCCAATGCCGGGAAATCGACCTTCCTGGCCGCCACCACGGCCGCCAAGCCGAAGATCGCCGATTATCCCTTCACCACCCTGCATCCCGGGCTCGGCGTGGTCCGGGCCGACGGGCGTGAATTCGTCCTCGCCGATATTCCCGGGCTGATCGAGGGCGCCCATGAGGGCCATGGCCTCGGTGACCGGTTCCTCGGCCATGTCGAGCGGTGCCGCGTGCTGCTGCATCTTGTCGAAGGCACCTGCGAGCATGCCGGCAAGGCCTACAAGATCGTGCGCAAGGAGATCGAGGCCTATGGCCATGGCCTCGACGAGAAGCCGGAGATCCTGGCCCTGTCCAAGGTGGACGCACTGGATGCCGAGACACTGAAGAAGCAGGTCGACCGCCTCAAGCGGGCGGCGGGGCGCAAGCCGCTGCTGCTCTCGGCGGTATCGGGGCAGGGCGTCCCGGAAGCTCTCCGCGCGCTGCTCGATTTCATCGACGAGGCCCGGCAGGAGGAAATGCCGCGGGAAGAGGCGCCCTGGCAGCCCTGACGGCTGCAGGATTGCCAGCCCGTCAACGGGCTTGTGCGAGGCTCAGGGTTTGCTATGGTCCCGGCATTGCGTATTGATGATGTCGAGCTCGATTTTTCGTGGATTTTGATCAGGCAACGCGGGCCGGAATTCTTGCTTCTGGCCTTCGATTGTTCAATAAATTATCGATTTCTGAAGTAATGGTTGATGATATTGTTCGGGAGGCCGGTGTCACCAAGAAGGTGTTCTATCGGTTTTTCCGGCGGAAAGACGATTTCATCGTCGAATGCTATCTCGTACATGCCGGGGACATGCTGGCGCTCTACCGCCGCATTCTCGGCGAGCCGGGCGATGCGCAGGCCCGGATCCTCGCTGTTTTCTCCGTCCTGCAACGGGTGGCCGCATCCGCTGAATTCACCGGTTGCGGGTTGATGCGGGTCGGCGCCGGCCTCGGGAATCGCCGCGACCATCCGCTCCGGCTGGTCGTTTCCGGCTTCAAGCACGCGGTGGAGGGGCTGTTCGAGACAATCCTTGCCGAAGAGGGGCATCGTGATGCCCGGCCCTATGCCCGTGAGCTGGCAGTCATTCTGGATGGCAGCCTGGCGCAGGTGCTCTTTCACGACGAGCCCGACTATGCGCGTGACGGCGCGCGGCTTGCGATCCGGGTGATCGAAGCTGCGCGGTCGACCCGGCTCAGCGCAGGGGAATGATGTTGTCGTCGCCGCCATCCTTCGGATCGGCAGCGCCCTCTTCCTTGCGGTCATTGAAGAGGAACGCGAATTCGTCGTCGTAGGTCTTCTCGCCCCGGTTCTGCATGGCGTTGACCGCCGCGCGGAGCTGCTCGTTCTCGGCGCTGAGCTGCGAGACCTTGGACTGGAATTTCTGCGTGGCATCGGCCACGGTCGCCTCGATCGAGCGGGCGGAATCGCTCAGCGTCTTCTGCTTGAGCAGCAGGGCCGAGTTTTCCGAGCGGATCATGTCGATTTCCAGCTCGAGCTTGCGGCGCTGCTCGATCTCGACCGCCAGGAGCTGACTGGTCGAGGCGACGGATTCGTTCGCGGCCGCGATCTGGCTGCGCAATTCGGTCGCGTCACGCTGCGTGGCCTCGAGCGCCAGGGTCAGGCGGCCGATCTCGCGGTCGCGTTCGGCGCGCTCGCGTCGGGCGACGGAGAGCTGGCGCGTTTCCTCGTGGAACCGGGCACGGGCTTCGGTCAGCATCTTCTCGACGAAATCGTAGCGGGCCTTGGCCGCCTCGATCTGGCTCTCGAACTGGTTCTTGCTCTCGTCGCGTTCCTTGTAGAGCTGCTCGTTCTCGGTCCGCAGGGCGCGGGCGGCATTGCGCTCGCGGACAAGCGCGGCGCTGGCGAAGGAGAACTTGTCCTCGGTCTGCTTGAGGGCGGCTTCCAGTTCGGCGATCGACTTGGTAGCCTCGTCCAGCCGGTCCTGGCCCTTCGTATGGGCCAGCTGCAGCGTGGCATGGAGATTGTCGCGGTTGGCGATCTCGTCCGCGGCGGCGGTCAGCTCGGCCTTGTAGCCGACAATCAGGTCATCGGCCTGCGCCTTGGCGCGGCGCAGGTCGGCCAATTCGTTCTCGTGCGCATCGCGCAAGCTGGTCAATTCGCGCAGCTGCGGTTCGAGCCGGTTCACCTTGGCGAGCAATTCGGCATTGTCCTGGCGGAACTGGGCCAGGGCTGTCTCGACCGCGGAATTCTTCTCGCGCAGGGCGGAGGCGTTGCTCTCCTCGCCTTTCAGCGCGGCGGTCAGACGGTCCAGCTCGGCCTCGAGGCGGGCCGAATCGGTCAGCAGGTTGCCGGCCCGGCGCTGTTCGGCGGTGAGGTTTTCCTCGGCGATTTCCAACCGGTTGCGCAGGAGGGCCATGGTGTTCACGGCGTTCTCGATCGGCGCCATGACCAGCCGGAACTGTTCCGGCAGGCGGGAAACGGTCTGGAGCGTGGCCTCGAACTCGTCGAGATTGCCGCG
>JAIXSR010000166.1 GCA_027484605.1 Hyphomicrobiales bacterium | reverse complement strand
CCAGCCCGGCTGGGCAGCGAGATGGCTGCGCCCGCGCCGGATGTCAGCTTTGGCCGCTTCGAGCTAAGCCCGCAGCTGCGCGATGTCGCCACGCGGCTCGAGCCGGAAGATTTCGACGCCATCGCGCTGTTGGAAGAGCGCAACGCGGTGCTTGACGCGCAGGCGCGGGCGCTTGTCCCGGCGCCGCGCGTGCCGCAACCCACGGTCAAGCGGCCTGTCAGCATGGCCGAGTTCATCGGGCGCAATGGCGGCCTTGCATTGGATGGCGACGCCAAGGCGCTTGGCCTTGACCGCATGTTCATTCCCCGTGGCGGGCCATTGGCGCGCAAGTCGGGCAAACCGCTCGACTGGTGGATCAACAAGCTGACCGAGGAAGGCTATCTCGACGCTGGCCCTGACGGCTACGCGCGGGCCGATGTGCAGGTGTATGACGAGATCCGCAACAGCCTCCGCGACGAGGGCGTGCTGAAGCAGCGCCGCTACCGCAGGGCCGACGAGGAAGCCGCCGCGCAGTTCCAGACCAACGCACGCGCCGAGGCAGAGAACGCTCGCTGGGACAGCGAGATTGCCGCCCGTGAGGATGATGTGCGGCGCGCATTGTCTTCGCTGGATGACGACCTGTCGGCCATTGACCCGCGTGACATCTCCCGCGCGGCCGAGCTTCTGGCCCGTGGCGATCTTGAGGACGCCATTGCCGCATTCGACCGCGCGGCCATGGAGCGGCTGCTTAACGATCCTGAAATTGCGCCGATCGTCGCGCCAGTGTATAGGGAATTTGTTCCGGGGTTCGATGATGCAGATTTCAGCCCAAGCTCACGAGAAAGCCGCACAGGCCTTGATGACGGCAGCTTCCCGGGAGACCGACCCGGCCAAGAAGCTACGCCTCGAGGAGGCGGCGGCAACGACGCGCCGCCTGGCCAAGGCCGCCGCCCGCAAAGCCTAGACGAAGCAGCCCTCCTCCAAGGACAAGCCATCGACGAGGCCGCCGCCGCCATGGAGCGGGGCCGCGTCGCAGCCCAGCCTGTCGCCTTCCGGCCTGATGCCGTCAGCGTCCGCATGGAGCCGTTCACGCCGCTGACCGGGCTTGAGCTGGCGTCCCGCAACCGGCCTGACCTGGCCGATGCGCTCAAGGCCGGGCCTGACGGGCCGCTGGCCCGCGCCTTCTTCGCCGACGACGCCATGACCGTGCGCCTGCCCGATGATGTCGTGCAGGACCGGCTTGACCGCGCCGCCGGCCGGGCGGCCTCCGCCGAGCTGCTGGGCGGCGAGCGCTGGCCTGTGGCCGCGATCGCGCGGCTGGCCACGGTCATCGACACGCCCGCCAGCCAGCTGCCCGCCCCGAAGCAGGCCGTGCCACGCGCGCCGGATGATCCCGCCGTGCGCGCGCGGATCAAGCCAGGTGCTGGGCAAGCCGAAGGCGGGGGCGCTGCGTCACGCGCTCAAGCAGCCGAAGGCGGTAGCGCACTATCGCTGAAAGACAAACTCCGCATCCAGAGCGTCGAGCGGCAGCTGGCCGAGATCGGCGATGCGCCGGTCTGGATGGAGGGCGGCACGAGGGCCACCTCCGCCCGGGCCGAGCTGGCGCGGCTGGCCGACAATGAGCAGGCGCTGGCCGAGCTTGATGCCTGCACGCGCAGCCCTCAAGCAGCGCAAGGCGCGGTAGGGCCAACATCATGAGCATTCTCAACTGCTTCACCGCCAAGATCGCCGCCGGCACGGTCAAGAAGGAGGCCGGCGACGTGCTGGCCTCGGAAATCGCCCGGCTCGAAAGCGAGCTGGCAAAGGCCGGGGCCGAGGCCGACGCCATCCTAAGCGGCTATGCCGATTTCCTCGCTGACCGGGCCAAGGCGGCGGCGCGCGACAAGCTCAACGCCTACCGCCAGATCGACGCGCAGCTCGACAAGGCCAAGCGCATCGACAGCTACCTGACCACGCTGGAAGCCCTGCGCGGCGACAGGCGGGCACCGCTGACACTGGCTGGCGGGACATATCGCGAGAGCGGCCTCGGCGCTGCCCTGCGCTCCGTGCTGACCCGCGACCCGCACGAGATCGGCATCGGGCCGAATGTCAACTATGTGCGGCAGGAAGTGCGCGGGCAGGCCCATGCCATGCTGGCCGAGCTGATCGAGGCGGCACGGCCCAAGATGCTCGGCTTCAAAGAAGAGACGGCGCTCGAGCTGGATATCCTGCGCTCGCTGTTCGGCGAGCCATCACAGGACGCATCCGGCCAGTTCGGGCAGGCATGGCTGAAAGCTGCCGAGTTCCTGCGCACCGAATACAACGCTGCCGGCGGCAACATCGCCATGCGCGACAAGTGGCTGCTGCCGCAGAGCCATGACAGCACCAAGGTTGCGTCCGTCACCCGCGACGACTGGAAGGACACGGTGCGTCCGCTGCTCGACCGCGACCAGATGCTGTACCGGGACAAGCAGCCGGACGGCACGATCCGCATGGGTGGCCCACTCGATGACGCCCAGCTCGAGACGGTGCTCGACAAGGTCTATGACGCGATCATCTCGCGCGGCGCTGATGATGCGCCCTCGGCGGCGTTCACCGGGCGCGGCGCGCTGGCAAACCAGCGCAGCGAGGCGCGCATCCTGGCCTTCAGGGATGCCGACAGCTGGATGGAATACAAGGAGCGGTTCGGCGCGGCTGGCGGCGTCTATGACGCGATGATGGCCCATATCCGCGACATGGCGGATGACATCGGCCTGATGCGCGTGATGGGGCCAAACCCGGAAGCGACCTATCGCTACATGCTGAGCTACTTCGACCAGGAGCTGCTGCGCCTGCAGAAGGAAGCGCCGAAGGGTGCCGATGCCAAGACCGTGGCGGCCACCATCCGCAGCAACCAGAAGCTGGAAAGCGAGATCCGGCAGGCCCGCAACGGCTTCGAGGCGCTGTGGGCCGAAACCACCGGGGCCAACTCGGTGCCGGTCAATGTCGAGGTGGCCAAGGCCATGGGCACCATGCGCAGCGCGCTGCATGGCATCCAGATGGGCAGCGCCATCATCTCCTCGATCACCGACCCGGCGCTGATGTCCATGACGGCGCGCTTCAACGGCCTCAGCGCCATGAACGTGATCAGCCGCGCCGTGGCCGACATGGCCAAACCCGGCGCGGAAATCAGCGCCGCCCAGATGGGGCTGGTGGCTGACAGCATCGCCGAAAGCGCGCGCCGGGTGGACCGGCACATGGGGCAGGAAATCCAGTCAGGCCGGGTGGCGCAGGTCTCGACCGCGATCATCCGCGCTTCCGGCCTGCGCCGCTGGACCGCCATCCTGCGCCAGTCGTTCGGGCTGGAATACATGGCGGAGCTGGCGCGCAATCAGGGCCGCGCCTTTGCCGACATGGACCCGAATTTCCGCGCGGGCCTCGAGCGCGTCGGCGTGACCGAGGCCGAGTGGAAAGGCATCGCCAATGCAGATGCCTACACGCCGGTAAATGGCGTCAGGCTGCTGCGCCCCATGGACGTGTCGAAAGCCGACGAGGCGCTTGGCAGCAAGCTCAGCCAGCTGATCAACACCGAGATGGATTATGCCGTGATCGAGGGCGATCCGCTGACCCGGGCCTTCATCCGTGGCCAGAGCCAGCCCGGCACGCTCGGTGGCGAGGTGCGCCGCGCGGTCGGCATGTACAAGGCCTTCCCGATCACCTTCATGAACCTGCATTTCGCCCGCGCCTTCGCCCGCGGCTGGGACGGCAGCCGCATGGGCCATGCCGCGCTGACCTTTGCCGCGCTGACCGGGCTTGGCGTCGTCGCCATGCAGGCCAAGGAGATTGCCAACGGGCGCGACCCGCTGAGCCTCGATCCGACCACCGGCATCGGCGCGCGCGCCTGGGGCAAGGCCGTGCTGCAGGGCGGCGGCCTCGGCATGTTCGGCGACATCATGTTCCAGGACAAGACCAAGTTCGGCAACTCCTGGGCCTCGGCGCTGGCCGGCCCGCAATTCGCGGCGGCTGAGCAGGTCCTCGGCACCTTCCTCAGCGCCAACATCAACCGCGCCCTCAAGGGCGAGGACACGCATTTCGGGGCCGACGCGCTCTATATCGCCGGGCGCTACATGCCGGGCACCTCGCTCTGGTTCGGGCGGCTCGCCTTCCAGCGCCAGGTGATGGACCAGCTGGCGCTGATGATCGACGAGCGCGCCCCGGCCCGCTTCGCGCGCATGGAAGCGGAAGCCGCCAAGAACTTCGGACAATCCTTCTGGTACGCGCCCGGCCAGTCCGGCCCGGCGCGCGCGCCCGACCTGTCAGCGATCGGAGGCAACTGACCATGAGCGTCATCACTGAGGTCAGCAGCAGCACGCGCCAATGGACCGGCGCGGAAACCGTGTTCTCCTGCGGCTTCCAGGCGCGCGACGCGGCGGATGTCGTCGTCACGCTGACCACCGGCAGCGGCACGGTCACACTGACGCGCAACCTGCACTACAGCTCGCGGCTGGTGCCGGCCAATGCGCGCACGGC
The DNA here is from genome assembly GCA_027484605.1 of Hyphomicrobiales bacterium. GTDB lineage: Bacteria > Pseudomonadota > Alphaproteobacteria > Rhizobiales > Beijerinckiaceae > Rhabdaerophilum. Next base: position 348 of record JAIXSR010000166.1, on the reverse strand, counting down.
CGCCCCGCTCGAGGTCCTGCCGCTGCCCGCCATGCCGCCAGATCCTGGCACGCTGACGTTCACGCGCCGCACGCCGGCTCTGCAGCGGCTTGTGCTCAACAGCGGGCATTTCGACCCGTCCGTGCTCGAGATGGAGCTCGACGCCGGGGCGCTCATCGACCAGGAGCTGCGCGGCGCGCTGGCCGAGATCGCGTCCGAGGCCGTGCGCGTGCGCAAGGGCCAGGCCGCGCCGCTGCTGAACATCGCGGCCTTCGCGCTGGGCGCGCTGCTGGCGATGGGGCCGGACGGCAACTTCATGGCGGTGCGGCCGGACGCGCCGACTGGCGCGACCTATGCGGCCAACATCCT
>JAIXSR010000120.1 GCA_027484605.1 Hyphomicrobiales bacterium | reverse complement strand
TTCGCCGGTGCGCGGGTTGCGGCCGGTGCGGGCATCGCGCTGCTTGGCCGAGAAGGCGCCGAATCCACGCAACTCCACCCGGTCGCCACGCGCCAAAGCGGCGGTGATCTCGTCGAAGATCGTTGCCACGATCAATTCGATATCCGGCTGCCGCAGATGCGGGTTCTCCGCTGCAAGATGCGCGATCAACTCGCTCTTCGTCATCGCCGCTGGTCCCGGAAGCTCACCGAGCCCAGCCCCTGGGGCCGGGATCAGCGCCAAGGCTGCCAGAGCAGGCGAATTCCGTCAACGCCAAGCCATTCTGAAACAAGGGTTTTCATCATACCATTCCAGGTCGCGCCAAATAGCTTTTCGGCCGTCCCACGGGTCTCCAGGTCGCGCACCGGCAGGTCCTCCGGCACCTGCTTCTCGGCCGCCAGCCAGGCCCGCGCCTCGCGCTCCCCGCCGATCGCATCCACCAACCCGGCCGCCAGCGCCTGCCGCCCGGTGAAGACCCTGCCATCCGCCAGGGCGCGGACCTTCTCCTCGGGCAGCTTGCGGCCGGCCACCACCATGCCGACGAACTGGTCGTACATGACGCCGATCACCCCCTGCAGCGCCGCCCGCCCCTCGGGCGAAAGCGGGTGGAAGGGGCTCGGCTGGTCCTTCAGCGGGCCGGAGATGATCGAATCGGTGCGCACCCCGACCCGGCCCAGCAGGTCCGACCCATCGAAGGTCTGCAGCAGCACGCCGATCGAGCCGGTCACGGTCGAATCGCGCGCCCAGATCCGCTCCGCCGCCACCGCCGTCATGTAGCCGGCAGAGGCCGCGGTGCCGCGCATCACCGCGACCACCGGCTTCTTGTCCCGCAGCCGCAGCAGGGCGTTGTGCAGCATCTCCCCGCCGCCGACGCTGCCGCCCGGACTGTCGATCGAGACGATCAGCGCCTTCGCCGTATCGTCCTTGGCCAGATTGTCGATCGCCTCGGCCAGCTTCCGGTCGTCGGAGATGAAGCCTTCCACCGGCAGGCGCATGACCTGGCCACGGCCGAAGGGGGCATCGAGCCGCTGCGCGCCGAAGGCCAGCACCCCGCCCAGCAGCAGCAGCACGGCGGCACCGCGCCAGAGCGCCAGGCGCCGCTTCAGGCGGCGGCGGTCGATGAGAAGGTCGGTCTCGAGGGCCATGCTGCGCTCCGGTTGCCCGGCATGTTGGGGGTGGGGCGCCCATGGACCAGGGCTGGGCATTCACGCAACAGTGGCCGAAAAGACACAGTTAGGCCGGCTCTTTTGGTTGCGTATATAATAGGCTTTCGCTAGCGTGCCGGTACGGCCCACGGAACCAGCGCTTTAGCGATAAAGGTGAGAGAGATGTCTTCCAAGCCTACCCTCGGGGGCCTCGCCCTCGTCGCCCTGCTGATCGCCGGCTGCGACACCACGCCGAAGCAGGGCCCGCTCGCCACCATGCCGACCGGGACCACCGAATCCCTGCTGCGCCAGCAGCAGCTGCAGAACGTGCAGTCCGACCCGAACCGCGCCATGCAGAACCCGGTGGCGCTCGGCGCCAATCCCGGCGTCGGCGGCATCGAGCGGGCGGCGACCGGCGGCAGCGGCAGCGCTGCCGGCGCGGTGGCCGGCCAGCGCACCGATGGCTCCATCGCCCGTCCGGGCACCGGCGCGCCGACCAGCCGCTGAGCCGCGGCCACCGGCCCTGCCAGCAGGCCCGGGGGGAGGCTCCCCCGGGCCTTTTCCTTGTCCGGCCCACCGGGTAGGAAGCCGCGACGCCAGGAGGGTGCAACCGCTGGAGCGGCGACGCGCCACCCGCGGCACCCCACCGCCGCGCCGGGGACCTCTCCCGGCACCGGGCAGGAAAGGCGAAGGCCATGCGGATCATGCGGCCCGGCACGATGGGGGCCATCGGCGGCTTCACCCTGGCTGCCAGCCTGCTCTCGAGCTGCGTGCTGGCCCCGAACCCGGCCACCCCCTCCCCCCCGGCCAGCCTGAATCCCGGTACGGTCGAGTATCAGCTGCGCCCGCAGGAGCTGCGGAACGCCCTGTCCGGGATCACTCCGGGCGTGCCGGCTTCCCGGGCGTCGGATACCGGCGCCCCGCCCCGCTGAACTCCATCCGGCAGGACCAGGGCCCGGGGCTTCTCCCCTGGATGCCTTTGGCATCCCATCCCTGATCCCTTGCCATAAAAGCCTGGCATGCCCCGCATGACGGGTCCCAGGCCGAGGGAAGGCGCCGCTTGCCTAGCTGGTTCCGCCGCCGCGCGGGCCGCCCGTCCACCCTCCGGACCTGCGCTCAGGCCGCCTTCACCCCGGCGAGGAAGCGGCCGACCTCGGCCCGGGTTTCGGCCGCCTGGGCGGTGAGGTTGCCGGCGGCGGCGCGGACCCCTTCGGCGGCCCGGCCGGTCTCCTCGGCCAGGCTGCTGACGGTGCCGATGCTCACCGTCACCTGCCGCGTCCCGGCCGCCACCGCCTGCACCGTGCCGCTGATCGCGCGGGTCGCGACACCCTGTTCCTCGACCGCGCTGGCGATGGCCCC
>JAIXSR010000086.1 GCA_027484605.1 Hyphomicrobiales bacterium | reverse complement strand
GCGCTGCCCGATGGAGCTCTCGACCTATTTCCGGATCAATGAATCGAAGACCGGCCAGTTCGAGCGGACGCTGATCATCGCCGATGCCGGCTCCTATGTGAGCTATCTCGAGGGCTGCACGGCGCCGAAGCGCGACGAGAACCAGCTGCATGCGGCGGTTGTCGAGCTGATCGCCCTCGACGATGCCGAGATCAAGTATTCGACGGTCCAGAACTGGTATCCCGGCGACAGCGAAGGCAAGGGCGGGATCTACAATTTCGTGACCAAGCGCGGCGATTGCCGGGGCGCGCGGTCGAAGATCTCGTGGACGCAGGTGGAAACCGGCTCGGCGATCACCTGGAAATATCCGTCCTGCATCCTGCGCGGCGAGGGCTCCTCGGGCGAGTTCTACTCGATCGCCATTTCCAACGGGATGCAGCAGGTCGATTCCGGCACGAAGATGATCCATCTGGGCAAGAACACGACCTCGAAGATCATTGCCAAGGGCATTGCCGCCGGCAGGAGCGACAACACCTATCGCGGGCAGGTCTCGGCGCATCGCAAGGCGACCGGCGCGCGCAATTTCACCAATTGCGACAGCCTGCTGATCGGTCAGGAATGCGGCGCGCATACCATTCCCTATATCGAGAGCAGGAATGCCTCGGCCGTGTTCGAACATGAGGCGACCACGTCGAAAATCGCCGAGGACCAGCTGTTCTATTGCATGCAGCGCGGCCTCGACGAGGAAGAGGCGGTTGCGCTCATCGTCAATGGCTTCGTGAAGGATGTGCTGCAGCAGCTTCCCATGGAATTCGCGGTGGAAGCGCAGAAGCTCATCGCGATCAGCCTCGAGGGGAGCGTGGGGTGATGGTGGACATGGCGACACTCGAAGCCGAACGGGCCCGGATCGTGGAACAGATTTCCGTGCTCTCGCCGGAGATCGGCCGGCAATTGCCGGGGCGCAAACTGCCGTCATCGGCTGGCAGCAAGCTCGAGGCTCTCAATCGGCAATTGGCAGTTGTGAACCTCAAGATCCGGCAAGCGCAGGCGCGCTGATTCCTTTTTTGGTGCGCGGCACCGATCCCGAACTCGAATTGCGGAACAACACGATGCTTGAAATCAAGAACCTCCACGTCGAAATCGACGGCAAGAAGATCCTCAATGGCCTGACGCTGACCATCCATCCCGGTGAAGTCGCGGCGATCATGGGGCCGAACGGCTCGGGCAAGTCCACCCTGTCCTATGTGATCGCGGGCAAGGAGGATTACACGGTCACCGAGGGCGACATCCTGCTCAACGGCGAGTCCATCCTCGAAATGGAAGCCAACGAGCGCGCGGCGGCCGGCCTGTTCCTGGCCTTCCAGTATCCGCTGGAAATCCCGGGCGTGGCCACGATGACCTTCCTCAAGGCGGCCATGAATGCGCAGGCCAAGGCGCGCGGCGAGACCGAACTCACGCCGGGCGATTTCATGCGCAAGGTGCGCGGCGCGGCGGAAAAGCTCGGCATCAACCCGGACATGCTGAAGCGGCCGCTCAATGTCGGCTTCTCGGGTGGGGAGAAGAAGCGCATGGAAATCCTGCAGATGACCCTGCTGGACCCGGCCTATTGCATCCTCGACGAGACCGATTCCGGCCTCGATATCGATGCGCTGCGCATCGTGGCCGAGGGCGTCAATGCGCTGCGCGGTGCGGGCCGCGGCATGCTGGTCATCACCCATTACCAGCGCCTGCTCGACCATATCGTGCCGGACAAGGTGCATGTGATGGCCAAGGGCCGGATCGTGAAATCGGGCGGGCCTGAACTGGCGCATGAGCTCGAGAAGGATGGCTACGCGAATTATGTCGAGGCCGCGTGATGGCACCGAGCGTGGTTCAGATGCGGACGCCGGCCGAGTCGGCGCTGATCGAGCGGTTCGAGGCCGAGAAGGCCGGACTGCCCGGCGCGGCGGCGGAGCGTGCGGCGGCGTTCGAGCGGTTCAAGGCGAAGGGCCTGCCCTCGAAGCGGGTCGAGGCCTATCATTACACCGACCTGCGCGCCCTGATGCGCCAGGCGCCGGATGTGGGCAGTGAAGCCGCTCCCGCCCCGAAGGCGCCGGCGGGCGTGACCATCCAGAGCCTCGCCGAGGCGCTGGCCGGCGGGTTCCGCCCGGGCCAGGGCATGGGCAAGGCCGAGGATGTGGTGGTCGACCTCAACACCGCCTTCATGCGCGAGGGGCTTGTCATCCGCGTGGCGGCCGGCACGGAAGTTGCCGAAAAGCTGGTGCTGGATCTCGCCCATGCCAGCCGGCATGGACGCGTGATCGTCGAGATCGGGGCGGGTAGCGCGCTGACGCTGGTCGAGAAGCATTCAGGTCCGGATGGCGTGGCCTATCAGGCCAACCAGGTGGTCGAGCTGATCCTCGGCGAGGGCGCCAAGGTCGAGCATATCCGCGTCAATACGGCGGGGAACGAGGCTCTGGTCCTTTCCACGCTGGCGGCGTCGCTCGCGGATGAAGCGGAGCTGATGTCGCTGAATTTCAGCATGGGCGGGGCCGTGGCCCGGCACCAGAGCTTCATCACCTATGCCGGCGAGGATGCGAAGCTCGACCTGCGCGGTGTCACGATGATCCGCGGGCGGCAGCATTGCGACAATACGCTGGTGGTCGATCATGCGGTTCCGCATGGCACCAGCCGCGAATTGTTCCGCACGGTCGCGGATGACGAGGCCCATGGCGTGTTCCAGGGCAAGATCATCGTGCGGCCGCATGCCCAGAAAACCGATGGCCAGATGGCGTCGAATGCGCTGCTCCTCGGCGACGAGGCGGCGATGTCGAACAAGCCGGAGCTGGAAATCTTCGCCGATGACGTGGTGTGCGCCCATGGCGCCACCTGCGGCGCGCTGGAGGAGAGCCAGCTCTTCTACCTGATGGCGCGGGGCCTGCCGCGTGCAGAGGCCGAAGCCCTGCTGGTGGAGGCTTTCCTCGGCGAGGTGCTGGAGGCCGTGAGCGACGAAGCCCTTCGGGATTCGCTGGCCATGCACATCGGCGAGTGGCTGGCGGCAAGGCAGGCGGCGTGAGCAATCCGGGCTCCCCGGTCTGGGACGATGTCATGCGGGTCTGGACGGATCCGCACGGCGTCGTCGAGGCCGGGCAGCGGGAGGGGCGCAGCCGGGCTGATGGCTGGCGCGCGATCCTGCTCTACGGGCTCGGCATCGCCTTCAGTCTCGTGCTGAACCGCCGGCTCGGCGCGGACAAGCTGATGGATTCCTTCTTCGGTCCGGCGGACCATACGGTGATCCATCCGGCGCTGGAGCCTACCTTCTGGGCGGCGGCCTTGGGCGGCCTCGCCAGCCTGCTGATGGTGCAATGGCTGGTCCTGCCCAGGATATCGCGCCTTTTCGGAGGCTCGGCGACCCGGCATGATGCCAATCTCGCCTTCTATTTCCTGTTCTGCCTCGGGTTTCTCGCCGGTTTCGCCGGCGTCCTGTCGGATCTGGCGGGGGTGATCGTCCACCGGTTCTGGCCGCCCATGGGGGCCTATCTCGTGACGGCGGGCGCGCTGGCGATCATCGTCATGGCGATCCACCAATCGGCGCGCGTGGCCACGGCGGCGCTGGATCTCGGCAGCTATCCGCGCGGGCTGGCCGTTCTGACGCTCTCCTTCCTTCCCGGGCTCGCGGTGGCGATCCTGTTCTTTGCCGGCGTGCTGATGGGCACCATGGCCGTTTTCCCCGAATTGCTGGATTGACGATGATGAGCCTCGACCTCGACCGGATCCGCGCCGATTTCCCGGCCCTTGCGCTGCAGCCCTATGGCAAGCCGCTGACCTATCTCGACAATGCCGCCTCCGCCCAGAAGCCCAACCAGGTCCTGGACCGGATGCGGCAGGCCTATGAAACCGAATATGCCAATGTCCATCGCGGTCTGCACTATCTCGCCAATGCGGCGACGGAAGCCTATGAGGGCGCCCGCGAGCGGGTGAGGGATTTCCTCAATGCCGCCTCGGTCGACGAGATCATCTTCACCAAGAACGCGACCGAGAGCCTCAACCTTGTCGCTTCCGCGCTTGGCCGGCATGTCCGGCTGGGCGAGGGCGACGAGATCGTCCTCTCGATCATGGAGCATCATTCCAACATCGTGCCCTGGCATTTCTGGCGCGAGCGCCATGGTGCCGTGATCAAATGGGCTCCGGTGGACGAGGATGGCAATTTCCTGCTCGAGGCCTTCGAGGCCCTGCTGACCGAGCGGACCAAGGTCGTGGCCATCACGCAGATGTCGAATGCTTTGGGCACGATCGTCCCGGTAAAGGAGATCATCCGCATCGCGCATGCCCGCGGCATTCCGGTGCTGGTCGATGGCAGCCAGGCGGCGGTTCATCTTTCCGTCGACGTGCAGGATCTCGATGCCGATTTCTACGTTTTCACCGGGCACAAGCTCTATGGCCCGTCGGGGATCGGCGTGCTCTACGGCAAGAAGGCGCTGCTCGAGCAATTGCCGCCCTTCCTCGGCGGGGGCGAGATGATCCGCGAGGTCTCCGAGGACGGTGTGACCTATGGCGGCCCGCCGCACCGGTTCGAGGCCGGCACGCCGCCGCTCGTCCAGGCGATCGGGCTCGGCGCGGCGATCGACTATGTCAACGCGATCGGCAAGGATGCGATCCGCGCCCATGAGGATGATCTGGTGGCCTATGCCCATGCGCGGCTGGGCGAGATCAACTCGATCTCCATCCTCGGCAAGGCGCGGCACAAGGGGGCGATCGTCTCGTTCAGCCATGCCCATGCCCATGCGCATGACATCGCGACCGTGATCGATCGGCAGGGCGTGGCCGTGCGGGCGGGAACCCATTGCACCATGCCGCTGCTGAAACGCTTCGGCAAAACGGCTACCTGTCGCGCGAGCTTTGCCCTATATAACACCCGGGAAGAGGTTGACCGGCTGGCGGAAGCGCTGGTGCGGGCAGACCGATTGTTCAGTTGAAGACCTTGATCGAGTTGTGGAACCTGGCGTTCCATTGAGGATTGCGGCGCATGACCGATGACGCGACCCGGATCGATCCGATCCCGGAGAACGAGCCCAGCGAAGCCAGTCCGGCGGCGCCGGCGGGACCCATTCCGCCGGAGGAACTCGATCGCCTGACCGACGACATCATCATCGCGCTCAAGACCGTGTACGACCCGGAAATCCCGGCCGATATCTACGAGCTGGGCCTGATCTACCGGATCGACATCTCGGATGACCGCTACATCACCATCGACATGACGCTGACGGCGCCCGGCTGCCCCGTGGCCGGCGAAATGCCGGGCTGGGTGGAGACGGCCGTGCTCAACGTGCCCGGCGTTTCCGGCTGCAAGGTGGTGATGACCTTCGATCCGCCCTGGGACCAGAGCCGCATGTCGGACGAGGCGCGCGTCGCTCTCGACATGTGGTGATCCCCTGGGGCAGGCTGGAGGCATGAAACGCGCCAGCCCGATTCCCGCTCCCGCGCTTGCGGTGCTCGCCCTCCTGACCGCCTCTCCACTGACGGGGCCTGCCATGGCGCAGACCTATGCCGAGCGCGGTTTCTGCCCCGGCGTTCTCGAGATCGGCGTCGAGCCCCAGATCACGCTGATGCGTGTCGCGGGTGACCAGCCGCGTGTGAATTTCATTCTCGAACGCGACAAGAACCGGCCGAAATGCCCCGATCTTTCCGAGGCCTGCCGGCGACGGGGCTTTGTCGTGCCGGGGGATGAGGTCGTCGTGACCGAACTCTCCATGGGCCTGGCCTGCGTCACCTATGTCGCGCCGAATGTCCGCAAGGTGAAGGGGCAGTTCCCGGAAACCAACGGCTTCCTGCCCGCCAGCGCGCTGGTGCCGGTTTCCCTGCCGCCGGCGCGGCTCGAAGACTGGGTGGGGCAATGGTCCCGCAATGCGGAGGCCGAGATCAGCATCACGCGCGGCCGCTCGGGCAAGCTGGTGATCAAGGGCGAGGCCACGTTCGGCGCGCTCGACCCCGACCGCGTGAAGCGCGGTGCGATCAATCTCGGCGAACTCGATGCCGAGGTGGCCCCGAAAGGCAACCGCCTTTTCTTCGGCGAGGGCTACAAGGGCGAGACCTTTCCGGAGGATGCCGGCGAATGCCAGGCGCGGCTGCAGCTTCTGGGCCGCTATCTCCTCGTCGAGGATAGCGGCGGATGCGGCGGCATGAATGTCCGCTTCACCGGGGTCTATGTCCGGCTGAAATGATCACGAGCGCAGGGCCGGCGCCGGCATGGCCGGCCCTTTCGGCGCCGAGCGCAGGGCATCGAAATCGCGCTTGAGCAGCCCGACAATGACGTCGTCGTGCCAGACGCCGCCGATCAGCGCCGATTCCCGCTCCAGCCCTTCCCGGATGAACCCGACCCGCTCATAGGCGTGCAGCGCGCGGGTATTGAAGCCGAGCACCCGCATCGAAAGCTTGTGCAGCGCCAGGGTGTCGAAAGCGAACTCGGCCACGGCACGGATGGCTTCGGTGCCGAGGCCCTTGCCGAGGGCGGACGGGTCGAGAATGCCGACAATGAGGCCGGCGCGCCGATCCGCCTCGACGAAATTGTCCAGCAGGATCTCGCCGATGGCGCGGCCCTGATGCTCGATCACCCAGGCGGCGGGATGGGCGACGATGCTTTCCACCCAGGCGCGGGCCTGTTCTTCCGTCAGCGGGCTGAGCCCCCGGATATCGGCGCCGAGCATGCGATAGATCTCGGGATCGCGGCCAATGGCATGGCGATCCGTGATGTCGGTGGCGATCGGGCGGCGCAGAAGGAGCCGTTCGGTGCGCAGGACGGGCAGGGGCGAGGGGAGAATCATGGCTCTCTCGGGTTCGTGACCGGCGCAGTGTCGCTGGCCTCTCGACCTTTACGCAAGAATTGTTAGGGTATAGTCACAATCTCGTATCTGTTCCGGGCCTTGAACCCGGCCGACAGGAGGATGACGTGAACACTGTCCCGAACCCGGCCCCGCGCCGGAAACTGCAGGTCATGTCGCTCAGCGACGCCGCCGCCGCCCGCGTGCGCGAGGCCATCGCCGCGGCGGACAAGCCCATTGCCGGCCTCCGTGTCGGCGTCAGGAATGGCGGCTGCGCCGGCATGTCCTACACGATGGAATATGCCGAATCGAAAAACCCGCATGACGAGGTGATCGAGGACAAGGGCGTGACGCTCCTCGTCGATCCCAAGGCCGTGCTGTTCCTGCTCGGCACCGAGATGGATGTGAAGACCGACAAGTTCGCCTCGACCTTCGTCTTCCGGAACCCGAACGAAACCTCGGCCTGCGGCTGCGGCGAGAGTGTCGCGATCACGCCGGCCAGGCCCGACTCCCTCGCCGGCTGACGATGCGGGCGGAAGAGCTGGTCGAGTTCTTCGCGCCCGTCCTTGCCGTGAAGGTCCGGCGCATGTTCGGCGGGCACGGGCTCTACGGGCCCGAGGGCATTTTCGCCATCGATGTCGACGGCGTGCTTTTCCTCAAGGTCGATGCGGTGACCCGGGCGGTTTGGGAAGCTGCCGGCTCCCGCCCGTTCACCTATGAAAAGAAGGCCGGCCAGCAGGCGGTGATGTCGTATTTCGCGTTGCCGGACGAGGCCTATGACGATTCCGAGGCCTTGCGGGAATGGGTCAGGCTGGCGCGGCAGGCCGCGATGCGGGCGGCGGAAGCGCCGAAGGGCAGGGACAAGACCCGAGAAAAATCGGGCGCAGGCAAGAAAAGCGCAGGCAAGAAAAGCGCGGGAAAGAAAACCGCGGAAAAGAAAAGCAGAGGCGGTTGAGGCAAGGTACGGCCCGCCGGCAGGGCGGGCCTCGAGGGCGGCAAACCGGCGGACGATCCCGTCCTTCTTCGGCTCAGTCCTTTTTCGCGGGCGCGCCCTGCATCAGGAAGCCGGGCATGAAATCCCCGAAGCCCTTCGGTGTCGGGCCGTCATCATCCCGGTTGCGGCGATTCTCGTCACGACGCGGGTTGGCTTCACGCCGCGGCGCGGCATCGGCGCGCGGGGCCCGTTCCTGTCGCGGGGCCCGTTCCTGCCGTTCCGAACGCTCGGCCTGCGGTGCCCGTTCCGCGCGTTCGGCGGGCTCGGCGCGAGGCGCCCGTTCCGTCCGTTCTGCCCGGGGGGCCCGTTCCGCCCGTTCGGGACGCGGGGCGCGTTCGGCGCGCGGCGCACGCGGCGCCGGGGCTTCATCGCCCGAAACGGCTTCGCCTGTGGCGGCTGCGTCAATGATCTTCTGCTCGCGCGCGGTGCGGACATGCTCGCGGCCTTCGCGGCCGCCGCGCGGCTTCTCGCGCTTGCGATCCCGTTCGCCGCCGCGGCCGCGGCGCGGTGCCTCGTCGGTTTCGCCGGGGGCACGCTCGGGCAGCGAGGAGAGATCGCCGGCTTCCCATTCCACCGTCTTGGTGATCAGCTTCTCGATCGCCTGAAGGTATTTCTCGTCACCGCGCGCCACCAGCGTATAGGCGGTGCCGAGGCGCCCAGCACGGCCGGTCCGGCCGATGCGGTGGACATAATCCTCGGCATGATGCGGGATGTCATAGTTGAAGACATGGCTGACATCGGGGATGTCGAGGCCGCGCGCGGCGACATCGGAAGCCACCAGCAGGGTCAGCTCGTTCTTGCGGAAGGCATCCAGCGCATTCATGCGAGAGCGCTGATCCATATCGCCATGCAGGGCGCCGACCGAGAAGCCATGGCGCTGCAGGCTGCGGAACAGCGTCGCGACCTCGGTCTTGCGGTTGCAGAAGATGATGCCGTTCTTCAGCGGGTTGCCATCGGAATTCGAGACGGCGGTCTGGATGAGCTGGCGCAGGGTCTCGCGCTTCTCGTAATCCTTGCCATGCGTGGCCACCAGCTTCTGCGTGATGGTCGCGGCGGTGGAGGAGGGGCGGGCGACCTCGATCTTCACCGGGCTGGACAGGAACTGCTCGGTGATGCGCTGGATCTCCGGCGGCATGGTGGCCGTGAAGAACAGGGTCTGCCGCGTGAAGGGGCAGAGGCCGGCAATGCGCTCGATATCCGGGATGAAGCCCATGTCGAGCATGCGGTCAGCCTCATCGATGACGAGGATCTCGATGCCGGTCAGCAGCAGCTTGCCGCGCTCGAAATGATCGAGCAGGCGGCCGGGCGTGGCGATCAGCACGTCGGCGCCGCGCGTGATCTTGGCATCCTGGTCCGCGAAGGAGACGCCGCCGATCAGCAGGGCCACGTTGAGCTTGTGGTTGGGGGCGTATTTGATGAAGGCTTCCTCGACCTGCGCCGCGAGTTCGCGCGTCGGCTCGAGGATCAGCGTGCGCGGCATCCGGGCGCGGGCACGGCCCTGCTCGAGGATGGACAGCATGGGCAGGGTGAAGGCGGCGGTCTTGCCGGTCCCGGTCTGGGCGATGCCAAGGACATCCTTGCGGGCCAGGACGTGCGGGATGGCCTGCGCCTGGATCGGCGTGGGCTGCGTATAGCCAGCGGCCGCGACCGCGTCGACAACCTTCTGCGAAAGGCCAAGATCAGAAAAGGACATGAGCACCTGTATCGCCGAACGACCAGCCCGGAAGACGGGCGATTCCCGAGGCCCACCATGAGCCCTGACGATATCGCGGTTAAGCGGGAAAAGGCACGGGAATGCAAGCGCTAACTTCGGATTCGCGGTCAAACCCGCGTTATTTCCGGCCCCCGGGGCGGCGAGCCGTCAGTTGCGGCAGGGATCGAGCTTGGCCTGGCCCGGCCGCGGGATCGAGCCGGTGGTGATCTGGTCGTCGAGAACCGAGCGCGTGACGGTGTAGATGCGCGTCTGGCCCTGGCCGGCGGCGGCAAAGCGCGGCATCGGGTCCGGCACGAGCCAGGCGATCAGCGAGACGACGCCCTGCGCGGCCGCAAACGTGGCCCCGACCATCACGACCGAGAGGAGAAGGTAGCGCCGCACCATGGTGCGATCGCCGGCCAGAAACTCCACGATATCCTTCATGCATGCCTCCAGATGCAACGGAGGCAATGGTAAACAAACAGCGTTAACGATTGGTTTTCTTTGTCTCGCTTTGCCGCTTCCTGTCCGGAACATGACCAAAGCTTAAGTTGATTTCGCGGGCGGTCGGGCGCTCTTCTGGTTCCACGGGTTGGCGACCGATGGAGATGATGATGAGCGACAGGAAGCCTCTTTTTGGCAGTGCCGCCTCGAAATGGATGCTTGCCGGCGTGGCCGTGCTGACGATCGGCGTCGGTGCCAGCATTGCCGACTGGGCCCGTGATGGCAGCGGCTACGGCCCGCGCTGGGGGCAGTCCCGGCAGGCCGGCCCGGGATCCGGCCCCGGCATGGCCCGGCTCTGCGAGCGCGATCCGCTGAAATTCGAAGGCGTGGCCCGCGCCTTCCTGAAGGCCGATCTTGACCTGACTTCGGCGCAGAATGCCGAGCTGGACAAGCTGGCCGCCGGCCTCGTTCCCGCACTCAAGGAACTGCGCGACGAGATGTGCAACAACTTTGCCGTTCGCGGTTCGGCCACGGCGCCGGAGCGGCTCGAGAAATTTGCCTCGGTCCTGCGCAAGGCGGCGGAAACGGCCGAGAAATCGGTGCAGCCGGCCAAAACCTTCTACGCGACGCTGGATGACCGGCAGAAGATGCGGGTGGAGGAACTGGCCAATCGCCGGCCGCCCCATATGCGGGGCGGGCCGGGGCGCCATGGCGGCCCGGGCCTTGAGGGCCCGCCGCCAGGGCAGGGCTGGTTCCGCTGATCCGGATCTTGCCGAAACGGAAAGGGGCGCCCTCGGGCGCCCCTTTTCCTGTCGGCGGCTGATCGCAAAACTCAGGCCGCGCGCACGTCGCGCAGGAACCGGTCCACCTGCTCACGCAGCAGATCGCTCTGGCTCTTCAGGGCGTTGGAGGCCTCGAGCACGATATCGGCCGAAGTGCCGGTCTTGCGCGCCGCATCATGGACGACCGAGATGCTCTCGGCGGCATGTTCCGAACCCTGTGCCACCTGCTGGACATTTTCGGCAATACCGAGGGTGGCCTGGCTCTGTTCGGTCACCGCAACGGCGATCGAGGACGCGACCTGGTTGATCTCCTCGATCATCGCGGTGATTTCCTGCATCGCGTCGATCGACTCGGTGGCGGCTTCCTGGATCGCCATGGCCTGTTCGGAAATCACCTCGGTTGCCCGCGTTGTCTGGGCCGCAAGCGTCTTCACTTCCGCCGCCACGACCGCGAAACCGCGGCCGGCATCGCCGGCCCGGGCGGCCTCGATCGTGGCATTGAGCGCGAGGAGGTTGGTCTGCCCGGCAATGTTCTTGATCAGGTCCACCACTTCGACGATCGAACGGCCGGCATCGCTCAGCTTGTTGACGGTTTCATCGGTCGCGCGGGCCTTATAGGCAGCCTGCGAGGCAAAGGCCGAGGATTGCTCGGCCTGCCGGCCGATCTCGGCGATGGAGGAGGCGAGTTCGTCGCCCACGCCGGTCAGCGCCTTGGCGCTTTCGGCGGCCTCATGGGTGGCGGCGGCCACCACGCCTGCCTGCTCGGAGGTTGTCCGGGCCACGCCGATCATCTCGTCCGATGCGGAACGGAGCTGTTCCGACGAATTCTGCACCTCACCAAGGGCCTGGTTGGCCCCGGCCTCGAAGCCGCGGATCAGATCCTCGATCCGGCGGGCCCGCTCCAGGCGTTGCTGCTCGGCCGTGCTGGCTTCGGCAATCAGCCGGCGACGCTCGATCTCGCCGTCGCGCAGGGTTTCGAGAGCCCGGGCGATTTCGCCGACCTCGTCGCTCCGGCGGCTGCCGGCCAGTTCCATGGCATCGAGCCCGCGCACGGCCTCCGGCGACGGATCGCGCGTGACCACGGCCAGGGTCGTCATGGCGCGGATGGCCTGACGGAGCGGACGGGTGATGCCTCGCGACACATAGATGCCCCCAAGCCCGGCCAGCACCAGCGCGACAAGCGACAGGCCGGCGAGCATGTTCTGGGTGAAGTCACCGAAGCCCTGCGCCGATTCCTTCGTGGCCTCGGCCCGCACGAGTTGATCCTCGATCAGCTGGCCGACGGCTTCGGTGGCGGCATCGATGGCGGGATACATGTCCTTCTCGACGAAGGCGACGAGCCGGGCCATGTCCTTGGCCGCCGTGATGGCGATGAGCGCCTCGGTGGCCTTGCGGGATTCCGCCAGCAGGCGGGCAGCCTCGTCGGCCTTCCGCGCTTCCGCCGGATCGGTGATCTGCTTCCGGTAGACAGGCCAGAGCCGCGTGATCTCGGCGAGGGCCTCCTGCATCACGCCGTTGGCCTTGTCGAAGGTGAACGTGCCGGCACGCACCTTGTGGGCGGCATCGACGACATCGACGGCATAGCGGTCCGAGATGACCTTCAGGTTCCGGAGGGGAACGATGTTCCCGGTATAGAGGGTGGTCAATGCCGAGGATTGCGTCCGCGTCGTCACCCAGGCCGAGGCGGCGAGGGCGGCGATGCAGAGGAATAGGCCTGCAAGCAGCGCAACCAGCCGGCTGGAGATCGTTTTCATGGCGGGCATCCCGATCAGTTCTCTGTCATGATCGTCCATGCACACAACACTTTGAGGAATCTTCTAAAAGGTCGTTAAATCTCCCTCCCGGGTCCTAACTGTTCATTTGCCAGCAAAGTCGCGCAACCGGAGCGGGATAGGAATTTGTGCCTCAACTCTGGGTAAGGCTGTTGGATGTATTATAACTGTGCGCTGCATACAATCGAGAAAAAGGAAAATTGTCCTTCATGAGGCCATCCTCCGACTTTCGTCGGATCGGGGAATCTTTTTTCTGTTTTTTTGCATAGACGGAGCCGGGAGGCAGGGCGCTCGCGCAAT
>JAIXSR010000024.1 GCA_027484605.1 Hyphomicrobiales bacterium | reverse complement strand
GCCCTGATGGATGCCGCCGAGCGCGAGGCCCGGCGGGCCGGCGCCGCGCGCATGATCCTCGCCACGACCAACAACAATCTCGGCGCCTTGCGCTTCTTCCAGAAACGCGGTTACCACCTCGCCGCGCTGCATCGCGATGCCGTGGCGGAGATCCGCCGGGAAAAGCCCTCCATCCCGCTGGTGGATGCGGATGGCCTGCCCATCCGCGACCTGATCGACCTCGAGAAGACGCTATGACCCGCCCCGGCCTCCTCAACCCCGAAAAGCGCGGCGATGATGTGGATCAGTCGATCCGCCCGCTGGCGATCTACGAGCTTGCCGGATTGCACATGCTCACTCGGCAAAGGCTCAAGGAACTGGCGAAGTGAGTGCTTGGAAACTCAATCGCTTCAGTTACGGGAGCTGCGCCTTCACAGGTGGAATTTTGTCAGCAGTTTTTACACCTATCCTATGCACGGTTTTTGGAACCATCATCATTTCTTATCTTGACAACTGGAGAATAACGCCTTCCGCTAACGCTATAGGTCAAATTTTGATCTATAGTTTATACTTTTTTAGCATTCCCGGCTTGTTATCTGGAATTTTTTTCTCAATACTGAACAAATTTTTCCGAGGAAAATGGGCGTTTTCGTTTGTTATAACTTGGATATTTACTATTGTATATTGTTTTATAATTTATATCAAATTTCATTATGACACACCTATTACTAATTCTAATGAACATTTGAATATTTTTGGCAGCATAATTTTGCTCATTACTCCAGTTGCCTGCCTGAACGCATATCTAATACACTGGAGCATTGCGTTTTGGCATGATGACATCGACTCAGAAGAGCCCACCCCATGACCCGCCCCGGCCTCCTCAACCCCGAAAAACGCGGCGATGATGTGGATCAGTCGATCCGCCCGCTCGCCCTCGGTGAATTCATCGGCCAGCAGCAGGCGCAGGAAAACCTCAAGGTCTTCATCCAGTCGGCCAAGGCGCGCGGCGAGGCTTTGGACCATGTGCTCTTCGTCGGCCCGCCGGGCCTTGGCAAGACGACGCTGGCGCAGATCGTCGCGCGTGAACTCGGCGTGAATTTCCGCTCGACTTCCGGCCCCGTCATCGCCAAGGCCGGCGATCTCGCCGCGCAGCTGACCAATCTCGACGAGCGCGATGTGCTCTTCATCGACGAGATCCACCGCCTCAACCCGGCGGTCGAGGAAATCCTCTACCCCGCCATGGAGGATTACCAGCTCGACCTGATCATCGGCGAGGGCCCGGCCGCGCGCTCGGTGAAGATCGACCTGCCGAAATTCACCCTTGTCGGCGCCACCACCCGCGCCGGCCTGCTGACCACGCCCCTGCGCGATCGCTTCGGCATCCCGATCCGGCTGAATTTCTACACGGTGCAGGAACTGGAACTGATCGTGACGCGCGGCGCGCGCGTGCTCGGCATCGGCATGAGCGAGGATGGCGCGAACGAGATCGCCCGCCGCGCGCGCGGCACGCCGCGCATTGCCGGCCGCCTGCTCCGCCGCGTGCGCGATGTTGCCATCGTCGAGGGCGCCGACCGGGTGACGCGCGCCATCGCCGACAAGGCGCTGACCATGCTGGATGTCGATTCCATCGGGCTTGACCTGATGGACCGGCGCTACCTCACCACCATCGCCGAGAAGTTCTCCGGCGGACCGGTCGGCATCGAGACCATGGCGGCCGCGCTGTCCGAGCCGCGCGATGCCATCGAGGACATCATCGAGCCCTATCTCCTCCAGCAGGGCTTCCTGCAGCGCACCCCGCGTGGCCGCCTGCTGACCGATGCCGCGTTCCGCCATCTCGGGATGAACCCGCCGGCGCGGGAAGCGTCACAATTCAACCTCTTTGCCGGGGAAGAAGAGTGAAAACCGGCCAAAGGGCCGGCCCTGCCTCCAGAAGTCCTCGTCCATGCTCTCCCGTCGAACGCTCCTGAAATTCCTCGGCGCGAGCCTGGTCAGCCTGACAGCCGGCGCGGCCTATGCCTTCGGCTACGGCCCGCTGCAGCGGCCGCGCATCGCCCGCTACCGGCTGGCGCCGCGCCAATGGCCGCAGGGCCAAGCACTCAGGATCGTCGCCCTCTCGGATATCCATGTCGTCGAACCCTGGATGAGCCCGGAGCGCCTGCGCAGCATCGTCGCCGATGCCAATGCGCTCCGGCCCGATCTGGTCCTCCTCCTCGGGGATTTCGTGACCGGCATGCGCAAGTTCCGGCTCGACACCGTCCCGGCCAGTGCCTGGGCGCCGGCGCTCGGCGGGCTCTCCGCGCCGCTTGGCGTGCATGCCGTGCTCGGCAATCACGATTGGTGGGATGACCGGGAAGTCCAGCGCAGCCGCACCGGCATGCCCTATACGCGCCGCGCGCTCGAGGAAGCGGGCATCCGCGTGCTCCATAACGAGGCGGTGCATATCCGCCAGGGCGAAAAGGGCTTCTGGCTGGCCGGCCTCGGCGACCAGCTCGCCTTGCCGACGGCGCGCCGGAACCGCTGGCAGAGCCTCGCAGACCTGCCCGCCACCCTAGCCGCCTGCACGAATGACGACCCGGTCCTGCTGATGGCGCATGAGCCGGATATCTTCCCGGAAGTGCCGGACCGCGTCAGCCTCACGCTGTCAGGCCATACCCATGGCGGCCAGGTCAACCTCTTCGGCTGGCGGCCTGTGGTGCCGTCCCGCTTCGGTGACCGCTTCGCCTATGGCCATATCGTCGAGGAGGGCCGGCACCTCCTCGTCTCCGGCGGGCTCGGTTGCAGCATCGCGCCGGTGCGGGTGGGCGTCGCACCGGAAATCGTGCTGATCGAACTGGGCGAGGCATGAACGGCGCCCCGCAGCGGCGCACCGGGATCCGGGAGGATTTTCAGCTCCCGCGCTTCTTGCGCTCGCGATCCAGGTCCTCGATCACCGCGACAACATCGAGATAATCCTCGTGCCTGGCGGGGGCAAAGCCGAGGACCTTGCCATCGGTGAGCGCCTTGAAGACATCCGGCGCCCGGTCCTTCATGCCGACCATCGCGTCACGCACCGCGTTCTGGAGCCCGACCGGGAGGTTCGCGCGAACGCAGAACGGGCTGTTCGGGATGAGCGGCGACGTCCAGATGATCCGGGTAGCCCCCTTCGCGATCATGCCGCGCCCTTCCAGCCGCTGGACCATGCCGCTTTCGGCATTCGACCAGTAGGTGGCCGCCGCATCATACTGGCCCTTGACCACGCCGATCACCGAGTTTTCGTGGCTGCCGGAGAAGGCTGTCGCCGAGAAATGCGTTGCCGGGTCGAAGCCCTGCTTCTTCATGAAATATTGCGGGAACGCATAGCCTGACGTGGAATTCGGGTCGGCGAAGAGGAATGGCTTCCCCTTGAGATCGGCGAGCGATTGGAGGGGGCTGTCAGCCCGCACGATGACAACGGAATAATATCCTTCGGCACCATTGTTATCGATGTCGCGGAAGATCGGCTTCAGCTTGTCGCCCATGATGCGCCGGCCGAGGGAATAGACCGCCGGACCGAAGCGGGAAAACTCGATCTGGTCGCCGCGCATGGCCTCGACAAGGCCGGCATAATCGGCGACGCGATAGGTCCGCGTCGGAAGGCCGAGTTGCTCCGTCAGATACTTGGCAACCGGCTCCCAGCGCGAAAGGGCGCCGGCTTCGTTTTCCGCCGAGGAAACGCCCACACGCAATTCCTTGAACTGGTTGCGCCAGTCGGACTGAGCCTTGACGGGAACGGGCGCAAGCGCGAGACCCATCAACGTGGCACGGCGTGAGATCGCTCGGTTCATGGCGGCTTCCTCTGTCTGGATCCTGCAGGCGATGCATGGCACGACTTGGTGACAGAACGCCGACAGTGAATGGAAGATCGAAAGGTCGAGAGGCGTTGCGATGGAACTTCCCCTCCGCATCTACTACGAGGACACGGATTTCTCCGGCTTCGTCTACCACGCCCGCTACCTGCATTTCTTCGAGCGCGGCCGCACCGAGGCCCTGCGCGAGGCCGGCATCGACCAGCGCGTCCTGTTCGAGGCCGAGGGCGGGCCCTTCGCCTTCGTTGTCCGGCATCTCTCGATCGATTACCATCAGCCCGCGCGGATGGATGACCAGGTCACGGTGGAAACGCGGATCACCGAAATCGGCGGCGCCAGCCTGCGCATGCATCAGCGCCTGCTCCGCGAGGGCATCTGCCTCGCCGAGGCCGGCGTGACCATCGCCTTCCTGGCGAAGGGACGTCCGAAACGGCTCGATCCCCTTCTCCGGACGCAGCTTGTTGCATTGCACAAGCTCTGAATATACCAAAGGTTAACCATAAAGGACCATGGATAGACCCGGCGGCCCATGCGCGGTCCGGGCCGCGGCTTTTCCCGTGCTGCGCCTCAGTTTGGTCGCAAAACGGGGTCAAGAGCCGCGTTCTGTCCCTGTCGGAGCCCGCCCGGGCGCCGGAAAGAAGGAATTGTCATGCCAGGTGCCGATGCCACCCCCGATCTCTCGCTGATTGCCCTGTTCCTGCATGCCCATTTCATCGTGAAACTGGTCATGCTCGGGCTGATGGCGGCGTCGATCTGGTCCTGGGCGATCATCATCAACAAGGCGATGATGCTGCGGGCGATGAAGGCCCGGATGAACGAGTTCGAGGATACGTTCTGGTCGGGCCAGAGCCTTGACGAACTCTATCGCTCGCTCCACCAGAAGACGACAGACGGTTTCGCCGCCCTGTTCGTGGCGGCGATGGGCGAATGGCGCCGCACCTTCGAAGGGTCGGGCCGCGGTTTCGCCAGCCTGCAGACCCGCATCGACAAGGTGCTCGATGTCTCGATCTCGCGCGAAGTGGAACGGCTCGAATCCAAGCTGCTGGTGCTGGCCACCATCGCCTCGGTCGGCCCCTATATCGGCCTGTTCGGCACGGTTTTCGGCATCATGACGACCTTCCGCTCGATCGCGGCCTCGAAGAACACCTCGCTGGCCGTTGTCGCGCCGGGCATTGCCGAGGCGCTCTTCGCCACGGCGATCGCGCTGGTTGCCGCCATTCCGGCCAATATTTTCTACAACAAGTTCGTCAAGGACGTGTCCCGCACGCAGGGCCGCCTCGAGAGCTTCGCCGATGAATTCTCCGCCATCCTCTCGCGCCAGATCGACGAGCGCGCCGGCCAGCCGGCCGCGCGCGGCGCGGCGTAAGGAGGCCCGGCCATGGCCATGGCGATGAATGCAGGCGGAGGCGGCGGGAAGAGGCGGCGGTCCAGGCGCGCGGCGCCGATGGCGGATCTCAACATGATCCCCTTCATCGACGTCATGCTCGTGCTGCTGGTGATCTTCATGGTCGCCGCACCGCTGCTGACCACCGGCGTTCCGGTTGACCTGCCGAAGACCGGTGCCTCGCAGCTCAATATCGATCAGAAGCCGATCTCGGTCACGATCGACGAGCGCGGCCGCATCTTCCTGCAGGACAAGGAAATCCGCATCGAGACGCTGGCGGCCGAGATCGGCGCCATTGCCAAACAGGGCTATGACGAGCGGATCTATGTCCGCGGTGCCGCGCAGGTGAATTACGGCCGCGTCGGCGAGGTGATGGGCGCGCTCCAGCGCGCCGGCTATACAAAGATCGGGCTGGTCAACGCACCGGCCGAAACGAAGTAACGGAGGTCTGGCACGGTGCCGAAGGCGCTGGTCGACAATCTGAGGGGGGCAATCTCCTGGCGTGAGCCGGGCACCCTTGTCTCGGCCCTGGGCCATGCCCTCGTGCTTGGCCTCGGGCTCTATTCCTTCAGCAATGCCAAGCCCTTCACGCCGGCGCAGGAGGCCGTCGCGGTCGATGTCGTGAGCGACCAGCAATTCAGCGAGATGATGCGCGGCGACAAGGAATCGAAGGTCGTCGCCAAAACGCCCGAGCGCAGGATCGACCGGGTCGCCGAGACCAAGGAAGACAAGGATCCCGGCCAGGCGAAACGGGACGTTCCGGCCCCGCCGAGCCGTTCCGAACCGCAGCAGGTCGAGTCGAAACCCGAGCCGCAGCCCCAGCCGCCGCAACTCGCGGCGATCATCCCGCCGACCCGCCCGCCCGAACTCCGCGTCGCCCCGCCCGTGCCGACTCCGCCTGTCAAGGCGGAGGAGGATGACGAGGAGGACGAGAAGGCCGAACTCCTGCGCCGCAAGAAGATCGATGAGCAGCGCAGGCTCGAGGAGGCGAAAGCGGCGGCCGAGGCCAAGCGCAAGCTGGACGAGAAGCTCAAGGCCGAAGCCGAGGCGCAGAAGCGCGCCGAGGATCTCAAGAAGGCCGAAGACCTGAAGAAGGCCGAAGACCTGAAGAAGGCCGAGGAACAGAAGAAGGCAGAGGAGCGCCGCAAGGCCGAAGCCGAGAAGAAGGCGCGCGAGGAAAAGGCACGCCGCGAGGCGGCCGAGGAGCAGAAGCTCAACGATGCGATCCGCAATCGCCTGCTCGCCTCCCGCGAGGCGCCCTCCTCCACCGGCTCGACCGGTGCGGCCGTGAGCACCCGCTCGACCGCCGGCACGGCCCAGGCCACGGGATCGAAGCTCTCGCCTTCGGACCGGTCGCAGCTCATCGGGATCCTCACGGAGCAGATGAATCGCTGCATCAATTATTCCGGCTCGGCGCCGAAGACCGGCCCGCAGATCACCTTCACCCTCGGCCGTGATGGCGCCATCGTCAGCCAGGTCCAGGTGGCCAACCGCTCCGGCGAGCCGAATTTCGTCCCCTTCGCCGAGGCCTCGATGCGGGCTTTGCGCAATTGCCAGCCCTACCGCATCCCGGCCCGCTTCATGGATACCTACGAAGACTGGAAGAACGTCCGGTTGAATATCGACACTTCGGAAATGCAATGAGCCCGTTCGCCAGCCCCGCGAGACCGACGCCATGAACCGTCCCTTCCAGCTGTTCCGCCCCGTTCTCTTCGCCCTCGGCCTGATCGCGGCCCTGGCGGCGCCGCTCTATCTCAGCGGCGAGCTCCGCGCGCAGGATCGCGGATGCCGGGCCGGGGAACTCTGCATCGACCTCAACCCGCGCAACTTCAAGCCGATGCCCATCGCCATTGTCGATTTCTCCGGCGACGCGCAGGGCGTGCAGCTGGCGGAGATCATGGCGGCCAATCTCAAGCGCTCCGGCGTGTTCGAGCCGATTGACAAGGCACGCCACCCCGAGCGCAATCTCGGCTTCGACCAGGTGCCGAATTTCGCCGCCTGGCAGCAGGCCGGCGCGCAGGCCATCGTCACCGGCCGCGTGGTGCGGGACGGGGCCCGGCTCGCCATCGAATACCGCCTCTGGGACACGACGGCGAGCAAGCAGGTGATCGGGCAGAAACATGCCATCGATCCCGCGAACTGGCGCCGCCTCGCCCATCTCGCTTCCGATGCCGTGTTCGAGCGCATGACCGGCGAGACCGGCTTCTTCGATACGCGCATCATCTTCGTCGACGAGACCGGCCCGAAGGAAAAGCGCCGCAAGCGCCTCGCCATCATCGACCAGGACGGCGCGAATTTCCGCGCGCTGTCTTCCGGCTCGGAATTGCTGATCACGCCGCGCTTCAGCCCGCGCGGCGACCGGGTCGCCTTCATGTCGCTGGAGGAAAACGGCCGCGCCAATGTGCAGGTGCTCGATCTCGGGTCCGGCCGGCGCGCCGTGGTCGGCTCCGCCAACACGACCAGCTTCGCGCCCCGTTTCGCGCCGAATGGCACGCAGGTGGTGATGAGCGTCGAGAATGGCGGCAATACCAACCTCGCTCTGGCCGATCTCGGCTCGGGCAGCGTCCGCCCGCTCACCTCGGGCGGCGCGATCGACACCTCGCCCTCCTTCTCGCCGGATGGCAGCCAGATCGCCTTCGAAAGCGATCGCGGCGGCGGCCAGCAGATCTATATCATGGGCGCCGATGGCTCGGGCGCGCGCCGGATTTCCTTCGGCGACGGCCGTTATTCGACGCCGGTCTGGTCGCCCAAGGGTGATTTCATCGCCTTCACCCGCCAGAAGGCCAACAGCTTCGCCATCGGCGTCATGAAGCCGGATGGCTCGGGCGAGCGGATCCTCACCGAGGGCTACCATAACGAGGGCCCGACCTGGGCGCCGAACAGCCGCTACATCATGTTCTTCCGCGATGGCGGCGGCGGCCCGAAACTGCATATGGTCGATGTGAACGGCCGGATCGACGTGCCGATCCCGACTCCGGCCTTCGCCTCCGATCCGGCCTGGTCGCCGCTGCTCTCGACCCGCTGAGGCAAGGCCCGCATGACCGCCCCTTCCGCGGATTCCGCGCTCGTCCTGTTTTCGGGCGGGCAGGATTCCGCCACCTGCCTCGCCTGGGCACTGGAGCGCTTCGCCCAGGTCGAGACGCTCGGCTTCGATTATGGCCAGCGGCATGCCGTCGAGCTGACCTGCCGCGGTGCGCTGCGGCAGGGCATGGCCGGCCTGAACCCGGCCTGGGCCACGCGCCTCGGCGAGGACCATACCCTCGCCGTCCCGACCCTCGGCACCCTCTCGCAGACGGCGCTCACCCGTGATGTCGAGATCACCATGGGTGCGGAGGGCCTGCCGAACACATTCGTGCCCGGCCGGAACCTGCTTTTCCTCACCTTCGCGGCCGCCCTCGCCTATCGCCGGGGCATCCGCCATCTCGTGACGGGGGTCTGCGAGACCGATTACTCCGGCTATCCCGATTGCAGGGATGACACGATCAAGGCGCTGCAGGTCGCGCTCAATCTCGGCATGGAGCGCCGCTTCGTGCTGCATACCCCGCTGATGTGGATCGACAAGGCCGAGACCTGGCATCTCGCGGAGAAGCTGGGCGGGAAACCCCTGGTCGCACTGATCCGCGATGAAAGCCATTCCTGCTACCTGGGGCTGCGTGACACGCGCCACGACTGGGGCTATGGCTGCGGCCAATGCCCGGCCTGTGATCTGCGTGCGAATGGTTATGCGCGTTACGCGGCGGGGCGTTGAAGTCGAAACAGGGTGGCTGATCCCTCAAAGCCCAAGGGGCCAAAGCGAGTTTTCCATGACCGACCTCCATTCCCGACGCCTGCGTGAAGGCGCGCTTTTCCTCGTTGCTTTCGCGGCATGCGTGCCGCTGGCCAATTACCTGATCCAGAATGTCGGCACATTCTGCGTGCCGAACGGCCCCTGCCTCGTACCGGTTTCGCCGGGGATTACCGCGCCGAGCGGCGTGCTGATGATCGGCGTGGCGCTTGTCCTGCGCGATCTCGTCCAGCGCCGGCTCGGCGTCAGCTGGGCGATCGGCGCGATCCTCGCGGGCGGCCTGCTCTCGGCGGCTTTCTCGCCGCCCGCGCTCGTGGTCGCCTCCGTGGCGGCCTTTCTCCTGTCCGAACTCGCCGATCTCGCCGTCTTCACGCCGCTGCAGAAACGCGGTCTTGTGCTGGCAGCCTTGGCCAGCAGCGGCATCGGACTGCTGATCGACAGCCTCGTCTTTCTCTGGCTCGCCTTCGGCAGCCTGAAATATCTGGAGGGCCAGGTTCTCGGCAAGGCGTTGATGGTGGTCGCGGCCCTGCCTCTGCTGCACTGGCTGCGAGAACGGGACCGCCGGATCGGCCTCGAACCCGCCTGACCCGCCGAAAATCCGCAAACAACAAGAATTCGTTCACCATTCGCCGCAAAGTCGCCATGTCGCGACGGTCAAAGAGCGTCGAAACAGGCTTTACGGAAGCTTTCGTTAATCCAGCGGAATTTATCTGCTTTCGAGGGGCGGCAGGCCCATTGAAGGAGTTTTGGGTATGGAACCCGGGTTTTTGATGTCGCGCGGTGCTCGTTTCGCCGCGGCTTTTGTCGTTGCTCTGACGCTGGGCGCCTGCGCGTCCAAGCCGAATGAGGCCGATGCCCTCGGCCAGGGTGGCCCGCAGACGCCGGGCTCGATCCAGGATTTCGTGGTCAATGTCGGCGACCGGGTCTTCTTCGACTCCGATTCCTCGGAAATCAACACCACCGGCCAGGCCACGCTCGACAAGCAGGCGCAGTGGCTGGCGCGCTATCCGCGCTATTCCTTCACCATCGAGGGCCATGCCGACGAGCGCGGCACCCGCGAATACAATTTCGCGCTGGGCGCCCGCCGGGCCGAATCCGCCAAGAATTACCTGATCGCCCGCGGCGTCGGTGCCAACCGTATCCGCACCGTGTCCTATGGCAAGGAACGCCCGGTGGCCGTCTGCAACGACATTTCCTGCTGGTCGCAGAACCGGCGCGCCGTCACCGTGCTCGGTGGCGCCGGCAGCTGATCGGCCGCGCATCACCCTGTCGGGACGACGAATCCTGGGCTAAGGTAACCTCATGCTTGGAATGATGCGTCTCCTGCCGGTTCTGGTCCTTGCACTGGTTCCCCTGGCCCTGCCGGGCAGCCTGCACGCGCAGGATGCAGCCGATCTCGTGCTCCGGCTGGACCGGCTCGAGAACGAGAACCGGCGGCTCAACGGGCAGGTCGAGGAAATGCGGTTCCAGCTCCGCCGCCTCGAGGACCAGCTCAAGCGCTTCCAGACCGATGCCGATACGCGCTTCCGCGATCTGGAATCCGGCCGGCCGGGCAGCGGCGCCGCCCGCCCGCCCGCGACGCCGCCGGCTGCACCGGCGCCCGTCACACCGCAGCGGCGCTCGGATGCCTTCGATCCCGGCACGACCACCACCGCACCGGGCGCGCCGCGGCCGCTCGGCCAGAGCGGCGGGGTCGCAACGGCGCCGGGCGTGCCCCTGCCGGGCGCCAATCTGCCAGCCGGCGCCTTGCCGCCGGGCGCCACGGCAGCCCAGAACGATGATCTCGGCGCGCCGCTCGATGTGACGGGCCAGCGCCGCCCGCCGGGAGCGGCACCGGTTCCCGCGGCGCGCGGTGATGCCGCCTCGGATTTCGCCTTCGCGAAATCGCTCGTGGATCGCGGTGATTATGAACTGGCCGAAGGGGCATTCCGCGACTTCCTGCGCACCTATGGCAAGGACCGCCGCGTGCCGGAAGCCACCTTCTGGCTGGGCGAGAGCTACCTCCGCCGCACCCGCTACCGCGAGGCCGCCGAGCAGTTCCTCAACGTGACGAGCAAGCATGCCAATGCCCCGCGGGCGCCGGAAGCCATGCTGAAACTGGGAATTTCCCTGCGCGGTCTCGGCGCCACCGCCGAGGCTTGCGGGATTTTTAACAAGGTTACGGCCAAATATCCCAACACCGCACAACCCATCCGTGCGGCCGTCGAACGGGAAAAGGCACGCGCGCAATGCTAGAGGATGATCTCGAAGGCAATCCGATCGACCAGCTTCCGCTGACTCCGGAGGAGGCGCTGGCCCTGTTCAGGAGCGTCCTCGGGAGCGATGAGTGCAACGGCATCCTGCTGGCCGTATCCGGCGGGCCGGATTCCATGGCCCTGCTGGGACTCGCAGTCGCCGCCCGGGCCTACCTGCCCCCGATCGCCGTGGCGACCGTCGATCACCGGCTCCGGCCCGAATCCGCCGAGGAAGCCCGGTTCGTCGCGGAATTCTGCAAGGACCTCAAGATCGCCCATTGCACCCTGCCCTGGACCGATGCCCCCGGCCCCGGCACCAGCCAGGAAGCCGCGCGGAAGGGCCGCTACGCGCTTCTTGTCGGGCATGCCCGCGCCATCGAGGCGACCCATCTTTTCACCGCCCATACGCTGGATGACCAGGCCGAGACCGTGCTGATGCGGATGGCCTCCGGCACCGGCCTTGGCGGGCTCGGCGCCATGCGCCCGAATGTTGCGCGGGGCGCCATCCGCCATGTCCGGCCCTTCCTCGAGGTGGCCAAGAGCCGGCTGATCGTCACCTGCGAGCAGAATCACTGGGTCTTCTCGAAGGATCCGACCAACGAGGATACCCGCTTTGCCCGCACGCGGTTCCGCGCCCTCATGCCGATCCTGGCCGATGAGGGCCTGACCCCCGAACGCCTCGGCACCCTGGCGGCCCGGGCCCGCAGGACCGAAGACGCGATGGAGCAGATTGCACGGCGCACGCTCGACAGCGTCATGGTCCGCCGCGCGCCCGATGGCGGCGCCATCCGCCTGAAGGCCGAGCCCTTCTTCACCGAACCTTTCGAGATGGCCTTGCGGATGCTGAAGAGATCCATGCTGGCCATCGGCGGCGAGGCACCGCAGGAAACGCAGATCTCGCTCGCCAAGCTGGAGCGCCTGCTCAAGAACCTGCGCATGGCCATCCGGGACCAGCGACCCTTCCGCCAGACCCTGGCCTGGACGGTGATTGCCCATGGCGGCGGGTTCCTCGAGGTCCGGACAGCCCCGCCGCGACGCACCCAGCGCGAGAATTCCCGCAGCGCCCAGGGGCGGGGCAGCTGAGCCCTGCCCGTTCACAAAACGTGACGTTTTACCGCGAGCGCTTGGCAAGCGTGTCCTGCATCCCTAAATATCCATGTGAGGTCTTCCGGCTGGGCTGGCAGCACCGTCACCGTGAGAAGTGTCAGAGATGAATCAGAATTTCCGGAATATCGCGCTCTGGGCCATCATCCTCCTGCTGGTCCTTGCGCTTGTCTCCGTCTTCCAGAGCCCGTCCGGTCGGACCGGAGGGCAGGAAATTCCGTTCTCGAGCTTCGTCGAATCCCTCGACAAGGGGCGGGTCGACAAGGTCATCGTCTCCGGCTGGGACGTACAGGGCTCCTTCAACGACGGCAGCGGCAATTTCGTCACCTTCGGCCCGGTCGATGACAAGATCCGCGAGAAGCTGCGCGAGAAGAACACCAATGTGACGTTCCGCTCGCCGAATGCGGACACGCCCTGGTACATGTCGCTGATCATGAACTGGCTGCCGATCATCTTCTTCCTCGGCGTCTGGATCTTCATGTCGCGGCAGATGCAGAACGGCGCCGGCCGGGCCATGGGCTTCGGCAAGTCCAAGGCCAAGCTGCTGACAGAGGCGCATGGCCGCGTGACCTTCGAGGATGTCGCTGGCATCGACGAAGCCAAGGAAGATCTCTCGGAAATCGTCGAGTTCCTGCGTGATCCGCAGAAATTCCAGCGCCTGGGCGGCCGCATCCCGCGCGGCGTCCTGCTCGTCGGCCCGCCGGGCACCGGCAAGACCCTGACGGCCCGTGCCGTCGCGGGTGAGGCCAATGTGCCCTTCTTCACCATTTCCGGTTCGGACTTCGTGGAAATGTTCGTCGGCGTCGGCGCCAGCCGCGTCCGCGACATGTTCGCCGAAGCCAAGAAGAACGCGCCCTGCATCATCTTCATCGACGAGATCGACGCGGTCGGCCGCCATCGCGGTGCCGGCCTCGGCGGCGGCAATGACGAGCGCGAGCAGACGCTGAACCAGCTTCTTGTCGAGATGGACGGCTTCGAGGCCAACGAGGGCATCATCATCATCGCGGCCACCAACCGGCCCGACGTGCTCGATCCCGCCTTGCTGCGCCCGGGCCGTTTTGACCGCCAGATCGTCGTTCCGCTGCCGGACGTCAACGGCCGCGAGCGCATCCTGCGCGTCCATTGCCGCAAGGTGCCGATGGCGCCGGATGTCGATCTCAAGACCCTGGCCCGCGGCACACCCGGCTTTTCGGGTGCCGACCTGATGAACCTCGTCAACGAGGCGGCCCTGCTGGCTGCCCGCCGCAACCGTCGCCTCGTCACCATGCTCGAATTCGAGGATGCGAAGGACAAGGTCATGATGGGCGCCGAGCGCAAGTCGATGGCGATGTCGATCGAGGAAAAGCGGAACACCGCCTATCACGAGGCCGGCCACGCGATCATCGCGCTCAAGGTTCCCGGCATCGACCCGATCCACAAGGCGACGATCATCCCGCGCGGGCGCGCCCTCGGCATGGTGATGACCCTGCCGGAAAGCGACCGCTACTCGATGTCCCGCGAGAAGAGCCTCGCGCGGCTGGTCATGCTCTTCGGCGGCCGCGAGGCCGAGATCATCACCTTCGGTCCGGAAAAGGTAACCAACGGCGCCACCGGCGACATCCAGATGGCGACGAGCCTGGCCCGCGCCATGGTGATGGAATGGGGCATGAGCGAGCGGCTCGGCCGTGTCCGCTATGCCTCGAACCAGCAGGAAATTTTCCTCGGCCATTCCGTCAGCCAGTCGACGAACATGTCCGACGAGACCGCCAAGCTGATCGACGAGGAAGTCCGCAAGCTGATCGAGGAAGGCGAGACCGCCGCCCGCAAGATCATCACCGAGCACAAGGACCAGTTCGTGGCCATTGCGGAAGCCCTGCTCGAATTCGAGACGCTGACCGGCGACGAACTCCGCGCGCTCATGGAAGGCAAGCGCCCGACCCGCGAGGATCCGGACCAGCAGCCGCCGTCACGGGGCTCGGCCGTCCCTTCGGCCGGCAAGCCGCGCCCGCCGGAAGCCGAAGGCGGCGGGCTTGAACCCCAGCCGCAGGGATAAGCTGTTAACCCGGCCCGCCGTTATCGGCGGGCTTGGGCTTCGGCGGTGCCGCGATAAGCTGTTAACCCCCGGAAGGGGTCAGGCTTGCCTTTGACAGGCATTTCGGGCACCCCTAGCCGGCTTGGTCAGGGGTGTTTTCACATGAGCAGGAAGTTTTTCGGCACGGACGGCATTCGCGGGCGCGCCAACGTCAAGATCACGCCGGAACTGGCCCTTCGCGTCGGGCAGGCCGCCGGAATGGTGTTCCATCGCGGCGAGCATCGCCACCGCGTGGTGATCGGCAAGGATACGCGCCTGTCCGGCTACATGATCGAGAATGCGCTGACCGCCGGCTTCCTCTCGGTCGGGATGGATGTGCTCCTGCTCGGCCCGATGCCGACCCCGGCCATCGCCATGCTCTCGCGCTCGATGCGCGCCGATCTCGGTGTCATGATCTCGGCCTCGCACAACCCCTTCGAGGATAACGGCATCAAGCTGTTCGGCCCGGATGGCTACAAGCTCTCCGACGAGATCGAAGCGGAAATCGAACGCCTGATCGACCCCTCCGCCACCATCCGCCTCTCGGGTGCGCGCGATATCGGCCGTGCCCGCCGGCTCGAGGGCGTTCATGCCCGCTATATCGAATTCGCCAAGCGCACCCTGCCGCGCGCGCTCGATCTCGACGGCATGCGCATCGTGGTCGACTGTGCCAACGGGGCCGGCTACCGCGTCGCCCCCGAAGCCCTTTGGGAACTGGGCGCCGAGGTGATCGCGATCGGCGCCGAACCGGACGGCTTCAACATCAACCGCGATGTCGGCTCGACTGCACCGCACGCCCTCCAGCAGAAGGTTCGCGAGATGCGTGCCGATATAGGCATCGCGCTCGACGGCGATGCCGACCGCGTCATGATCATCGACGAGAAGGGCCACATGGTCGACGGTGACCAGCTGATGGCCGTGATCGCAGAAAGCTGGCACCAGGACGGACGCCTCGCCAAGCCCGGCATCGTGGCGACGATCATGTCCAATCTCGGCCTCGAGCGCCATCTCGCCGGCCTCGGCCTGTCGCTGGCCCGCACGGCCGTCGGCGATCGCTATGTCCTCGAGCATATGCGCGAGCATGGCTTCAATGTCGGCGGCGAGCAGAGCGGGCACATCATCCTCTCGGATTATTCGACCACGGGTGACGGGTTGATCGCCGCCCTTCAGGTTCTGGCCGTTGTCCGCCGCGAGAACCGCCCGGTGAGCGAGATCTGCCACCGCTTCGAGGCGCTGCCGCAGATCCTGAAGAACGTGAAGACCCGCGGCGGCCAGCCCCTGCAGGACCAGGCGGTGAACCGCGCCATCGACCTGCTGCGCGAGCAGCTCGGCGCCGCCGGCCGGCTGGTCATCCGGCCCTCGGGCACCGAGCCGGTGATTCGGGTCATGGCGGAAGGCGATGACCGTGATCTCGTCGAGAAAGTCGTCGACGACGTCATCGACGTGATTTCCAGGGCAGCCTGAAAACCTCTGCCGGGCAGCCGGCCCGCCATGGGACGGCCAAGGTATTTCACGGCCAAGGTATTTCATGGCCATAACAATTCACGGGCTTGGCAGTTTACAGGCAGTTAGGGATAATTTTTAAGGTTAAGTCGCTCTTAACCAAGCTCTGCGATGCTTCCCTCATTCGAATCTGGCGGCCGCGATGCCGCACGATAGGCTTGAAGGGAAAACACATGCGTCGCTCGACCTGGCTCCGCACTGCTCAACTGGCGGCTCTCGTTGCCGGAATCCAGGCCCTGCCGGCCTCCGCAGCAGACATGCTCTCCGCACCGCCGCCGCCGCCGATGATGGCGCCTGCAGCTCCGCTCGACGCGGGCGGTGGTTTCTATCTCCGCGGCGATATCGGCGTGAGCAACTACGACAATGGCGGCGTGTTCAACGCGCCGGGCGGGGCGAATTTCCAAACCCTCTCCTCGAGCCTCGGCAATTCCGCCTTCATCGGTGTGGGCGCCGGCTATGCCTTCAATTCCTGGCTCCGCGCCGATGCGACCCTCGAATATCGCAGCGCGGCCAAATTCCGCATCACCGAACTCGACACGCGCGGCACCGTCGGCACCGGCGATGACGGCATCAACGTGACGACCGGCAAGGTCAGCGCCGTGGTCGGCCTGCTCAACGGCTATGTCGATCTCGGAACCTGGCACCGAATCACGCCGTTCATCGGCGCCGGCGTCGGCTTCGCCACAATCTTCACCAACGATGTCCGCGATGTCGGCTATGCGGCCTTTGCCGGCGGCACCGGCTCGGCACCGAGCAAGACCGACACGCGATTCGCCTGGGCCCTCCATGCCGGTCTTGGCTATGATCTGAGCACGAATCTCAAAGCAGAAGTCGGTTATCGCTACCTGAACATGGGCACGGTCAACACCGCGACCATCAACTGCGCCGGCGTCTGCACGACCTACAATGCCCGGATCAAGGATCTCAGCTCGCACGATATCAAGTTCGGCATGCGCTACATCTTTGCAGATGCGGCACCGGTCTTCGCGCCCGGCCCGTTGGTTCGAAAATACTAATTATTTACTTCAGTTCAGTTGAAGTCAGGGCGCAGGAAACTGCGCCCTTTTTGCTGTCTGGCGTATAACCGTCACAAGGCCAGAACAGGCGCGCCGCACAAAAGAATATTGTTTTCCTCAATTGTTTCGGACCTTGAGGTTTTGACCTGCCGCGCAATTCTCCTAAAAGTTAATGTGGGTTAAAGATTCGCGGCGCCTGGTATCGATCGCCAGGAAGCTGCGGGGGCGGATAGGGGAAGCCGAGAGTGAACCCTGAAAGTGCCGTGCGCACCGATCGAGAGGCAGTTCCGCGCCCGGGAAGCGATTTGACTCGCTTTCTTTCCGGACCGGAAAAGGCTGCCATCATCCTGCTGGTTCTCGGCGAACGCTATGGCGCCGAGATCTGGACGGCCCTCGACGAGGAAGAGGTCCGCATCGTCTCGCGCGCCATGTCACGCCTGGGATCGGTCACGGCCGAGGCTGTCGAGGCCCTTGTCGCGGAATTCCTCTCGCTCATGTCGCAGGGCGGCGCGGTCACCGGCGATTTCGACCGCACCGAGGCGCTCCTGAACAAGATCCTCCCGCGGGACCGTGTTTCCGTGCTGATGGAGGATATCCGGGGTCCTGCCGGCCGAAACATGTGGCAGAAGCTCGGCAATGTGCAGGAAAACATCCTCGCCAACTGGCTGAAGGGCGAGTATCCGCAGACCATCGCGATCATTTTGTCCAAGATCCACCCGGAACATGCGGCCCGGGTGCTCTCGCTGCTGCCACAGGAACTGGCGCTCGAGGCGATCAACCGGATGATCACGATGGAGCCGGTGCAGAAGGCGATCCTCAACCAGATCGAGGACACGCTGCGCACGGAATTCATCTCGAACCTGCATCAGGCCAACCGGCGCGACAATCACGAACTGATCGCCGAGATCTTCAATTCCTTCGACCGGCAGACCGAGATGACCTTCATGGGCCTGCTCGAGGAGCGGCACCGCGAGGCAGCCAACAAGATCCGCTCGCTGATGTTCACCTTCGAGGACCTGACGAAGCTCGATCCGGCCTCGACCCAGACCCTGATCCGCTTCTCCGACCGGGACCAGCTGGCCATGGCCCTCAAGGGCGCCACGCCTTCGGTGAAGAAGTTCTTCATCACCCAGATGTCGACCCGCGCCGCCAAGAATTTCGACGACCAGATGGCCGGCCTTGGCCCGATCCGCCTCAAGGAGGTCGAGACGGCGCAGACGAAGATCGTCATGCTCGCCAAGGAACTGGCAGCCAAGGGCGAGATCACCATCGGCAAGAACCGCTCCGAGGACGAGCTGATCTACTGAGCTCCACGAGACCGCCTCCCCCCAAACTCTCCTTGACGCGCCGGGGCAAACCACATACCCCTCGACGCGGGTCATCTCCCCCCAACGGGAGACACCCATCTGGAAGGATGGAGATCACAGATGACGAATGCGCCTGCCGCACGCCCGCGCGTGCCCAATTTCTCTTCCGGCCCCTGCGCCAAGCGCCCCGGCTGGTCCCTCAAAGCCCTCGCTGACGCCCCGCTCGGCCGCTCGCATCGCGCGAAGATCGGCAAGGCGAAGCTCAAGCTCGCCATCGACCTGACGCGCGAAGTGCTGCAGGTTCCCGCCGATTACCGGATCGGCATCGTGCCGGCCTCCGATACCGGCGCTGTCGAGATGGCGATGTGGTCGCTGCTCGGCGCCCGCCCCTCCACCATGCTTGCCTGGGAATCCTTCGGCGAAGGCTGGGTGACCGATGCCGTCAAGCAGCTGAAGCTGACCGATTGCGCCGTCGTGACCGCCCCCTATGGCGAGCTGCCGAACCTCAGCAAGATCGACACGAAGACGCGCGACATCGTCTTCACCTGGAACGGCACGACCTCGGGCGTGCGCGTGCCGGATGCGAACTGGATCGCGGCCGACCGCCAGGGGCTGACCATCTGCGACGCCACCTCGGCCGCCTTCGCGCAGCGCCTCGACTGGGCCAAGCTCGATGTCGTCACCTTCTCCTGGCAGAAGGTGCTCGGCGGCGAGGCGGCGCATGGCATGCTGATCCTGAGCCCGCGCGCCGTCGAACGGCTCGAGAGCTACAAGCCGGCCTGGCCGATGCCGAAGATCTTCCGCATGACCAAGGGCGGCAAGCTGATCGAGGGCATCTTCGAGGGCGAGACGATCAACACCCCTTCCATGCTCTGCGTCGAGGATTACATCGACGCCCTGCAATGGGCGAAGAAGGTCGGCGGGCTCGACGGCCTCGTGAAGCGGGCCGATGCCAATGCCCGCGCCATCGCCGGCTGGGTGAAGAAGACCGACTGGGTCGACTTCCTCGCCGTCAAGCCGAAGACCCGGTCGAATACCTCGGTCTGCCTGAAATTCACCCATGCCAAGGTTGCCGCCCTGCCGGCCGACCAGCAGGCAGCCTTCGCCAAGGGCGTGGTCTCCACGCTCGAGAAGGAAGGCGCGGGGCTTGATCTCGGCCATTACCGCGATGCCCCTCCGGGCCTCCGCATCTGGTGCGGCGCGACCGTGCAGACGCGCGATATCAAGGCGCTGATCCCCTGGATCGAATACGCTTTCGCCAGGGAACTCGCGAAGCTCTGAGACGCGGCCTCCGGTCGCGCCGGCAACCGGCATTCGGCAACGGGCCGTCTCCAGACCCCGTTGCCCGGCTGCCGGATGCCGGATGCCCGTTCCCCACCGCCGATATTCCCGCTGCCCCCATTCCCGCTGCCCCTCCGCAGGAGCCATGCCATGACCAAGAAACCCCGCGTCCTGATTTCCGACGCCCTCTCCCCCGCCGCCGTCCAGATCTTCAAGGATCGCGGCATCGACGTGACCTTCGATACCAGCCTCGGCAAGGACAAGGACAAGCTCGCCGCCGTGATCGGCGAGTATGACGGCCTCGCCATCCGCTCGGCCACCAAGGTCACGGCCAAGCTGCTCGAAAGCGCGCCGAACCTGAAGGTGATCGGCCGCGCCGGCATCGGCGTCGACAATGTCGACATCCCCGCCGCGACGGCCAAGGGCATCATCGTGATGAACACGCCCTTCGGCAATTCGATCACCACGGCCGAACACGCGATCGCGCTGATGTTCGCTCTCGCCCGCCAGATCCCGGCGGCGGATGTCTCCACGCAGGGTGGCAAGTGGGAAAAGAACCGCTTCATGGGCGTGGAGCTGGAAGCCAAGACGCTCGGCCTGATCGGCGCCGGCAATATCGGCTCCATCGTCGCCCGCAAGGCGATCGGCATCGGCATGAAGGTCATCGCCTATGATCCCTATCTCTCGGCCGACCGCGCCGTGCAGATGGGCGTCGAGAAGGTCGAGCTCGACATGCTGCTCGCCCGCGCCGATGTCATCACGCTCCATGTGCCGATGACCGAGCAGACGAAGAACATCCTCTCGGCCGAGGCCCTCGCGAAAACCAAGAAGGGCGTGCGCATCATCAACTGCGCCCGTGGCGGGCTGGTGGACGAGGAAGCCCTCGCCGCCGCCCTGAAATCCGGCCATGTCGCCGGCGCCGCCTTCGACGTCTTCTCGGTCGAGCCGGCGGAATCCAACCCGCTTTTCGGCCTCGACAACGTGATCTGCACGCCGCATCTCGGCGCCTCGACCAACGAGGCGCAGGAAAATGTGGCCCTGCAGGTGGCCGAGCAGATGGCCGATTACCTGCTCAACGGCGCGATCAGCAACGCGGTCAATTTCCCGTCGATCACGGCGGAGGAAGCCCCGAAGCTGAAGCCCTTCGTCGCGCTCGGCGAGAAGCTCGGCTCGTTCCTCGGCCAGCTGACCGAAGCGCCCGTCAAGGCGATCCGCATCCGCTACGAGGGCGAGGTCGGCACCCTCAATGTCCGGCCGATCACGGCCGCCGCCATTACCGGCGTGCTCCGGCCCTTCCTGCCGGAGATCAACATGGTCAATGCCCCGATGACCGCCAAGGAAAAGGGCATCTCGGTCGACGAGGTGAAGCGCTCGGCGGAAGGTGACTACGAGAGCCGGATCTATATCGAGGTCCTCGCCGAGGACATGCCGCGCCATGCCGCCGGCACGGTCTACCAGGATGGCAAGCCGCGCATCATCGAGATCCGCGAGATCCAGATGGATGCCGAATTCGCGCCGCACATGCTCTATGTCCGCAACGACGACAAGCCCGGCTTCATCGGCCGCTTCGGCTCGCTGCTCGGCGAGAAGGGCATCAACATCGCGACCTTCAATCTCGGCCGTGACAAGCCGGGCGGCGACGCGATCTGCTTCGTGGCCGTGGACGAGGCGATCCCGGATGACGTGCTCAACGCCATCCAGGCCATCCCGCATGTGAAGCGCGCGCGGCGGCTGAAGTTCTGAAGGCTCGGATTTTGCTGAGACTTGGCGCTCGGGTCAGGATTGGCGCTCGGGTCAGGATTGGCGCTCGGGTCAGGAAGAGAAGCGCCCTCTAGGAGCGAATGCGACGCCGAGCATTCGCTCTGGCGGCGTTGCGAGGGAACCATCCCGAATGGCCATGCGCCATTCGGGAGGAAGCAAACGCGGTCACCCGTTGCGCCCGCGCTCGGCAATGGCGATTCCGCCGAGAACCAGCACCATCGACACGGCATGGTGCCAGCCGAAGGGCTCGTTGAGGATCAGCACCGCCAGCACGGCCCCGATCACCGGCACGAGATTGGCGAAGAGCCCTGCCCGGCCGGGCCCGATCAGCTCGACCGCCCGCATGAAGAAGACCTGCGCGAGGAAGCTCGGCCCGATCGCCACATAGGTCAGGATGGCAAGGCCCTTCGCCCCGGGCCAGACCGCCTTGCCCATGGCGATTTCCGCCGCAAGGAACGGGATCGAGACCAAGGCGGCCGCGAAGGCCATGCCCGAGAAGAAGGCCAGGCCCGAAATGGCCGGCCGTTTCTTCAGCGCCACCGTATAGCCGGCATAGAGCGCGCAGGCCGCGACCATCAGCACGTCGCCGAAATTGATCGCCAGGGCGGCAAGACGTTCGAGCGAACCGCCGCTCGCCGTCAGCGCCACGCCCATCATCGTCACGATGATGCCGATGATCTGGACCCCGCGCACCGCCGTGCCATAGGCGAAGAAGGCGCCGATCAGCGTGAAGATCGGGATGGCACCCTGAAGCAGCGTGATATTGACCGCGCTGGTGTAATGGCCGGCCACATACATCATCGCGTTGAAGAACGTATAGCCGAACATCCCCATGAGCAGCGCGAAAAGCCAGCGCTCCTTGAGCACCGGCAGCACTTCCCGCACTTCCTTGCGCAGGAACAGCGCGATGAAGATGACGACGACGAACCAGCGCCCGGCGGTCAGCACCATGGGCGAGATCTCGCCCACCGCCAGCCGGGCCGCGATGGCATTGCCGCCCCAGAACAGCATGGTCAGGGCGAGCAGCAGATAGGCATTCGAATAGAGCTTGCGCGCGGGCACGTCCGGAGATCCGCCTGATTGCGCGCCGGCCCGGGCGGATGTATCCGGGGAGGCGGCATGATGGAGAGTTGTGAATGTCTCTGCGCTTCCTGATCATCGAAGGCAATACCCGTGAGGTTCGCGAGGGTTACCGCGCGGGCCAGGGCGTCACGCCGGCCGAGGGTTACGGCAATGTCATGGTCGGCCTGGCCGGCGATGCGCGCTACGACATCCTCCACGCCGCCGATGCTGATGCCGCCCTGCCGGCAGGCACGGGTTTCGCCGATTACGACGCAGCGATCATCACCGGTTCGGCGCTGCATCTCTGGCAACGGGCGCCGGAAGCTTTGCGCCAGGTCGAGGCGGCCCGGGCCATCTACCGCGCCGGCATCCCTTTCTTCGGCTCCTGCTGGGGCCTGCAGGTCGCGGCGGTGGCGGCAGGCGGCGATGTCCGGCGCAACCCGCGCGGCCGCGAGGTCGGCTTCGCCCGCAAGATCACCCGGAACGCAGCCGGGCAGGCCCATCCGCTGCTCGATGGCCGGCCGGATGTTTTCGACGCGCCCTGCTCGCATCTCGACGAGGTGGCCGTGCCGCCGCCCGGTGCCGTGATCCTCGCCTCGAATGCCGTCTCGCCGGTACAGGCAGCGGAATTCCGCTTCGACGGCGGCACGTTCTGGGGCGTGCAATACCACCCGGAATACACGTTGGCCGACCTGGCCTTCCTGATCGACCGCCGCATGGCCACCCTGATCGAGGAAGGCTTCTTCCCCGGCGAGGCCGCCAAATCGACCTATGTCGCGGAATTGCGGCGGCTCGCCGGACAGCCGGCGGCGCGCGATCTCTGCTGGCGCCATGGCCTCGGCCCGGATGTCACCGACCCGCATCTCCGTGTCACGGAATTGCGCAACTTCATCGAATCACGCGTGAAGCCTTTCGCCTATGCGCGGGAAGCGGCCTGATTTCGGCCCGGGAGCGGCCTCAACTTCGCCGCGACCGGCCCGATGATCCGGACTCCCTGCCCCTCCGGAGATCGCCCGAATGACCCCGTTTCCCCGCCTGGCCCTGCTGATGGCCGGCATCGCCCCGGCCGCCTTGATCGCTTCCGCTGCCCTGGCCGCCACGATCGACGCGCCCTCCCGGCTGCAGGAAGTGACGGTCTATCCCGACGCCGCCACCGTGAAGCGCGCGCTGGAGATCGACATCCCTGCCGGCGAGCATGAACTGCGCATCGACGATCTCCCCGCCACGATCGATCCCGCCTCGCTGCGTGTCGAGGGCGAGGGCAGCGACAGGCTCGTGATCGGCAATGTCGATCTGGCCAGCCGCGCCGCCACCGATGCTGCCGGCAGGCCGGACATGCAGCAGAAGCTCGCCGCCTTGCGCAGGGAACGGGACCGCCTCCAGGACCGGATCGATGCCGCCGAGGGCAAGAAGCAGATGATCCAGCGCGCCGGTGCCGGCGAGGGCAGCCAGGGAAAACCGCTCGACCCTGACCAGTGGCTGAAGGCCTGGGACCTTGTCGGCAAGGGGCTGCAGGCAGTGAACGAGGAGATGCGTGGCCTGCGCGATTCCCTCGAGAAGGTCGAGGCGGAGATGGCCGCGCTCGAACAGGGCCCGGGCAGGGTTGCGCCGCAGCGCGAGATGGCCCGTGTGGCGATGATCGCCGTCCAGGCTGCCGCCCCGCTCCGGGCGAAGCTGACGCTGACCTATCGCGTCAACGCTGCCGGCTGGCGGCCGGTCTATGATGCCCGGCTCTCCACGCAATCCGGGCAGCCGCAATTCGAATGGGTGCGCCGCGCCATGATCCGCCAGCAGACCGGCGAGGATTGGGCCCAGGCGCGCGTCACGCTGTCGACCGTCATGGTCCGGCGCGGCACGCAGGCGCCTGACCTGCGCGGCGAGAAGATCGCCTTCTGGGAACGGCCCGTCCCCCGTTCGGCCCCGATGCCGATGAGCGCCGCCCCCGCGCCGGAGGCGATGGTTGCCGGCCAGCTGCGCATGGAGGCCGCCCGCAAGGAAGCACCGGACAGCGACCGCCGCATCGCTGCCGAGGAGGCGCAGGCCCGGATGGAAACGGGCGGCTACCAGACCGAATTCCGCCTTCCCGGCACCGTGACCTTGCCCTCCGGCGCGGGCGAGCGCTCGGTCCGGCTGGGCGCGGACAGGCCGGAGATCAAGCTGGCCCTGCGCAGCGCGCCGGTGCTGGACCCGACCGCCTATCTCGATGTCAGCTTCAAGGCTGCCGGCGAGGCGCCGATCCTGCCGGGCGAGGTGCTGCTGACGCGCGACGGTGCCTTTGTCGGCAAGGGCCGCGTACCGCTGGTCGCCCCGGGCGACCAGGCCCGCCTCGGCTTTGGCGCCGATGACCGCGTGACCGTCCGGCGGGTGCCGGTCAGCCGCCAGGCGCGCGAGCCGGGCCTGCTCGGTTCGACCCGGACCGAGGACAGCCAGTTCCGGACGACGGTGAAGAACCTTCATGCCTTCCCGGTCGAGATCCTGATCGAGGACCGCGTGCCCGTCAGCGAGGATCAGGCCATCCTGGTCGAGCGCCTGCCGGAGATGACAAAGCCCGATCTCGAGGCGCCCGATGACCGGCGCGGCGTGGTCGGCTGGTCGCTCGCCCTGAAGCCGCAGGAGGAACGCGCGCTTGTCACGGCCTACCGGCTGCGCTGGCCGGCTGCCCGCGAGATCCGCCCGGTTCCGCTTCCCCGCTAGGGGTTTTTCCCGGCCCGGGCTGGCCTAAATACGACAATGGACGGAAAAGGTTCCGGGGTGGCTTTACCCCGGGCAGGGCATTGGTTATCGGAAACCTTTAACGGCGGGTTCCGCGATGGTGGTCGCGACCCCAGAACCGGGATGGTTTCACATGGCCAATGTGGTCGTAGTCGGCGCCCAATGGGGCGACGAGGGCAAGGGCAAGATCGTCGACTGGCTGTCGGAGCAGGCCGATATCGTTGTCCGCTACCAGGGCGGCCACAATGCCGGCCATACGCTGGTCATCGATGGCGTCACCTACAAGCTCAGCCTGCTGCCCTCGGGCATCGTGCGCGGCGGGAAGCTCTCGGTCATCGGCAACGGCGTCGTGGTCGATCCCTCCGCCCTGTGTGACGAGATCGACCGGCTCGGCAGCCAGGGCGTGAAGGTCACCCCGGCCGAATTGCGCATCGCCGACAATGCCACGCTGATCCTGCCGCTCCACCGCGAGCTGGACGCTTTCCGCGAGAGCGGCAATGCCGGCACGAAGATCGGCACGACCAAGCGCGGCATCGGCCCGGCCTACGAGGACAAGGTCGGCCGCCGTGCCATCCGCGTGCGTGACCTTGCCGAGCCGGAAGCCCTGGCGCCGAAGATCGACCGCCTGCTCGCCCATCACAATGCGCTCCGCCGTGGCATGGGCCTCGAGGAAGTCGATGCCGCAGCCCTGCTCGCGCTGC
This sequence comes from Hyphomicrobiales bacterium, assembly GCA_027484605.1. Lineage (GTDB taxonomy): Bacteria > Pseudomonadota > Alphaproteobacteria > Rhizobiales > Beijerinckiaceae > Rhabdaerophilum. The sequence continues at coordinate 15,819 of JAIXSR010000024.1, read as the reverse complement.
TGATCGCGATTGCCCCGCGCATCCTGCCCTTCATGGACCGCGCCTGGGAAACGCTCGACCAGGCCCGCCGCGACGGCAAGCGCATCCTGTTCGAGGGCGCCCAGGGCGCGCTGCTGGATGTCGACCACGGCACCTATCCCTATGTCACCTCCTCCAACACGGTGGCCGGCCAGGCCTCGACCGGCTCCGGCCTCGGCCCGGGCGCGATCGGCTATGTCCTCGGCATCGTGAAGGCCTATACGACCCGCGTCGGCGAAGGCCCCTTCCCGTCCGAATTGTTCGACGAGACCGGCCGCCTGATCGGCGAGCGCGGCCGCGAATTCGGCACGGTCACCGGGCGCGCCCGGCGCTGCGGCTGGTTCGATGCCGTGCTCGTCCGCCAGACGATCAAGACTTCCGGCATCAACGGGATCGCCCTGACCAAGCTCGACATTCTCGACGGCTTCTCGGAGATCAAGGTCTGCACGGGCTACCGGCTCGATGGCGAGGTCATCGACTTCCTCCCGGCCAGCGAATCGGCGCAGAAGCGGCTCGAACCGATCTACGAGACCATCCCCGGCTGGGCGGATTCCACCGCCGGTGCCCGGTCCTGGGCGCAATTGCCGGCCGAGGCGATCAAATATGTCCGGCGGATCGAGGAATTGATCGGTGCGCCGGTCGCCCTGCTCTCGACCAGCCCGGAGCGGGATGACACGATCCTCGTCAAGAACCCCTTCGAGGCCTGAGCCGGCATGGTGGACTACTATTCCCTCCTCAACCGCGCGATCGCGAGCCTGGGTCAGCCGGATGCGGCGGCCCGCGCCTCGATCTACGGTCGGGCACGGGATGCGCTCCAGCGCCAGTTGCAGGGTTTCGATCCGCCTCTCCCCGAGGCGGAGATCAGCGCCCAGCTCGAGACGCTCGAGGCGGTGATCACCCGGATCGAGGCCGAACACGCCGCTCCGCCCGCGCCGCATGAACCCGAAGCGCCACTGCCGGTTCCCGAGGACGAGCCGGCCACGCCACCGCCGGCCGATCCGGTCATCGAGCCGGTCCTGCGGCCGCGCTTGCCGAACCGCGATCAGGCCCCCCGCCCGGCCCGGAAGAAGCTCTCGGTCTTTGTCGGCATCGGCATCGTCGCGATGCTGGCCATGGGCCTCCTGGCCCTGACGCGGAACAGCAAGCCGGTTATGCCTGCCGGCCCGCCGGTCGTCACCGCGCCGGCGGAAACCGGCTCCGACCCTGCCAAGACCGAGGGCCGCCTCGCCGGCGCGGAAAGCCAGCCGGCCCCCGCGCAGACCCCGCCGGCCCCGGCACCGACGCCTGGCCCAGCCCAGCCGGCACAAGGACAGGTGGCAAGCCCGCCCGCCACGCCGCCGGCGGCCAACGGCGTTGTCGCGGCCCCGGCCGCCGGCCGGGCCTTCATGGTGCTGGAACCGGCCCCGGGCTTGCCCAACCAGTTCGAGGGACGGGTGGCCTGGTCCTATCTGCCGGACAATGCCATCGGCGGCCAGAAGAGCCTGCGCGCGCTGATCGAGTTCGCCGGCTCGACCCTCTCGATCGACTTTTCCATCGCCCGCAACACCGACGCCGCGCTGAATGCCTCGCATACGGTGATGGTGATCTTCGACGGCCGCAACGGCCTCGGCAACGTGTTCGAGATGAGCGCGGTGGAATGGCGCGAGCGGGAGGATCAGGTCGGTGGCGTGCTGGCCGGCATCGTCGTGCCGATCCAGGCCAATGTCTTCATGATCGGCCTCGACAAGGCCGAGGCCGCGGTCAGCCGCAACCTCTCCTTGCTGCGCACGCAGAAATGGATGGTGTTCGAGTTCCGCCTCGAGAATGGCCGTCGCGGGGCGGTCCTTGTCGAGAAATCGCCGGGCGGCGAGAAGGCCATCGCCGATGCCTTGCGGGACTGGCGGCAGTAAGGCCCCCCGGCGCCATCCGGACAAAAAAAGGGCGCCTTCCGGCGCCCTTTCATAGTGCGTCTCGCCGGCGTCAGGCCGCCTGCGACTCGATCTCGGCGAGGTTGCGGCGGACCGCCCCCTGCACCTTCTCGAAGGCGCGCGCCTCGATCTGGCGGACCCGCTCGCGCGAGACGCCGAATTCCTCGGACAGCTCTTCCAGCGTCAGCGGGTCTTCCGCCAGGCGGCGGGCCTCGAAGATCCGCCGCTCGCGCGGGTTGAGCAGGGCCAGCGCCTTGCCCAGGGCCTCATGGCGGTTGGCCGCCTCTTCGGTCCGGGTCAGGATCGCTTCCTGATTGTCCGTATCGTCGACGAGCATGTCCTGCCATTCGGCGGTGCCGTCGTCGCGCATCATCACGTTGAGCGAGGAATCACCGCCCAGACGGCGGTTCATCTCGACAACCTCGTGCTCCTCGACACCGAGCTTGGTGGCGATCGCCTTGACCTGTTCGGGGCGAAGATCGCCCTCCTCGAGTGCGGAGATCTTGCCCTTCGCCTTGCGCAGGTTGAAGAAAAGCTTCTTCTGGTTGGCGGTGGTGCCCATCTTGACGAGGCTCCACGACCGCAGGATGTATTCCTGGATCGAGGCCTTGATCCACCAGATCGCATAGGTGGCAAGGCGGAAGCCCTTGTCGGGATCGAAGCGCTTCACAGCCTGCATCAGGCCGATATTGCCTTCGGAGACGACATCGCCCACCGGCAGGCCGTAGCCGCGATAGCCCATCGCGATCTTGGCCACGAGGCGCAGATGCGACGTGACAAGACGGTGGGCCGCCTGCGGATCCTCGTATTGCTGGTAGCGCTTGGCGAGCATGAATTCTTCGTCGGGGGCAAGAACCGGAAACCGGCGAATCTCCGCCAGGTACCTGGAAAGTCCCCCCTCGCCCGACAGCATGGGCATCGTGGCAGTTGACATCCTAACCTCCTTTGAGCCCCCGAACGCGGCAGGCTCGTCCGTCGCGGTGAAACACCCATCGACGCTGTTGGCGCTTATACCACATCGAATCCATGGCGAAAAAGCGGCAATCATCACAGTTTGGCGAGCGCTGCCCTCAAGCATTCGAAATCCGCCGGCGGAGCAGCCTCGAAGGTCATGACCTCGCGCGTGCGCGGGTGCTCGAAGGCCAGCCATTCGGCATGGAGGGCCTGCCGGTCGAGCGCGGCGAGGGCCAGCTGGGCCTCGTCGGGCAGGCGGCCTATGCGGGTGCGGAACCCGCTGCCATAAAGCGAATCGCCCAGCAGGGGATGGCCGATATGGGCCAGATGCACACGGATCTGGTGGGTACGCCCGGTCTCCAGGGTGCACCGGATCAGGCTCGCCAGCGCCCCCTCCCCGGGGGGATAGGTCTCGCTGACTGCATAATGGGTGATGGCGAAGCGGGCGCGCTCCGCCTGGGAGACGACCATCCGCTCGCGATTGGCCGTCGACCGGGCGATCCCGGCCTCGATCGTGCCGCTCTGGCGCGGCAGCCGGCCCCAGACCAGCGCCTGGTAGCGCCGTTCGAGGGCGCCGGTCCGGCCGTGATCGGCAAATTGCGCGGCGAGATGGCGATGCGCCCGGTCATGCTTGGCCACGACGAGAATGCCGGATGTATCCTTGTCGAGCCGGTGGACGATGCCCGGCCGCAGCACGCCATTGATGCCGGAGAGGCTGTCGCCGCAATGGGCGAGCAGGGCATTGACCAGCGTGCCGCCCTCATGGCCGTTCGAGGGATGCACGACCATGCCCGCCGCCTTGTTGACGACGATCAGGTCGGCATCCTCGTGCAGGATCTCGAGCGGCAGCGTTTCCGGGCCTGGCCCCGCCGGTTCCGGGGCCGGCAACCGGAGCGTGACCGCCTCGCCGCCGCGCAGCTTGCGGGCGGCACTAGTCTCGACGACACCGTCGATCTGGACCTGGCCATCGGCAATCAGGCCCTGCAGGCGCACGCGCGAGAAATCCGGGAAATGATCCGCCAGGCAGCGATCGAGCCGTTTCGCCCTGTCCTCCGGGGGCAGCACGAGCTGCATCGGCGGGCTGGCGGTCATGGGGGCTCCGATCTGCGGGGATGGAAGGCGGCGACCCGGTGTGCCGGGCCGCGGCCATGCCGTCAAGTCGGGCGGTCGGTCAGCTCGTATAGCCCGGGCAATTCCCGGCCGGCGGCGGGTTGAACTGCACCTTGTTGGCCTGGCGCGGGCGCATGTAGAGATGGTCGCCCATCTTCACCTTGCCGCCCGAAAAGGCGCCGCCGAACAGCTCGTTGACGATCTGCGTCGCCACCGAGGCGGAGTAGTTCATCTCGACCTCGCCCAGCACGATATAGGTCCGCGGGATCTTGAGCCCGGTCGGAAGGGTCTTGAACTCGGTGCAGCGCGCGATGGTCGTGTAGGAGCCCTTGATCGAGCTGTCGGTCGGGACAACCGACCAGTCGACGAAGGCCTTGCCGGCACCGTCAATGTCGATGGCGACGACACGCATGCCGAGGCCGGTCGAGGGATGCGGCCAGATGACCGACTCGGTCGCCTTGAAGATGCTGTCCATGTCGGCCTGGCTGACAGCCACCATCTGCGTGGTCATGTCCGCGAGGGTGCGGGCCAGGAGGGTCACCTTCTTCTCGGCATTGAGCGCGTCGGTCGAGACGACCATGCCGACCCAGACCGTGATCATGACCGGAATCATGAGGGCGAACTCGACGGCGGCCACCCCGCTTTCGGAGAGGCGGAACCGGCGCAGCAGCGCGCGGCTGCGCAGGCGGGAATGACGGGCGAGCAGGCGGCTGCGGCGAACCAGGGACAGGGTCATTCTCGTCACTCCTCAGCACGCGCCGTAGGGTTCGTTCTTGAAGGCGGCCGATCCCACGAGGAGAACCTTGCCGTTCGACAATTGCGAAACATCATTCCGGATCATCGCCGTGATCGACGACACCTCGTAATAGGCGCGGATGACCACGATCTGGCAGGGCTTGCCCGGCTCGAATTTCAGGTTGGACGGGTCGAATACGCCGTTCTTGATCGGGTTCGGCATCGCTGCATCACCGAAGACGGTGAAGGCGCGCACGTCGAATTTCACTTCGTCGCAGCTGATCAGCCAGCTGATCTTTTCGCAGAAAGCGACCTTGAACTTGTCGAGCTGGGCCGGCCCGCCTCCCGCATTGGCGACCTGGCCGGTCAGGGTCACGCGCTTGGCTTCCTCGACCCCGGTTTCGAGTGCGGTGACGCGGAGATAGAGCGTCCCGGTCTCCATGATGGCGAAGAGCGAGCCAAAGAACATCGGCGCGATCATCGCGAATTCGACGGCAGTCGCCCCGCGGCGATCCCGCCGGAAGCGCCGCAGGAGGCGGCTCAGCAGCGAACCCGACGGTTCCGCTCGATCGGCCTTGGAAACGGACATGCGCAACTCCCGAAACTGGTCTGCCGGAACCCTGGGGCCCGGATCATCCTGCTTCCGGTATACACAAGAGAAATTGCTGTTCTGTTTCGACTTTTTCCGCAAATTCGACCAGGGGCCTTAGGGTTCGGTTAACCCTTGGCGGGCGCCCGCAACCGGCCTTCCCCTCGCACGGGCGCGTCGCGCGCGATTCCGTAGATCACCTGGACGCCTCAACGCCGGCCCGGCGCCGTCGCGGACTGGTTGGCCCGGCTGTCCCGGCGCTGCGCCTGGTCGAGCGACCGGCTGAAATGCTTGTCCTCGTCGCCCAGCGTGACGCTCGGCAGGCAGAGCGGTGCACAATCATAGCTGGTCGGCTCGAGCCCGCGCTGCACCAGCACGCGCCCCGCCATCGGAATGGTCACGGTGACCATGGATTCGGAAATGATGCTGCCCGCAGCATTGAGCGCGATGAAATTGGTGCGTCCGGCAGAACGGCCCGTGAGCACGAGAACACCGTTCTTCTGGACCGTGACATCCGCAATCGCCGGATTGCCGATGACGATCGTATCGGCGCCACCGGGCAACTTCACCAGCTTGGCCTGATCCATCATGACGCTGATCGTCTCGACGGCGGGCTGCTCCGCCTGAGCCAGCGCGCTGCCCGTCCAGCCCGGAACAAGCAACGGCATCAGCACAGCCAGGGCCTGCACCGGTCTACGCAACGAACGAACCACACCGAACATCATTGTCATCCCGCAAGGTCGGCGCGGACAAACCTCCCGCCGATCGTCTGGTCATCCTGCCGCAACAGGGTGAATGTTCGGTAAATTCCTGCCCGTCACCGGCATGCCGGACAGGCCTTCGATCAAATTCGACAGAATTCTTTCGGCCCGGAACCCCGCATTGCATCACGGCTGAGGGCAGCGCGCCCGGGCCGCTGCGAAGAACCGGACCGACCCCGGAGAATAGAATCAAGCCTATTCATCCCGATAAGCCGCACAAATTGCCAAATGAAGAAAATTGTTCCGCCTCAAACCTTAAGTATTGAAATTCTTTTATCTCGAATTAACCAACCTATTGGGGAGTCGGTATTGAGTATTCGCTTGATTTTAAGATTTTTAATTATATCAGAGGCGGTCACGATTACAGATCGAAATCTAGAGACGAGTTAACCCAGACGAAAGAATCGATCGCTAGATTGGGCCTCGGTTCAGACGCACTGGTTCGGAAAGAGCAGGCGATCAGAGACCTGGAGCAACAGAGTAAGGAGCACACCATGTCGATTTTCAACCGTTTCGTGAAGGACGAGTCCGGCGCCACCGCGATCGAGTACAGCCTCATCGCCGCCCTGATGGCCGCCGCGATCATCACCGCCCTCGGCACTTTCGGCGGCGACCTGAAGACCGCCTTCACCAACATCGGCAACACGCTGAAGACCAACACCAAGTAAGGTCTTCCGGTTCAACCGGTTTCGAAAGGCAGGGCTTGGCCCTGCCTTTTTCGTTTTCATGTACGGCCTGCACAAGGCTGGATTCTCTTCATGCGAGAATCCAGCTTTTTCTTCAGAAAGGGGAAACCCTTTTGGCAAGAGACAGCCATCGGGACGTCTTTCTTCGAAGCAATTAAGAATTTCGGAGAATTTGACGGTTAGAAATACCGCATCTTCCTTGGAGCGGAAGACACCCTCTGCGAGGCAGAAGGGGCGTCAAACAAAAATGGAGCAAGACAATGTCGATTTTCAATCGTTTCGTGAAGGATGAGTCCGGCGCCACCGCGATCGAGTACAGCCTCATCGCCGCCCTGATGGCCGCTGCGATCATCACCGCCCTCGGCACGTTCGGCGGCGACCTGAAGACCGCCTTCACCAACATCGGCAACACGCTGAAGACCAACACCAAGTAAGTCATCCCGGTTCAGACCGGTTCGGAAAGGCAGGGCTCAGCCCTGCCTTTTTCCGTTTTGGCTATCCCTGGCTTCAGACGCCAGATTAACTGAAACCCGGCACATCAATTTTTTTAGAAACGGGAAACCCTGTTGCCCGAAGCCCGGTGCGAGGATCGCTTTCAATGATCCCGTTAAGAATTTCAGAGAACTCTACTGCTAGTTATACTGCATCTTCCTTGGAGCGGAAGAAACCCGCTGTGAAACAGCTGGGGCGTCAAAACAAGAACTGGAGCAAGACAATGTCGATTTTCAAGCGTTTCGCCGCCGATGAATCCGGTGCCACGGCCATCGAATACAGCCTCATTGCCGCCCTCATGGCTGCGGCGATCATCACGGCCCTCGGCACCTTCGGTGGTGACCTGAAGACGGCCTTCACCAACATCGGCAACACGCTGAAGACCAAGACCAAGTAAGCGTCGCCCATCATCGGTTACGGAAGAGCGGCCCCGGAGGCCGCTTTTTTGTTGTCCGGACCCCGCCGGATCGCCGCCCCCGGGCGTGACTTCCGCCTTGCCGCCGCCTATCTCAGGCCGGATCCATTCGGAGCCCGATGCGGAGCAAGGCCGGCCATGCAGGAACAACCCGGATTCCTCGACGCGCTTGACGCGACCATCGGCACCTATCTGGCCGGAATCGCGGAGCCTGGCGAGCATCTCTCCCTGCTGCGCTGGCAACTGGCCGAGCGGCATCCGCTTGAAAGCCGCGAGACCTATCCCGGCCACCTGACCACCAGCGCCCTGATCGTTTCACCGGATCTGGCCTCGACCTTGCTGATCGACCACCTGACGCTGAAGCGCTGGCTGCAGCCCGGCGGCCATTACGAACCGGCGGCTCGCTTCTGGCATTCGGCCCGCCGCGAGGCGGAGGAGGAAACCGGCCTCGCCGCGCTGGCCCTTCACCCCTGGCATGGCGGGGAGGACCTGCCCTTCGTGATCGACAGCCATGATGTGCCGGGCAAGGCCTCGCGCGGCGAGCGTCCGCATGTCCATCATGACCTGCAATTCCTGTTCGTCGCCGATCCGCATGCGATGCTGGCCGCCCAGCTCGACGAGGTGGCGGCCGCACGCTGGTTTCCGCTGGATGCCCTCGCCGAGGTCTCGCCCCGCGCGTTCCGGCGCCTTTTGCGGCTTGGCGCCTGATCCGGATTGTGCGCCAGCGCATGGTGCGGCAGGCCGTGACATGAAAATTTCCGGTCACCCCCTGAAATTTGTCAAAATGCGTCTCTATCTTCTGAGTCGTGTTGTCAGGGAGAGACAACCGAGCCAGGGAGCATTCTGATGAATCCGCAAGAGCGTGCCGTCATCGACGGGATCTTCGAGCGCCTTCGCAATGTCGCGAACCAGCCGCGCGATCCCGAAGTGGAACGCTACATCGCCGACCTTCTTCGCCAGCAGCCCTATGCGCCCTATGCGATGGCGCAGTCGATCTATGTGCAGGAACAGGCCCTCCTGAACCAGCAGCAGCAGATCGAGCAGCTTCAGGCCGAGACCACCCGCCTCCAGCAGCAGGCCCAGGCCGCACCGCCCGCCCAGTCCGGCGGCTTCCTGTCCGGCCTGTTCGGCGGCGGGGCCCAGCGCCAGCCTGCGGCGCCCGAACCGGCCTATGGCCAGCGCAACCGCGAAATGGCGGCGGCGCCGACCCCCTGGGGCGGCCAGCAGAACCAGCAACCCGCCCCCCCGCCGGCGGCCGGCCCCTGGGGCCAGCAGGCCGGTGCCCAGCCGCAACGGCAGGGCATGGGCTTCCTCGGAACGGCGGCAGCCGCGGCAGCCGGCGTGGCCGGCGGCATGGTGCTCGGCAACATCCTGTCGAGCGCCTTCGGCAGCGGCGGCGCCCAGGCAGCGGCCAACCCGGCACAGAACCTGCTTGGCGGGCAGACCCCGGCCAGTGCCCAGGCCGGGCAGCAGGGTTCGGAATCGGCCCCGCAGCAGGCCGGGTACGAGAATGCCGGCTATGACGATGGCGGCGATTTCGGCTTCGATGATGGCGGCGGCGACAGCTACGACGTCTGATCGCGCCGCGCGTTGAAGCGCTTCAAACAGGAAAAGGGCCCCGTTTCCGGGGCCCTTTTTGCTGGAGCACAGGCGAAAGGGCCGGCCGGTCTCAGATCACGACGACCCTGGTGCCCACGCGGACGCGGCCATAGAGGTCGATCACATCCTCGTTCCGCATCCGGATGCAGCCGGACGAGACAGCCCGGCCGATTGTCTCCGGTTCGTTCGTGCCATGGATGCGGTAGAGCGAGGAGCCGAGATACAGGGCGCGCGCGCCGAGCGGATTTTCCGGCCCGCCCGCCATGTGGCGCGGCAGGTCCGGGCGGCGCTTGAGCATCTGCGCCGGCGGGCGCCAGTCCGGCCATTCCCGCTTCATCGAGACGGTCTTCATGCCCGCCCATTCGAAGCCGGGCCGGCCGACGCCGATGCCGTAGCGGAGAGCGCGCCCGTTCCCCTGCACGAGATAGAGGAACTTGTTGGGCGTATCGATCACGATCGTGCCGGGTGCATGATTGCCCGGATAGGAGACTTCCTGCTTCTCGTAGCGCGGGCTGAAGCCCGGCTCGATCGGGGCAGGCGCCCGGTCGCGGCGCGGACCGCGCGGGGCAAGGCCGGGCTGGAGCAGCGGATCATCCTCGAGATAGGGATTGGCCAGCGCATGCTGCTGGGCAGGCCGGGCCGGGACGGGGCGGGTATAGCCCGGCTGCGGCGGCACATTGTAGATCGCGCCACCATGGCGCGGGCCCGGGGCGGCGCCGGTCATCATGAACTCGATGAAGCCGCCGCCGAGATTGCCGCCCCCGCGATAGGGATCGGCCTGGGCCGGCAGGGCCGCAGCCAGCGCGAGAACCGGAACAAGCGTCAGGGCCAGGGGCGCGCCTGCAGCCCGGGCCCGGGAGGCAGCGGCATTGCGCAATCTCGAATTCATCATGATTCATCCTCGCAACCACGGAGATCCTTTCTGGCTCTCCGGACCGGCATATCCTGCGGTCTGCCCCCAGATTTCGCGCAAGTGCGCAACCGTTTGGCTAAAGTTCTTGGATAACGGAAAGTAAACCGCGAGTTTTTTGTAAACCATCGTTTTTAGGGTTAATTTTTTATTCTAAGACAACCATGCAATTTCACATCACGTTTATGATTAATGAATTATTTCCAGAGAATAGTGAACCCATGAACCTAAGTTTAACTTGTCCAGCAAAAGATCGCGTCGAGTTATGCAGAAGGCAAAATCCCCATGAGCGACAGCGCACGGCGTTTCCGTATCGAAGGCGGCACCCCCCGGCCGGCCATCAAGATCCCCGCGCCCTCCTTCGTGATGCCGGAGGCGATCGAGCTGGCCCCGGCCGAACCGATGGCTGTCGCGCCGCAGGGGGAGGCCATTTCCGGGCCGATCCTCGAGGAATTGCGGGCCCTGCGCACGCTCGTGGCGCCGCTGCGCGGCATCATCGAGAACCTCAGTGACAATTACCGCTCGGAACTGAAGAGCGTCACCAATCTCCGGGCCGATATCGGCGAGATCGACGAGGCCATCCGCGGCACCAAGAAGGAACTGGCCGCGATCAAGGTCGGCAGCAATATCGGCGGCGTCGACATCGCGGCGCTCGAACTCACCACAGTGGTGAGCCAGACCGAGCAGGCGACCAACGACATCCTGGCCGCTGCCGAGAATATCGAGACCATTGCCGGCGCGATCCAGAGCGAGACCACGCTCGACAATGCCAAGGCGCTCGCCGCCGACATCGCCGACCGCATCACCACGATCTACATGGCCTGCAACTTCCAGGACCTGAGCGGCCAGCGCGTCAGCCGCGTCGTCGATACGCTGAATTTCATCGAGAGCCGCATCCACCGGATGATCGATGCCTGGGGCGGGCTGCAGGCCCTGCATGACCTGATCGAGGCGGAAATCCAGGTCAAGGAGGAAGAGCGCGCGACCGAAGGTTCCGCCGCGCTCCTCACCGGCCCGGTTCCGGTCAATTCGGAGGACCATGTCGACCAGAGCGCGATCGACGCCCTGTTCAACTGACGGCGCGACGCGGCAGGCGGATCTGCCGCAGGCCGGCAAGATCCAGCAGCCAGGCGGCCAGCGCGAAGCCGGCCGCCCCGAGCGCGATGGCGGCCAGTGCCGCCAGAAGCCCGCTATCCCACTGACGGACAAGCGCAACCGGCAGCACCATGGCGAGGATCGCCACAGTCAGCTTGCCGAGGAAGCGCGGTGACGGTGCCTGGTAGCCCGGACTCCGGGCCGCGAGCAGCAGCAACCCCGCCGCCATCGCCGCGGCCAGCACCAGTCCGATCCCCGCAAGACCCGGCGGCAGCCAGACCAGCACGGCCCCGCCCGCCCCCGCACAGGCGAGGACCGCGAGCGCCGTGATCGGCAGGCTGCGCGTCCGCTGCGCCAGCTGCGCATAGGGATGCACGGCATACTGGATCAGCGCGTAGAGGAAGATGCCGGGCGTGAGCAGCATCACCGCATGGGCGAACAGGCCCCGGAAATCCGGCCGGACGAGCAGCACGTCCAGCGCCTCGATCACCAGCAGGAGCCCGAGCGCCATGGCGAGCAGGATCGACAGGACCAGCTCCTGATTGCGATGGAGCTGCGCCTGCCCGGCTTCCGGGCCCTCGTCGCGCGCAGCCTGCACGGCCCGCTGGAAGAGCCAGAGATCGAGCGCGGAACCGAAGGTCGTGAAGAGCTTCAGCACGAAATCGAGCGCGAGGCTGACCTGCCCCGCCAGCGCCAGACCGCCGGTCAGCGCGGCCCAGCTCCGGAGTGCGAAGAACAGCGCGAGATAGAGCAGGTTGGTCGCCACGACCGGGCCGGAATAGCCGGCCAGCGCGCCGAGCGACGGCATCTCCGCCTCCCCGCCCTCCGGCACCGGATCGGGCCCCGCGGTTTCGAGCCGCCACGCCGCGAGGGCGGCCGCCACGAGGCTGGCGAAAAGCGCGAGGGCCGCAGCCTCGGCCTTGCCGGTCAGGCCGGCCGCCAGGGGCACGAGCGTGATGCCGAGCGCGTTCCGCACCAGCAGGACCCGCGCGTAATCCGCCTCGCGGAACCGCGCGCGCAGCATCGCGGCGACAAGGTCGAGGAAACCGGCCGCCAGCGCCAGCCCGGGCACGAGGGCGAGCAGGAGGAGCCTGCCCCCCGGCAGCGGTGCCGGCAGCAGCGGCCAGGCCAGCACCGCCAGCAGGCCGGCCAGCAACGCCGAGGCCAGGAAGGCGCTGACGAGCCGCCGCCGCAGCCGCGTGGCCGCCGCGTGGAAGAACCGGGTGGCGCCGAGACGGAGCCATTCGAAACACAGCGTCTGCAGCAGGATTCCGGCGGCCACGGCCAGCGCATAGGCACCGAATTCGGCGGGGCCGAGCAGCCAGGCGACGACGAGCCCGAGCAGGAACTGCACAAGCGCGGACAGGACAAAGGCGGCGGACATCCCCATGCCGCCAATCTCTCCGTTGCGCCGGAAATGGCAAGCCCGTCGCCGCCTCCGTCCACCGCGGTTGCCAGTCCAACCGCATGCGCCTAGAAAGGAGGCAACTCTCGTTTCCGGACTGGCTCCCCCCGTGACCTTTCTCGCGCTTCTCCAGGAAGGCGTGATGCGCTTTGCGCCCGATCCGGTCTTCTGGATCGTCGGGCTCGGCACCATCGCCATGATCGCCTTCTCCAAGGGCGCTTTCGGTGGCGGCGCCGCCTCGCTCGGCGTGCCGATGCTCTCCTTCTTCATCGATCCGATCGGCGCAGCCATCATCGTCGCGCCGCTGGTCGTGGTGATGGACATGTTCACCCTGCGCGCCTTCGGGCCGTCGAGCTGGTCGAAGCCCGATCTCCGCCTGCTCGTCCCGGGGCTGATCGTCGGGCTGGGCCTCGGCTGGTGGCTCTTCGAGGCCGTGGATCCACGGCTGGTCGGCCTGCTGATCGGTGCGATCAGCCTCGTCTTCGCGGGCCAATGGTTCTGGAAGCGGCAGGCCGGCAAGGTCACCACGGGCAAGCCGCCGCATCTCGGCCTCGGCCTGCTGGCGGGCGCGACCTCCGGCTTCACCACCTTCATCGCCCATGCCGGCGGCCCGCCGATTGCGATCTATCTCGTCCGCCGCGGCCTCGACAAACGCCTCTTCGTCGGCACCAACACCGCGATCTTCACCATCGGCAACCTGATCAAGCTCGGCCCCTATGGCCTGCTGATGGCAGCGCGTCCGGAAACCGCCGCGGCCGCCCTGCTGCTCGTGCCGGTCATCCCGCTCGCGGTGATGCTCGGCATCCGCCTGCATGACCGCCTCTCCCGCGAGACGATCCTGCTCGTCACCAACATCCTGCTCGTGCTCGGCGGGGCGCGGCTCGTCTTCGTTTCGCTGAAGGCGCTCTGGCCATGATCGCCCGTCTGCCGCCGATGGCGCTCGCCATCCTTGCCATCGGCGTGCTCAGCGCGATGGACGCGCTGATCAAGATCGTCGGCGCGCGCTATCCCACGGTGCAGCTCGTCTTCCTGCGCTTTGCCTTCGGCCTTGTCGTGGCCGGCAGCCTCTGGCTCTGGATGCGCCCCGGCCGCCCGACCCGCGAGGCCGTGAAGGCCAACCTCCTGCGCGGGGTGATCGGCCTCGCCACGGCGACGAGCTTCTTCTACGCGCTGCAGACGCTGCCCCTGGCCGAGACCATCGCCTTCTCCTTCCTCTCGCCGCTCTTCCTGACGGCCTTCGGCATCCTGCTTCTGAAGGAGAAGCTGGTGCCGCGCCTGCTGGTCGGCCTCGCCATCGGCTTCGGTGGCATGGTCGTCATGGTCCTGGGCCAGGGCGCCGGCGGCCGGAACCTGCCGCTGCCCGGCGTTCTCGCCGCCATCGGTTCGGCTGTCACCTATGCACTCTCGCTCACTCTCCTGCGCCAGCGCGCCCAGCAGGATGCGCTGATCACCATCGTCACCTTCCAGCATATCGTGCCGGCCGTGCTGATGGCCGCGCCGGCCGCGGCGGTCTGGGTCAAGCCGGACGGGCAGGACCTGCTGATCTATGCGGTCATCGCCCTGATGGGCGTGGCCGGGCATCTGCTGATGGGCATGGCCTTCAAGCGGGCCGAGGCCTCGAAACTGGCCGTGGCCGAATATTCCGCGCTGATCTATGCCGCCGGGCTCGGATTCCTCGTCTTCGGCGAGATTCCCGGCCTCGCCACGCTTGCGGGAACCGCGCTGATCGTGGCCGGCACCGCGTTAGCCATGCGCGAACAAAAGCCGGCCGGGGCACCTCCCATCGCGCCCGGGCCGTGATATCGGGACTTGACTCCGCCTTTCGTCGATCCCATATCGCGTTAGCACTCAACAGAAGCGAGTGCTAAGGATCCGGGCTGAACCCGGCAGCCGGACGGACGGAACAGGTTCCGCCGCCCCGCGCAAGCCGGACCAGCCCCCGAGTTGAAACCCTGAGAGGAAACCATGACGAAGTTTCGTCCCCTGCATGACCGTGTCGTCGTGAAGCGCATCGACAGCGAAGAAAAGACGAAGGGCGGGATCATCATTCCGGACACCGCCAAGGAAAAGCCCCAGGAAGGCGAAGTGGTCGCGGTGGGTGCCGGCGCCCGCGGCGAGGATGGCAAGCTCATCCCGCTCGACGTGAAGGTCGGTGACCGCATCCTGTTCGGCAAGTGGTCGGGCACGGAAGTGAAGATCGATGGCCAGGATCTCCTCATCATGAAGGAATCCGACATCATGGGCGTGATCGAAACCGGCTCGGCCTCCAAGAAGGCTGCCTGAGGGCTTCGGACCACCCCGTTACAACAATCCAGGAGTAAAGACCTATGGCTGCGAAAGACGTTAAGTTTTCGAGCGACGCCCGCGACAAGATGCTGCGCGGCGTGGATATCCTCGCCAATGCCGTGAAGGTGACGCTCGGTCCGAAGGGCCGCAACGTCGTCATCGAGAAGTCCTTCGGTGCCCCGCGCATCACGAAGGACGGCGTGACCGTCGCGAAGGAAATCGAACTGCAGGACAAGTTCGAGAATATGGGCGCCCAGATGGTTCGCGAAGTCGCGTCCCGTCAGAACGACCATGCCGGTGACGGCACCACCACCGCGACCGTGCTCGCCCAGGCGATCGTCCGCGAAGGCGCCAAGTCGGTGGCCGCCGGCATGAACCCGATGGATCTGAAGCGCGGCATCGACATGGCGGTTGACGCTGTCGTTTCCGATCTGAAGAAGAACTCCAAGAAGGTCACTTCGAACGACGAAGTGGCCCAGGTCGGCACCATCTCGGCCAATGGCGACACCTCGGTCGGCAAGATGATCGCGGAAGCGATGCAGCGCGTCGGCAACGAAGGCGTGATCACCGTCGAGGAAGCCAAGACCGCCGAGACCGAACTCGATGTCGTCGAAGGCATGCAGTTCGACCGTGGCTATCTCTCGCCGTACTTCATCACCAACGCCGAGAAGATGATCGCCGAACTCGACGATCCCTACATCCTGATCTTCGAGAAGAAGCTCTCCTCGCTCCAGCCGATGCTGCCGGTGCTTGAAGCGGTCGTCCAGACCGGCAAGCCGCTCGTCATCGTCGCCGAGGACGTGGAAGGCGAAGCCCTCGCCACCCTCGTCGTCAACAAGCTGCGCGGTGGCCTGAAG
>JAIXSR010000062.1 GCA_027484605.1 Hyphomicrobiales bacterium | reverse complement strand
GCGCGCGGGGCATCGATGCCAGCGTCATCGGCGGCGCGCGGGCGAGCAGCGTCGCGCGCTACCGGCCGCCGCCGGAGGATGTCATGCTCGATGTGCAGCGGTCGGGGACCTGGTGCGTCGGACCCTCCGATACGCTGTGGCTAACCCGCCCCGCCGAGGATGTCCCTGCGCTGGCGCTCCGGCGCCGGGGCAACCTGCGCAGCATCGCCTGGCCACCGGGTGCGAGCCGGGTCGAGTGGCCCTCCGACGTACAGGCGGAGGATGGGGACCGCTTCGAAGTGATGGCCAACGGGAAGGCGATGGCGACGCTGACCATCCGCCTGGTATCGGCAACCGACCGGTCTGAGACAGCCATGCTGGCCGAGGCCATGCTGCTTGGCTGCCGCGAGCAGTACCAGGCGGCATTGCGTCGCCTGGCGCGCGCCGCGGTTCCGCCGGAGCTCTGGCTGACGACCGACCGTGGCCGCAACGGCGCCGCTTATCGCAGCGGCGATCCGATCGAGCTGAACGTCATGGCGACCATGCCCGGCTTTCTCTACTGCGTGCTGGAACAGGCCGACAGCACCGCAATCGCGGCCTTCCCCGCCGGCGCCATCGACGGGGCACGGCTGCCCGAGGCGGTGCCGGTCTCACTGCAGGGCCATCGCCGCAGCCTCGCGCTGCGGGCCGGGCAGCGCGGCACGGCGCGTGTGCAGTGCTGGCTGGTCGATCGTGATGTGGCCCCGGAACTGCCGCATGCGCTGCTGAATGCATCGGGCGCGCGCCTGCCGGACCAGCTGACGGCCGAACTGGACGCGGTGTTTGCCCGCCTGCACGGCAGCCGCATGGCCAGGGCGGCGGTGGAGTTGCGGATCGATTGACGCCGCGGCGTGACCGGTGCCGGGGCCGCTTCCGGTCGGTTTTCTGACACGCGCTCCATACCTTACCACCGGTTCTGCGGGACTGCCTTATTCCTGCAACCCGGCTAGGCCGACCGGCGCGGGCGCCCGCCCTTGGCACCGTTCGCCCGTGCCGCCGCGGCCTTCGCCACTGAGGTAGCCCGCCCGGCACGTCGCGCCATATGGGAGGCCGTCCCGAGCAGGCCGGCGAGCAGGCCTGGGACCGACAGGTCGGCGTCGAGCGCCTCCCAGTGTAGGCCGGATCCCGTTCCGAGCACCTCGACCTGCGCCAGCTCGTCCTCCGTCGCCGTCTCCAGCCCCTGTGCCAGGCGGGGCGGAAAGGCGAAGGTGCAGCCGTTGGTCAGGTCGACGATCACGCGGTCCAGGTGCCGGTCGTAGCGGGCACTCGCCGCACGGGGTTCAGCGAGGCGGGCCGCCTCACCACGGGCGAGGGCGGTGTTGATCTGGTCGTCAGTCGGCTCGGCCATGGATCTCCTCCCAGCGGGCAAGCAGGGCAGTCTGCTCGTCGGTCACGATGCGCAGGGCCCGGCGGATGTCGCCGCGACTCATGCCGTCCGCCCAGATCAGCTCGGGCGACCCGCCGATGCCAAGGAGATTGATCTTGGCTTCGCCGTCCCCGAATACGTGGACATGGGCCGGGTCATGGTCGTTGAGATAGATGACCATCCGGAAACCCTGAGCCCGCAGCACCGTCACCATCTTTGCCACGTAACCCAACAAGATGGGTTATTCAAGGAGGCTGCCCGCTGCTTCTCCGGCGGAAGCGCTGGCCGCTGCCGCTGGTTCGTTGCGCTCAATCCATTGGATGAAGCGATTGGAAGCAAACAAGGTGTGCCAGCTGCAGTCTTTCGGTGCGGGAGAGGGACTGGCACCGTCCTTGGCGCCGCAGGGGCCTGCTGATGTCCCACAATAACACGCGATCTCCGCCCTTCGGGACGTTATGAAAAGAGCAGTGGAAGCCAGATGTCCCAAAGGCGACTCAATCCTCAGGCGAGGACGCGCGAACATCGACAGATATCATGGGGAATGCCGTCGAAAGGCAGGGTGGCACGTTCAACCGCCTTGCCGGCCATTTGGGTATGGCAGAGCGGAGAGCAAACATGAGCAAACCCGACCATACCTGGTACGTGGTAGCGGATGGCGGCAAAGCTCGCATCCTGGTCCATACCGATGACGGTCTCCGCACGCAGCACAGCTTTGATGCCTCCGGCAAGGCGAATGCGGTGGAGAACGCAGACTCCGGCGTGAGCCAGCTGAAGGCGCCAAAATCTGACCCGAAGGACCAGTCGGAGGCACATTTCGCCAAAGCTGTGGCCGACTACCTGAACGAGGCGGTGCGTCGTGGCCAAGCAGACTCACTTGTCATTGCCGCCTCGGCCCAGGTGCTGCATGGCATTCGCGAGGGGCTCAGCAAGGAAGCCGCGGGCATGGTCAACAAGACCATGAGCAAGGACTACGTGAACCTGCCCGATAAGGAACTGACCGCGCATTTCAGCTGACGCGGTCTCCCACCGGCGAGTTGCCTGCATCGGGCTACCGTGCCGTGATGGCCGTGCAGCGGCGCAACCGGCGCCTCTTGGAAGACCAGCCGTCGCTCAACTGCGGCTGGATGCGCCGGCCCATTCCGTCCGGATCGCGTCCAGCCGCAGCGCCAGCTCCTCTGCCCGGGCGATCTCATCGTTGAAGCCCATTTGGCTGAAATCGGTCAGCCGCATCGGGTAGAGGATGCCGTCCAGGTGGTCGTACTCATGCTGGACGACGCCGGCATGGAAGCCGCTCACCGCGGCGGTGACCGGGCGCCCGTCACAGTCCACGCCCGTGTAGCGCACGCGCAGGAAGCGCGGCACCGCGGCCCGCAGGCCGGGGATCGAGAGGCACCCTTCCCAGCGAAGCTGCCTCTCCTCCCCGAGCGGCTCGACCACCGGGTTGATCACTACCGTATTGCCGATGACGGTATCGTCCGGCGCGCCCGTGGAACGCTGCGGCTGCACCCGGAAGACAAAGAGCCGCAACGGGACATGGACCTGCGGCGCGGCGAGGCCCGCCCCCGGCGCGTCCTCCATCGTCTCGATCATGTCGCGCACCAGCCGGCGGATCTCCGGCGCGCCGGGATCGGCGACGGGCCGGCACCGCTCGAGCAGGACGGGGTGGCCCATGCGGGCGATCTTCAGGACGGTCATGCCGCGAGTATAGGAGGACACCCGCTCCATGCCAGCCGCAGCCTGGCCATCACGCCGGCCGGGCGAGATGCCGCCGGCGCAGGGCCATGTTGCGCCGGTTGGCGCGGAAGAAGACATCGCCGACCGCACCCGCTACCGGCACCGCGCTGATCAGCCCATCCAGCCCGACATTGCCGATCATGCGCAGCACCGTCCCGGTCGAGACCCCGAGACGGCGGGCCTCCCAGATCAGGTAGCTGGAGATCATCGAGGACACGACAGGCCCCAGGCCGGGCAACATGCTCAGGAGCGCGTCCGCCCCGAAGCGGATGCCGGTTCCAGGGATGCGCCAGCGGCTGTCGAGCAGGTCGGCGATGACCTCCAGCCGGGCAGGGGACCGCAGGTTCGGTGCGGCGTGCGGCGCCGCGGATGTATCGAGGGTCGGCTGGCGGATCATGGCGGTCTCAAACGGGTAGGCTTCGGAACGCCGCAGGGCCCGCCATGGCGGCATCGTCATGGCCGTGGCTGCCAGTCTTCAAGGGAGCGTCCCCCGGCCTACGCTGGGGAACGACTTCCAACGATCCTGACGTGCTTATCTCATCGACGTGAAGGCCATCCTGGCGGGAAGGCCTGCGACCGCGCTGGCACGCTCATGCACCCTTGCTGACGTGCGGATGCTCCAGGAAAAAGCGGAGCATCTCGCGCGACGCATCAGGACCCCGCGGGTCGGTATAGGATCCGGCGGCGCTGCCGCCGGACCAAGCGTGGCCGCCGCCGTGGATCAGCCATTGCTCCAGCACCAGCTGGCCACCAGCGTCGGCGTGAAGGGTTCGGGTATAGGCATGGCCCCCCGGCACCTGCCCGCGCTGCACCTCGGTTCGTAGGCCACCAGCCGCAGCGGATTGGGCGATGACTTGGTCGCCGTTGCGTGGGTGCACCGTGTGGTCCTTGTCCGCGTGAAACACGATGGTCGGGACGATGGACCGGCTTCCATCCATTGCTGGGCCGCGGCCGGATGGCTGCGGCGGCGTCGCCCCCTGGCGCATGGCGGCAAAGGCCGAGGGCATGTCGCGCGCTGCGCCGCAGGCCAGCCCGGAATGCACGCCCACCGCTGCATAGAGATCGGGATAGGCCTGCCCCATGATGGCGGCTGCGGCGCCGCCGGCGGAGAGCCCGGCGACGTAGACCCGCCGCGGGTCGACCGCATGGTCGCGCATGACCTGGCGGGTGATCCCGGCGATCAGCGCGGGTTCGCCCCCGTCGCGCTGCTGGTCGGCGGGGCTGAACCAGTTCCAGCACTTCTGCGCATTGGCGGCCTGGGTCTGTCCCGGATAGACGATCAGGCAGCCATGCTCCTCGGCGAGGACGTTCATCCGCGTGCCGGCGGCGAAGTCGTCGGGCGACTGGGTGCAGCCGTGTAGCATGACGACCAGTGGCATTGCCTCACCGCGGTGGGTGCTGGGGACGTAGAGCCGGTAGCTGCGGCTTCCGGCCGTGCTGCTGAAGGTGCCGGCGACGAACTGGGCGCCCTGCGGCAACGGCTCAGCCGCACGCGACATCGTACCCTGCGCCAGACCGCCCAGACCTTGTGCCAGACCACCTTGTGCAGGGCCACCCTGGTTAAGCTGGTCGAGGAAGCCGCGCAGCGCCTCCGGCATCTGCGGCATCGTGGCC
Organism: Hyphomicrobiales bacterium; assembly: GCA_027484605.1. Classification (GTDB taxonomy): domain Bacteria; phylum Pseudomonadota; class Alphaproteobacteria; order Rhizobiales; family Beijerinckiaceae; genus Rhabdaerophilum. Next base: position 1,940 of record JAIXSR010000062.1, on the reverse strand, counting down.
GTGCCCAGGCCGCCGGTGGGCCAGCGGCCGGTCGCCGTCGCGCGCGGTGCCGGACCCGACACCTCGCCCGTCTCGGGATCGACGTCGAGGATGCGCGGCAGGCGTCCAGCCGCCGGCGAGACGGTGTCCCGCGGCGTGGCGGCAGCGCTGTCATCCGGCATCTCGCCGCGCAACAGGGCCTGCAGCAGTGCGGAGGCTTCGGTGAGCTTGCCTTCGCGGGTCAGGCGGGTCGCCTCGAGCATGGAGTTCGGAAGGATCGCGTTCATGTCTGGTGCTTTCAATGCACGGACACAGGCCAGTCCCGGCGCAAGGGGGCTCGCTCTGCATCCCCTGGTGGAATGCCGATGGTGGAAGTGGATGGGCGCCGTCCCACCGCAGGGCGGTGGTCAGCGGAATGCGGTGCAGCCTGATCCGGTCAGCGGGTGCGGTCGGCGAGCGCGGCCTTCACCGCGGCGCTGGCCTGCAGCGCGCCGAGGACGGAGATCGAAGCGATGGTCGCCTGGGCGAGGTCCGGGGTGACATCGGCCGCGATACTGGCGAGGCCAAGCACCCGGATGTCGATCCGCTGCCCTGCCGCGCGCACCGCTTCGAGGTCCGCGCGGCTGAAATGCCGCAGCCCGAGGTCCAGGCTTTTCCGGGCGACCGACTGCCTGGTGGCATCGGCATGCCTTTCGATCTGGTTGCGGATCGCGGTGCGGATGAAGTCCGTCCGGTTCGAATAGAAGCCGTCCTGGACCAGCAGGTCGATATGGCCGAGATCGACGTATCCCAGGTTGATGGTGATCTTCTCGGTGTCGCCGCCGGCCTTGGGCCGCAGCTCATGCACATTGCCAGCCATCCAAAAACATCCCTAAACCATCTGTGTGGATGGTAAATGGCTGATTGCTGAGCTCATTCAAGGCAGGGTGCATGCCGGTGAGGTGTCGTTCGCGTGAACCGCGCGCCTAGAATGCAGGGTGGGGACCCGCCGGCCGACTGCGACGGGTCCGGCAGCGCCCCCCGTGGCCGGCCGGCAGGTGCGACCTACGCCGATCGTCGGACGCCCCCCGCGCCGCGGCGACGCGCTGCGCAACGGTGGGTATCGTCGCCCCTGGCCGCCGCTACGGTCGATCGATGCCCCAGAACGCCGCGATATGGCGCGCCGCAGGATGCCGGGCGCCGGCGTGGTCTCTGTGGTGGGGGGTGCCTCGAAGCTGTGCAGGGCGGTCCACTGGGCGGCGAGGGGCTCGGCATTGGTCGGGTTCACCGTGCGGTCGCGGCCGCCTTGCCAGATCGACGGCGCGGCCAGGATCGGGTCGATCGGGAGGGGACAGCGACCTGGATGGCGGCGGCGAGGGCCCCCGGCTGCGATAGGGATCGGCGCGGTGCATGCGCAGTAGCGCCATGGCAGAGCTACTCGCCGAGCCGACCGGCATGCCGGCGATCGTGGCTCCGGCGGCGAATACGGCGGGGTAGGCGGCCAGCAGCGCCGCGGCCATCGCGCCGCCGGCGGAGAGGCCGACAACGACACCCGCCGCCGCGCTGGCTCTCTGCGCGGCTCTGCCGGCCGTGGTGCATGATCGCGGCGGGGTCCGGCTGCGCGGTCCCGAAGCGGTGCTTAACCGGGTGGAAAGCGTCAGCCAGAGCGGCTGCCGTCTGTCCGCGACCAACGTCACGGTCGGGATCAACCGGGCGCTGTCGGCCGGGTCGCAGGCCCGGCAGCACCTGGGCACGGATGGCTCGGGCGGCTGCCGGCCGCTGGTCGCCACGCAGGTGACCACCGGCGTGAACCTGGCCCTCGGGCCCCGGTCCAGCGCGCTGCAGTCGATCGATAGCAGCGGTCCGCGTGGGCTGCTGGCGACCACCAACCTGGCCCGCGGCGTCAACATCGCTGCCGGATCCCGCAGCGGCGCCGGTCAGCGCATCCTGTCGCAGACCGGCCAGTGAACCATCAAACGGCT
>JAIXSR010000026.1 GCA_027484605.1 Hyphomicrobiales bacterium | reverse complement strand
GATGCCCATGCCTCGGCCGAATCCGTCCAGGGTGTCGCCGACGAGATGGAGCGCACCACCTCCACCCTCGTCGAGACCCTGCCCCGCATCATCGCCGAGACCGGAAAGCGCATTGCCGGGTAAGGCGGAATCACCCGCCCGGTTTGCCGGCCTGTTCCGCCTTCGCAATCGCCTCGGCAAGATCCTGGTATTCGTGGCACGTGCCACAGAACATTTTCAGCTTTTCGAGATTGCGACGTGCACTGGCCATGTCCCCTGTCTCGATGAACCATTCGCCCTGGTATTCCAGCGTTGGAAGATGCGCGTAATCGAGTTCCAGCGCGCGATCATAATGGCGCTTGGAGGCGGGATAATCCTTGAGCTTGCGATAGGTCACGCCGAGGAGATTGTAGAGATCGGCCGATGTCTTGATATCGGCTTCGATGCTGAGCAGCACCGGCAAGGCCTCCTGCCAGCGGCCGGCCTTGACGAGTTCGCTGGCCTTCCGGAATTCCGGATCATTGGATAGCGACGAATTGTCCGATCCTGCGGCCATCGCCAACGGGGAAGCGGCAAAGCCCGCAATCAGGGCAAGGACAGGCAACCATTTGGAGCGGGGCATGAAAATTCCTCCTGACAGAAATCGACATTAGCAGAGCTGCACCCTGCTTGTATGACAGGCGCCTGCGCGCCATGTTGCCGGCATGGCACGCTCCCCCGGAACCCCGCGCTCCAAGGCCTCGAAGCCGGCCTTGCAGCCGCTCGACCAGCATCTCGCGCAATTGCTCAATCCGGCTCTGGCCGGCGAGGCCCGGACGCGCGGCCTCGGCGAGAAACCGCAGGCCGGCTATCAGGCCGAACCCGTGGCGGGTGTGGATCCTGCGTTGGTCAAGGCCCTCGGGCTGAAACCCGAACCGCCGCCCTCGCGCCGCCGCACGCGCGAAACCGAGGCCGCCAGTTATGCCGAGATTGCCGGGGCAAAGCCGCGCCGGGTGATGCAGGGCAATGTCGCGCCGGTGCTGCCGGATGAGATCCGGATGGGCGGCGGGCTGGATGGCCTGTCCGAGGCGGATACGCAGACCTCGTCCATCGGCGTCAAGGCAACGGCCGATGCGCTGAAGGCCCTGCTGGAAACCGGCAATCCCCTGTTCAGGGACGAGAAGCTCTGGGTGCCGCACCGGCCGCAGCGCCCGGCGAAATCGGAAGGTGGCATTGCCTTCCGCATGCAGGCGCCGTTCGAGCCGAAGGGCGACCAGCCGCAGGCGATCATCGAGCTGGTGGGCGGCGTGCAGGGCGGCGAGCGGGACCAGGTCCTGCTTGGCGTCACCGGCTCCGGGAAGACCTTCACCATGGCGCAGGTGATCGAGAAGACGCAGCGCCCGGCCCTGATCCTCGCGCCGAACAAGACCCTCGCCGCGCAGCTCTATTCCGAGTTCAGGAGCTTCTTCCCGGACAATGCCGTCGAGTATTTCGTCTCGTATTACGATTATTACCAGCCGGAAGCCTATGTGCCCCGGACCGACACCTACATTGCCAAGGAATCGACCATCAACGAGGAGATCGACCGGATGCGCCATGCGGCGACGCGGTCGCTCCTTGAACGCGACGATGTGATCATCGTGGCCTCGGTCTCCTGCATCTACGGCATCGGTTCGGTCGAGACCTACACGGCGATGAGCTTCTCGGTGGAGGTCGGCGAGCAGATCGAGCAGCGGCAGCTGATCGCCGATCTCGTCGCCCTGCAATATCGCCGGACGAATGCCGATTTCGCGCGCGGCACCTTCCGGGTCCGCGGCGATGTCATCGAACTTTTCCCGGCGCATCTGGAGGATCGCGCCTGGCGGATCGGCCTGTTCGGCGACGAGGTCGAGAGCATCGCCGAATTCGACCCGCTGACCGGCCACAAGAATGCCGATCTGAAATTCGTGAAGGTCTACGCGAATTCGCATTACGTGACGCCGCGCCCGACCCTCGACCAGGCCGTCAAGGGCATCAAGGAAGAGCTGAAGATCCGGCTCGACGAACTCAACCGGCAGAACCGCTTCATCGAGGCGCAACGGCTCGAGCAGCGCACGCAGTTCGATCTCGAGATGCTGCAGGCCACCGGCGTCTGCCAGGGCATCGAGAACTACTCGCGCTATCTCACCGGCCGCAAGCCGGGCGAGCCGCCGCCGACCCTGTTCGAATACCTGCCGGACAATGCCCTCGTCTTCACCGACGAGAGCCATGTCACGGTCCCGCAGATCGGCGCGATGTACAAGGGCGACTTCCGCCGCAAGGCGACCCTCGCCGAATATGGCTTCCGCCTGCCTTCCTGCCTCGACAATCGCCCTCTGCGCTTCGAGGAATGGGAGGCGATGCGCCCGCAGACCGTGCATGTCTCGGCCACGCCGGGCAACTGGGAGATGGAACGGACCGGCGGCGTCTTCACCGAGCAGGTCATACGCCCGACCGGGCTGATCGACCCGCAGGTGATCATCCGCCCGGCCCGGACGCAGGTCGACGACCTGCTGGGCGAGGTGCGCGACGTCGCCCGCGCCGGCTACCGCACGCTGGTGACGGTGCTGACCAAGCGCATGGCCGAGGATCTCACGGAATACCTGCACGAGAACGGCGTGCGCGTGCGCTACATGCATTCGGATGTCGACACGCTGGAGCGGATCGAGATCATCCGCGACCTCCGCCTCGGCACGTTCGACGTGCTCGTCGGCATCAACCTGCTGCGCGAAGGGCTCGACATTCCCGAATGCGCGCTGGTCGCCATTCTCGATGCCGACAAGGAGGGCTTCCTGCGCTCGGAAACGTCGCTCGTCCAGACGATCGGCCGCGCCGCCCGCAATGTCGACGGGCGCGTCATCCTCTATGCCGACCAGATCACCGGCTCGATGGACCGCGCGATCGCGGAGACCAACCGCCGCCGCGAGAAGCAGGAGCGCTACAATGCCGAGCACGGCATCACGCCGCAAAGCGTGAAGCGCAACATCGAGGATATCCTCAACTCGCCCTATGAGCGCGACCGTGTCACCGTCGACAAGGGGGTGGCCGACCAGGCGATCTCGATCGGCCATAACTTCGAGGCGGTGCTTGCGGATCTCGAGAAGCGGATGCGCGCCGCCGCGGCCGATCTCGAATTCGAGACCGCCGCCCGCCTGCGCGACGAGATCAAGCGCCTGAAGGAAACCGAGCTGGCGGTGTTCGAGGAGCCCTCCGGCCGGCAGGCGCAGGTCACCGCGAAGGCCGGCAAGGCCGCCGCCTCGCAATATGGCGCCGCAGCCAATCTACCGCCGACCCGCGCCGCGAAGCCATCCCTCGATGTGATGGGCCCCGGCACCGATCGCGAGGTGCCGCTTTCCGGAACACCCCGCAGCAAGGGCGGCGGGAGGCCCTCGCCCCGGCGGAGATGAGGTTACCGCATCACGTCGCCGGTCATCGGGTCGAGGATCAGATCCTCGCGCTTGCCGGCGGCATTCTGGACGCGGACCGCATAGCATTTCTGGTCGGCCAGCCGGATCTCGACCAGCTGCAGGCCGCGCTGCTGCAATTCCTGCGCGATTTCCGATGACGAGAGCCAATTCACCCGGGGAAGCCGCGAGCAATAGGGATCATGGATCGATTGCGCGGCGGCGGGGACGGCAAGGCCGCAGGCGAGCAGGAGCGGCAGGGTGGGGCGAAGCATCGCGGAAGACCTTGGCTGGAACGGTTCACATCTGGAGCGCCCCGAGGTCTAGCGACGGGCCCTGAAGACTTCGCTGCGCCGAATGTCGGGATTTTGCGAGAATTTGACTAGTTGCAAAGCCGGGGCCATCCTCGCTGCATTGATCCGGTTGCCGGACCGATTCAGGCCGGCCCCGCCATGATCGAGGAGGCGACCATGCTTGCCCGTGCATTCCCTGTCTTCCCTGCCCTGCCGGTCGTCGTGTTTCTCGCCCTGCTGGCCATGCCTGCCCTGGCGGCCGAACCGCCGCGCACGGCTTCCGAAGCCCCCGTCTCGCGGGTCAGCACCAAGCCGCCCTGCACCTGCCGGGCGGCCGGTCAGTCCTTCGATGTCGGCAGCGAAATCTGCATGGGAAACCGCATGATGCGCTGCACCATGGCAATCAATGTCACGTCCTGGGAACAGACCGACATGGCCTGTCCGCAATCCTGAGCGGACCTGTTTCCCAAGCGGCTTCGATGACGGCGGCCACGCGGCCGCCGGACGCACTCACACCAGTCCGAACACAATCGCCGCAAGCAGGGCGAACGAGGCAAGAAACGCGAGCAGATCGAGACGAAGAACCGCGCTCATGGGACAACTCCTTGGTGGAGACCCGTGAAGCTTACCTTTTGTTAACGAGTTGGCAACGGATTTCCGTCGCCTGTTCACGGCAGGGTTAATGCCGGTTTCGCCCGAAATCGAGAATGTCGTTCAAGATGAAGAGGTTGCCGCGAGCGCCGCTTCCAGGAAGGCGGCAGCGGCCAGGGCGCGCTGGTCGTCGCCGAAGGCCGCCACCACCTGGATGCCCACCGGCAGGCCCTCGGCTGTCCGGCATCCCGGCACATTCACCGCCGGCAGGCCGAGCAGGGTGACCAGCCGGTTGAACCGGGGATCGCCGGTCGTATCCGCCAGCGGCGCCGGCCCGGGCGCGGAATAGGTCAGCAGCACATCGACCGGCTCGAACAGGGCATGCGTCGCCTTGCGGGCCTTGTTGGCGACGGAACGCGCGGCGTCGAACTCGGCGACCGGGATCGCCCGGCCCTCGTCCAGCGCCGCCCGCAAGGTCGCCGAGAGCGCCTCGGGATGCCGGCGATGCTCGAAGGCGAGATGCTGCGCCGCCTCGTGGAGCGAGATCGTGCGCTGGGCGTCATGGGCGGCAGCGAAGCGCGCATCCAGCGTCACATCCACCACCTTGGCGCCGGCCTTGCCAAGCGCGAGGATGGCTTGCCGGAGCGCCGCCTCGGCTTCCGGCTCGGCCGATCCGGCAAAGGGCATCCGCGTGACGCCGAAGGTTGGCGTGCCGAAATCCTGCCCGTCCACGCGGAGGGACCGGCCCGTGACCGCCTCGAGCCCGAAGGCGACATCGGCCACCCGCGCGCCCATCAGGCCCAGCGTGTCCAGCAGCGGCGAGAAGGGCTTCACCCCGGTGATCGGCAGGAGGCGATAGCTCGGCTTCATGGCGGCCACGCCGCAGAAGCTGGCGGGCCGGATGACGGAACCCGAGGTCTGGGTACCGAAAGCCAGCGGCAGCATGCCCGACGCCACCGCCGCCGCCGAGCCCGAGGAAGAACCGCCCGGCGTGCGGCGCGGATCATGCGGATTGCGCGTCTTCGGCGGGTTGAGGAAGGCGAGTTCGGTCGTGACCGTCTTGCCGAGCACGATGCCGCCGGCATCCTCGGTCAGCACGACGATGGCGGCATCGGTGGCGGGGCGATGGTCTCGGTAGAGGCCGAGCCCGTAGGCGCTGGGCATGGCCGCCGTCTCGATGATGTCCTTCATGCCCACGGGCAAGCCGCCGAGCATGCCGGCCGGGCGGCGCGAAGCGAGGATGCGCGCCCGTTCGAGATCGAGATGCACGAAGCAGCCCAGTTCGGCCTCGCGCGCCGCGATGGCCTCGGCGCAGAGTTCGAGCACGGCCTGCGGCGTGATGTCGCCCTCGTCCAGGGCCTCGGCAAGGTCGAGCGCGCGCAGCATCAGCGTTTCCCGTCAATCAGCTGGAGAATGAGCATGGTCCCGCGGCGGGCGACCGGCGAGGCGATCAGGGCCGCGAGATAGGCGAGCGGCCAGGCAATCACGAAGGCATGCAGCCAGCGGCCGACGAAATCCGGCGGCGTGCCGACATTGAGATAGGTCACCACCGCCGTCATCAGGAAAGCCATGACGCAGGACAGGATGGCGGGGAAGATGAAGCGGGCCTTGCCCTCCATGAGCATCACTCCGGCATGGATGAAATCGGGTCGGTTCGCACTGTTGCGCAGGGTTTACCGCTTCGTAACCCTTTCTCTTAAGAGAAGGTTACCGGGATCGCGTCATTTTTAGCGGATGTTGCGTTTCCACCATGCCCCCGCCCGTCCGGCGCTTGTCAGCCCGCGCACCCTGTCGCGGCTCGCGCTGCTGGCTGCCGGCCTCGGCGTCTTCCTGAGCGGCTGCGGCTTCGCCCGGTTCGAGCCGCGCGAGCCCTGGCGCGCCGAGGCGGAAATGGCCTGCATGAAGGCCGGCATCATCCGCGAGAGCCAGTTCATCCGCCCGACCAAGCCGATCGACGGGCCGGGCCCTTGCGGCGCCGACCTGCCGCTCAAGGTTTCCGCCTTCCAGAATGACAGCCAGTCCGTGGCTCTGGCCCTGGCCTCGACCGGGGGCCAGCAGGCCGGCTTCACGCCCGGCCTCCTCGAAATGACGGTGATCAAGCCGGAAGCGACCCTGGGCTGTCCGATGGTCGCCTGGACCGATGACTGGATCACCACCGGCGTCCAGCCCGCCGCCATCGCCTGGTTCGGGCAGGGCATCCGCGAGATCCGCACCGCCGGCTCCTATGCCTGCCGCCGGCGCAACCATCAGGCCAATGCCCGGCTGTCGGAACATGCCTTCGGCAACGCGATCGACATCATGAGTTTCGTCTTCAACGATGGCAATGTCGTCACGGTGAAGGGCGGCTGGCGCGGCACGGAGCAGGAGCAGGGATTCCTGCGCGATGTGTTCCATGGCGCCTGCCAGCGCTTCCGCACCGTGCTCGGCCCCGGCTCGGACGCACTCCATTACGATCATTTCCATTTCGACCTTGCCCGACACGATGCCCGGGGCCAGCGCCGCTATTGCCGGCCGCAGGTCGCGGCGCCGGAGCGCCCGCTGCCCGGCACCTACGGCCCGGCCGTCAATCCGTTCGGCGGCCCGCAGAACCCCTATGCCTTCCGGCAGGCCCCGGCCTCGCCCTACCCGGCCGGCACGCTTCAGGGCCAGCAGGGCCAGATCGCCGCCGGTCCTCGCCCGCCCGCCGCGACCGGGGGCGCCTTGCCCGCCCCGGCCGGCGGCATGCTGCCGGGCCCGCGCGCACCGGCTCCGGCCGCCAGCCGCTGGCAGGATGCGCAGGGCCAGGATCTCGAGATCGAACCGGATTTCGACCCGGCGCAGTTCGATCTGGCCACCGGGTCCATCCCCGATCTGCCGCCCCGGCGGGTGCCGGGCCTGCCGCCGGAGCGCACCGGCAGCATTCCCGCCGCTCCGGTCGAGGTTGAAACCGTCCCGGCACCGACGCCGAGGCCCCGCGCCTCCGCCCCGGCGCGCCAGCCCGTGCCCATGGCCAGCCCGCGCGGGAACTGAACCCTTGCGGGTGGCGCTCCGCCGGGCCATCCTCCGGGCAACGGAGGAACATCCATGGATTACGTAAGACTGGGCCGGACAGGCCTGCACGTATCGCGCATCGCGCTGGGCTGCATGACCTATGGCCACCCGTCCTGGCGGGAATGGGTGCTGGACGAGGAGGCCTCGATGCCCTTCTTCCGCCGGGCGCTCGAGGTCGGGATCAATTTCTTCGACACGGCGGACATGTATTCCCTCGGCGAGAGCGAACGCATCACCGGCAAGGCGCTGAAGGAATTCGCCCGCCGCGAGGAGGTGGTGATCGCCACCAAGGTCCATAACCCGATGGGCCCGGGCCCGAACCAGCGCGGCCTGTCGCGCAAGCATATCCGCGAGGGCGTGGATGCCTCGCTCCGGCGCCTCGGCACCGACTATATCGACCTCTACATCATCCATCGCCTCGACCACGAGACGGAGATGGAGGAGATCGTCGAGGGCCTGAACGATGTCGTGCGCGCCGGCAAGGTGCTCTATCTCGGCGCTTCCTCGATGTATGCGTGGCAGCTGATGAAGCTGATCGGCCTGCAGCGCGCGCAGGGTTATGCCGAATTCGTCTCGATGCAGAATTTCTACAACCTCGTCTATCGCGAGGAAGAGCGCGAGATGATCCCGCTCCTTCAGGCCGAGGGGCTGGGCATGACGCCGTGGTCGCCTCTCGCCCGCGGCTACCTCGCCGGATCGGGCCTCGCAAAGCCGGTCAGCAACGAGACCACGATCCGCGGCCGCTCCGACCAGCATGTCGGCGCGCTGCAGATCGGCACGCCGCAGGACGAGAGCATCCGCCGGCGGCTGGTCCAGGAGGCGGAGAAGCTCGGCACCACGCCGGCCATCCTCGCGCAGGCCTGGGTGCTTGCGAAGCCCTATGTCACCAGCACCATCCTCGGCGCCTCGAAGATGCGCCATGTCGATGATGCCCTCGCCGCGCTCGCCCTCAAGGTCGATCCGCGCGTCTGGGCCCGGCTCGAGGCGCCCTATCGTCCCCGAGCGGTGGTGGGCCACCAGTGACGTTGCGGCCAAGCCGCAACCGGCGCCGAAAATCCGCGCGGGGACCTGCGCGGGCTTGACCGGAACCGCCTTCGGGGTGAAGGCTAGACGGGAAAATCAGGAGATTCTGATGCGCCTGCTTCCCGTCCTCTTCGGCCTGCTCGTGGCCACGCTACCCGCCACCGCACGGGAGGAGATCCCGGCCGAGACCCGCATCATCCCCTGGTCCGGGCAGGTCTCCGCCTGCGACAGCCCCGGCGTGCTGGCCAGGCTGCAGGACCGCTTCAACACGACGGAGCGGCGATTCTGGAACGGCACGACCGAGATCATCGGCTTCGAGAAGGTCCGTCAGGCTGCCTATCGCCCGCACGGGCTCGACCTGATCCCGCGCCGCTATTGCCAGGCCCAGGCTGTCATGGCCGATCGCCGCCGGCTGACGATGCGCTACGCGATCATCGAGGAAGGCGGCATGATCGGACAATTCGAGGGCCTGCAATTCTGCCTCGCCGGCTATGACCGGAACCACACCGCCATGCCGGGCTGCTATCGCGTCGACCGCTGATGAACCGGCCTGTGATCCGTCGCCTCGCGGCCCTGCCCTTCCTGCTGGCCCTGCTGGCGACCCCGGCCCTTGCGCAGCCCCGCGAGGAGCGCGGCGCGCCGATGGGCCGCTTCGACTTCTACGTCCTGTCGCTCTCCTGGTCCGCCACCTTCTGCGACCTGACGGGCGAGCGCCGCGGCAACCCGCAATGCGAACCCGGGCGCAATCCCGGCTTCGTCGTGCACGGGCTCTGGCCACAAAGCGAGCGCGGCTATCCCGCCTTCTGCACGCCGGACGGGCGAAATCCCTCCCGCAACGCCATGGATATCGGCGAGCGCGTGCTGCCGACGAGCGGCCTCGCCCGCCATCAATGGCGCAAGCACGGCACCTGTTCGGGCGAGAGCCCGGCCGGCTATTTCACCGCCACCGAGACGGCACGGAACCGCGTCCGCGTGCCGAAGGAACTCGAGGCCCCGGAAGCGCCGCGCCGCTGGTCGGTGCCGGAGATCGAGCGCGCCTTCGCGCTCGCCAATCCCGGCCTGCGCCCGGACATGATGGCCGTGACCTGCAAGAAGGGCATGCTCGAGGAAGTGCGGCTCTGCCTGACGCGGGACCTGCGCGGCTTCCGCCCCTGCGACGAAGTGAGCCGCGATGCCTGCCGCACGCGCGACATCATCGTCCCGGCCGCACGGTAGCCCCGGTGAATTACCGCCACGCCTTCCATGCCGGCAATTTCGCCGATGTGCTGAAACATGCCGTTCTGATGCGCATCCTCGCCCATCTGATGCAGAAGGACACGGCGATCCGCGTCATCGACACCCATGCCGGCGCTGGCCTCTACGACCTGAAGGGCGATGCGGCCAGCCGCACGGGCGAATGGGTCGACGGCATCGGCCGGCTCTCCGGCACGCCGCTCGGCGCGGCGGCCGAGGCCGTGCTGGCGAGCTATCGCGCCGCCCTGGCCGCGCTCTCGCCCGATGGCCGGCTCTATCCCGGCTCGCCGGCGCTGATCCGGCATGCGCTGCGGCCGCAGGACCGGGCCTCCTTCAACGATCTGCACCCGGAAACCCTGCGCGACCTGCGCCGCGCCCTGCCGCGGGATGACCGGCTCGTCATCAACCAGCTCGACGGCTACATCGCCTGGAAGGCGCAGATCCCGCCGCCGGAACGGCGCGGCCTCGTCCTGGTCGATCCGCCCTTCGAGAAGGAAGACGAATTCGACCGGATGATCGAGGGTATCGGCGTCATGGCGCGCAAATGGCCGACCGGCCTGGCCATGCTCTGGTACCCGGTCAAGAACCAGCGCCGGGTCTCGCTCTTCGAGGCCGGGCTGGCCGAGAGCGCCTTCGCCCGCATCCTGATCGTCGAGCTGCATGTCGACGAACCCGAGGCCGAGGGCCCGCTGGCGGCCTGCGGCCTCGCCATCGCCAATCCGCCCTGGAAGCTCGACGAGGAATTGCTGAACCTGCTGCCGGCCCTGTCGGAGCGGCTCGGCCGCGGCGGCATCGCCCGCTGGCGGGTCGACTGGCTGAAGAACGCCTGAGCGGCCGGCATCAAGGCCAACAAAGTCCTTGCCGATTGGCAGGCAAGCGGCAATGGTCGGGCCATTGAACGCCCCGGACGGGGCCACCAGAAACGGAAACGCCCATGCTCAAACTGCGCTCTTCCGCCGCCTCGCCCTTCGGCCGCAAGGTCAAGGTGGCGGCGATCTTCACCGGCCATGCCGACAGCCTCGAGATGCTGCCGACCGACACGATGAACCCGGCCGACCCGCTCCGTCAGGACAACCCGCTCGGCAAGATTCCCTGCCTGATCCTGCCCGATGGCACCACGGTCTATGACAGCCGGGTCATCGTTGAATATCTCGACCACGCGGCCGGCGGCGGCAAGGTGATTCCCGCGGAATGGCCGGCCCGGCTGGCTGCGCTGAAGCTGCAGGCGCTTGCCGACGGCATCACCGATGCGGCAATCCTGCAGCTCTATGAAGGCCGTTTCCGCGCGCCGGAAAAGCACGAGCCGGCCTGGATCGCGCATCAGGGCGGCAAGGTCGAACGCGGCCTCGGCACGCTGGAAGCCAATCCGCCCAAGGCCAGCGCCACGCCGGATATCGGGGTGATCTCGACGATCTGCATGCTGGAATGGTACGATTTCCGCTTCTCCGGCCTGTCGAGCGGGAAATATCCGAAGCTCGCGGCCTTTGCGGCGGATTTCAACCGGCTGGTCCCCGCCTTCGCGAAGACGAAGCCACACGCGTGAGCTGCAATCATCCGTCAGGTCCGGAAAACACCGCCTGAGATCAAAACGCCCTGCCAGGGCCGACGGCCCTGGCAGGGCGCGAATGCGCCGCCGAGCAGGCTCCGTCAGGAGCCGTCGCGAGGGACCTGGAAACAAAACGCGCCGCCGAGCAGGCCCAGCAAGGGGCCGTCGCGAGGGACCAAAAAAGCAAAAAATGAGGGGGTCCGGTTTCCCGAACCCCCTTCGCCCCCCGGCATTCCGCCTGAAGTCGCGCTGCTCCTTGCGCGATCAGAAGCGATAGTTGACGCCCACGCGGATCTCGTTGTTCACGATATTCGCGTTGCGGGCAGGGACCACGTTGTAGGTCTGGCCCTCGAACCGGTAATGCAGGTACTGCACGGTAGCGGAGACGCGTTCGGACAGCATCATCTCGTCGCCGCGGCCGACGACATAGCCGATTTTGTTTTTCGAGGTTTGCGCGCCACCG
>JAIXSR010000074.1 GCA_027484605.1 Hyphomicrobiales bacterium | reverse complement strand
CCCGCCGCTTTGTCCGAAACCCGCAGCCGGTGTTTGCTGACCGCATGAGCCCTTTCCAGCGCCACATCGATGCCTGCAACGACCTGGCCTCGCCGGCCGGGCTGATCCCCTTCCGGATCGGCCCGGACCAGGTCGGTTGGCTTGGCCCCGACCTGGCGCGGGCGCTGACCTTCTTCCCGCGCGACATCCATTTCGACGCCCAGGGCGCGGCCCTGGCCGGCCGTTTGCGCAGCCCCGGCGCCCGCAGCGAGGCGCTGGCCGGCATCGCCCGGTCGCTGGCCGAGCGCGGCCATTTCAAATTGCGGGACGAGGCCTTCGACATCCGTGCGACGCCGGCGGGGCCGAGCCTGGCGACGCTCGATCGTGGTGCCTTGCCCGCCTTTGGCATCGCCGCGCAGGGGGTGCATGTGAATGGGCGGGTGATGCGGCCGGATGGGCTGCATCTCTGGGTCGGCTGGCGCAGCAAGGCCAAGGCGGTGGCGCCGGGCAAGCTGGACAACCTGGTCGCCGGCGGCATCCCGGCCGGGCTGGGGCCGGAGGAGACGCTGGTGAAGGAGGCGGGGGAGGAGGCGAGCCTGCCGGCCACGCTCGCGGTGCAGGCCCGCCGGGTCGGCCGGATCTCCTATGTGATGCGGGAGGAGACGGGGATGCGGCGGGACGTGCTGCACTGCTTCGACCTCGACCTGCCGGAGGGCATCGTGCCGCAGCCGAACGACGACGAGGTGGAGCGCTTCGAGCTCTGGCCGGTGGCGCGGGTGCTGGCGGCGGTGCGGGACACGGATGAGGTGAAGTTCAACGTCAACCTGGTGCTGATCGACCTCTTCCTGCGGGAGGGGCTGATCGATCCGGCGGGGGCGGAGGGGCTTGCCCTCCGCGCCGGGCTGAACCAGGGGCCGTGAGGCCCAGGGTCAGCGGAGGCGGGCGCTACCAGCCATAGGCCGGGCGATAGACCACGGCCGGGGGCGGCGCGTAGTAGACCGGCGGCGGCGCGTAATAGGCCGGCGGTGGGGCATAATAGGGCACCGGGGCCGGCGGCGCGTAATAGACCGGCGGGGGCGGCGGCGCGGCGAAGGCGCCGGCGGCGCCCAGCGCCAGCCCACCCAGCGCCAGGCCGCCGATGATGCCAGCGGCGATGCCGGCGCCATTGCCGTGGTGGTGATGGTAGGCGCGCGGCGGCGGGCCGCCCCAGCCGGGACCGCCACCGCGATGCCAGCCCTGGGCCTGCGCGGCCGGAGCGGCGAGGCCCGCGGACAGGGCGGTGGCGAGAAGTGCAACGGCGGCGATACGGGTTTTCATCTGTCGGACCCTCCTGGGTCGGTCGAGCCTATGAAACGCCTGGATCGCGCCCGGATCATGGCAGGAAACCGGCGGATTGGGGCCAATCTGTCACAGACCCTTGAGGAATGTCAGCAAGGCGGCATTCACCTCCGCCGCGGCCTCCTGCTGCACCCAGTGGCCGGCGGTCTCGAGCAGCACGGTACCGCGCAGGTCGGGGACGGTTTGCGGCAGTGCTTCCAGCGCCCGGCCGGCCCAGCCGAGCACCGGGTCGCGCCGGCCGGCGATGAACAGGCCGGGGACGCGGATCCGGGCGCCGGCGAAGGGGGCCATCAGCGCCCAGTTGCGCTCGATGTTACGGTACCAGTTCAGCCCGCCGCGGAAGCCGGTGCGGCGATAGGTCTCGGCATAGAGCGCCAGCTCGGCCTCCGGCAGCCAGGCGGGCAGGGCCGGTGGTTCGGTGAGGCTGGCCAGGAAGCCGCCCTCCGGCAAATCGGGGTTCCAGCGCTGCGCTTCCGGCACATCGCCCGAGAGGGTGAAGAAGGTTTGCCGCAGGGTGGCCAGCGGGTCGCGCCGCAGCTCGTTCTCGGCGACGCCCGGGGCCTGGAAATGGATCTGGTAGAAGCGGTGCCGGCCGGCGCGGCGCAGCAGCTCGAAGGGGCTGACCGGGCCGCGCGGCGCATAGGGGACCGAGAGGCCGGCCACGGCGCGGAAGCGGTCCGGCCGCAGCAGCGCGGCGTTCCAGGCAACCGGCGCGCCCCAGTCATGCCCGGCGATCACCGCCTGCTCGAGTTGCAGCGCATCCAGCAGCCCGACCATGTCGCCGACCAGGTGCAGGATGCTGTAGTCCGTCACCGCGGCCGGCGCCTCGGTCGCGCCATAGCCGCGCATGTCCGGGGCGATGGCGTGGTAGGCAGCCGCGGCCAGGGCCTCCATCTGGTGGCGCCAGGAATGCCAGGCCTCGGGGAAGCCGTGGCAGAGCAGCACGGCGGGACCT
Source organism: Hyphomicrobiales bacterium (assembly GCA_027484605.1). Lineage (GTDB taxonomy): Bacteria > Pseudomonadota > Alphaproteobacteria > Rhizobiales > Beijerinckiaceae > Rhabdaerophilum. The sequence goes on along the minus strand of JAIXSR010000074.1, from coordinate 246 downwards.
TCGCCGGCTTCCGCGACATGCATGCGGATGCCGTTGGTCTCGATGGTCCGGTGGCGGATCGGCATGGCGGTTGTCCCGGGTTCTTGTTGCCTGCGTATGCGGGCTTGGGGAAGGAAAAAGCATTCTCCCCCCAAGCCCATCCATTACTTTCTGTGGGTTTGGCACCTGCTGCGCGACGGGTGCCAAAGTCGGAAAAATAGAGTTGGGTTGGACGCGCTGCGTCCAACGGGAAGAGACTTCCTCCCT
>JAIXSR010000015.1 GCA_027484605.1 Hyphomicrobiales bacterium | reverse complement strand
CCGGCCGCCAGCACGTTTGGCCAGCGGTTCTCGCGGGCATGGCGCTGGCCGCCCGCTTCCGGATTCGACCCCCAGGTGATGCTGTCGCCATAGGCGAGGATGGATTTCATCGGCCTAGTCTTTCACCGTCTTCCAGTCGGGAGACATGACTTGCAGTCCCCTGCCTTGTCCGGCTTCGGCCATGGTCATCAGAGTCAGGGTGTAAATCGCGATCCCGCCGATGAGAAACGCGAACAGGATAACCAAGTGCCCATCGCCAAATTGGATTCCGGCCCATGTCGTGTAGACATGAAGCAGTGCCAGCCAGCCGATCGCAACCGGAGGCAGCGTCCAGAACAATCTCAAGCGCACCGTCGGAACGACCAAACTCACGGATACTGCAAATAGGCTGATCGGTATCGACATTACGGTCAAGACAACCGAAAGGTGTATTTCGTTGCTCTTGAAACTGTCGGAGAGAAGAAGCCCGGCGAAGCATATGATCAGGATCCTGATGCAGTATCTGCGAAGAAAGGCGATCTGCCTGTCCGAAACACGGAACCAGACGGGCAGACCGCCGATCACTTGCCTGCCTCTTGCTCAGACCAGCATCCCCATCGGGTTCTCGATATAGCCGCGGAAGGCCGAGATCAGTTCCGCGCCGAGCGCACCATCGACGGCGCGATGGTCGGTCGAGAGCGTGACGGACATCACCGTGGCCACGGCCAGCTGGCCATTCTTCACCACGGCGCGCTGCTCGCCCGCGCCCACGGCCAGAATGGTGGCATGGGGCGGGTTCACGATGGCGGCGAAATCCTTCACGCCGAACATGCCGAGATTGGACACGGCGGTGGTGCCGCCCTGATATTCCTCGGGTTTCAGCTTGCGGGCCTTCGCGCGGGCCGCGAGATCCTTCATCTCGTTCGAGATGGTGGAGAGCGTCTTGTGGCAGGCATCGCGGATGACCGGGGTGATCAGCCCGCCGGGGATCGAGACGGCGACGCCGACATCGGCATGCTTGTGCTTGAGCATGGCATTGTCGGTCCAGCTGACATTGGCATCCGGCACGGCGCGCAGGGCCATGGCCATGGCCTTGATGACCATGTCATTGACCGAGAGCTTGTAGGCCGGCTTGCCATCCTTCACCGGGGCGGCCTTGTTGATCTGCTCGCGCAGCGCCAGCAGGGCATCGAGCTCGCAATCCACCGTGAGGTAGAAATGCGGGACGGTCTGCTTGGATTCGAGCAGGCGTCGCGCGATGGTCTTCCGCATGCCATCATGCGGCACTTCCTCGTAGGAGCCTTCCGCGAAGAGCTTCTTCACCGCATCGGCCGAGGGGCCCGAGGCCATGGCCGCCGGAGCCGGCGCCGCGGCGGGTGTCGGAGCCGCTGCGCCCGGCATCGGGATGACCTTGGCGCCGCCGCCCGACTTGGCGGCCTCGACATCGGCCATGACGACGCGGCCATGCGGGCCGGTGCCCTTGACGGCGGCGAGGTTGATGCCGGCTTCCTTGGCGATGCGCTTGGCCAGGGGCGAGGCGAAAACGCGTGAGCCCGAGGCGGCCGGGGCTGCCTGAGCCGACGGGGCCGCAGGCGTGGCCGCTGCCACAGGGGTCGGAGCCGCCGCTGCTGCTGCCGGAGCAGGTGCCGGAGCCGCCGCACCGCCGCCCGAGGCCGCCGCCTTCACATCCTCGCCTTCGGCCGCGATGATGCCGATCAACGCGTTGACGGCGACATCCTGCGCGCCGGCTTCCACGACGATCTTCGCCAGGATGCCTTCATCCACGGCCTCGACTTCCATCGTGGCCTTGTCGGTCTCGATCTCGGCGATGACATCGCCGGATTTGATCTTGTCGCCTTCTTTCTTCAGCCACTTGGCAAGGTTGCCCTTTTCCATGGTGGGCGAGAGGGCGGGCATCAGGATGTTGATAGGCATCGATGCAGCCTCCCCTCAGCGATACAACACGGCTTTCGCCGCCGCGACGACCTCGCCGACATTCGGCAGAGCCAGCTTCTCGAGATTGGACGCATAGGGCATCGGCACGTCCTTGCCGGTCACGCGGGCCACGGGGGCATCGAGATAATCGAAGGCCTCTTCCATGATCTTCATGCCGATTTCGGCCGTGACGCCGCTCTGCGGCCAGCCTTCCTCGATGGCGACGCAGCGGTTCGTCTTCTGGATCGAGCGGACCACGGTGGCGATATCCATCGGGCGGATGGTGCGCAGGTCAATGACTTCCGCCTCGATCCCCTCGCTGGCAAGCGCTTCCGCCGCCTTCATGGCATAGGTCATGCCGATGCCGAAGGTGACGAGCGTGACATGGTGGCCGACGCGGGCGACGCGGGCCTTACCGATGGGGAGCACGAAATCATCGCCCTTCGGCACGTCGAAGGACTGGCCGTAGAGGATCTCGTTCTCGAGGAAGATGATCGGGTTGGGATCGCGGATGGCCGCCTTGAGCAGGCCCTTCGCATCGGCTGCGCTATAGGGCTGGATGACCTTGAGGCCCGGGATCTGGCTGTACCAGGCCGCGTAATCCTGGCTGTGCTGCGCCGCGACGAAGCCGTCTTCCTGATCGGCGGGGAAGTCGCCCAGTACCAGCGAGCCTACAAGGTCAGCCGTG
>JAIXSR010000159.1 GCA_027484605.1 Hyphomicrobiales bacterium | reverse complement strand
GCCGCCAACCTGGATGTCCGGGTGATTCAACCGGCACACCGCGAAGCGATCAGGAAGATCGCCGCAGCGTGGCTGCAATCCCGTCCTGGATGCCATTGCCGAGGCAACTCATGCTGGCGCTTCCAGCGAGGGTCTCGGCGCCAGGCGCCCGAGCCGAGGCACCGGCTGGGCAAGTCCCCCATCGAAGTCTCGCTCGGCATGCCTGCCGCACACCGCAGCATCCTGGAGGTCTGCGGGCGGTCTGGCGCACGCCCTTGGTTGCGTCGGGATCGCGTTGTCAAGCGCCACCAAAGTACGAAGTCTGAGGCCGTCCGATGACCTCGTACTTTACTGGCGCCCTAGGACGGCCAAGGGCCCACCCTGAGAGCGATATCCACAGGCAGCTCGTACCCTGGTGGCAGGTTTTCGTACCAGGGTGGCGCAAAACCCGGTTTTCCCTCGTACCTTGGTGGCGGTGTCCAAATAATAGTTCAAAACACTTTCAAGGACACCGCCACCAAAGTACGAAGCATGCATCGGAATAAATTGCCCTATAAAAAATTGCGTTGACTGCAATCGGCATGACGTTAAGCGTTGATTCAATCGAGGCGCGAAAAACTTGCAGCTATCGCTACAAAACGATTCGGCCATAGGCGTGGATGGCGCCCTAAGGGGCCGGCTGCACAAAACCGTCGAACGCCTCGGCATCCAGGCAAGCCGGGCCATGGCGGCGACGCCGGCTGACCGGCGTGTCGTCGATGCGGCCCATCTCATCATGGCCGATGAGGATTTGCAGGCGAGCTTCGTACATGCCGGCTTCGCCCTGACGGCGCTGCCACACCGCAATATCGCCGAAGCCGAATGGGTTCGTGAAACCGCCGGCCTGACCCTGCGGGTCGGCAGCGGCAAGGATGAGAAGGGGGTCTTGGCGGGGGTTCCCTTCGGCTCGGTTGCCCGGATGATCCTGCTCTACCTGCAGACCGAAGCGGTGCGCACCCGATCCCGCGAGGTCGAACTGGGGCGCAGCATGAATCGCTGGCTCACCGCCATGGGCGTGAACAACGGCGGCAAGGGTTATGCGCTCGTCCGCGAGCAAAGCCTCAGGCTCAGCCTGTGCCGGCTGACTTTCTATTCGACCTCGAGCGACGGCACGCAGATCACCAATGGCGCCTTCGTCCGCAGCGCCATCCTGCCATCGCGCCTGAACGATATGGGCAACCAGCTATCGCTCTGGCGCGAACGGGTGCTGCTCGACGAGGCCTTCTATACCTCGCTGATCGAACATCCCTTGCCGGTACGCGAGGTGGCAATCCGCGCCCTGGCGCATCGCAGCATGGCGATCGATATCTACATCTGGCTCGCCTATCGGCTGTGGCAGCTGAAGAAGCCCACCCGCATCCCCTGGCCGGCCTTCTACGGGCAATTCGGCGCCGGCTTCACCCGCTTGCGGGCCTTCCGCGACCACATCAAGGAACCGCTTGCCCTGGCGCTGGCCGCCTATCCCGAAGCCCGCGTCGATGTCAGCGACGAGGACGGGCTGATGCTACATCAGTCGCCGCCGCCGATCCCCGAACGCCGCCTCGTCCGCTGATCGATCAATCGGACAGGCTGGTGACCGCCGAGGCATCAATCTGGCTGCCGTTCTTGAGCACCAGCGTATAGCCACCGCCCACCCGGGTCAGGACCTGGGTGACCTCGCCCGCCGCGGTCATCGTGCCGGCGATCTGTTCCTTGCCGGCGGAATCGTCGCCCACCAGCTTCACCGGATAGCTGCCGGCCTGCAGCCTTTGGCCATTGGGCAGCATGCCGTCGAAGACCACGCTGGTCTGGCCATTGGCGATCGGCAGTGCGCGCAGTTCCGTGCCCTTCTGGTCCATCACCACCAGGCGGGGATTCTTCAGCGCCGTCTGGGTCACGGACACGCTGATCGGCGCGGTGGAGCCGGACGCCGGCACGATCATGTTGGAATTGCTCGCGTCGACCTTCTTGCCGATCAGCGCCGCGGTCTGCGACAGCGAATTGCCCGACAGCGCCGTGGTCAGGTTGGTCAGCAGCGTATTGGTCTTGGTCTGCTGCTCCACGCCGGAAAATTGCGCCAGCTGCGCCACGAAGGCCGTCGGGTCGGTCGGTTTCATCGGGTCCTGGTACTTCAGCTGGGCCGTCAGCAACGTCAGGAACTGATTGAATTGCGGATCGGTATTGCCGAGCTGCGTGGTGCCGGTGGAGGTGCTGCCGAGGGATTGGGCCGTCGCCTTCAGCGAGGATGACAGCTGCGTCGCGGCGCTGGAGGTGGCGGGGTTGGTGGCGCCGATGGCGGCTGTGGACATGGGGAGTCTCCGGATGCTCGGCCGCGATGCGGCGCGCTGCCCTCAGGCGATGAAATCGATCAGGCTGTTCGAGAGGCGGCGGCGTTCAGCGGCCGATTGATCGGCCGCGCCCTCGTCCGGGCCCTCGACCGGCGCGGCGGTAGCCGTGCCGGAAGGCTTGGGCGGCTCGGGCTCGCGCTCACGCGGCAGCCCGCCATGGCGCAGGTCGAGCGCGCCGCCGCCGAGGTCGAAGCCGGCCTGCGCCAATTGCTGTTCCAGATGCGCGCGGTCCTGGCGGAAGGCCTCGTAGGTTGTCGCCCGCTCGGCCGCGACCACGACCTGCACGCTGCTTTCGTGGAAGGTCAGGCGGATCTCGACCCGCCCCAATTCGGGCGGCCGCAGGTCGACCGAGACGGTATCGACGCCGCTCGATACCGCGCTGGCGACCCGCAGCGCGACCTGCTGCCTGGCTTCGGCGGCAAGCTGCGGCGGCAAGGGTGCCATGGTCGCGGGCAAGGCCGCGGCGGGCGGCGGGGCGCCTTGCGGGACGATGGTCGCTGCGCTGCTGGCCAACGCCGCGGCAAAATCCGTCGGCTGAGCGATATCGTGCGGCCTTGCCACGACGTCGGGCAGAATGTGTGACGATACGGCCGGGGGGGGCGCCAGGACAGGAGCGACGGTGGCCTTATCGGCGCTGTCTGCCTGGTCCGGGTGGGGAGCCTCGGCACCGGGCGCACCGCGCCGGTCGGCCGCTACCCCGACCAGTGCTTCGGTCAGGATGGGCAGGCCGTCAGCGCGCGACTCAGTGACTTGGGGCTTGCCAACAACCATACCGCGCGTGGGGGCGGTATCGCGGCTGACGCGGGAAGGGGCCGGGGCCGGAGACGCGGTCGGCACCACGCCGTCCGCCGCTCCTGCAGGCCGGAGAACGACGCCCGGCGGCAATGGCTGCGATGTTGCCTGGGCCGTGACCACAGGCGGCGGCGCATTGCCCGCGGCACCTGGCAGTGCTGTCGCCGGGTCGATCGGCGGCGGCATGGCAACCTGCGGCGTGGCCGGACCAGGCGCCGCCGCGCCGGCAACGGAAGCCTGGCCAGCCGCCGTCATCTCTGCCAGGGCGGCAGTCATGGCCGGGGCCATGGCTGGGGTCGGGGCGACGGGGGGTGCCGGCGATAGGCTCGTGGTGGTCGGCACCGCAGGCGGCGGCGCAGCCTCAGGCGATTGGCCTGCTTCGGCGGGTTGCGCAGGCAAAGGGATGGACGCGATGGCCGCGGCGGGCGGCGGCATGGCGGCAAGGCCTGCAGCGGCGGGAGCCTGCGGCGGGGTGGCGGCCGGCATCGGCGGGACGATCTGGGGCAGCACGGATGCCACGACAGCGGACATGCCCGCTGGATCTGGGGACGAGGCGCCTGGCGGCATGTCCGAGACGGGCAGCGGATCGGCGGCCGACATGGTGCCGGTCTGCAGCAACGCCGCCGCCATGGCCGCATCCGGCGGCAAAGTGCCGGCAAGTGCGATGGTGGGAAGCGCAATGGGCGGGACAATGGCCGGCATCTCGACCCAGGGCGTGGCCGCCAGCGTGGCATTGGGCCGTCGCACGGCATTGGACGAGGCGCCATTTGGCTTCGCATCGGCGGTGCCCGGCGTCAGCGGAGCGCCCCCCGCGGCGGTCGGCACGAGCGCTTCGGGATCGCCCGACAAGGCGGCGAACAGGGCGGCAAAATCGGCGGCGGCATTGCGCTGCGCCGCCTTCGGATCGACCGGGTCACCGGCCTTGGGGTTGACGACGGGGCCTTGTGGCGCGGTCATTCCACCCTGGGCGAGCGGCACCATGTGTAATCCTTCGGGAGATGCGACCGACGTGTCGGCTTCAGCTGAAAAGATCGTCCACCGCGCCCTGGCCGAGGCCGCCCTGCTCCTCTGAACTCGGTCCGTTCAGGAGGGTCTCGGCTACGGGTTGCGCCGTGCTGCTGGCTTCCTCGGCGCTGATGCCCATCAACGCCACCAAGGAGCCGATCCGCCCTTCGATTTCGCGGAGAGTGGACATGACCTTGCGGATGCGTTGTCCGGTGATGTCCTGGAAGATGCAGGCGAGGACGATGGCGGTGGTTGCCTCGTTGACCTCGGCGAGGCCTTCGGCGATTTCGCTGGGCCTGGCGTCTTGCAGGCGGATGGCGGCGGCCTGGGCGCGCTCGGCCTGGTTCATGATCTCAAAGGCGGCGCGTTCGGTTTCGGCGACCACGACATCGAGCGCATCGCCGGCTTCCTGCAGCGCCGCGCCATTCTGCGAGGGCGGCGCCATGGCGACGATCTCGGCCCGGCTTTCGACCAGCAACTGAGCCATGGCGCGCATTTCGCCGAGTACGGCGGTGACCGTCGTGCTGCCGTCCTGTTCGGCCGGCGGCAGGCTGATCAGCCGGTCGGCTTCGGCGACGAGCGCGGCGGAGTACCCGGCGATGCGCGCCAGGCCGGCCTGGAGCAGCACGGTACGGTCGGTCGCGCTCATGGTCAGACGAGGACCGAGGAGATTTTGGCCTTCAGGGTCTCGGCGGTGAACGGCTTGACGATGTACTGCGAGGCACCGGCCTGCTTGGCGGCGATGACGTTCTCGGTCTTGCTCTCGGCGGTGACCATGATGAACAGCATCTTGGCGGTGCTCGGCTGGGCGCGGACCTCCTTGAGCAGTTCGATCCCGGTCATCGGCTCCATGTTCCAGTCGGAGATGACCATGTCGTATTGCGTCGACTTGATCTTTTCGAGCGCCTCGACGCCATTGGCGGCCTCTTCGACGTCCTTGTAGCCGATCTTGTCGAGCAGGTTTCGCACGATACGGCGCATGGTCGAATAATCGTCAACTACGAGAATTTTCACGGCTCTGGCCCCGACAGGTCGGCCGATCTTCTCGCATTTATATAAATTTCGCAAGGGCTCAGTGGCGATTGCACGCGACCGGCGAAATGGGTTATCCCCAGGTTACAGGTTTTCGCATTATGGCCCGCCGGGGCATGGAGCCAGCGTGGAAGAATTCGTCAAGGATTTCGTCGCCGAGACCAGCGAATCCCTCGGGGCCCTCGACAACGACCTGCTGCGGCTGGAAATCGATGTCGGCGATCTCGACCTGGTTGCCAGAATCTTTCGCACAGTCCACACCATCAAGGGTACCTGCGGCTTCCTCGGCCTCAACCGCCTGCGCCGCGTGGCGCACGCCACCGAGAACGTCCTCGATGCCATCCGCAAGGGCCGCATCGCCGCCGATACCGCCGTGGTCACCACCATCCTGCAGGCCTTCGACAGCCTCAAGGAGATCACCGAAGGGCTCGGCGCCAACGGCTTCGAGGGCGATGGCGACGACAGCGCCCTGATCGCCGCGCTCGACGCCATCTACGAGCCGACCCTGGCCGACCCGCAGGCGCCCGCCGAGGCCCCGGCGGTCGCCGCCGCCGAGCCCCCGCCGGCCGAGGGCCCCGCCGAGCCGGCCCCGCCGGACAGCGAGGAGGCCCTGGCCGCCGCCTGGGACGCCACCCCGCATGCCAGCCCGGCGCCGCCTGCGGCCCCGGCCCCCGTGCGGGCCGCCGCGCCGCCGCCAGCCCCCGCCCCGAGCCCGGCCCCGGCGGCAGCCCCCAGCCCGGCCGCGCCCGCCGCCG
>JAIXSR010000053.1 GCA_027484605.1 Hyphomicrobiales bacterium | reverse complement strand
GTTCGAGAAGTTTCTCGACGTCAAGTTCACCGGCACCAAGCGCTTCGGCCTGGATGGCGGCGAGAGCCTGATCCCCGCCCTCGAGCAGATCATCAAGCGCGGCGGTAATCTCGGCGTGCAGGATATCGTGTTCGGCATGGCCCATCGTGGCCGTCTCAACGTGCTGACGCAGGTGATGGGCAAGCCGCATCGCGCGCTGTTCCACGAATTCAAGGGCGGTTCCTTCGCCACGGATGATGTGGAAGGCTCGGGCGACGTGAAGTACCATCTCGGGGCTTCGTCCGACCGCGAATTCGATGGCAACCGTGTCCATCTCTCGCTCACGCCGAACCCGTCGCATCTCGAGATCGTCAACCCGGTCGTGCTGGGCAAGGTCCGCGCGAAGCAGGACCAGCTCGGCTGCCCGCCGGATGACCGCCGGGCCGTGCTGCCGCTGCTGATCCATGGCGATGCGGCCTTTGCCGGCCAGGGGGTGGTGGCGGAATGCTTCGGCCTTTCGGGGCTGAAGGGCCACCGGACCGGCGGTTCGGTGCATTTCATCATCAACAACCAGATCGGCTTCACCACCTATCCGCGCTATTCGCGCTCCTCGCCCTATCCGTCGGATGTGGCGAAGATGGTCGAGGCGCCGATCTTCCACGTCAATGGCGATGATCCGGAAGCCGTGGTCTTCGCCGCCAAGGTGGCCACCGAATTCCGGATGAAGTTCCAGAAGCCGGTTGTCATCGACATGTGGTGCTATCGCCGCTTCGGCCATAACGAGGGCGACGAGCCCGGCTTCACCCAGCCGCTGATGTACAAGAAGATCCGCGCGCATGAGAGCACGTTGGCCATGTATGGCCGCAAGCTCGTCGCCGAAGGCGTGGTGACCGAGGGCGAGGTCGAGAAGATGAAGGCAGACTGGCGTTCGCGCCTCGAGGCCGAATTCGAAGCCGGCCAGGCCTACAAGCCGAACAAGGCCGACTGGCTGGACGGCAAGTGGGCCGGGCTGAAGTCGACCAAGGAGAGCGAGGATGACCCGCGGCGCGGCCAGTCCGGCGTCGCGATCGACCAGCTGAAGGAGATCGGTCTCTCGATCACCACGGTCCCGAAGGAAATGAACATCCACAAGACCATCCAGCGTTTCCTCGAGAACCGCCGGAAGATGGTCGAGAGCGGCGAGGGGATTGACTGGGCGATGGGCGAGGCCCTCGCCTTCGGCAGCCTCGTGACGGAGGGACATCGCGTCCGCCTGTCGGGCCAGGATTGCGAGCGCGGCACGTTCAGCCAGCGGCATTCGGTGCTGATCGACCAGGAAACCGAGACCCGCTACACCCCGCTCAACCATATCCAGGCCGGGCAGGGCCGCTACGAGGTCATCAATTCGATGCTCTCGGAAGAGGCCGTGCTCGGCTTCGAATACGGCTATTCGCTCTCGGAGCCGAATGCGCTGGTCTGCTGGGAAGCCCAGTTCGGCGATTTCGCCAATGGCGCGCAGGTGCTGTTCGACCAGTTTGTCTCCTCGGGCGAACGCAAGTGGCTGCGCATGTCGGGCCTCGTCTGCCTGCTGCCGCATGGCTATGAGGGCCAGGGCCCCGAGCATTCCTCGGCCCGTCTCGAGCGCTTCCTCCAGCTTTGCGCGGAAGACAACATGCAGGTGGCGAATTGCTCGACACCGGCGAACTATTTCCATGTGCTGCGCCGGCAGATCAAGCGCGACTTCCGCAAGCCGCTGATCCTGATGACGCCCAAGAGCCTGCTGCGCCACAAGCGCTGCGTGTCCGATCTTGCGGAAATGGCGGACGGAACCTCGTTCCACCGCATCCTGAGGGATGATGCCGAATTCGGCCGCGCTTCGATCAAGCTCAAGCCGGATGCGAAGATCCGCCGGGTCATCCTCTGCTCCGGCAAGGTCTATTACGACCTGCTCGAGGATCGCGAGAAGCGCGGGATCGACGATGTCTACATTCTCCGCGTGGAACAGCTCTATCCGTTCCCGCTCAAGTCGATCGTCGCCGAATTGTCGCGCTTCAAGAAGGCCGATGTCGTCTGGTGCCAGGAAGAGCCGAAGAACATGGGCGCCTGGTCCTTCGTGGAGCCCTATGACGAATGGCTGCTCAGCCAGTCCGGGTCCTCGGCCAAGAAGCTCCGCTATGTCGGCCGCCCGGCCTCGGCCTCGACGGCCGTGGGCCAGATGTCGAAGCATCTGCAGCAATTGCAGGCGTTCCTCGACGAAGCCTTCGCCACCTGAATTTCCTTCCAGAGACCGAACAAAGGTTCACCCTTATGAGCACTGAAATCCGCGTCCCGACCCTGGGCGAAAGCGTGTCGGAAGCCACGATCGGCAAGTGGTTCAAGAAGCCCGGCGATGCCGTCAAGGCCGACGAGCCGCTGCTCGAACTCGAGACCGACAAGGTCACGCTCGAGGTCAACGCCCCGGCGGCCGGCACCCTGTCGGAAATCGTGGCGAAGGATGGCGAATCGGTTGGCGTCGGTGCGCTTCTGGGCATGATCAGCGCCGGTGGCGCGGCCGCTGTGGCCGCCCCTGCCGCCGCGCCGGCTGCCGCTCCTGCCCCTGCTCCCGTCGCGGCCCCGGCCGTGCAGCCGACGGCCATGCCGCCGGCCCCTTCCGCCGCCAAGATGATGGCGGAAACCGGCCTTTCGGTCACCGAAGGCTCGGGCAAGCGCGGCCAGGTGCTCAAGGAGGACGTGCTCCGCGCCGCCGCCGCCCCGGCGCCGGCCCCTGCTGCCGCCCCGGCGCCGCCGCGTGCCACCTCGGCTCCGTCGGATGCCTCCCGCGAGGAGCGGGTGAAGATGACGAAGCTGCGCCAGACGATCGCGCGGCGCCTCAAGGAAAGCCAGAACACGGCTGCCATGCTGACCACGTTCAACGAGGTCGATATGGGCGCGGTCATGGCGCTCCGGAACCAGTACAAGGACCTGTTCGAGAAGAAGCATGGCGTGAAGCTCGGCTTCATGAGCTTCTTCGTGAAGGCCTGCGTGCAGGCGCTGAAGGAATTGCCGGGCGTCAATGCCGAGATCGACGGCACGGACATCATCTACAAGAACTACTACCATGTCGGCATCGCCGTCGGCACGGAGAAGGGCCTCGTCGTGCCGGTCCTGCGCGATGCGGATCATCTCGGCCTCGCCGGGATCGAGAAGGGCATTGCCGATTTCGGCAAGCGTGCCCGCGATGGCCAGCTCAAGATCGAGGAAATGGCCGGCGGCACCTTCACGATCACCAATGGCGGCATCTATGGCTCGCTGATGTCGACGCCGATCCTCAATGCCCCGCAATCGGGCATTCTGGGCATGCACAAGATCCAGGAACGGCCGGTGGCCATCGGCGGCAAGATCGAGATCCGCCCGATGATGTATCTGGCCTTGTCCTATGATCACCGGATCGTCGATGGCAAGGAAGCCGTGACCTTCCTCGTGCGCGTCAAGGAAAGCCTCGAGGATCCGGCCCGGCTGGTGATGGATCTCTGATCGCCACGCTCCAGGACCGGCTGCCGGACATGGCCGTCCAGTCCTGGCCCCGCAATCCCGAGGGAGAGCCCGCATGACCCGAGTTGCCCTTGTCACCGGCGGTTCCCGCGGGATCGGTGCGGCCTGCTGCCGCCTTCTCGCCGCCCGGGGCTATGCCGTGGTGGTGAATTATGCCGGCAATGAAGCGGCGGCGCAGGCCGTCGTGGCGGAAATCGCCGGATCCGGCGGCAGGGCCGTCGCCGTTCAGGGCGATGTGGCGGTGGAAGCCGATGTGCTGCGCATGTTCGCGGCTGCGGATGCGCTGGGGATGCTCGGGGCTCTGGTCAACAATGCCGGCGTGGTCGACCTGCCGGCGCGGGTGGACGAGATGAGCGTCGAGCGGCTCAACCGCATGTTCTCGATCAACATCATCGGCTCGTTCCTGCCTTCGCGCGAGGCGATCCGGCGCATGTCGACCAAGCACGGCGGCAAGGGCGGCGGTATCGTCAACCTGTCCTCCGCGGCGGCCACGCTCGGCGCACCGGGCCAATATGTCGATTATGCCGCCTCGAAGGGGGCCATCGACAGTTTCACCATCGGCCTGGCCCGCGAGCTGGCAGCCGAGGGCATCCGCGTCAATGCGGTCCGGCCCGGGGTGATCGATACCGATATCCACGCCTCCGGCGGCTGGCCCGACCGCGTGGCGCAGGTGCGCGACAGCCTGCCGATGAAGCGCGAGGGGACGGCCGAGGAGGTGGCGCAGGCCATCACCTGGCTGCTCTCGGACGAGGCTTCCTACGTGACAGGCGCGATTCTCAACGTTTCGGGCGGCCGCGGCTGACCAGACCAACAAGGAAAAGAACCATGGCTTACGATCTCATCGTCATCGGCACCGGCCCGGGCGGCTATGTCTGTGCCATTCGTGCAGCCCAGCTCGGCCTCAAGGTCGCGGTGGTGGAAAAGCGCAAGACCCATGGCGGCACCTGCCTCAATGTCGGCTGCATTCCCTCCAAGGCCCTGCTGCATGCCTCCGAAATGTTCGACGAGGCCGGCCATGGCTTCGCGGCGCTCGGGATCGACGTGCCGGCGCCGAAACTGAACCTCCCGGCGATGATGAAGCACAAGCAGGACACGGTGGATGCCAATGTGACCGGCGTCGGCTTCCTGCTGAAGAAGAACAAGGTCGAGGCTTTCCACGGGCTCGGCACGATCCTCGCACCGGGAAAGGTGCAGGTCACGGCCGATGACGGCACGCAGCAGGTGCTCGAGACGAAATCCATTGTCATCGCGACCGGCTCCGAGGTGGCGCAGCTGCCGGGCGTCGCGATCGACGAGAAGCAGATCGTCTCCTCCACGGGCGCGCTGGAGCTCGAAAAGGTGCCGGGCAAGCTCGTGGTGATCGGCGCGGGCGTGATCGGCCTCGAACTCGGCTCGGTCTGGCGTCGCCTCGGCGCGAAGGTCGAGGTGATCGAATATCTCGACCGCATCCTGCCGGGCATGGATTCGGAAGTCGCCAAGCAGTTCCAGCGCATGCTGGAGAAGCAGGGCATCACCTTCCATCTCGGCAGGAAGGTGACCGCCGCCAGCGCGGGCACCGGCGTCTCGCTGCAGGTCGAGCCGGCGGCCGGCGGCGCAGCCGAGACGGTCGAGGCGGATATCGTGCTCGTGGCGATCGGGCGGCGGCCGAATACCGAGGGCCTCGGGCTCGAGGTGGCCGGCGTGATGCTCGAGCGTGGCCGCGTGGTCATTGACGATCATTTCGCCACCAATGTGCCAGGCATCTATGCGATCGGCGACGTGGTGCGCGGCCCGATGCTGGCCCACAAGGCCGAGGATGAGGGCGTGGCCGTGGCCGAGATCCTCGCCGGCAAGGCGGGCCATGTGAATTACGATGTCATTCCGGGCGTGGTCTATACCTGGCCGGAAGTGGCGACGGTCGGCAAGACCGAGGAAGAACTCAAGGCCGCGGGCATCGCCTACAATGTCGGCAAGTTCCCCTTCACGGCCAATGGCCGCGCCCGCGCCAACCGCGCGACGGATGGTTTCGTGAAAGTGCTGGCCGACAAGGCGACCGACCGGGTGCTCGGCGTGCATATCATCGCGGCCGGCGCCGGCGAGATGATCCACGAGGCGGCGGTGCTGATGGAATTCGGCGGGTCGTCCGAGGACCTGGCCCGGACCTGCCATGCCCATCCGACGATGAGCGAGGCTGTCAAGGAAGCGGCCATGGCCGTCGAGAAGCGGCAGATCCATCTCTGATCCCGAAGGGCCGGCTTGACCGGCCCTTTCCTTTCCGGGGCCGGCCTTGCCATGCTCCGCCCTTGCTTCCGCCACAGCTGCCTGCAGGATCGGTGGCTTCCCAGCTGCCAACGAGGCCCGGATGCGCCGACTGACCCGCTTCTTCTGGTTCCTTCTCGCGCTCGTCTTTCTTGTCGAGGCCTGGATCTGGGAACGCCTGGCCCCGGTTGTGGCGTGGATCGTGGCCCGTATTCCGCTGGCGGCCCTGAAGGCGGCGGTGGCGGCCGGCATTGCCCGCCTGCCGCCCTATGCCACATTGCTGGTCTTCGCCATTCCCGCGCTGATCCTGTTCCCGTTCAAGCTGGCCGGCCTCTGGCTCATCGGGAAGGGACATCTCGTTCTCGGCACGGGGGTTTTCCTGCTGGCCAAGACGATTGGCCTTGCGGTGACGGCCTTTCTCTTCGAGGCCTGCAAGCCCAAGCTGATGCAACTTCGCTGGTTTGTCCGGCTGCATGACTGGCTGCTGCGCGTGAGGGCCTGGGCCCATGCCCAGACCGAGCCGGCGCGCCGGATGATCCGTGCGATCCGGGCCCGGATCGGGAGCCAGCGTGGCCGTCTGCTGGCGCTGCTGATGCGGATCCGCCGCCGGAGCTGGCGCCGCGCCGGCTCGTGACGCCCTAGTGCCCGATCGGCAGCAGGAACGGGTTCCAGACCGCAATTCCCATCAGGACCAGGGCGATCACCGAGAGGCCGCCTGCGCACCAGACCAGCATCATCACCCCGGTGATGATGGCGGTCGAGGCCAGCACGATGCCGATCTGGAGGAGGGCAGAGGAGATCTCGAACACTTCCGCGCGCTGCTTGGTGAGATCGCGGCGCGCCTCGGATTCCTTGGCGCGGGCCATCAGCTCCTTGCGGCCCTCGTTGGTATCCGGCTCGCTCTCGTAGCGCGCGGCGGTGTCGCGCCAGCGCTTCACCTGCGCCTCGAGCACGGCCTTTACCGCAGGATCGGTGGCCAGCGACGCGGTGACGTTCATCTCCTCGGCCGCTGTCAGCACCGATGTGCGCCGGATGGTCTTTGCCTGGTAGAATGACCAGAGATTCGAGGCATCGATGTTCTTGGCCATCGATTCGTTCTCGTTCTGCTTGTTGCCGATCTCCGAAAACGACAGGATCAGCGCCATGATGGCGATCAGCAGGCCAATCCGCTTGTTCTCGCTGCCAACTTCGTGGCTGTCATGCCCGGCACCATGCGACATCGCTTCAACTCCCCCCGCGAATCACTTCGGAGGCAGATTGAACCACGTGGTTCTACGTGCAAGAGGGCGCGCGATCAGGCCCGTGGATGAGCGGCCTTGTAGGTGGCCATGAGGCGCGCCGTATCGACCTCGGTATAGACCTGGGTCGTGGACAGCGAGGCATGGCCGAGAAGCTCCTGGATGGTGCGGAGATCGCCGCCGCGCGCCAGCAGATGGGTGGCGAAGGAATGCCTCAGGGCGTGCGGCGTGGCTGAATCCGGCAATCCCAATGCGCCGCGCAGGCTTTCCATGGCCAGCTGGATGATCCGGGGCGAGAGCGGCCCGCCCTTGGCGCCGATGAAGAGCGGCCCTTCCGGCCCTACCTTCCAGGGCGAGAGCGCGAGATAGGTGGCGATGCTCTCGACGATCATCGGCAGGACCGGCACCTGCCGGACCTTGCCGCCCTTGCCGGTGATGGTCAGCACGTCGCCAGCCGAGCGCGGTGCGTCCCGGCGCTTCAGCGACAGTGCTTCCGAGATGCGGAGACCGCCCCCATAAAGCAGGGCGAAGACTGCGGCGTCGCGGGCGAGGATCCAGGGTTCGCGGGCCTCTCCGGCCCGGGTGGCGGTTGCTGCCGTGGCGCGCGCATCCTGCGGGGCGAGCGGCCTGGGGAGGCCCTTGCGGATGCGCGGGCCCTTCACTGCCTTGAAGGCCGAGGCATGGCCATGGCCCTCGCGTTCGAGATGGCGGGCGAAGGACCGGAGGCCCGCCAGCTGGCGCATGATCGACCGGCTTTCCACGCCCTTTTCGCGCCGTTCGGCAAGAAAGAGACGCAGGTCGGCCGGACGGACGGCGAGAAGCGCCTCGGGCGTCCGGCATTCCGGCCCGAGAAAGGCAAGGAATTGCAGCACGTCGCGGCCATAAGCCTCGATCGTCTTCAGCGAATAGAGGCGCTCATGCGAGAGCGCGCGCAGCCAGGCAATCCGGCATTCCTCGATCAGCATTCCGGTCTCCGTTCCCGATGATTGTCGCCCGGCCGGGTTAAGGCACGGTTCCCGCCCTCGTCAGCACCCGGAATCATGATAGGAGCGAAGCCATGGAAGCCGGGATGACCGACGAAAGCATGGCGGAAGCGCGGGCCCTTGTGGCCGAGGTCGCGCTGCCGGTTGCGGTCGATCATCCCTATTCCTACCGCATTCCCGAGGGGATGTCCGTCCAGCCGGGGGAATGCGTGCGAGTGCCGCTCGGGCCGCGCGAGACCTTCGGCGTGGTCTGGTCGGTCAGTGCGCAAGGTGGCGGCAATCTCAAGCCGATCCTGTCGAAAACGGCGCTGCCGGCGCTCGCGGAGCCCATGCGCCGCTTCATCCAGCGCGTGGCGGATTACACCCTCGCCCCGCTCGGGATGGTGGCGCGGATGGCCCTGCGCGATCCGGACGAGGAGGCGCATGACCGGCCGCGTTTCGCCCTGCGTGCGACCGGTGCCCAGCCGGCACGGCTGACCCCGACCCGGGCCCGCGTCATCGCCGCGGTCGAGGGCGACCTGCTTTTCGCCAAGCGCGATCTGGCAGAACGGGCGAGCTGCTCCACCGGCGTGATCGATGCGCTGGTCGATGAAGGCGTCTTCGAGGTGGTCGAACTGGCGCCGGCGGGCCGTGCCGATCTCCTTGCGCCCGATCATGCCCGGCCCGAACTCTCGGCCGAGCAGGCCGGGGCCGCCTCTGTCCTGCGGAATGCGGTGCAGGAGGGAGCCTTCCAGGCCCATCTTCTGGAAGGGGTGACCGGTTCGGGCAAGACGGAAGTCTATTTCGAGGCCATTGCCGAGGCTCTTTCCCTCGGGCGTCAGGTGCTGGTTCTCCTGCCCGAGATCGCCCTGACGAACGAGTTCCTCGCCCGTTTCGAGCGCCGCTTCGGCGGCAGGCCGAGCCCGTGGCATTCCGGCATCGCGCCGGGGCGCCGGGCGCGGACATGGCATGCGGTGGCCGAGGGCGAGGCGCGCGTTGTTGTCGGCGCGCGCTCGGCATTGTTCCTGCCGTTCCGGACTCTCGGCCTGATCATCGTCGACGAGGAGCACGAGGCAGCCTACAAGCAGGATGACCTTGTCCGCTACAATGCCCGCGACATGGCTGTGCTGCGGGCCCAGGTCGAGCCCTGCCCGGTTGTGCTTGCCTCGGCAACGCCCTCGCTCGAAAGCCAGGTCAATGCCGCGCAGGGCCGCTATCGTCATCTCCTGCTGCCCAATCGGGCGCAGGGGCGGAGCATGCCGGAAATCTCGGCCATCGACATGCGCGTCCATGCGCCGGAGCCGGGCCGGTTTCTCTCGCCCGAGCTGGTGCGGCAGACGCGCGAGGCGCTGGAATCCGGCGGGCAGGTGCTGTTCTTCCTCAACCGGCGAGGCTATGCGCCGCTGACCCTGTGCCGCAAATGCGGGCATCGCTGGCAATGTCCGCAATGCGATGCCTGGCTGGTCGAGCACCGGTTCCGGCGGGCGCTGGTCTGCCATCATTGCGGACATACCGAAAGGCGGCCCACCACCTGCTCGGCCTGTGGCGCCGAGGAGAGCCTGACCGCCTGCGGGCCCGGTGTCGAACGGATCGCCGAGGAGATTGCGGATCTCTTCCCGGATCATCGCCGGATCACCCTGTCCAGCGATTTCCCGGGGGGTGCGCAGCGCCTGCGTGACGAGCTGGATTCGGTGGCGCGCCACGATTTCTCCATCGTGATCGGGACGCAGCTGATCGCGAAGGGCCATAACTTCCCCCATCTCACGCTTGCGGCGGTGATCGATGCGGATATCGGGCTCGTCTCGAACGATCCGCGGGCGGCGGAACGCAGTTTCCAGCTGCTCATGCAGGTGACAGGTCGCGCCGGGCGCGGCGAAAGGGCCGGCCGCGGCGTCCTGCAGACCTACCAGCCCCGTCATCCCGTGATTTCCGCCATGCTGGCGGGCGACCAGGCGCGGTTCTACGCCGAGGAGATCGCCTCGCGGCGCGCGGCCGGCCTGCCGCCCTTCGGCCGGCTCGCCAGCCTTGTCATTTCGGCGCGCGAGAAGCCCGCCGCCGAGGCCCATGCGCGGATCCTGGCCCAGGCCGGGCAGGCCCTGATCGCCGAACGCGATCTATCCGGTTCCGTGCATCTTCTGGGGCCGGCCGAACCGCCCATGGCCCTGCTGCGCGGCCGGCACCGGGTGCGCCTGATCATCAAGGCGGGGCGGCAGGCGCCGATGCAGGGATTGCTGCGTGCCATGGTGCAGCGGGCGGGGCCGCCCCGCGCAGGGGCCCGGCTCGACATCGACGTCGACCCGATCAATTTTTTCTGAGTCGCGTCCGCTGTTTAGAGGCGAAAAGGGGCGTCACCTTGTGCGTTGCAGCAACACATGGACGCGAACGTCGGCCCCGCGCCGAAGGTCGAGGTTTGTGCGGTGTGAAAGGGGTTGCGCAGGCGGTGAAGTTTTGTTAGCGACCGGCAGCCCGTCATGGAGCTTGTTGCTCCGGCCGACGGGCATGATCCGTTGATTGATCCCGCCCTGCGGGGCATTCCACCCGGCTCTCCGGTCCGTTGTTGCGGTTAACCGCATGCAGCTGCCCAACCAGGCGGAATGAGAGAAACGAAAGACGCTTGTCGTGGCCTCATCCAGCCCGATCGTTTCCGGAATTGCGGGGCGCTATGCCTCCGCCCTGTTCGAACTCGCAACCGAGGCGAAGCAGGTCGATGCTGTCAGCGATGCGCTGGACCGGTTCACTGCGCTGCTCGATGGCAGCGAGGATCTCGACCGGATGGTGCGCAATCCGGTCTTCACGGCCGACGAACAGGTCGCCGCGATCGGCGCCGTGCTGAAAAAGGCCAAGATCGGCGGGCTGGCGGCCAATTTCCTGCAGCTCGTTGCGGCAAAACGCCGCCTCTTCGCGCTGCGCGGCATGATCACCGGCTACCGGGCGCTGGTCGCCGAGGCGAAGGGGATCATCCCCGCCGAGGTGACTGTCGCCTCGCCGCTTTCGGACAAGAACCGCCAGGCGGTGATCGAGGCTCTGGAAGCCCGCGCCGGAAAGAAGATTTCGCTGACTGAAAAAGTCGATCCCGCGATCATCGGCGGCCTCGTCGTCAAGATGGGCAGCAAGATGATCGACGCCTCCCTCAAAACCAAACTCAACGCGATGAAACTCGCGATGAACAACGGCTAATACGAAAGGCTTGACCGATGGATATCCGCGCCGCTGAGATTTCGGCGATCCTCAAGGAGCAGATCAAGAATTTCGGCGCTTCGGCCGAAGTGGCCGAGGTCGGGCAGGTCCTGTCCGTCGGTGACGGCATCGCGCGCGTCTTCGGGCTCGACAAGGTGCAGGCCGGCGAGATGGTCGAATTCGAGAACGGCGTGCGTGGCATGGCCCTGAACCTCGAATCCGACAATGTCGGCGTCGTCATCTTCGGCTCGGACCGCGACATCAAGGAAGGCCAGACCGTCAAGCGGACCGGCGCGATCGTCGACGTTCCGGTCGGCAAGGAAATGCTCGGCCGCGTCGTCGATGCGCTCGGCAACCCGATCGATGGCAAGGGCCCGATCAAGGCGACCCAGCGCTCCCGCGTGGACGTGAAGGCCCCGGGCATCATTCCGCGCAAGTCGGTGCATGAGCCGATGGCGACAGGCCTGAAGGCTGTCGATGCGCTGATCCCGATCGGCCGTGGCCAGCGCGAGCTGATCATCGGTGACCGCCAGACCGGCAAGACCGCTATCGCGCTCGACACGATCCTGAACCAGAAGCCGCTCAATGCCGGCAACGACGAGAGCCAGAAGCTCTATTGCGTCTATGTCGCCGTCGGCCAGAAGCGCTCGACCGTGGCCCAGTTCGTGAAGGTGCTCGAAGAGCGCGGCGCGCTGGAATATTCCATCGTCGTGGCCGCCACCGCCTCGGATGCAGCGCCGATGCAGTTCCTCGCGCCGTTCGCCGGCTGCGCCATGGGCGAGTATTTCCGCGACAATGGCATGCATGCCGTCATCATCTATGACGATCTGTCGAAGCAGGCAGTGGCCTATCGCCAGATGTCGCTGCTGCTGCGCCGCCCGCCGGGCCGCGAAGCCTATCCGGGTGACGTGTTCTATCTCCATTCCCGCCTGCTGGAGCGCGCGGCGAAGCTGAACGACGCCAACGGCGCCGGTTCGCTGACGGCCCTGCCGGTCATCGAAACCCAGGCCAACGACGTCTCGGCCTATATCCCGACCAACGTGATCTCGATCACCGATGGCCAGATCTTCCTGGAAACCGACCTGTTCTTCCAGGGCATCCGCCCGGCGGTGAACGTTGGCCTCTCGGTGTCGCGCGTCGGCTCGGCTGCCCAGACCAAGGCGACCAAGAAGGTTGCTGGCAAGATCAAGGGCGAGCTCGCCCAGTATCGCGAGATGGCCGCCTTCGCGCAGTTCGGCTCGGATCTCGATGCCGTGACTCAGCGGCTCCTGAACCGTGGTGCCCGCCTGACCGAACTCCTGAAGCAGCCGCAATTCTCGCCGCTGAAGATGGAAGAGCAGGTCTGCGTGATCTATGCGGGTGTCAACGGCTATCTCGACGGCATGCCGGTCAGCAAGGTGCGCGGCTACGAAGATGGCCTGCTCTCGCTCCTGCGGGACAAGCATGCCGATCTCCTCACCGAGATCGGCAAGACGAAGGACCTTTCGGACGCGAATGCCGCGAAGCTGAAGGACATCGTCACCGCTTTCACGAAGAGCTTCGCGTAAGGGCATTTCCGACGGCCGGGCCCCGCGCCCGGCTGGCGGATTACCGGATCAGGACCTGACATGCCGTCGTTGAAGGATCTCCGCAATCGCATCGCCTCGGTGAAGGCGACGCAGAAAATCACCAAGGCCATGCAGATGGTGGCCGCGGCGAAGCTGCGTCGTGCCCAGGCGGCGGCCGAAGCGGCCCGTCCCTATGCTTCCAAGATGGAGGCTGTTCTGGCCAATCTCGCGGCCGGCATTTCCGGCTCGGACGCGCCGGCCCTGCTGGCCGGCAATGGCAAGGATCAGGTCCATCTGCTGATCGTCTGCACGGCCGAGCGTGGCCTGTGCGGCGCGTTCAACTCGTCGATCGTCCGCCTTGCGCGCGAGCGGATCAACAGCCTCCTTGCCGCCGGCAAGACGGTGAAGATCCTCTGTGTCGGCAAGAAGGGCTTCGAGCAGCTGAAGCGCAGTTACGAGCGCCACATCATCGAGGTGGTTGATCTCCGCGCCGTCAAGCATCTCAGCTATGGCGAAGCCGAGATGATCGCCACCAAGGTGATCGGCCTGTTCGAGCAGGGCGAATTCGACGTCGCCACGCTGTTCTATTCGCGCTTCCGTTCGGTGATCTCCCAGATCCCGACGGCGCAGGGCATCATTCCGGCCGAGATCGCTTCGGGTGAGGGCGGCGGCAAGGCCGCCTACGAATACGAGCCGGACGAGGCCGAGATCCTGTCGACGCTGCTGCCGCGCAACATCGCGGTGCAGGTCTTCCGGGCCCTGCTGGAGAATGCCGCCTCCGAACAGGGCGCGCGGATGAGCGCGATGGACAATGCCACGCGCAATGCGGGCGAGATGATCAAGAAGCAGACGCAGAAGTACAACCGTTCGCGTCAGGCCATGATCACCAAGGAACTCATTGAAATCATTTCGGGCGCCGAGGCGCTCTGAGCATCGGATCAGGAAACGAGGGTAAAGTCATGGCCAAGCCGCAAGGTCGTATCGCACAGGTTATCGGCGCCGTCGTCGACGTGCATTTCGACGGCGAACTGCCGGAAATTCTCAACGCGCTCGAGACGGACAATCTCGGCAACCGGCTCGTGCTGGAAGTGGCGCAGCATCTCGGTGAAAACTCCGTGCGCTGCATCGCGATGGACTCGACCGAGGGCCTCGTCCGCGGTGCGCCCGTCTCCGATACCGGTGCGCCGATCTCGGTGCCGGTGGGCGAGGAAACGCTCGGCCGCATCATGAACGTCATCGGCGAGCCGGTGGATGAAGCCGGCCCGGTCATGACCGCCAGCCGCCGCGCCATCCATCAGGAAGCGCCGGCCTATTCCGAGCAGTCGACCGAAGCCCAGATCCTCGAAACGGGCATCAAGGTCGTCGACCTGATGGCACCCTATGCCAAGGGCGGCAAGATCGGCCTGTTCGGCGGCGCTGGCGTGGGCAAGACCGTTCTGATCATGGAACTGATCAACAACGTCGCGAAGGCGCATGGCGGCTACTCGGTCTTCGCCGGCGTGGGCGAGCGGACCCGCGAGGGCAACGACCTCTATCACGAAATGATCGAGTCCAAGGTCAACATGGACCCGAAGGAACATGGCGGTTCGACCAAGGGTTCGAAATGCGCCCTGGTCTATGGCCAGATGAACGAGCCGCCGGGCGCCCGCATGCGCGTCGCCCTGACGGGCCTGACCGTGGCGGAAGATTTCCGCGACAAGGGCCAGGACGTGCTGTTCTTCGTCGACAACATCTTCCGCTTCACGCAGGCCGGGTCGGAAGTGTCGGCGCTGCTGGGCCGCATCCCGTCGGCGGTGGGCTATCAGCCGACGCTGGCGACCGATATGGGCCAGATGCAGGAGCGCATCACCACCACCACCAAGGGCTCGATCACCTCGGTTCAGGCCATTTACGTGCCCGCCGACGACTTGACCGACCCGGCACCGGCAACCTCGTTCGCCCACCTGGACGCAACGACGG
>JAIXSR010000043.1 GCA_027484605.1 Hyphomicrobiales bacterium | reverse complement strand
CCTCGTCGCGCTCGGCCACGTTGTCGCGCGGGAGCCGCCGGCCGGTCACGCATGGTGGGACACGCTCCGGGCGGCGATCTATGCCTTCCACATGCCGGCCTTTCTCTACCTCGGCGGTCTCGTGATGGCGCATACGGGCGGGCTGCAGGTCGGTCCAGGCGCGGCATACCGCGTCTATCTCAGACGGCGCACCGTGCGTCTGCTGGTGCCCTTCTTCGGCCTCGGGCTGCTCGTCGTCGCTGGAAAGCTCGCGCTTGCCCCGTTCCTGCACGTGGACAATGCGCCGGAAGATGCCGGAGCGGCAATGCTCGGGCTGTTCTGGGACACATCGCGCAGCCCGTCGCTCACGGTCTGGTACGTGTTCGTCGCCTTCGTCTACGCCGCCGCGCTGCCGCTACTGGTGCGGCTGTCGGACGGTAGCATCGCGCCGGCAGTCGGGCTCGCCGTGCTGCTCTTCGCGCTGCCCGTGCCACCCGTTGCCTATCTCGACCGTGTCGCCGGATATGCCGTGTTCTTCGCGGCGGGCCTTCTCGCCGGGCGTCTGCTCCCGACTTGGCTCGATCTGGTCGACCGGCACCGTGCAGCGGCCTGGATGTTGTTCGGCGCGTCGCTCGGCCTGGTCTTCCTGCCGGTCCCGACGGACCTGCGCCTGCTCGTGGTCGGTCTTCTATCGATGCCGGCGCTGCATGCGCTGGCGCGCCGCCCGGCCGTGGCGCGGCAGCGCCTCTGGGCGTGGCTCGGCCGATATGCCTTCATCATCTACCTGCTCAACACGGTCGCCATCGGGTTCGCGAAGGCGCTGCTGCTCGAGGCGTTTGGAACCTGGGACGGCGCCAACTTCCTGGTCTTCGCGCCGACCCTGTTCGCTGCCGGCCTGCTCGGCCCCATCGCCGTGAAGGTACTCGTCCTGCGCCGCAACATCCTGCTCGACAGGCTGACCAACTGACGACCTTCGTCCAGGCCGAGGCTGCGCGGTGTCCCCGGGCTAGCAGAGCGCCAGGGGTTGAGATTCCGGCCAGCTCCGGGCATCCCAAGCCGCATGCGATCCCTTCAGACCCTCGGCGGCGCCGCCGTTGCGCTCGCCGCTGGCATGATCCTCGGCACCCCGGCCGCGGCCGCGCCGTGTCCCATCGGCATGCCGATCGCCGGCGAGAAATCCTCGCCCTTCGGCGCGGCACGCGGCGGCCGGGGCCATGGCGGCGCCGATATCCGCGCGCCGATCGGCTCGCCGGTCCGCGCCGCCTCGGGCGGCGTTGTCACCTTCGTCGGCCGCTTCTTCGACTACGGGCTGATGGTGGAGATCGAGCATGCGGACGGCAGCCGCGCCCGCTACGCCCACCTGGCGCGCTTCGCGCCGGGCCTCTCGGCCAGCGACCGCGTCCGCGCCGGGCAGGACATCGGCACTCTCGGACGGACCGGCCGGACCACGGGGCCGAACCTGCACGTCGAGCTGCGGCGGCATGGCCGGCCCGTGGACCCTTGGCCCTGGCTGACCCGCGCCGCCTGCGCGGACTACCTGGAAGTCGCGGAGGCCCCGGACCGCTCGAAGCAATGAGGTCGGTCCCGATTGACGCTGCCGCAACGGTGGCGGAGATCGTCGGTCGCTACGGGTTTTGGGCGTGGCCGCGCCTAGGCAAGCCGGCACGCCGGACGACGGTCGGCGTCGTGTCCCTCGTCGCCGTCGCTTGGCTGCTGACCCTGGTGGAGGTCGAGGCGGCGGGACGCGCGTACGCGGTCCATGGTAGGATCTTCGTCGCCGCGACCCCCGTCTGGCTCCGCGTCGTTGAGGAATTCGCGCTGGGGCGTGGCGACATCGTCGACGGTGCCGTCGCGCTTGCCGGCGCCGCCATCAGCCTGTGGGGTCCGCGCGGCGCATGACCACCATTTGGCGAGAGCTCCGTGGGCCGGTCCTCGCCTTCGTTCTCCTTGGCCTGTTCGCGCGCCTTCTCGCGCCCTTTGCCGCCACGGCTGCGACTGAGCGCGCCGCCTTCGAAGGCGCGGTTCGCGCGAGCCTCTGCCTGCCCTCCGGCATGCCCGCGCCCGATGCGCCGGACGCTCCTCCCGCCGCACCCGCCGGCCACTGCCCCTTGTGCCGCCTGCCCGACGCCGACCCATTCGCGGCGCCTGCTGCGGCGTCGGCCCTGGCAGCGCCAGCAGGATGGGCGCTGGCCGCACCCCCAGCACCGGGTTGCGAGGAGGCCCATCTGGCGTCGCCGCGCGGCCCGCCTCCGGCCCGCGCGCCGCCACCTCCCTGACGATCGGCTGAACCCGCCGGCGATCCCGCCGGCCGTCACCTTCGTCCTGGAGTTCTCCTCATGCGTCGTTGCTTCCTGCGCGCGGCCGCGGCCGCCGCATTTGTGTCCGCGCTCCCCGCCGCAGCCCACGACTACCGCGCCGGCGATATTGCCATCGGCCATCCCTGGACGCGCGCCATCGGCGCCGCCGCGCCAACCGCCGCGGGCTACATGTCGCTCCGCAACGCCGGCACGGAACCTGACCGGCTCGTCGGCGCCTCGTCGCCGCGCGCGCGCAGCGTTGAGATCCACGAGATGACGATGACCGATGGCGTGATGCGCATGCGCCCGCTCGGCGCCGGCATCGCGATCCCGCCCGGCGGCACGGCCTGGCTGCGGCCAAGCGGGACGCACCTCATGCTGATCGGCCCGGCCGGCCCCTTCGCGCGTGGCGAGGCGGTGCCCGTGACGCTGCGCTTCGAGCGAGCTGGCGAGGTCACGATCGAGCTCGAGGTCGCGGCCGCCGGCGCCCGCGAGGCCGCCGGCCACGGCGGGCACTGACCGTGCTCCGCATGATCCGCTGGGCGGCCTGGGGCGGCGTCGCCGCCCTCGGCCTCCTGCTGCTGGCGACCGCCGGGGGCTGGCTCGTTACCGATGGCCCGCTCGGGTCCGCGCGCGTTGCAACCGGGCCGGCCAGCCTGCAGATCGGCGGTCCGTTCAGCCTCACCGACCATCGCGGCCGGGCGGTAACGGCGCGAGACTTCCGCGGCCGGCCCATGGCGGTGTTCTTCGGCTTCACGCACTGCCCGGACGTCTGCCCGACGACGCTGAACGACATGACCGGCCTGATCGCGGCTCTCGGAGCGGACGCGGACCGGGCGCACTGGCTTTTCGTCAGCGTGGATTCGGAGCGTGACACACCAGCGGCGATGGCCGACTACCTCTCGGCCTTCGATCCGCGGATCGTTGGGCTCTCGGGGACTGAGGAGCAGATCGCCAGCGCCGCGCGAGCCTTCCGCGTCTACTACCGTCGCGTGCCGTTGGAAGGTGGCGCCTACACAATGGACCACTCGGCGAGCGTCTTCCTGCTTGACGCGGAAGGCCGCTTCGCAGGGACAGTGGATCACAAGGAAAGCGAGACGGTGGCGCTGGAGAAGCTCAGGATGCTCATAGGCCGGATGTGAAATGCTGTCGCGCTGAGCAGTTAGCTCGCGTGGCCGCAAGCGCAGCCGGCTACCCTTTGCATGTGCTACGCCGCCGCAATCACTCTTTGGCACTGACGAAGGGGCGGAGATCGCCGGCGGTGACGTGGACCGCCAGGACCAGCTCGTGCACGGCAGCGGCGGAGGCAATCTTGGGCGCCTTGTTGGCGGCGCGCAGACGATGGACGACGACGCTTCGGTCGCAGTCCCCTTGAACCGAAGCTGGAATATCAGGACTATCTTGCTACCCTCGGGCCAGGACGTTCGCCGTGAGACATATTCCTTCGACGGGTTTCCTCCCAAGCCGCCGTCTTCTGGTGCGCGCCGCCCTTGCTGCACCGCTGGTTGCAGCGACACGCGTCGCCCAAGGCCAGCCGTCCGCCCCGGTTGCCGCGCCAGCAGCTGGAGGATCGCTGTTCGTGCTAAATTCGCGCGATTCCAACGTGGAGGTGATGGATCCAGGCAGCGGCGTCCAGCACCGAGTTCCAGTCCTGCGAGAGCCGCACCACCTCGTTCTGACCCCCGCCCGAGACCTCATCCTGGTCGGCGATTCCGGGGGTAACGAGATGTTCCTCCTTGACCCGCGCACAGGCGAAGTACGTCGGCGGGAAGCGATCAGCAATCCGTACAATCTCGGCTTCACGCCGGACGGAAGGCGGCTTGTCGTCACCAGCCTGCGGCGCAATCAGGTCGACGTCTACGGGTGGGACGGCATGGCGCTGAGCTTCGAGGGCCGGTTGCGGGCTGGCAGCATGCCGAGCCACGTTACCTTCTCGCCGGATTCCCGGTTCGCCTTCGTCACGCTGCAAGGTGAGGCCGCAGCAGTCGCCATTGACCTCGAAACCAGGACCGAGGTGTGGCGGGCTGAGGTCGGGAGCGAGCCTGCAGGCATCCTGTGGCATCGCGGTCGCATCTTGGTTGGCGTGATGGGCGGCGACTTCGTCGCAGTGGTCGATCCCGCGACGCGGCGGGCGGACCGCCGGATCACGGTTGGCCGCGGGGCCCATGCCCTGTTCATGGGACCGCAGGATGGGCTGATCTACGTCACCTCGCGCGTCGACAGCCGAATAACGGCGCTCGACCCGGAGACGCTGGACCCAAGGCGCGTGTACGAGATTGGTGGCGGGCCGGATTGCCTGACTTTCGACGCGGATGGGAAGATCTGGGCGACGCTTCGCTGGGTCGGACGCGTCGCCAGCCTTGATCCGCGGAGCGGTTCCGTCAGGACGACGCGCGTCGGGCGGTCTCCGCATGGGATCCTGTTCACGGCTGCTGCAGTCGCCTGAGAAGCGCGGGCATTCCGGGCCGGTTGGCCAAACGGTATCGGATCGCTGCAGCGGAAACATCGCCTTCTGATTATCGAAGGGCGGGACCTTACAGTTGAAAGCCTGCTTTTTTCGGCGATGCCGAGTTGAGCAACGAACCCCTATCCAGGATAATTCTATTTGTCCGGTTCTCCGATCTCAGCCGCGCACCCGGCGGCCCCCGCCGCAGGCACGGCCTCGCTTCTTGCCGTACTCGGCGTCGTTTACGGCGACATCGGCACCAGTCCGCTTTATGCCCTTAAGGCTTCGCTCGCGCACTTCGCGGGGGACGGCATCGACGAGCGCGAGGTGCTCGGCATCCTGTCGATGCTGTTCTGGTCCCTGATCCTGGTCGTGACCGTAAAGTACGTCTGGCTGATCCTTAGGGCCGACAACCGCGGCGAGGGCGGCATCCTGGCGCTGACGGCCCTAGCCCAGCGGCAGGTGACGGATACCCGCGCGCGATGGATCATCGCCCTCGTCGGCATGACGGGGGCGGCGCTGTTCTTCGGCGACGGCATCATCACGCCCGCCATCTCTGTGCTATCGGCTATCGAGGGGCTCAAGGTCGTCTCCCCCGCCTTCGACGGTGCCATCCTGCCGCTCTCGGCCGCCATAATCGTCGGAATCTTCCTCGTCCAGTACCGCGGGACCGACGCAGTCGGTGCTGTCTTCGGGCCGGTCTGCGCCGCTTGGTTCCTGGTTATCGGGCTGCTCGGCGCAGCCGAGATCGCGAGCGAGCCGCGTGTCCTGTTTGCTCTCTCGCCGACCTACGCCGTCGACTTCGCGCTGAGCCATGGGCTGGCCGCATTTGTCGCTTTTGGCTCCGTGTTCCTCGCGGTCACCGGCGCCGAGGCGCTCTATGCCGACATGGGCCACTTTGGTCGGCGGCCTATTGCGCGCATGTGGACGTGGTTCGTGCTTCCCTCACTCGCCCTGAACTACTTCGGCCAGGGCGCCCTGTTGCTCGGCCAGCCAGAGGCGATCGAGAACCCGTTCTATCTCCTCGCACCGGAGTGGATGCGCCTGCCGCTGGTGTTCCTGGCCGCCGCGGCGACGATTATCGCCTCCCAGGCGGTCATCTCGGGCGCGTTCTCGCTGGCCCGGCAGTGCATCCAGCTCGGCTTCTTGCCGCGGCTGTCGGTGCGACACACCAGCGGCTCCGAGGAGGGGCAAATCTACATGCCGCAGGTGAACTTCGCACTGATGATTGGCGTGCTCCTGCTGGTCTTTACCTTCCGCAGCTCGGACGCGCTGGCCGCGGCCTACGGCATCGCGGTGACCTCGACCTTCATCTGCACGACGCTGCTGGCGATTGTTGTCTTCCGCAAGGCCTTCGGCTGGTCGCCGGCGCTGGTCGCCGCGGTCTTTGCGCCGCTGCTCGCGCTCGATCTGCTGTTCTTCGTCTCGAACGCGCTCAAGATTCGGGAGGGCGGCTGGATGCCGCTTGTGCTTGGGGCTGCGTTGCTGGTGATGATGACCACCTGGCAGCAGGGGCGCGAGTTGCTCTTCTCACGCCTGCGGGCCGACGGTCTGCCTCTGCGGTCCTTTGTCGCGCGGCTTCCGCAGAGCCGGACCACGCGGGTTCCGGGCATCGCCGTCTTCATGACCGGTCAGGCCGACCAGGTGCCGAACGCCCTGCTGCATAGCCTGAAGCACTACAAGGTCCTGCACGAGCGCGTGCTGTTCGTCACCGTGCTGACCGAATACGAGCCAGAGGTGGGGCCGGAGCGGCGGCTCGAGGTCGAAGAGCTCGGCGCTGGCATTCACCGCGTAGCAGTCCGCTATGGCTTCGGCGAGAGCCCGAATATCCCGCGGGAGATGGAACGGCTGCGCGAGCTCGGCATCCCATGGGACACCATGGCCGCAAGCTACTTTCTGGGTCGCGAGGTACTGGTGCGCGCGAGCGTGCCGAAGATGTCGCGGTGGCGGCAGATGCTCTACGGATTGATGGCGCGCAATGCTGTACCGGCCACCGAATTCTTCTGCATCCCCCCGGACCGCGTCGTGGAGCTCGGAGTACGCGTGGCCATTTGATTCTGAGCGTCCCAAAATGTTGGTCCGTCATTAGGCTGCTTCGACCGCAGGGCTGCTCTCCGATTGCCTGCGCGGTGCGCACGACGGGGTCGTGGAGGGACGGTTCGTCGGGCGAAGCCGTTCGCAGTATGGTTGCCGAAAAACGCAGAGTTGCTGGCTGCTCCTGCGGCACGGCGTTTTCCCATCTGTAGACGTCTCCTGGAATGCACACAGACACGTTAACCAGGCACTACGTTGTTGAGTAGCGCGGCGTTGGGTCAGCCCTCCCGCGCCGGGCTCCGGCCCGGCCGCAGCGCGGCACGTGCCCACTCCGCCGGCCAGCCGAGGGCCATGCCGACAGCAGGGGTTGAGCGCGAAGATGGCCGCCGCGTCCGCAGCGATGGCCGGGCGGCACTCCGCGCGCACCACGTGGCCATCGCGTCGCAATGATGGTGGCTCTCGAAGAGCGAGGCCTCGGCGAAGGTGTCGGCCGGTCCCGCCCGGTGCAGCACGGAGCGCCGCCCCTCGGCGGAGATGCGGATCAGCTCCAGCCCGCCAGTGCAGACCACCACCAGGCCAAACGCTGGGTCCCCAGCCCGGAACAGAGCACCCAAATGACATTCATCACCAAGCGGGCACCCTGACCCTGCGCTTCAACACTGGCGAGGCCCCCGCCAGCGTGTCACGGTCGCGATACCGGAATCGGCGGCTGGACACGCCGGGATGTACTATTAGGGTCGCTCAAGAGGCACGATCATGCAGCCTGACATGGCCGGTCCCATCGCAACCGAATGGCTAAACGGCAAATGGGTCCTCACCGGCTCGGCAATACGCGCATGAGCGCCCCAAGCAACGCGGCACCTCACCGCGACGGCTCAGCTGCCGCGGCTTGGCCAAGCCTCTACGCTGCCTGGGTCGTGGCGCTCGCAGCCAGTCTTGGCGCCCTATTTGTCGGCGAGTTCATGGGCAAGGTGCCGTGCTCGCTATGCTGGCATCAGCGCGCCTTCATGTTTCCCCTGGCCCTCCTGCTGGCCGTGGCCTGCTACCGTTCCGATGCAGGCGTCTGGCGCTACGCCGTGCCGCTGGCAGCCATCGGGTGGCTAATCGCCGGATGGCACACGCTGCTCTTCTACAATGTCGTGTCAGATGCCATTCAACCCTGTAGCGCCTCCGGGCCGTCGTGCTCCGGCGAGAACATGCTGCTGCTGGGCTGGGCGCCGTTACCGTTGCTGTCGCTGCTTGCCTTTACAGCCATCCTACTATCGCTGTGTGTCGTCGCCCGTGCAGGAAGCAAGGCATGAATCGGCGTGTTCTGACCCTCGGCACCGGCGTCTTGGCACTCACGGCTCTTGGAGGCGCGGCTTGGCTCTATTCGGCAGGCGAACTGGCCGGTCCGGCGGGAACTGGCCCAGAAGACATCTATGTCCGTCCGCATTCACCTGTGATCGGCAAGGCCGATGCGCGCGTCACCCTTCTCGAGTTCTTCGATCCTTCGTGCGAGGCCTGCCGCACCTTCCACCCGATCGTCAAAGAGATTCTCGCCCGGCACCCCGATGAGGTGCGCCTGGTGCTGCGCTACGCGCCGTTCCACGAAGGTTCGGACGAAGCTGTGCGCATCCTGGAGGCGGCACGACTTCAAGGGCGCTTCGAGGCGGTGCTCGACGCTCTCCTCGCCCAGCAGCCCGAATGGGCCATTCATGGCGCCCCCGATGTCGGCAAGGCATGGCAGATTGCACGCGTTGCCGGACTGGAGCTCGATAGAGCACGGCAAGATGCGCGCAGGTCGCAGATCGACCATGTGCTCCAGGCCGACGTAGCTGACCTTCAGGCATTGCAGGTCCGCCGGACGCCCACCTTCTTCGTGAACAAGCGTCTGCTCATCTCTTTCGGACCGCGACAACTCTACGAGCTCGTTCTGACCGAAATCGACGCTGTGCGACGTCAGGTCTTATGAGAGAGATGGGCTGGTCCGGGCAGAAGATGCGAGGAGTTCAGCAGGCGGGGCGCGCCTGGAACTAGGTCTGCATACCGACACCCAGCTGGTGCAGCCTGTTCGCGAAGCTGCCAAAGTCACGCCGGCCAAGATTGGCATGCGCCCCACACCATGGCCAAAAACTGCCCAGCGACCGCCGTCCACGCCCGCTGCCGCGGCCATCAGCCCAGGTCCTGGACGCTAAGGAACGCTTACGGTGACGCGCAGGAAGAAGCAGGGATGGACGTGCCACCCCGGACGGTGTTCTGGCTCTCGAACAGCTCTTGTAACTCGCGTTGCAGGTCCTCGGCGTGGCCGTTCTTCTGCGCCGTCTCCAATGCGTTCATGGTTGGCCCGTAGTAGTGCCTGAACTGGTCAAGGAATTCCGCGGGTGGCCTCGGGTAGTTGACAGGACCGTCTGTCTGCATAGCGTTCGAGGAGGGTCGCTATAGCGGCCCTGACTGGCTCATGCTCGCCACGTGTTGGCCTCCACGCTCGGCCTGCCGTTGAGGCGCCAATCACCCTGACGCTTGCGGCCCGCCCTCCGGGCGGGCCGCAATTTTCTACGAGGCCATGTCGCATCCATAGGGGGCGGGGCTTCTGCCTCGCCCCCGGTAGAGTTCAGCCCCCTTTGAGCTCAGCCATGCGCTCCGTCAGCTGCCACAGCGCACGGTTCAGCCGCACGTCGCCATCGATGCCGGTCACCTCGCGCGAGGTGACCCGCCGTGGCCGGTTCTGCGCATCGCGGCCCCAGGCGGTCAGCCCGCCCCGGATGGCGTTCTCCTGCACCCGGTTGAACACCCGCCACAGGTCGCTGCCGTTGTCCTCCGACCGCCGCGGCGCCAGCAGCTGCTCCGGCGTGATCGGCGTGTCCGTGTAACCCTCGGCATCGCCGAACCGCAGCGTCCGCGCCGCCTCACCGAACACCCGCTGTTCGTCGCGCGACAGCGTCACGCCGCGCCACGCCTCGGCCGCCTCCAGCGCCCGACGTGCATCGTCGAGCACGGCATAGGATCCCTCGATCACCTGCCGCACCACATCGCCCTTGTGCGGCACGCGGACCTCGGCCCCTTGCCGGTCGGCCACGATCATCCCGTTGAGACAGACCAGCCGGAACACGCCCGACATCACGCGATAGGCGCTCGTGCCGTCATGCGAGTTGAGCAGCACGATCTCCGGGAAGGTATCACCCACCCGCCGCTCGGCGGCCGGCGCGGTTCCCGCATGCCGGAAGCGCAACATGTGCTTGGTATGGCCAACCCGTCCGGCGTCACGCGTGCGGGCCTGAGCGGCCAGCATCGGCACGAAGCCGTTCTCGCGCATGCCGGCGATGACCTCGGCGGTTGGGATGTAGGCGTAGCGATGGCTCCGGCTCTCATGCGCCTCCGCCGCGAAGGCGGACGGGGCGCGGCGGCGGATGTCCTCGTCGGAGAGCGCAGTGACGCCGTTGGGACGGAAGGCCTGGCGGGTGTTGATGAACGACATGGTGTCTGAGCCCTTTCTCTCTTCCTGCGCAGCGGGAAGCAGCCCCGCTGCTTCCTTGCCCGTCGGCGAGACCGGGGAAGGAGGGGGGGCATGCGGGCGGGCGTGGCCGGGCCCTGAGGGAGCGGGGCGCAGCCCT
>JAIXSR010000085.1 GCA_027484605.1 Hyphomicrobiales bacterium | reverse complement strand
TCTTGCTTGCTTGAACATTTTGTCCCCCGACAAACATTAGACCACAATGTAAATTGTCGTAACACTCATTGGTTAATTGTTTAGGTATGGCGCATACGCACTAGATTGGACGGTTTACACCGAGAGGTCGGATTTTTTGGAAGCTGTCTGACAGCACCGCGCCCCCGGCTCGATCGCTCCCCTCAACCGAGACCAGTTCGGCCGATCTGGGGCACTGTCAGAGGAAAGCTTGCGGTCCATGCTTCGCCGCCCCATCGCTATCGATTGGGGATGAAGTACCGCGCCTTGAGGGAAAACCCCTCAGAAGATGGCCAAGCGCTGGCGACCGGGCGATCAAAAAAAGCAGCTTTGGTCCGATAGTCCGAAAGCCCATTTTTTATCTGACAGTGCCCATTCCAGATATGGTGGGGGTTCAACGCGCTGGATCAAGCGCCGGCTCCGGTCTTCCGACCGAACGGGCGACATGGCCGAGGAACTCGCGCGCCGAGGCATGCCAGGAATGGCGTTCCGCGAAGGCGCGCGCGGCATCGCGCGGCTTGTCGAGTGCGGCCAGGGCCGCGGCGCGCAAGTCGTGCGACAACACGGCCGCCGGGCAATCCGCCAGCACGTCGATGGGCCCCGGCACGGGAAAGGCCGCCACCGGCGTTCCCGCCGCTAGGGCTTCGAGCTGCACGAGGCCGTAGGTATCGGTGAGCGAGGGGAACACGAAAACGTCGGCCGAGGCGAAGAGAGCCGCCAATTCCTCGCCGTGCTTGGCCCCGACGAAATGGGCCGCCGGGTATTTTGCCTCGAGCTCGGCGCGGTCAGGTCCGTCGCCGACGATCAGCTTGGTGCCGGGCAGGTCGAGCTTCAGGAAAGCCTCAACATTCTTCTCGACGGCGATCCGGCCAACGGTCAGGAAGATCGGGCCGGGCATCTCGAGGTCGACGCGTCTCGCTGGATGGAAAAGGGCCGTGTCGACGCCGCGCGACCAATAACCGAGGTTGTCGAAGCCGCGCGCCTCAAGTTCGCGCCTGAGAGTCGGCGTGGCGACCATCACCGTGCGGGCCGGGGCGTGGAAACGCCGCAGCGCCCGGTAAGACAGCGCCAGCGGCACTGGCGCGCGCGCGCGCAGATATTCCGGAAACTTCGTGTGGTAGCTTGTGGTGAAGGGCATGCCCTCGGCAATGCACCAGCGCCGCGTCATCAGGCCGATTGGCCCCTCCGTTGCGATATGGACGGCGTCCGGACACTCGGCCTCGATGGCGCGCGCCACGGCGGCGGGCGAGGCCAGCGCGAGACGAATTTCGGAATAGGATGGCAGCGGCACGGTCCGCCATCGCTCCGGCGTGAGCATGACCGTCTCGACACCAAAATCCGCACCGGCGCGCGCGGTCTCCTCGATCGTCCGAACAACGCCGTTGACCTGAGGGCGCCAGGCGTCGGTCGCGACGAGAAGGCGCATCAGGCGGCGGCCTTCGCGCGCCGGAGCGCCTCCGAGGCGTCCTTGGCGGCGGCTTCAGCTTCGGCGCGCGCATGGGCGCTCCAGGCAATGATCTCGAAACGGCCGTCGGCATGCTCCACGAGCGCGGTGCAGCTTTCCACCCAGTCGCCGCAGTTCATGTAGGTCACCCCATCCATGTCGCGGATGACGGCATGGTGGATATGCCCGCATACGACTCCGTCGGCGCCTGTGCGCCGGGCCTCGGCAGCGAGCAGCGTCTCGAAGCTGCCGAGATAGTTGACAGCGTTCTTCACCTTTCGTTTCGCCCAGGCCGAGAGTGACCAATAGGTGAGGCCGAAAGCGCGGCGTACGCGATTGACCCGGCCGTTGAGCGTCATGGTCACGCGATAGGCGCCGTCGCCGAGGAACGCGAGCCAGCGGGCGTGGGCGACGACAACGTCGAATTTGTCGCCGTGCAGCACAAGATAACGCTTGCCGTCTGCGCCCTCATGGACGAGTTCCTCGACTACCTCGACCGACGCGAAGATCCGACCATAGAAGTCGCGCATGAACTCGTCGTGATTGCCGGGCAAATAAACGAGGCGGGTGCCGGCCCGCAGCTTGGCCAAAAGGAGTGCGACGATCTCGTCGTTGATCCTCGGCCAGAACCAGGAACGGCGCAGTTGCCAGCCATCAATGATGTCGCCGACGAGATAGATGGTCTCGGCGTCGTGCTTCCTCAGGAAATCGAGGACGCGGGCGGGCTGGGCCGTGCGCGCGCCGAGATGCAGGTCGGAGAGAAAGATCGCGCGAAGGCGCGTGGTGTCGGCGCGGTCGGGCCGCTTCGCTAGCGCGGCGTTGGTCGTCAGCGCCGGCTCCGGTCGCCGAAACCGCCGCCGCCCTGCGCGCCTGATCGTGCCAAAAACGTTGGCGCAGACCCAGGACATGCGCGACAGGCCCGCCCGCACCGGCGACAGCACCCGCGCCAAGAAAGAAGGACGCGCGATATCGAGGCCGAGCACGTGAGCCAGCAGATGTTTGAATTTCGGCGTCGAGGGAAACATCGCGCGTCTTTTCGTTGCTGACCGGACAACCTAGCACATGAAGTAGGGCGGAGGCGAGGATCGGAAAGCGGCCATCAACCTAGAGGTGCTGTCAGACTGATGAAAAGAGGGCTGTCAGAGGAAAACACTGCGGTTCACGCTTCGCAGCCCCATCGCTGTCGATCGGGCATAGAACACCGTACATTGAGGGAAATCTCCTCAGAAGATAGAAAAGTGCTGGCAACCGGGCGATCAAAAGGCACAATTCTGATCCGATCTTTCGCAAGCCTGTTTTTCACCTGGCAGCTCCATGTTTCATCAATACTTCAAATTTCAAATATTGTATTTCAATCATTATTTTATGTTTATTTAATTTATTCTTTTTATTTTAATATTTGCTGTCTAATATTAAAATTGACGCATTCCAAAAATGTCATTTATATTTTATTGTAATTTTTCTGATACGCAAGCTTTGCTTCATATTCATATTTTTATGCAATGTTTAATTTGTCCGTAAAATGGAGATTTCGAGATGTCGACTGATCGTGACGTTGAAATGACACTCCCGGTTGCCGAATTTGTTGCGAAGTTGCGTGAACTGGCGGATACCCTCGAACAGGGCGGTGATTTTGCTGTGGATGTCGAGGGCGAGACCGTGACGGTCGCGAAATCGGCGATCCTTTCGATCGAGCACGAACGCGAAGACGGCCGCGAGGAACTGGAGTTCCAGCTTTCCTGGGAAACCGACGCCAAGGACGAAGATGGCGACGAGGACGAGGAAGAAGCCGAAGGCGTTGATGACGAGGATGAGGCGGAAGCCTCGGACAAGTCGGAAGCCGCGGCCTGACCGGCCTGGAAACTCAGTTATTCCGCATCCAGTTTGACGGAGACACGCCGGCATGCCCCTGCCGGCGTGTTTGCGTGTTGCGGGATCGTTGCCCGCGCCCCTCTGTGAACAGCCGCCGGATACGGGACTATCCCCGGATAAGGACCTCCGCTCGCCTGACGTCATCACGGAATGCCGCGGCAATCCTTGCTCTGATGACCGTTCGGCTCCTTGCGGTCTCACCCGCCAGAAGGCCAACAATAAGACGTGCGGCTTTCCGGAGCAGTTTGCCCTCCGTTGAGTTCTTGCCTCATTCCGCCGGGAGCGGCGCAACGCTGCCAGTCGGTTCGGGCCGCGCCGGCGTTGCAGCATTGCGCGCCCTGGCCAGGATATTCGCCCGGTTGACCGATTTCCGTTCGGCATCAATGCGGCGGATGAGCAACTCCGCCCGCTCGACCGATCCGAGCAGGGCGAGGATCGCACCGCGCTCCCGTGCGCCGGCATTGGGCCCCAGCGCCAGCGCCCGCGCACGCAAAACCTCGACATCGGGATGAGTTGCATGCATTGCGGGCATGTTTGGTGCCTTGACCCCATAGTCGGGCAGGATGTCTCGCATCGCATATTCCAGCTTGTCGAGCGCCGCCGACACGATCGCCGTCGCTTCTCCACTGAACTGCTCGCGTTTCACCCGCCGCGCAACCTGATGGAGCGATTCCGCCAGGGCATTGGTGAAATCTTCTTCCTCGATCAGGCTCGCGACGAGATCGAGCTGCTCATAGGGAAGATCGCGCGCCATGAGGTTCGCGGTATAGGCGCGGATATCGCGGCTCAGGACATCGGTCGCCGCGTAATGTTCCCCGGGATCCGCGGGAGCCTTCTTGTTGCCGCGTGCGATGTCGAGGAAAAGAGCGCCGGCGGCGAGATGGCGCTGGGTTTCCTGCTGGATTGCCGGAACGGCCTTGGCAAAATCGTCAGCGATGGCCTTGTCCAGGAAGCGAGGCGCCGAATAGTCCTCGATATCATCGGCATCGGAATGGCCGATACGGGCAAGGACCTTCTCGAAGACCCCCACGAACGGGAAAAGCAGCGCTGTATTGAAGATGTTGAAAAAGGTCGAATACAGCCCGACGGCTACCGGGACCAGCGGGAATGTTTCCTTGCCGTTGACCAGCACAGGCCTGTCAGGATCCCCTCCGAACCAGTTGGTCATGACATAGCTCAAGACGTCCATGGAAAGGAAGAAGAGCGGAATCGTCACGCAGACGCCGATGATATTGAACGATATATGGGCGTAGGCGGCGCGCTTTGCATTCTTGGACAGGTTCCAGGACGCCATCCATGACGTGATCGTCGTGCCGAGATCGGCCCCGAGCGAGAAGGCGACCGCGGTTTTCCAGTCCAGAATGCCTGCGGCGCCAAGGCCCATCACGATGCCGATGGTTGCGGAGGATGAATGGATCATCGCGGTGACGAAGGCTGCGATTCCCACACAGGCAAGCAGCGCGCCGAAGTTATCGGCTCGCAGCGAGCGCATGATTTCCATGACTTCGGGCATGTTGCGCAGCGGGCGCAGGCCGCCTGTCATCAGGTTGAGACCATAGAAGATCAGCGCGAAACCCATGCAGGCCAGGGCGATGTTCCGCACTTTCTCGCTCTTGGCAAAGACATAGACCAAGGCGAAAATTCCGGAGAAAATCAGCCCGAGGGGTCCAAGCGGCAAGGCGATCAGCCCGTTGCCGAGAGTCGTGCCAATATTGGCCCCCATGATCACGGAGATTGCAGGGCGCAAGGCAACGACGCCGGCATTGACCAGTCCGACGGTCATCACGGTCATCGCCGTGGAGGATTGGATGATCCCGGTGATCAATGTCCCGGCGAGTACGCCCTTGATCGGCGTGCCGGCGGCCTTGGCAAGGAACTCGCGCATCTTGTTAACCGAAAGCGCCTGGATCCCGTTCGACATGAATTCGAGGCCCAGCATGAAGATCCCCAGCCCGCCAATGACGGGAACGAGGATGTCCTTGAAAATGTCGATGTTCATCACTCACCCTTCGGTTCTGGATATGACGGTTGGCCCATGACGGGCCATCGACCGGCGGCTCAGCCGCCGGCCTTTCGAGCGTTGGCCCAGTAGAGTTTGATCGCGTTCACCATGACGTCCGGCAGTGGCACAAGCCCCAGACCCGCTGCATCCCGCTGCCCGCCTTCGAGCGCGAGGATGAAGAGATCAATGACGCGCTGGATCCGCGCCTCGCCGCGATCGCGGGGAATCAGGACATAGGTGGCCGCAGCAATCGGGTAAGCCCGGGGACCGGGCTGGTCCACGAGGCTGCGAAAGAAGTGGTCCTCCGGCTTCCACGCCTCGGCTGCGACGGCCGCGATGAGGCTCTCCGGATCAGGTTGAACGAACTCTCCCGCCTTGTTGCCCAGACGGGCAACGGGGAGCTTCGCGCGAGAGGCCTGCCCGAATTCCAGATAGGCGATCGATCCCTGCTGTTCCTGAGCAGCACGGATCACACCGCCTGTTCCCACGGCGCTGGTCCCCAGCGGCCACGCAACCAGCGTATCCGCGCCATATTTCGATTTCCATTCCGGGCTGACGGCCGAGAGATAATCCGTGAAGGTGTAGGTTGTCCCTGAGCCATCCTTGCGATGGAGCACCCGGATACGAAGATCCGGCAGCGGCAGCCCGGGATTGAGTTCCCGCAGCGCCACATCCGACCAATTCTGGATCTTCCCGAGATAAATGTCGGCGAGGACGCTGCCGGTGAGCCTCAACTGACCATCGGCAATGCCGGGAATGTTTGTCGCAATGGCTACGCCGCCAACGACCACGGGAAACTGCAAGAGGTTAGATTTCGAAACCTCGGAAGCCACCAGAGGCGAATCTGTTGCCGCGAAGTCGAGTTCTGTTTGCCGCAGGCGCAT
This sequence comes from Hyphomicrobiales bacterium, assembly GCA_027484605.1. GTDB lineage: Bacteria > Pseudomonadota > Alphaproteobacteria > Rhizobiales > Beijerinckiaceae > Rhabdaerophilum. The sequence goes on along the minus strand of JAIXSR010000085.1, from coordinate 16,416 downwards.
GATGCCTGCCAGCGAGCCGACGGGCTCATAATCAACGTGCCAATCCGGAGAGGTGAAGTCGCCGCCATCTGTCCGCGCAGCGGTGTAAGCCTTTGACCATTTCGCGATGACCGGTGCTGCAAAGGTGGAACCGGCGCCCCGGATTGGCTCGGCCAGAACATGGCTTGCGCCCAGAACCAAGAGAAGCGTGAGCGCCGCCCGGAACGAGCGCCGAATTGCGTTGCTCATGGATCGTCCCCCGTTGATGACAACCGCCCAGATTGTTCCGCTTAGCGATTGCCTCTTTGGCAGACATTATGGATTGCCCATTGCAGTAAAATGACGGGCTGTCGCCTGATAATAGTATTGCCGGCTATTTATTTTGATGGATTTTCCTCAGAATATTCCTCCCGAAAATGCCGATTGGTCACTCTGAATAATAGGCGGCTCCCAGATCAAATTTTTGGAAGCCGATGACATCAAAGTGTTTTGCGTTGGAACTAGGTGTAATTTTGAACGCTTCACTATTGAGAAAAAAGTCATGGACTTGTTTTCATGCGCTGGCCAGAAGGCCCTTATAGTCGGCATCGCGAATGAGCATTCTATCGCGTGGGGATGTGCACGAGCCCTGAGGGCCCAGGGCAGCGATCTCGCGCTAACCTGGCTGAACGATAAGGCAGAGCCACATGTCCGCCCGTTGGCTGAGGAAATCGGCGCGGAGATTGTCGGCCCCCTCGACGTAACGAAGCCTGGCCAGACCGAAGCCATCTTCGCCGAGATTGCCGGGCGATGGGGGCGGCTGGATACCCTTGTGCATTCGATAGCATTTGCACCCCGGGAAGACCTGCACGGACGCGTCATCGATTGCTCCGAAGAAGGCTTTGCCAAAGCGATGGATGTCTCGGTCCACTCGTTCCTGCGAATGATCCGTATGGCCGAGCCGCTGATGACGGAAGGCGGGACCTGCCTGTCCGTTTCTTTCTTCGGGTCGTCACGGGTCGTGCAGCATTACAATCTGATGGGGCCCGTCAAGGCCGCACTTGAAAGCGCTGTTCGCTATGCAGCGGCCGAATTGGGGACCAGCGGGGTCCGGGTCCACGCCCTTTCGCCCGGGCCGCTCGCCACACGGGCAGCCAGCGGCATCGATCACTTCGACGAGTTGCTCGCCGAAGTGGCGCGCCGTGCCCCGACGCGCCAGCTGGCAACCATCGAGGATGTCGGGGCCATGGCGGCGTTCTTGGCTTCACCTGCAGCCCGCAATCTCACGGGCGGCATCCATGACATCGATGGCGGCTACTCCATCACAGCGTGAGAATGAACCATGGCAAGCATCTTTGATTTCATGGATCTGCGCCGCCAGCCCGCCATACCACGGCCGGAAGGCGACCTGATCGCAGCGACCCGTCGTCTGATGCATGATGCCACCGCCGAGATCGAGGCCAGCAGTGCGACCTACAACATTCTGACTACAGCCAGTTCGAGGCACGGGAAACGGATCAACGATACGCATACGCGGCGGATGCATGACACGATCGCCGATTCCGAACGCCTTCTCGGCGGCGTCCGTGCCGCACAAGGCGCAGGCACGCTCGGACAGGCCTGGCTATCCTATCTGCGGGACGTCGGCGAGCGCACCATCCTGACTGCTGACACATTGCGGAAGCGAGGCGACGTCTTCCTCGAGCATGAGGAGGCGGGCTGCCCGCCCGTGCTCGTCTATGGCTATGAAATCGTCATGGATGGCAAGGATCTGCCCTATCCGTCGAACTACATGCTTCTGAGGATCCTGCCGCCTGACGGCGTCACGATCATCGAAACGAAGCGGCCCTATATCATCATCGATCCGCGCGCCGGGCACGGCCCGGGAATCGGCGGCTTCAAGGCAGACAGCCAGGTGGGTGTCGCACTTCGTGACGGGCATCCGGTCTATTTTGTTGCTTTCCGCAGGGAGCCCGAGCCGGGGCAGTATCTGTCCTATGTGACGCGCTCCGAAGCCGCCTTTGTGCGGGAGGTGATGCGCCGCCACCCGAACTCCCCGCGGCCGATCATTGCCGGCAACTGCCAGGGCGGCTGGGCCACCTTGCTTCTCGCGGCCGCGAACCCGGACCTGACAGGCCCCGTCATCATCAATGGGGCACCGGTAGCCCCGTGGTCCGGCCGGATCGGGGAAAACCCGATGCGCTACAACGCGGGCGTCCTTGGCGGAACATGGATCCCGATGTTTTTGTCTGATCTCGGCGGTGGCATCTTCGACGGGGCCCATCTCGTCCAGAATTTCGAGATGCTGAATCCCGGCCGGACCCTGTTCCGGAAATACACGGACCTTTTCCGCGACATCGACAAGGGGGACGCAGGCTTCATCGAATTCGAGCGCTGGTGGGGCGGCTTCTTCCTGCTGAACGAGCCGGAGATCCGCTGGATTGTCGAGCAGCTCTTCATCGGCAACAGGCTGGTCAAGAACGAGGCCCGGCTTGAGCCCGGGCGGCCCGTGGATCTGAAGGCCATCCGCGCGCCCATCATTGTCTTCGCCAGCCATGGCGACAATATCACCCCGCCGCAGCAGGCCCTGAACTGGATTGTCGAAACCTATGCCGATGTCGCGGAGATCCGGATCCGTGGCCAGCGTATCATCTACATGGTGCACGATCAGGTCGGCCATCTCGGCATCTTCGTCTCATCGCAGATCGCCAAGAAGGAACATGCCGAGGTCGCTTCGACGCTGAAGACCATCGAGGCGCTGGCGCCTGGTCTCTACGAGATGGCCATTGATGATGTCGTGGAGCGGGACGGACGCAAGCATTTCATCGTCAGCTTCTCGGAGCGGACATTCGATGACATTCGGGCGCTTGACGATGGCTTTTTCGACGAGCGGCCTTTCGCCGCCGTCGCGCGCGCTGCCGAGGTTCAGGCACAGATTTATGACGCGGTCGTTCGCCCGGCGGTCCGGTCGATGGTGACGGAAACGTCGGCAGAACTGTCCCGGGCCTTGCATCCGCAGCGCCTGAGCCGGGCCATGATGTCATCGCAGAACCCCTTGATGAAGCAGGTGGAGCATCTGGCCGGGCAAATCCGCGAGCAGCGCATGCCGGCCCATCCGGATAATCCGTTTCTTGCCGCCGAGGCTTTGTGGGTTCAGTCCACGGAGCAGGCCATCGATCTCTGGCGCGACTTCCGCGACATGAGCCTCGAACTGGCTTTCCACGGCATGTGGAGCACGCCGTGGGCGCGGGTCTTCGGCCGCTCCCATGAAGCGCGCCGCACGTTGAAGAGCCAGGGTGAGTTGCGCGGTCTCCCCGAGGTCGCGCAGGCTATCCATGCCATGGAACAGGGCGGTTTTGCGGAGGCCGTGATCCGGATGCTGGTCCTTCTGGCTGAAAACCGCGGGCAGGTCCGGCGTGATCGGCTCGAGCGGTCGTCACAGGTCCTGACGCAGGACGAACCCTTCCGCTCGCTTGGTGCCGAGCGCCGCGCGATGATCATCCATCAGCAGACCTTGATAGCGAACTACGAACCGGAACGGGCGATCGAGACGCTTCCGCTTCTCCTACGCGATGCGGACGAACGCGAGATGGCGCTCAGGGTCGTGCAATTCGTGCCGGGGCCGATCGAGGAGATGAGCCCGCGCACGCTGTCGATGCTGCAGCGTTTCCGCGAGGTGCTCGATCTGCCGCCCCTGACGGGCAATGTACTCGAGGACCCACTCGCTGCCGCGAATGCGGCCCGTGCGGCTGAACCGCTTCCTGCCGGGGATCTGAAAAAAGGGACCTCGTCGTCTGTTCGTCGAAAGAAAGCGGGCATCCAGAATGCGACTGAGTAATCGGCTTTTTTCGGAGATCGAGCCTGGCGACTCGGCGGAGATCCGTCGGCTGATCACGGCGGACGATCTTTATGTCTTCGCCGCAGCATCGGGCAACTTCAATCCCATGCATCTTGCCGACAGCGATCTCGATGGAGATGGATTGCGGGAACGCATCGCGCCGGGACTCTTCATCGGTTCATTGATCTCCGCGGTGCTGGGGACCCGCTTGCCGGGGCCCGGGACGCTCTATCGTCACCAGACCTTCCAGTTCCATGCCCGGGCGCATGCCGGCGATGAGGTGATCGCCAGCGTCAAGGTGCTCGACAAGCTGGAGGATGGCACCATCCACCTTGCCACCACTGTCGTCCGCGCCTCAGACAAGGAACCCATTCTTTCCGGACATGCGATCGTCGTTGCCCCGACGGAACGGTTCGGCAGCGACAATGTCGAGATGCCCGGTCTGATCGTCCAGCGCCACCGGCATTTCGAAGCCATTCTCGAGCGAGCACGGCCCTTGCCGGCCCTGCCGACGGCGGTCGTCTGCCCGGACGAGGCCAATTCGCTTGGCGGGGCGCTCCTGGCGGCCAAGGAAAGCATCATTGCGCCGGTCATGATCGGCAGCGAAAGGGCGATACGGCAAGCTGCTGACGCTCTTGAAGCCGATCTCGAGGGGATCGAGATCATCGATGTCGCCGGTGATGCCGCTGCGGCCGAGCGAGCCTGCCAGTTGGTGAGAGACGGCCGGGTCGCTTCGGTCATGAAAGGCCACCTTCACACTGATGACCTGCTCAGGCCGATGCTGGACAAGACGATCGGCCTCCGGGTCGGACGACGGTTCACGCATGTCTTTGTCATGGATGTGCCGGGCCAGCCCGAGCCGGTTCTCGTCACGGATGCAGCGATCAACATTGCCCCCGACCTGATGACCAAGGTCGACATCTGCCAGAATGCGATCGATCTCGCGTTGTCCCTCGGAATGGATCCTCGTGTGGGCATTCTCTCCGCGGTCGAGACCGTCAACCCGGCGATCCAGTCCTCCATTGATGCCGCGCTGCTGTCGAAGATGGCCGATCGCGGTCAGATACGGGGTGGCCAGGTCGAGGGTCCTCTTGCGATGGACAATGCCATCGACATGAGTGCCGCCCGGACAAAGGGGATCAAGGGTGCCGTGGCAGGACGCGCCAACATCCTTGTTGTTCCCAGCCTCGATGCCGGAAACATGCTGGCCAAGCAATTGTCCTACATGAGCCATGCCGAGGGTGCGGGCCTCGTGCTCGGCGCGCGGGTGCCTGTTATCCTGAACAGCCGCTCCGACAGTCCGATGTCCCGGCTCGCCTCCTGCGCAGTCGCAGCGATCCACCATTTTGCGAGCATAAAAGCATGATGCAGGCCATTCTCACCCTGAATTCAGGCTCCTCCTCCCTCAAGGTGTCCCTCTTTCCTGTTGCCGGTGAAACGCCGCTCGCGACAGGGCTCGTCGACGGTATCGGCCCCAAAGCCTTGGTCCGCTTGCGGGATCACGAGGGCGCTGCCATTCCCGCATCAGGCGACATGTCCAGCCATGCGGCGGCGATCCGGACCGTGCTTGCCGGCTTCAGCCGTCGTTGGCCGGGCATGACGCTTGCCGCAGTTGGTCATCGGGTGGTCCATGGCGGGGCCAACCGGGCCACACATGCCCTGGTCGATGCCGGATTGCTCGAGGAACTGGCGACCCTGTCGCCCTTCGCCCCGCTTCATCAGCCGCACAATCTCGAAGGGATCCGTGCAGCCATGGACGCCTTCCCCGGCGTTCCGCAGGTCGCCTGCTTTGACACGGCCTTCCACCGGACCCATCCTTGGGTCAATGATACCTTTGCCCTGCCGCGGGAATTCTATGAGCAGGGTGTCCGGCGCTATGGATTCCACGGCCTCAGCTATGAATACATTGCAGCGACCTTAGCATCGCAGGCACCCCAACTGGCTTCCGGCCGGGTGGTTGTCGCCCATCTTGGCAATGGCGCGTCGATGTGCGCGATCCAGGGCGGCCGATCCATCGCGTCGACCATGGGTTTTTCCGCCCTGGATGGCCTCCCGATGGGAACACGGTGTGGTCAGCTTGACCCTGGCGTCGTGCTCTATCTCATGGATCAGCGCGGTATGTCCGCGCGAGAGATCTCCGATCTTCTGTACAAGCAGTCCGGCCTTTTCGGCCTGTCGGGGCTGTCCAACGACATGCGAACGCTTGAAAGCGCCGGGACACGGGAAGCAGCGGAGGCGATCGACTACTTCGTCTTCCGCTGCCAGCGCGAGATTGGTGCGATGGCTGCAGCCCTCAGCGGGATCGACGCCCTGATTTTCTGCGGTGGCATCGGCGAGAACTCTCGCATGATCCGTGCGCGGATCTGCGAGCGCCTGGGATGGATGGGTATCGAAATTGACCATACCGCCAACGCTGCAAATGCCCAGGTGATCTCCTCGGATCTTTCTCGGACCAGCGTGATGGTGATCCCGACGAACGAGGAGCGGGTCATTGCGGTCGCCACGCGCGCAATGACCGGGCTCATCAACAAGGAGGCCGCATGAAAGGCGCGCTCAAGCCCGAGGCCGCTGCCGAGTTGATCGGCGAGGGCGCCAGCCTGCTGGTGGGCGGGTTCATGGCCGTTGGATCGCCCGAACGCCTGATCGACGCGATCGTGGCGCGGGGAACCAAAAACCTGACGATCATTGCCAATGATACCGCCATGCCCGGGCGCGGTATCGGCAAGTTGATCTCGGCCGGTCTTGTCCGTCACGTGATCGCCTCGCATATCGGCCTCAATCCAGAGACCCAGGCCAAGATGATCGCTGGCGAACTGACCTGCGAGCTCGTTCCGCAGGGCACATTGGTCGAGCGCATCCGGGCCGGAGGTGTGGGCCTCGGCGGCGTTCTGACACAGACCGGACTCGGGACCGAGGTTGAGCAGGGCAAGCCCACCATAGAACTGGGCGGCAAACGCTGGCTGATCGAGGCGCCGATCACCGCCGATTTCGCGCTTCTCGGCGCATGGCAGGCCGATTATGTCGGCAACCTCAACTACATGCTCACTGCGCAAAACTTCAATCCGATCATGGCGTTGGCTGGGCAGACCGTGATTGCCGAGCCGGAGAGCATCGTTCCAGTCGGGGTTATCGCACCCGATGCCGTGCGCACGCCGGGCGTCCTGGTCGACCACCTTCTGATCCGTGCCTCGTAGGGGAGTTCGACATGGACGCTAAGGAACGCGTGGCGCGCCGGGTGGCCCGGGAAATCAAGCCCGGGACCCTGGTCAATCTCGGGATAGGTCTTCCTTCCTTGGTGGCAAACTATGTGCCGGCCAGCCTCGGCGTGTTCTTTCAGGCCGAAAACGGTGTGATCGGGCTTGGCGCAAGACCGCCCGAGGGCATGGAAGACCGGCATCTCACCGATGCCGGCGGAGGCTTCGTGACCGCAGTGCCCGGAGCTGCGGCCATCGACAGCGCGATGAGCTTCGGCCTGATCCGGGGCGGTCATCTCGACATGACGGTCCTCGGTGGCCTGCAGGTGGACGAGCGGGGTCATCTGGCAAATTGGAAAGTTCCCGGAAAGATGGTGCCTGGTATGGGGGGCGCCATGGATCTGGTGACCGGTGCCGCGCGCGTGATCGTTGCCATGCAGCACGCCGCCAAGGGGCAGTCGAAGATCGTGCCGCGCTGCACGCTTCCTGTCACAGCCTTACGCCGGGTCGACCTGATCGTGACCGATCTCGCGGTGATCGAACCCTCCGAAGACGGGCTTCTGCTGAAGGAACGGGCGCCGGGGGTAACGATCGCCGAAATCGTCGACGCAACCGAGGCGATCCTGATCGTCCCCGATTCGGTGCCGGAAATGGACCTCGCCGGGGGCAAGCCATGAGCGAATTCCGCACCGCGATCGTGACAGGCTCCACTTCGAGGATCGGGCTTGCCATCGCCCATGCTCAGGCGGCAAGCCGATTTTCCTCTCACAGTGCCATTAATTCCGTACGCGCCTATGCCAAGCAACGACACAGCCAAACACACTCGCGATTTAACCTAGGCTGCTGATCCATTCACGCCCCGGTACGGCTTCAAAAAGACTGCGTGTGTAGGGATGGGAAGGTGTTGCAAATATTTCGGCAGTGGCGCCCCGCTCAACGATCTCGCCTCGTTGCATAATGGCGATCTCCTCACAGACAGTCGCAGCAACCCGCAGATCATGTGTGATAAACAGCATAGACAATCCGAAGGATTTTCTCAGGTCGTTCAGAAGTTCGAGCACCTGCTTCTGTACTGACACGTCAAGAGCGGAAACAGGTTCATCGGCAACGATCAGTTTCGGCTTGACCGCCAGCGCGCGGGCAATGCCGATGCGCTGGCGCTGGCCGCCGGAGAATTCATGCGGGTATCGGTCGACGGCGTCGGGCTTGAGACCGACGAGGTGCAGCAACTCTCTCGCCTCGGCAATAGCCTGCTCGCGGCTAACGCCGTTGAGCATCGGGCCCAGCGCAATGATGTCGCCAACACGCTGGCGCGGGTTGAGTGAGGCATAGGGGTCCTGGAACACCATCTGCACGTGCTTGCGGAAGGGGCGCAACTCGGCGCGGGTACGGCCGCTGATGCGTTCACCGTCAATCTCGATCAAACCGCTATCAACGCTCTCAAGGCCAATGATGCAACGCGCAAGTGTCGATTTGCCGGAGCCGGACTCCCCCACAAGGGCGAGCGAGCTTTCCCGCTTGAGTTCCAGATTGATCATCTTGGCCGCGTGCACCTCGCGAACCGTGCCGCCGAACAGGCCGGAAGAGGTGCGGTAGGTTTTCTGAAGATTGGTGACGCGCAGAAGCACGTTTGCGTCAGCGTCCAGTTCCTTCAGCCGTGGCTTCAGCCCCGGAACAGCCGCCACAAGGGCCTTTGTGTAATCGGCTTGCGGCGCACCAAGCACCTGGGTCGCCGGACCTTGCTCGACAACCTCGCCATGGCGCATGACCGCGACTCTGTCCGCGATTTCCGCCACAACACCGAAATCATGCGTGATGAACAGGACGGCCGTGCCATGTGCACGTTGAAGCTCCTTGATCAGGTGCAGGATTTGCGCCTGCGTCGTGACATCGAGGGCGGTTGTCGGCTCGTCAGCGATGATCAGCGCGGGTTCGAGCGCCAGAGCCATAGCGATGACCACGCGCTGGCGTTGCCCTCCCGAAAGCTGGTGGGGATAGCTCGCGATCATCCGCTCGGGCTCGGGCAGGTGCACATCGCGGATCAGTTCAAGAACCCGCTCGCGCCGCTGAGCCGGGCTCATCCTGGTGTGGATTTCCAGCACCTCTTCGATCTGCTGACCAACCTTCATCAAGGGGTTGAGCGCAGTCATCGGCTCCTGAAAAATCATCGCGATGCGCCCGCCGCGAATGGCGCGCATATCGTCATCTGACAATTCAAGCAGATCACGCCCTTCAAACATGATCTTGCCGCCGACAGCACGCACATGGGGTGCCGGAAGCAGCCCGAGAATGGCCTTGCCCATCATCGATTTGCCGGAACCGGACTCGCCGACGATGCAGAGAATTTCCTTCTGGCGGATGTCCAGCGTAACTCCGCCAACCGCAAATCTGCGATCTGACCAGGCCGGCAGAGCGACCTTGAGATCATCGATGGAAAGAACGATGTCGGTCATAGATCCGCGAGCCTCGGGTTGAGCGCATCGTTCAGGCCTTCACCCACCAGATTGATGGCAAGGACAGTGAGCAGGATGGCAATGCCGGGAACGGTCACGAGCCACCACGCCTCGCGCATGAATGAGCGGCCGGCCCCGATCATGAAACCCCAGCTCATCAAATTGGGGGCGCCAAGTCCGAGAAAGGACAACGCACTCTCGACTAGAATCGCCGTCGCGATCAGCAGTGACCCGGTGACGATGAGCGGTGACAACGTGTTTGGCAGAACCTGCTTCAGAAGGATCGCGGCATCGCCCTGACCTGCAACGACGGCGGCCTGCACAAACTCCCGCGACTTGACCGTCAGGACCTCGCCGCGAACGACCCGTGCAATGGGAGGCCAACTCACCGTTGCAATCGCAACCACGAGATTGAGTGCCGATGGTGACAGGATTGCGATCAGCACAATGGCGAAAAGGAACGAGGGTATGGTTTGAAAGAATTCCGTAAAGCGCATGAGCACATTGTCGATCAAGCCGCCATAGTATCCGGCCACAGCCCCGATGAAGGTACCGAAGGCGACAGCAAACAGTGTCGCGAGAACGGCAATGAGAATTGTCGCGCGGGAACCATGAATGAGGCCAGCCAAAACATTGCGGCCGAGACTATCCGTGCCAAGCCAGAATTCACCGCCGGGCGGGGCCATTGGCTTGCCAACGATGGCGAAGGGGTCGGTCGGAGCCAGCACATTCGCGGAAATTGCAACGAGGAGCAGCAATCCCAGCCAGATAAGGCCGAGATAGACGCGGGGATTGCCAAGAAACCGGGACCAGAACTTTTTCATGGCGCTCACCCAATCCGGATGCGTGGGTCGAGGAAGACATAGATGACATCGACGATCAGATTCACGATGACGACAAGCACTGCCGACATGAAAAAGATGCCGAGAAGCAGGTTGTAATCGCGCGCGAAAAGCGACTGATAGGCAAGTTGACCGAGACCCGGCCAGGCAAAGATGGCTTCAACAACCACAGAACCTCCCAGCAGCCCGCCGGTCTGCACGCCTGCCATGGTGACAACCGGCAGCAATGCGTTGCGGAAGACGTGCCGGGTTGTGATCTTCCGATCCGTCTGCCCTTTAGCGCGGGCAGTGGTGACATAGTCGAGGCCGCGTTGCTCCAGCATCGAGGCGCGCATCAACCGGGCGTAAAGTGCGAGGTAGAAGAGCGAGAGCGTCACCGTGGGCAGGACGAGATGGTGGGCAATGTCAACGACACGGTTCCAGCCCTCATGAAAGGCGACAACATTCTCCATGCCCGATGTCGGGAACCAGTCAAGCCAGATCGAGAATACCAGGACCAGCATCAGGCCGACCCAGAAGAGCGGCGTGGCGTAGACGATGACGGCCGCGACAGAGATCACATGATCCTTCCAGGTGCGGACCCAAAGTGCCGCCAGAAGACCCATCAGGACGCCGAGTCCGAGCGAAACGACCAGCGTCGATCCCATCAGGAGCAGAGTCGGGCCCAATCGCTTGAGCAAGAGTTCAAGAACCGGAGCGCTCTGGCGGAAGGAATAGCCAAGGTCGAGAACCAGCAGGTTCTTTATGTAATTGAAAAGCTGTACGTAAACCGGCTGGTCGTGACCAAACCGGGCGCGAAGCTGATCGATGTATTCCTTCGGCGCACCACCGGCTTCACCAGCAAGCACTGTTGCGAGATCGCCAGGCGCAAGCTGGAGCAGAAGGAAGTTAACAACAACAACGCCCAGGATGACAGGTATTGTCTGCAAGAGGCGACGTGCGATGTAACTTCCCAACGAACCGGATTTCATGCCACCCCCAAAGAAAAAAAGAGGGCGGCCAACAAGAAATGAAGGCCGCCCGCGGGCTATTGTCGTGGGTTCTTATTCTCGATGTACAGTCGCAAAATTGCCGTAAATGCCTAGCGGTGTATCGATCACGTTCTTGAACTGCTTATTGATGACAGTCGGAAACTGTACCTCTAGAACGTAAGCGACGGGACTTGCTTCGGAGACCCTTTGCACAAACTCAGCGTAGAGCTTGCCGCGTGTTGCGTCGTTGGTCTCAACAGCCGCCTTGTCCATCAAGGCGTCCGTTTCCGGGCTGGACCAGCGCGATCCATTCACGAAGACGGTGCCAGGACGGATGCGATCCGAATGCACGCCACGATGAACACCGAGCACAGGATCCGCAAGGTTGAAGAGGAAGTTTGAGGTGATCGCGAAATCATAGTCTGTGTACGTACGCTTCAGCCATTTCGGCAGGTCCTCGTAGCGCAGCGTTGCCTTGACACCGATCTGCGCGAGATTTTGCTGAACCGTCTCACCAAAGCGCTGCCATTCCTCGCCATAGGGCGTGATGTCATGCGTGAATTCGAAGCGCGTGCCATCGGCCTTCCTTGGGAAACCAGCCTCGTCAAGCAACTTGTTGGCGCGCTCGATACGATCGGCCACCGTGAAGTCGATGCCCGGCGCAAAGAGACCCGAGGGCTGGAAGTTCGAGCTGATGATGCCCATCGCCGGCTTGCCGAAGCCAAACCAGACATTCTCGATGGCGAATTTTCGATCCACGGCGTAAGAGATGGCCTGACGAACCTTCGGGTTGTCGAAAGGCGCCTGCTTGGTGTTGAAGAGCAATTCGACGATGGGCGAGATCATCTCTGTGCCCTTGGTGCTCACTTCGATGTTGGGGCGCAGTGCCAGCTTCTTCGCGTCGTTGTAGGGCACAGCACCAAGGCCCGCGACATGGGCCTCGCCCTTTTCGAGAACCGCTGTGCGGGTCGAAGCGTCGGCGATGAAGCGCACGACAATCCGGTCGAGATAAGGAAGCCCGGCGCGCCAGTAGCTGGGGTTCTTGTCCAGGCGGACAAACTCGCCGCGACGCCATTCGCCGAACTTGAACGGGCCGGAGCCGATCGGCGTATTCGCGTTGGCGTGCGTCTTGATATCGCCCTGTCCGTAGACATGCTTGGGCAACATCGGGCTTTCATAGGATGACAGCGCCTTAAGTATGTAAGGTGCCGGGATCGCGAGCCGGAAGATTGCGGTATGCGCATCCGGCGTTTCGACTGCAGTCACATCGCGGAACGTGGCGATACCGCGCGGGTGGTTCTTCTTGAGCACTTCCATGATGGTGAACTGAACATCTTCGGACGTGAAGGGCTTGCCATCGTGGAACTTCACATCCTTGCGCAGCTTGAAAGTAACGGCCTTGCCATCCGGCGCGACCTCGAAACTCTCGGCCAGAGAAGGTTTTGGCTTGAGGTCGAACCCGTATTCGAGCAATCCGTCGAACACCTTCGCGGTGACCTGGCCAATCGGGGCTGAGGTCGAGATATAGGGGGCGAGATTCGGAGGCTCGGGCTGGGTGATCTGCACCAGGGTGCCACCGGATTTCTGCGCGATCGCCGGCAGGCTCACCAGAGCCGTCGTTGCCAAAGCCAGCGCCAGAACAATACGTCTATTCATGTGACCCTCTCCTGTTTTCACTTTTCCCCCGGGCAACTTCGATGCCAATTGCTCTTGAGCCCCCGGGTGGAGCCTTCCCGTTCCGGAGAGCAGAGTAGGATCATGTTTTGCTTGCGGGCAATGGCGAAACCATTCACACTATGTCGCGATCTGACGCTTTCAAGGCTACACCTCAATGCAGTCCCTAAAGGACTATACGATCGCAAATTTCGTCGCAAATCTCAAGCTTGTCTGCAGTTATCATAGTTCTGTCTCAGATATTTGTAGAAAAATTCAAATAAATCGGCAGCAATTTATGAAGTACCTGTCAGGATCTTCGTTTCCTTCGCGATACACATTTCGGAGATTATGTGATTTTTTTGGGTTTGATGAATATGAAATGCTCATGCCGCACGATCAGTTCCGGAATATTGTACGGCTTAAACCGATAAAAAGCGCGCACGATATACAGATTCCAACATATTTTGTTAATTTACTGGCAAATGCCAAAAGACAAAAAAACGCACTCGGGAAGTATATTGGTTATTATTATCAATATTACAATTCTTTTTCCCGAGCAGGGTTCATCCTGAGATCATTAATAATTGTTTATAATTGGCAAGACTATACCATGTATAAACGCCTTGAGCGCCTCAAGCTTGAAAACGATGGCTCCGCTCCAGACGTGTACAAATATGTTGGCATTCTCGCGACGGTTGGAGATCGCCTCCACTTCATCGATCAGGAATCGATAACCGGCCATGAGTTGACCCATACGATCATTTACCCGAGCTACCGGAACCGCGTCACGACGCTCACGGGCCTCACGATGGGTGTTTCAGGCTCAGACCAGCGCCTGATTTCTGCCTCTCCCACGGTTCTCGAATATCTCGGGCGCGGCATCAGGCTGCGCGAGGCGATCGAAGGTTGCCGGATCTACGAAAACGCGTCGGCCGAGTTACCGGCGCCAATTCTGGACGCGCTCCGCCGATCACCTGCGGTTGATGTAACCCGTGCTCTGCAGGTTCCGCCACTCATATAGATTTTTTAAGCGCAGATGGCGACACTTCGCGACAGACTGCCTGCTTTATTTGCATGGGCAAATGCTCGCAATCTGACGTCGCGCAAAGCCAAACAGCGAGGCCCATGTTGATTCCGGAACTAACTGTGCAGGACATCGCCCGGTTGACCACCAGTGGGGAGTTGTCAACGCGCTCGCTTGTCAAATGCGTCCTCGACGCCATCGCCGCCGAGAACGAAAAGCTGCATGCCTTTGTCGAGGTCTTCGCCGATGCTGCCATGCATCGGGCAGAGGAACTCGACAGGGCAGCGCTTCGCTCTGGCGCTGCCGGGCCGCTGCACGGCGTGCCGATCGCGGTCAAGGACCTCGCGCAAATCAGCGGCCGCCCCGCCGGGTTTGGCTCGAAATGCTATCCGTTTCACCCCGGAGCCGCCACCGCTACGGCCATCCAGCGCCTGATCGACGCGGGGGCTGTCATCATCGGCATGACGCATATGGTCGAATTCGCCATCGGCGGCTGGGGCACCAACCATTCTATGGGCACACCATGGAACCCGGTCGATCGCAATGTGCATCATGTTCCCGGAGGCTCGAGCAGTGGTTCGGCGGTCGCTGTTGCTGCCAGAATGGTGCCTGCCGCAATCGGTTCCGATACGGGCGGATCCATCCGCATTCCGGCGTCTCTCTGTGGAGTTATCGGCTTCAAGCCGAGCTTTGGTGCTATCCCGCTTGACGGCATTGCTCCCCTCGGCCCAGCTTTCGACACGCTCGGCCCCATCACGCGAAACGTCGGTGATGCGCGCCTGCTGTTCTGCGTGATGGCTGGTTTGCCATTGCGAGTACAGGCAACTGGCCGGCCGCTGCACGTCGGGGTGCCCGCACGGGATCAACTCTTGCCATGTGACCCGGACGTGCTTTCAAACTTTGAACGTTCGATCGGATCATTGCGCTCGGCTGGCCACGAGGTCGAGATTTTCTCATTCCCGAGGGCGCTGACAGCTTATCAGGCGCTCAATGGCAAGATCGTCGCCCATGATGCCTATCGCCAACACAAGGCACTTGCAGAGGACCCGACAACCCCGCTCGATCCGCATGTCCGCCAACGCGTGCTGGCCGGGCGCGACATTGACGAAAGGCATTATGCTTTGCTGTTGCGTGAACGCGATGAAGCGATCGCGGAGTTCAATGCGGGATACAGGCGTTTCGATATCATCGCCCTGCCAGGCACACCTTTGCCGGCAGTTCCTGTCAATGCTGTCGATGAGTCCACAATCCCGATGTCGCTTTACACGAGAGCAGGCAATTGCCTTGATCTATGCGGGATCAGCATTCCCAACAGTGTCACATCGACGGGATTGCCCACGGGTCTTCAACTGATGTCCTGGAGAGGCGCAGACGCGAAACTGCTGGATTTTGCGGAGCAGGTTGCTCAGGGTATCGACAACTGACATCGGCATAACGGCACGAAGTGCCGCGCTCGATCTGCAAAGGACGTTCGATCTGCAAAGGATATGGGCATGGCAGAACGCCGACTCATTGGGGTATTGGGCGGGATGGGGCCGCTAGCCACGGTCGATTTCATGCAGAAGGTAATTGAAACGACACCCGCCAAGTATGATCAGGATCACATTCCACTAATCGTGTATTCTGTTCCGCAGATCCCTGACCGGGTCGGTGCTGCTGTGGCAGGAACCGACGAGCCTTTGCCGGCCATGCTCGCAGGGATACGAACACTTGAGCAAGCCGGTGTCGAAGCCATCGCTATTGCATGCAACACTGCGCATGCCTGGTATGATCAGCTTGCCGCCTCGACCAAGGTGCCGATCATCCACATGGCGCAGGCCGTTATCGACGCCGCGCCAAAGAACACAACGCCGATTGCCGTATTGGCAACCGTCGGTACGCTTCAGGCCGGCATCTACCAGCGCTATTTCGGGAAGGCAGGATGGCAGGTGCTTGTTCCCGAAGGGCAGGATCAGGGCCTCATCATCGACGCCATTGCAGCTGTGAAACGTGGAGAGATTGAGCACGCGCGGGCGAGCTTTGATGGTGCCGCAGCCAGTCTATTGGCCTTGGGCGCGGGTCAGCTCCTGCTGGCCTGCACCGAGCTTCCGGTTGCGGCAAAGGGCTCCATCCACGAGGCCTGCTGTCTCGATGCAACCGCTTGTTTGGCGCAGGCTTGTGTTGAGTTTGCCTGCCGCCCTCATCAGTAACTTCGGCGCTGTCAGACAAAATTGGATAGCCTCGGAAAGCGCTAGCTCGGCTTGTTTGAACGGTGCTGTCAGACAAACCAGAAAAGTCTCGGAAAGCGCCCTACCCCGGCATGGATCAGGCCGCGCAAAGTTGACGCCATTCATTTGGTGCTGTCAGACCAACCAAAAAAGTCTCGGAAAGCGCCCTACCCTGCCATGGATCAGGCCGCGCAAAGCTGACGCCATTCGCTGAGAGCGGCCGCGCGGCGTTCCTTGAATGTTGGCCTGGATGAGAGGTGTCGTTCCTGGTTG
>JAIXSR010000128.1 GCA_027484605.1 Hyphomicrobiales bacterium | reverse complement strand
GCGATCGAAGCGGCCGTCCGCCAGGGCTGGGATTCCGTGATCGGCCCCGACGGGACCTTCATCGGCATGGAGGGCTTCGGCGCCTCGGGGCCTGCCGGCAAGGTGTTCCAGCATTTCGGTATCACGGCCGAAGCTGTTGTTTCTGCAGCACGGGCAAAATTGAAGCGTTGAGCTTCAGGCAATATTCAGGTCTGCCACAGCATGGGGACCGCGCACTAATTCGAGTAAGGAGAGAGACATGGCTGTGAAGGTTGCGATCAACGGTTTCGGGCGTATCGGGCGGAATGTCCTGCGCGCCATCGTGGAATCGGGCCGCAAGGATATCCAGGTGGTTGCCATCAACGATCTGGGCCCGGTGGAAACCAACGCGCATCTCTTCCGCTATGACAGCGTGCACGGCAAGTTCAACGGCACGGTGACCGTCGATGGCGACACGATTGATGTCGGCACCGGCCCGATCAAGGTGACGGCCATCCGCAACCCGGCCGAATTGCCGCATGCCGCCCTCGGCGTCGATATCGCCATGGAATGCACCGGCATCTTCACCTCGAAAGACAAGGCCGCAGCCCATCTCGAAGCCGGCGCCAAGCGCGTCCTCGTCTCCGCCCCCTGCGACGGCGCCGATCTCACCGTCGTGTTCGGCGTGAACCATGCCAAGCTGTCGAAGGACCATCTCGTCGTCTCGAACGCCTCCTGCACCACGAACTGCCTCGCCCCGGTGGCGAAGGTCCTGCACGAGGCTGTCGGCATCGAGCGTGGCATGATGACGACGATCCATTCCTATACCGGCGACCAGCCGACGCTCGACACCATGCACAAGGACCTCTACCGCGCCCGCGCCGCGGCCCTCTCGATGATCCCGACGACGACCGGCGCCGCCAAGGCCGTCGGCCTCGTCCTGCCGGAACTCAACGGCAAGCTCGACGGCTCCTCCATCCGCGTGCCGACGCCGAATGTCTCCGTCGTCGACCTGAAGTTCATCGCCAGGCGCGAGACCTCGAAGGACGAGATCAACGCGGCCATCAAGGCGGCGGCCGATGGCCCGCTCAAGGGCATCCTCGGCTATACCAACGCGCCGAATGTCTCGATCGATTTCAACCATGACCCGCATTCCTCGGTCTTCCACATGGATCAGACCAAGGTGATGGGCGGCACGCTTGTCTCGATCCTGTCATGGTATGACAACGAATGGGGCTTCTCGAACCGCATGTCGGATACCGCCGTGGCCATGGCCAAGCTGATCTGACCGAGGGAACGCCGCGGGAAACGCTGACGGGAGCTGAGAATGAACGATCGCATTGAACCGACTGTCGATCCGACCGCCGAACCGGCTCCCGCCCCCGCCAGCAAGGCCCCGCCGCGCTCTGCCCTCGACCAGCTCTCGCGCATCGAGGACAAGGCCGCGCGCATCGAGGAGAAATTCGCCCGCTACGAGGCCCTGTTCGGGCGGGTCGAGAACCGCCTCGATGCCGCCGCCCATCGCGTCGAGGAAGCCGCCCGCTCGGTCGATGCGGTCGAGCTCTCCACGGAAGTGGCGGCGCTGAAGGCCCGGGTCGAGAAGGTGCCGCGCTTCGGCGCCCTCATCGTCACGGCGCTTGTCACGGCCGTTGCCACGACGCTTCTCCTCGTTCTCCTGCTCCGCTTTGCCCCCGGCCTGCTGAAATGACCGCCTTCAAGACCCTCGACGACATCGCGCCCAAGGGCAAACGGATCCTTGTCCGCGTCGATCTGAATGTGCCGATGGAGAACGGGCAGGTCACGGATGCGACCCGCCTCGAACGCATCCTCCCGACAATCCGTGATCTCGCGGGACGCGGTGGCCGGGTAATCCTGCTGGCCCATTTCGGCCGGCCCAAGGGCGAGACCTTCGAGGAGCGCGCCAGCCCCGGCGAGAGCCTCCGCCCCGTCGCCGCCGCCCTTGCGGGCCTGCTCGGCCAGCCGATCGCCTTTGCCGGTAATTGCATCGGCCCGGATGCGGCAAAGGCCGTCGCCGCCCTCGCCGATGGCGAGGTGCTCTGCCTCGAGAATACCCGCTTCCACAAGGCCGAGGAGAAGAACGGCGCCGAATTCACCGCCGCCCTTGCCACGCTCGGCGATGCCTATGTGAATGACGCCTTCTCTGCCGCCCATCGCGCCCATGCCTCGACGGAGGGCCTCGCCCGCCTGCTGCCGGCCTATGCCGGCCGCACCATGGAGGCGGAACTCAAGGCGCTCGATGCCGCGCTCGGCACGCCGAAGCGCCCGGTCATGGCGATTGTCGGCGGGGCCAAGGTCTCGACCAAGCTCGACCTGCTCGGCAATCTCGTCAGCAAGGTCAATTGCCTCGTCATCGGCGGCGGCATGGCCAATACCTTCCTCGCCGCGCGCGGCGTGAATGTCGGCAAGAGCCTCTGCGAGCATGACCTTGCCGCCACCGCCCGCGAGATCGAGGCCAAGGCCAAGGCTGCCGGCTGCGAGATCCTGCTCCCGACCGACGCGCTGCTGGCCAAGGAATTCAAGGCCAACCCGCCCCTTCGGGCCGCGCCGGTCACCTCGGTCGGCCCGGAGGAGATGATTCTCGATGCCGGCCCGACCGCCACCGAGATCATCATCGCGAAGCTCGACAGCATGAAGACGCTGGTCTGGAACGGCCCGCTCGGCGCCTTCGAGCTGCAGCCCTTCGACACGGCCACCGTGGCCGTGGCCCGCGCAGCCGCCGCACTGACCGGTGCCGGCAAGCTGGTCTCCGTGGCCGGCGGCGGCGATACGGTCGCGGCCGTCAACCATGCCGGCGTGGGCGAGGCCCTCACCTACGTCTCCACCGCCGGCGGCGCCTTCCTCGAATGGATGGAAGGCAAGGAATTGCCGGGCGTGAAGGCGCTCTCGGCCTGAACCTCATTCTCCAAGGAGCTCAACAATGGCCCGCATCACGCTTCGCCAACTTCTCGACCACGCCGCCGAGCACGAATACGGCGTGCCGGCCTTCAACATCAACAACATGGAACAGGCCCTCGCCATCATGGCGGCGGCCGATGCCGTCGATGCGCCGGTGATCATCCAGGCCAGCCGCGGCGCCCGTTCCTATGCCAATGACATCATGCTCAAGCACATGATGGATGCCGCGACCGAGATCTACCCGCATATCCCGGTCTGCGTGCATCTCGATCATGGCAACGAGCCCGCCACCTGCATGACGGCGATCCAGGCCGGCTTCACCTCGGTGATGATGGACGGTTCGCTCAAGGCCGACGGCAAGACCCCGGGCGACTGGGACTACAATGTCGGCGTCACCCGGGCGGTGACGGAGATGGCCCATCTCGGCGGCATCTCGGTGGAAGGCGAGCTCGGCGTGCTCGGCAGCCTCGAGACCGGCGAGGGCGAGAAGGAGGACGGCCATGGCTTCGAGGGCAAGCTCAGCCATGACCAGCTGCTGACGAACCCGGACGAGGCGGTGAAATTCGTCAAGGAAACCAAGGTAGATGCCCTGGCCATCGCCATGGGCACGAGCCACGGCGCCTACAAGTTCACCCGCAAGCCGGATGGCAAGGTGCTGGCGATGCATGTGATCGAGGAGATCCACCGGAAGCTCCCGAACACGCATCTTGTCATGCATGGCTCCTCCTCGGTGCCGCAGGAACTGCAGGACATCATCAACAAGTTCGGCGGCAAGATGAAGCCGACCTGGGGCGTGCCGGTGGAAGAGATCCAGCGCGGCATCAAGCACGGCGTCCGCAAGATCAACATCGACACCGACAACCGCATGGCGATGACGGGGCAGATCCGCCGCATCCTCGCCGAGGAGCCGGGCGAGTTCGATCCGCGCAAATATCTCAAGCCGGCCATGGAGGCGATGACGAAGCTCTGCCGCCAGCGGCTGGAGGAATTCAACACCGCCGGCCAGGCCTCGAAGATCAAGAAGGTCATCCCGCTCAGCGACATGGCGAAGCTCTACGCCAAGGGCACGCTCGACCCGAAGATCGCCTGATTCCCGCATCACCGCGGACAGGGGCGGATGCCGGATCCGGCATTCGCCCTTTTCGTCGTTTTATGGCATGGATATCGGCATGATCCCGCAATTCTATCTCCTGACCCCGCCGATCGGGGATGTCATGGCCTTCCGGGCGAAGCTGGAGCCGGTCCTCGCCACCGGCGCGGTGGCCGTGCTCCGCGCTGTCTTCGCCGCTGGCAACGACGCTGAACTCAAGGGCCCGGCTTCGGCCCTGTGCCGCCTTGTGCAGGAGGCCGGTGCGGCCATGTTGATCGACCTGCCTGCCGATGCCCGCCTGGTGGCCCGGCTTGGCATCGATGGCGTCCATGTCGCCGGCCCCGGCCCGCGCCTCGACGAAGCCGTGGAAGCGCTCAAGCCGGATCGCATCGTCGGCATTGGCGGCCTCAAGGCCCGCCATGATGCAATGGAAGCCGGCGAACGCGACATCGACTATGTCATGTTCGGCGAGCCCCGGCCGGATGGCAGCCTGCCCGCCTTCAGCCAGACGGTGGAACGGGCGGAATGGTGGGCCTCGATCTTCACCGTTCCCTGCGTCGCCTATGCGCCCGATCTCGACAGCGTCGAGGCTTTGGCCCTGACGGGCGCCGAATTCATTGCCATCGGCCCCTGGCTCTTCGAGGCCGCCGATCCCGCCGGATGCCTCGCCGAGGCGCGCCGCCGGGTGAAGGAGCGGAACCTCCGCCCCGCTGGCACCTGACGGCGCCGCCGGCCCTTGCCTTCCCGCCGATAATCGCGCAACCAAGCGCAACGCTGTTTCCCAGGACCATCCGCCCATGCTTCGCTCACCGCTGATGAACGTGATGACGGCCGCCGCCCTCAAGGCCGGCAAGTCACTCCGCCGCGATTTCCTCGAATTGCCGTCGCTGACCATCTCGCGCAAGGGTCCGGGGGATTTCGTCTCGGAGGCCGACAAGAAGGCCGAGAAGATCCTGTTCCAGGAACTGTCCCGCGCCCGGCCGGGCTATGGCTTCCTGATGGAGGAGGAAGGCTCGGTCGAGGGCAGTGACAAGACGCATCGCTTCATCATCGACCCGCTCGACGGCACGACCAATTTCCTGCACGCGATCCCGCAATTCGCCATCTCGATCGGCCTTGAACGCGACGACGAGATTGTCGCCGGCCTGGTCTACAATCCGTTCACCGAGGAAATGTTCGTCGCCGAGAAGGGCCAGGGCGCCTTCGTCGTCGGCGCGACCCCGCGCGACAATTACCGCCTGCGCGTCTCGCCCCGCACCGATTTCGCCGATTCCGTGATCGGCTGCGGCATTCCGCATGCCGGCAGGGGCGATCACGGCCTCTTCATCCGCGAGCTGGCCGGCATCATGCCGCGCTGCTCCGGCCTGCGCCGGATGGGCGCTGCCGCGCTCGATCTCGCCTTCGTTGCGGCAGGGCGGCTCGAAGGCTTCTGGGAGCGCAACCTTTCGCCCTGGGACATGGCTGCGGGCCTGTTGCTGATCCGCGAGGCCGGCGGCTTCGTCACCGCGCCGGACGGATCGAACCGGATCTTCGAAAGCCGTGCCGTCGTAGCCGGCAATGAAGTGGCGCATCAGTCACTCCTGCGCCTTCTCGCCGAGGCCACCGCCTGAACCGGGCGCGCAACGGGTTGCCAAGCGTCGCCGAACCGGGTTGACTGCCGGCGCGGCGGGTTTGTCGCGCAAGACTGGGATCGTGGGATGGCGAAGACGCGTTCGGGCCGACGGTTGACTTCTCCCGGGCTTTTCCTGTTCCGGATGATCGTCTTCCTGGTGCTGGGCGGGCTGCTCGTGGCGGTCATGCAGAAGCAGATCCAGGTGGCGTTCTGGGCCAATCCCGGCCTGAACGGGGTGATCGGCCTGGTCCTCCTGCTCGGCATCGTGTTCTCCTTTGCACAGGTCGGGCGGCTGTTCCGCGAGATCCGCTGGGTCAACAGCCGGATCGAGCCGGACGAGACCCGCCCGCCGCCCGCCGAGCCGATCCTGCTCGCCCCGATGGCCGCGCTGCTGGGCGACCGGATCGGCCGCACCGGCATCTCCACGCTCACGCTCCGTTCGGTGCTCGATTCGATCGGCGGCCGTCTCGACGAGAGCCGTGAGCTCGCCCGCTATCTCACTGGCCTGCTGGTCTTTCTCGGTCTTCTGGGCACCTTCTGGGGCCTGATCGAGACGGTGTCCTCCATCGGCACCGTGATCGAGAAACTGCCAAGCGCCGGCGAGAACAACGCGCTGTTCGATGAGCTGAAGCGCAACCTCGCCGCGCCACTCTCGGGCATGGGCATCGCGTTTTCCTCCTCGCTCTTCGGGCTGGCCGGCTCGCTCACGCTGGGCTTCCTGGATCTGCAGGCCGGACAGGCGCAAAGCCGCTTCTTCTACGAGGTCGAGGAATGGCTCTCCTCCACCGTGCAGGACCAGCCTGCCCTGGCGGGCGCGCCGCCGGACCTGCGCCAGGCGCTGGACGGGATTTCCCGCGCCGTCAGCGATGCCGGGGCGGGGCGGAATGCCTCGCAATCCATCGCCAACCTGGCCGAGGGCATCCAGGCCATGGTGCAGCATATGCGCAATGAGCAGCAGATGATCCGCAACTGGGTCGAGGCCCAGGCTGCACAGCAGGCCGACGTTAAGCGTCTGCTCGAGAAACTGACGCAGGATACCCCGTCGCCACCGGCTGAAAAGAAGGCCGAGTAATGGCTTTGGGTCGGGGCCGGCACCGCGAACGCGGGATCGATTACTGGCCGGGCTTTGTCGATGCCCTGTCGACCCTGCTGCTCGTCTTCATCTTCCTGCTCGCCGTCTTCATGCTCGGCCAGTTCTTCATCAGCCGCGAGATCGCAGGCAAGGACGATTTCCTCCAGCAGCTCAACCAGCGCCTCGCCACGCTGACGGACCTGCTGGCGCTGGAAAAGGATGCGAAGGACACCGCCGAACAGCGGCTTCTCGGCCTGCAGGCCACCCTGGCCAACGAGAAGGCCGAGCGGGAGCGGCTGGAGGGTCTTCTCGGCAATGCAGGCACCGATCAGGCGAGGATCGGCGCGCTGAACCGGGCCGTCGAGGACGAACGCAACGCCGCCATGCGGGCCTTCCGCGAAGTCGCCCTGCTCAACCAGCAGGTCACCGCCATGCGCCAGCAATTGCAGGCACTGGAAAGCGCCCTTGCCCAGACCGAGACGCGCGAGCGGGATTCCCAGCTCCGCATCGCCGATCTCGGATCCCGCCTGAACCTCGCCCTTGCGCAGCGCGTGCAGGAACTGAACCGCTATCGCTCGGATTTCTTCGGCCGGCTGCGCTCGGTGCTTGGCAACCGCCCGGATGTCCGCATTGTCGGCGACCGTTTCGTCTTCCAGTCGGAGATCTTCTTCGGCTCCGGCGCAGCCGAGATGGAAGCCTCCGGGCGTGAGGAACTCGACAAGCTCGCCGCCGCGCTTGTCGAGCTGGAACGCACCATTCCGCCGGATATCGGCTGGGTCGCGCGGATTGACGGCCATACGGACAAGCGCCCGCTTTCCGGCGCAGGCCAGTTCAAGGATAACTGGGATCTCTCCGCCGCCCGTGCCATCGCCGTCGTTCGCTACCTGCAATCGAAGGGCGTCTCGCCGCAACGGCTGGTCGCGGCCGGGTTCGGGGAATTCGCACCGCTCGATTTCGGCGATACGCCGGAGGCCCTTGGGCGCAACCGGCGGCTGGAGCTCAAGCTCACCGAGCGCTAACGCGCCCGGAAAAAGGGTGCCATCAGGCCGGATTGGCCTCGGACGGCTCGCTGCCCGTGAATTGCAGCTTCGCCAGCCCGGCATAGAGGCCGCCACGCGCGACGAGTGCATCATGCGTGCCATCCTCGACGATCCGGCCCTGATCAATCACGAGGATGCGGTCGGCATGCCGGATCGTGGCGAGGCGATGCGCGATGACCAGCGCCGTCCGGCCGGCCATGGCCCGTTCCAGGGCCTCCTGCACGGCCCGCTCGTTTTCCGCATCCAGCGCCGACGTGGCCTCGTCAAGCAGCAGGATCGGCGCATCGCGCAGGATCGCCCGGGCAATGGCGATGCGCTGGCGCTCGCCACCCGAGAGCGTGACGCCCCGTTCGCCGACCATCGTGTCGAGTCCCGTCTCGAGCCGCGAAGCAAAGCGCATCACGGCGGCCTTCTCGGCCGCGGCCTCGACCTCGTCATCCCGGGCCTCGGGGCGGGCGATGCGGATGTTCTCGCGGATCGTCTCGGCAAAGATCACCGGCTCCTGCGGCACGCTGGCCATCAGTCCGCGCAACGCGACAAGGCGCATCCGCTCGACCGGCACGCCATCGATCCGGATCTGCCCGGCCTGCGGATCGTAGAAGCGCATCAGCAACTGCATCAGGCTCGACTTGCCGGCCCCGGACGGGCCGACAATCGCCACCCGCTCGCCCGGGCGCATGGTGAAGCTGATCGGCCCGATCACCCGCCTTTCGGGCGCGGTGGGATAGGCGAAGCTGACACCGTCGAACGTAATCTCGCCCCGCGCCGGATGCGAGGGCGCCACCGGCGCGTCAGGCTCGACGACGGCAGGCTGCGTGGCCAGCAGGTCGGAGAGGCGCTGCGCGGCGCCGGCGGCCTGGCTCAACTGGCCGAACACTTCCGAGAGCTGGCCGAGCGCCGAGGCCGCGAAGACCGCATAGAGCACGAATTGCGACAGGCGGCCGGCCGTCATCTCGCCGGCAATCACCGCCTTGGCGCCGGTCCAGAGAACGAAGGTGATGCTGGCAAAGGCGATGAAGATGATCACCGAGGTGAGCACGGCCCGGGCGCCCGTGGCCGCGCGGGCGGCGTCGTAGGCGCTGTCGACGGCATCCGAGAACCGCCGGATCGCGGCCTGCTCGCCGGCAAAGGCCTGGACGATGCGCACCGCGCCGATCCGCTCGGTCGCGAAGGAAGCCGCCTCGGCCAGCGTGTCCTGCGCAGCCTGCGAACGGCGACGCACGCCGCGGCCTGCCGCGACGAGCGGCAGCACGATGGCCGGGATGGCCAGCAGGACAAGGACGGAGAGGCCCGGCGAGGTCACCACCATCATGGTGATGGCGCCGGCAAGCAGGATGGCATTGCGCAGGGCGATCGAGGCCGAGGCCCCGAAGGTCGATTTCAGCTCGGTCGTGTCGGCGGTAAGGCGGGAGACGATCTCGCCGGAACGTGCCTGGTCGTAGAAGGCGCCGTCCAGCAGCATGACCCGGCTGAACACCGCGCTGCGGATCCGCGCGACCACGCGCTCACCGATGGTCATGACCATGTAGTAACGGATGCCCGCCGTCATCGCGAGGCCAATGGTCAGCACGAGGATCATCCCGAAATAGGCATCGACCAGCGCGCGGTTCTCGGCGGAGAAGCCGAAATCCACCATGCGCCGCACGGCCAGCGGCACGGCCAGCGTCAGCAATGCCGCCGCGCAGAGTGCGAGCAGCGCGATCGCAACGCGCTTCCCCTCGGCCTTCGCGAAGGGGAGCATGACGCGCAACGCGGACAGGTCGGGGCGGGAGAACCGGCCACCGCCCTTTGCCTTGGCTTCGCCCTTGGGATCA
Organism: Hyphomicrobiales bacterium; assembly: GCA_027484605.1. Classification (GTDB taxonomy): domain Bacteria; phylum Pseudomonadota; class Alphaproteobacteria; order Rhizobiales; family Beijerinckiaceae; genus Rhabdaerophilum. The sequence continues at coordinate 9,660 of JAIXSR010000128.1, read as the reverse complement.
CTCATCGTCGAAGGCTTCCTCCCCCGGCCCGGGATGACTCGCGCCCCCGCCGGATGTTTCATGCGTCTTTGGCCGCGAGACGCTTGTCGCGTCAAGCGCTCTCATGTATAGGGGCGCACTCGCGAAGGATTTTGGCGTTTGGGCGGCCAGCGGAAGCGGCCGGCAAGCGGAGTTTTGAAAGGCTGGTCCCATGAAGGCGGATATTCATCCCGACTACCACTACATCAAGGTCGTGATGACCGACGGCACGGAATTCGTGACGCGTTCGACCTACGGCAAGGCGAACGATACGATGAACCTCGACATCGACCCGACCTCCCATCCGGCCTGGACCGGCGGCTCGCAGCAGCTGATGGATCGTGGCGGTCGCGTCTCGAAGTTCAATTCGCGCTTCAGCGGCCTGTCTTTCGGCAAGAAGTAAGCATCGGGCCCGTTCGCGGGCCTGTGCAAGCCCCTGGTTTCCCCGGGCTATCCTGCACTGACAGAATATTGCAAGCCCGCGCCCCGCGCGGGCTTTTTGCTGGCCCTCAGGCGAGCTTGGCGCCGAAGGCGGCGGCGAGATGACCGAGCTGGCCGGCAACCGGGTTGCTGGCCGGCGGCGGCGTCTGGCCCTTGAGGTCGTTATCGATGCGCTGGATGCGGGCCTGCAGCAGCAGCGAGCGGTCGATCAGCCCGCGCAGCCGCTCCGGCAATTGCGAGAAGACCGCATCGGCGAGCCGGGTTTCCTGCATGGCGACCACGACGCGGCGATGCTCGCGTTCCGCATCGTCCCGCGACAATTCGCCCTCGTTCACGGCCCTCTGGAGCAGAAGCCATGAGGTCATCTGCATCAGGCGCGTGGTCAGCCGCATGCTCTCGCTGGCATAGGCGAGGGCGACATTGCGTTCGAGGCCCTTGGAATCCTCCCGGCCTTCGCCGTCCAGATAGGCCGCTGTCGCCTCCACCAGGGCCATCCCTTCGCGGAACAGCGCCATGAAGGCGTCAGAGGCCAACATCCGTTCGGTAAAGGATACCGTGCCTTCGAGGCCGGCCTTGTCCAGGCCGCGGGGTGTCGGTTCTCGTGTCATATCCTGCATGTCCGTCTCCGCATCCGCTGTGCCGCGATGGAACGCGGCCGGTTGATGCAGAAGCTTTCTGCAAGACTAACACCAAGAGCGGCGTTCGACAGAACCCGTATCGTCGCATGGTTAATGCGGGAGGGGTGCGCATGCAAAAAAAAGGATCGCCGAAGCGATCCTGGAATGAGTCCAACAGGGAGGCGTCAAACAGAGTAGCAGGAGCCACTCGGGATCCGGCGAACCGGAACCATGTCAGGTTATGCAAAAAAGCTTAAGCAGCCGTTAAATTCGGACAATTTTCATCAAATGCGACATATCTTTCGATAACCCTATGATTTCACGAATTTTTCGCCGCAGTGTGGCTTTCCGGCTACCGCTTGAACAGGGCATCGGCCGCAGCCTGGCTGCTCTGTTTCCGGGCATGGGCCTCCTTCAGCCGGCCGATCTCGGCCTCGAGCTGGGCGATTCGCTCCGTGATCTCGGCCAGCGCGAGCAGCGAGAGGTCCTGGCCGATCTCGTGTACCGGCTTCTTGGTCTTCGGCGTGGTTTCGTCATCGAACATGGGCGTGTTTCCCCGGATAGGTCTTCTGGGCTGTTGCATGCACCAAATCCGGACAGTATAAGGGCGCATTCCCAAATTGGCATCGAGACTTGCTCGCTGCGGGCCGCCCCGGGGAAGGCGGCGCGAACGGGAAGACGTATCTGCACGCCCCGGCGGATGGAAAAGCAGGAGAGGTGATCGATGGCAAGCTTGCTGATGCCCAAGGCGACGGCTGTCTGGCTGGTCGAGAATACTGCGCTGACCTTCGACCAGATCGCGGCCTTCTGCGCCCTGCATCCGCTGGAAGTGAAGGGCATTGCCGACGGCGATGTCGCGGCAGGCATGAAGGGCCTCGATCCGGTCCAGGCGGGCCAGCTCTCGCGCGAGGAACTCGAGCGCGCGGAGGGCAGCCCCGATTATCGCCTGAAGCTGCTCGAGCCGAAGGTGCGCCTGCCCGATCTGAAGCGCACCAAGGGCCCGCGCTATACCCCGGTTTCCAAGCGCCAGGACCGCCCGAATGCGATCCAGTGGCTGATCAAGAACCATCCCGAGCTGAAGGATGCCCAGATCATCCGTCTCGTCGGCACGACCAAGTCGACGATCCAGTCTGTCCGCGAGCGGACGCACTGGAATTCCGGCAACCTGCAGCCGCTCGATCCGGTGACGCTCGGCCTCTGCTCGCAGATCGACCTCGATCTTGAAGTGAGCCGTGCCGCCAAGGACCGGCCGCCGGCCCCGGTTGTCGAGACCGGCGCGACGCTGATCCCGGCCGAACTGACCACGGCTGCCGAGGCGCCGAAGAAAAGGGTCGAGTTGGATGCCGAGCATGTCTTCGCCCGGCTGAAGGATCTGAAGCCGATCGATTCCGACGAGGATTGACGGGCTCGGCCCGCCGGCTTGACCGGCAGGCCGGATATCCCACCCGGTCCGGGCCTGGCCCGGATACCGAGGCGGCCTCCTCCGGGAGGGCCGCCTTTTTCATGGAAACCGCTCAGGCGATGGTCGTCGCCTTGAGCGCCTCGGCGATCTCGTCGAGAATCGCCGGATCGTCGATCGTCGCCGGCATCGACCAGGCATCGCCATCGGCGATCTTCTTCATCGTGCCGCGCAGGATCTTGCCGGAGCGTGTCTTCGGCAGGCGATTAACGACGAGGGCGGTCTTGAAGGCCGCCACCGGCCCGATCCTGTCGCGCACCAGCGCGACGCATTCCTTGGCGATGGTGGCATGGGCCTGGTTGCTGCCCGCCTTGAGCACCACGAACCCGACCGGCACCTCGCCCTTCAGCGTATCACGGGCGCCGATCACCGCGCATTCCGCCACGGCCGGATGCGAGGCCAGCACCTCCTCCATCCCGCCGGTGGAGAGGCGATGCCCGGCAACATTGATGATGTCGTCGGTGCGGCCCATGATGAAGAGATAGCCATCGCCATCGCGGTAGCCGGCATCGGCCGTCTTGTAATAGCCCGGGAACTCGTCGAAATAGGCCTCGCGGCAGCGCTCGTCCGCCTGCCACAGCGTCGGCAGGGCGCCGGGCGGCAGCGGCAGCTTCACCACGATCGAGCCCATCAGCCCTGCGGGAACCTCCTTGCCGGCCTCGTCGACGATATGGATGTCATAGCCCGGCATCGGCACGGTCGGCGAGCCGTGCTTGATCGGCAGCAGGCCGAGGCCCAGCGGGTTCCCGGCAATGCACCAGCCGGTTTCCGTCTGCCACCAATGGTCGATGACCGGCACACCGAGCACCTCCTCGGCCCATTTCACCGTATCCGGATCGGCCCGTTCGCCGGCCAGGAACAGCGCCCTGAAATGCGCGAGATCGTAGCGGGCGAGATGCTTCGCCTCGGGATCTTCCTTGCGGATGGCGCGGAAGGCGGTCGGGGCCGTGAAAAGCACCTTTACCTTGTGCTCGGCGATCACGCGCCAGAACGCGCCCGGATCGGGTGTACCCACCGGCTTGCCTTCATAGAGAATGGTGGTGCAGCCCTTCAGCAGCGGCGCATAGACGATGTAGGAATGGCCGACCACCCAGCCCACATCCGAGGCAGCCCAGTAGACATCGCCGGGCTCGACGCCATAGAGCGCGCCCATCGACCAGTTCAGCGCCACCATATGCCCGCCATTGTCGCGCACGACGCCCTTGGGCTTGCCGGTCGTGCCGGAGGTGTAGAGCACATAGAGCGGGTCCGTCGCCAGCATCGGCTCCGGCGCCAGGGGCCCTTTCGCGGCCGCCGCCCCGCATTCCGCCTGCCAGTCGAAATCACGGCCGGGCACCAGATCCGCCACGGCTTCCGGCCGCTGCAGGATGAGGCAGGCCTCGGGCTTGTGGCGGGATTCCTCGATGGCCCGGTCGAGCAGGGGCTTGTAGGCGACAATCCGGCCGGGCTCGAGCCCGCAGGATGCCGCAAGGATCAGCTTCGGCTCGGCATCGTCGATCCGCGTGGCGAGTTCGCGGGCCGCGAAGCCTCCGAATACCACCGAGTGGATGGCGCCGATCCGCGCGCAGGCCAGCATGGCGATCACGGCTTCCGGGATCATCGGCATGTAGAGGATGACCCGGTCGCCCTTGGTCACGCCCTTGTCGCGCAGAACATGGCCCAGCGTCTCCACCGCGCGGAGCAGTTCGGCATAGGTCAGGACACGCTTCGACCCGGTCATCGGGGAATCGTAGATCACGGCCGGCTGGTCTCCGCGGCCGGCGGCGACATGACGGTCGAGGCAATTCTGCGACGTGTTGCAGCGGGCATCCGGAAACCAGCGGCCATAGAGCCCGGCTTGCGCGTCGAAGGCCTGGCGGGGCGGATCGATCCAGTCCAGGTCGCCGGCCGCCTCGAGCCAGAACGCCTCCGGCGATTCCCGCCAGCTTGCATAGAGATCGGCATAACGGCTCTGGACCATGGTTTCCTCCGCAGGCTTCTTTTCGGAATATTGTTTCCCATACCGCGTTCCCGCCGCCAATTCTCTTGGCAATTTGTGGAACGTCGCCGGCCGGACATCCTGCCATTCAAACGCTGAAAACCCGAGGGATCGGCGTTTCCTCGGTTGACCGGGCGCTCAAGCGCTGCATAAGTTTCGCCGTCCAAGCGCCTGTTCCGGCTGGTGGCTCGGGCAGCGCGCAGGCGGCACGGGTCGCCAGGCAGATTGGATTGCACCGGTGAGTGAGCCGATACGCGAAGCCCTGGCGCGGATGTCCGCAGCCCTGGACCGCCTGGATGCGGCCTCCCTGCGCCATGCCGACGGGGACAAGGCCCGCCTGACGCTGGAAAGCGAGTTGTCGCTGATGCGCGAGGATCGCCACCAGCTTGCCCGCGCCCTTGACGAGGAAAAGGCCGCCCGGCTTCTCGCGGAGACCCATCTCGCCGATCTCGCCCCCCGCATCGACCGCGCCATCGCAGTCCTGCGCCAGAGCCTCGCCCAGGACTGACCGGATGGCCCATGTCACGGTGACCATCGATGGCAAGCAGTTCCGCATGGCGTGCGAGGACGGGCAGGAGCGCCATCTTGAACAGCTCGCGTTCGAACTCGACACCCGCATCCGCATGGTACGCGAATCCTTCGGCGAGATCGGCGATCTCCGGCTCACGGTAATGGCGGCGCTGATGGTGACGGACGAATTGTTCGAGGAACGCCGCAAGGGCGAGGATTTGCGCCAGCTTGCCGAGCAGGACCGGCAATCGCGCCAGAATGTCCAGGAAGCCACGCTCCAGCGCGACAACGCGATCGCCGCCAGCCTCGACGGCCTGACGCAGCGGATCGACCGCATCGCCCGCATGCTCGCCCCCCCGAGGCCGGATTCCCGCCAGGACTGAATGCGCCCGCCGGCAAGCAGGGCCGGCCGCGCGACGGATTGTGCGGACGGGCGCCCGAAAGCTCTTTCCCTTGTGCCTCGCAGCGCCTACATTGGAGATGCGGGGCTGCGGGATGCGGCAGGTTATACGTATTCCCCGGGGCCTTAACGATCCTTAGGGAGCTGTACCTATCCGGACTCGTGGGTCCGGGTACACGGCGCCCACCTACAAATGTAGGTTCCCGGGATCGACACTCCACCGGTCTTCGCGGCTCCGCACCTTCCCGCCGTCATGCGCGGCACGAGTTTCCGCAGGCAGTTTCCATGCGTCTTCTTTTTCTTGGCGATGTCGTCGGCCGGCCCGGCCGCGAGGCCGTCCAGCGTTTCCTGCCCGCCCTCCGCGCCCGGCTGAAGCCGGATTGCGTGGTCATCAACGGCGAGAATGCCGCCGGCGGCTTTGGTATCACCGAGGGCATCTACCAGGAATTGCTGGATGCCGGCGCCGATGCGATCACGCTCGGCAACCACGCCTTCGACCAGCGCGAGACGCTGGTCTTCATCGAGCGCGCCCAACGCCTTGTCCGGCCGGCCAACCTGCCGCCGGGAACGCCCGGCCGCGGCGCAGCTTTGGTCGAGCTGGCAGATGGCCGCCGGGTGCTGGTGATCAACGTGCTCGGGCGAATCTCGATGGATGCGGTCGATTGTCCCTTCCGCGCGACCGAGCGCGAGATCGAGCTCTGCCCGCTGCGCGAGATGGCCGATGCCATCGTGCTCGATCTCCATGCCGAGGCCACCGCGGAAAAGCAGGCGCTCGCCTGGCATTTCGATGGGCGCGTCTCGCTGGCCGTCGGCACGCATACCCATGTGCCCACCGCCGATCACCGGCTCTTCCCGGGCGGCACCGCCTACCAGACCGATGCCGGCATGTGCGGCGACTACCTGTCCGTGATCGGCTTCGACTGGCGTGAACCCACGCGCCGGCTGGTCGAGAAGATCCCCGGCTCGCGCTGGGAATCGGCCTCCGGCGATGGCGCGGTCAGCGGCGTTCTCGTCGAGACCGATGATCGCACCGGCCTCGCCCGCCGCGTCGCCCCGGTCCGCCAGGGCGCCCATCTCGCCGAGACCCTGCCGGACTGGTGAGGCCCCGCAGCCGGCGCTTTTGCGGCGCCGGCTCTTTCCTTGGCCGGCGCTTTTGCTATAAGCCGCGCCCATCTCGAACCTTTCCAGCGCCCGGAGTGAGCCCATGGCCGGTCATTCGCAATTCAAGAACATCATGCACCGCAAGGGCAAGCAGGATGCCGTGCGCTCGAAGATGTTCGGCAAGCTGGCACGCGAGATCACCGTGGCCGCCAAGCTCGGCCTGCCCGACCCCGGGATGAACCCGCGCCTGCGCATGGCGATTCTCGCCGCACGGGCCGAGAACATGCCGAAGGACAATATCGAGCGCGCCATCAAGAAGGCCGCCGGCGGCGATGCCGAAAGCTACGAGGAAGTGCGCTACGAGGGCCGAGGCCCCGGCGGCGTGATGCTGATCGTCGAGGCGCTGACCGATAACCGCAACCGCACCGGCGCGGCCGTCCGGTCGTACTTCACCAAGGCGGGCGGCGAACTGGGCGCGACGGGCTCGGCCACCTTCATGTTCGACCGCGTTGGCGAGATCACCTATCCGGCGGGCATCGGCGATGCCGACAGGGTGATGGAAGCCGCCATCGAGGCCGGCGCCGATGACGTGGCCTCGGACGAGAACGGCCATACCATCCTCTGCGCCTTTTCCGACCTGTCGGATGTCTCGAAGGCGCTGGAGGCCTCGCTGGGTGCCCCCGCTTCGGCCAAGGCGATCTGGAAGCCGCAGAACACCGTCGAGCTCGACGAGGAAAAGGCCCAGAGCATCATGAAACTCATCGACAACCTCGATAATGATGATGACGTGCAGAACGTCTTCTCGAATTTCGACGTGTCGGAAGAGGTCATGGCCCGCCTGACGGCCTGACACCCGCTTCAGCGGATCCAGCCATCCAGCACCGGCAGCGAGAGGATTGCCGCCACCGCGATGATCGCATAGGCGATCCGCCGGAACGTCGCCTCGCTGGCCATGTGATAGCCGCGCGTGCCGAGATAGAGCATCGCGCCATAGGCCGGCATGACGCTGAGCGCGATGAGCAGGGTCTGCAGCGTCAGGATGCCCTTATAGGCGAGGATCGCCCCGGATACGAAAGTCGAGAACAGGAAATAGGTCTGCATGTCGGCGCGGATCTCGGCCGGCTGCCGGTTCTGGCTCGAGAGCCAGAACAAGGCGAGCGGCAGGCCGCTGAGGCTGGCCAGCCCGTTGAACAGGCCGGACAGGCTCCCGACCGACAGGGTGAGCGGGAGGCCCGGCCGGCAGTGATAGCGCCAGCCGCTGGCCAGGATCACCACGGCGCCGATGACCAGCCCGGAAATGATCCACCGGATCGCCAGCGGATCGACATGGATGAGCGCGTAGAGCCCGACCGGGAACATCAGGGTGGCGGCGGCGAGCAGGGTCAGCACACCCCTCTTGTCGGCCGCCCGATAGGCGCGCAGGCCCAGGACCAGCGCGAAGGGCGCGTCGATCGCCCAGATCACCGCAAGCGCGACATGCGGAGGCAGGACGCTGGCGGCCAGCGGCATGAAGATCATCGCGAAACCGAAGCCGGTAAAGCCGCGCGTCAGCCCGCCGAGCGCGGCACCGATCGCGACAACCAGCCAATCCTGGGGAGAAAGTGCGGCAAGCATGCAGGGAATCCCCGGGAAGCGACCGGCTCCCCGCTAGCATGCGGCGGCATCCGGCACTACCGATATCGCATGAGCAAATCCGTGCGAATCATCGGCATTGACCCCGGGCTGCGCCATACCGGCTGGGGCATCATCGAGAGCGAGGGGACGCGGCTGTCCTATGTCGCCTGCGGTGCCGTGGAGCCGACACCCTCGGCCGATCTGGCCGACCGGCTGGCCGCCATCCATGAGGGGTTGCGCGTGGTGATCGCCGATCACGCCCCGCAGGAAGCCGCGGTGGAGGAGACCTTCATGAACAAGGATCCCCGCTCCACCCTGAAGCTCGGCGCGGCGCGCGGCATCGCGATGCTGGTGCCGGCGCAAGCGGGGCTGAAAGTGGCCGAATACGCGCCGAACCAGGTGAAAAAGAGCGTGGTCGGCGCCGGCCATGCCGAGAAGGCGCAGATCCGCATGATGGTGAAGGTGCTGCTGCCCAAGGCCGAGTTTCGCACAGACGACATGGCCGATGCCCTCGCCATCGCCATCTGCCATGCCCATAATCGGGGTCGGGGATAAATCATGATCGGCAAGCTCAAGGGCGTGATCGACAGCTATGGCGAGGATACCGTGATCCTCGACGTCCATGGCGTCGGCTATCTCGTGCATTGCTCCTCGCGCACCCTGCAGGCCCTGCCGCAGGCCGGCGAGGCGGCGACGCTCTTCATCGAGACCATCGTCCGCGAGGACATGATCCGCCTGTTCGGCTTCGCCAGCGCGGTCGAGCAGCAATGGTTCAACATCCTGCTCGGCGTGCAGGGCGTCGGCCAGAAGGTGGCGCTCGCCATCCTCTCCACCTTGCGCCCGGCCGAACTCGCCAACGCCATCGCCATGAAGGACAAGGCCGCCATCGCCCGCACCTCCGGCGTCGGCCCGAAACTGGCCGAGCGCATCTGCGTCGAACTCAAGGACAAGGCGCCCGCCTTCGGCACGGTCGATCCCGCCGTGGCAAAACTCGCCGGCGAGGCGGATGAAGGCCGCGTCAAGGGCCCGCTGAAGGACGCCATCTCGGCCCTCGTCAATCTCGGTTATGGCCAGCCGCAGGCCGCCGCCGCCGTGGCCGCCGCCGCAAAGGCCCTGGGCGAGGCGGCGGAAACCGGCCAGCTCATCCGGCAGGGCCTGAAGGAGCTGGCGAAATGATCATCGCGCCCGCCAGCCTCGAGGACCTGCTTGCCGGATGGCGCCAGCACTGGCGCGGCGAGATGATCGTCACCCCCCGGCGGCGCTATGGCCCGGCGGAAGTGCATGCCTTCGCCGCGCGCGATGGCGCCGGCGCCATGACCGGGCTCGTCTCCTTCGCCGTGCAGGGAAGCCTTGCCGAGCTGGTCAGCCTCAATACCGAGGCGCAGCAGCAGGGCACCGGCACGGCCCTGATGGATGCCGCCGAGCGCGAGGCCCGGCGGGCCGGCGCCGCGCGCATGATCCTCGCCACGACCAACAACAATCTCGGCGCCTTGCGCTTCTTCCAGAAACGCGGTTACCACCT
>JAIXSR010000141.1 GCA_027484605.1 Hyphomicrobiales bacterium | reverse complement strand
ACTGCCGCGGGGGCCGGGCTCGGGACCGCTGCGATTGCCGCGCCGGCCATCGCGCAGAGCATGCCCGAAGTGAAGTGGCGCCTGACCTCGAGCTTCCCGAAGTCGCTCGACACGATCTACGGCGCCTCCGACACCTTCGCCAAGGCTGTCGCGGAAATGACCGACAACAAGTTCCAGATCCAACCCTTCGCGGCTGGTGAACTCGTGCCGGGCCTCCAGGCCCAGGACGCCGTCACCAACGGCACGGTCGATGCCTGCCATACCGCCTCGTACTACTATGTCGGCAAGGATCCGACCTTTGCCTTCGGCACGGCCGTTCCGTTCGGCCTGAACGCCCGCCAGCAGGACGCCTGGTTCATGCATGGCGGCGGGATGGACCTCATGAACGAGTTCTATGCCGGCTATCAGATCCACGCCCTTCTCGGCGGCAATACCGGCACCCAGATGGGCGGCTGGTTCCGCAAGGAGATCAAGTCGGTCGCCGATATCAACGGCCTGAAGATGCGCATCGGCGGCTTTGCCGGCCGCGTCCTGCAGAAGCTCGGCGCCGTGCCGCAGCAGATCGCCGGCGGCGACATCTACCCGGCCCTCGAAAAGGGCACGATCGATGGCGCGGAATGGGTCGGCCCCTATGACGACCAGAAGCTCGGCTTCAACAAGGTCGCGCCGTTCTACTATTATCCGGGCTGGTGGGAAGGCGGCGCCGCGCTGCACTTCTTCATCAACAAGGCCAAGTGGGATGCGCTGCCGAAGAACTACAAGGCCATTCTCGAGGCGGCCTCGCATCAGGCCAATACCGACATGATGGCGAAGTACGATGCCCGCAACCCGGGCGCCCTCAAGGCGCTCGTGGCGGCCGGCACGCAGCTCCGCCCGTTCTCGCAGGACGTTCTGGAAGCCTGCTACAAGGCAGCCAACGAGCTCTATGCCGAAACGGCGGCCGCGAACCCGCGCTTCAAGAAGGTCCATGACAACATGATGGCCTTCCGCGGCGACCAGTATCTCTGGTGGCAGGTGGCCGAATACACCTTCGACAACTTCATGATCCGCGCCCGCGCCCGCGGCTGATCACGGTTTCGATCACGAACAGGAACGGCGGCCTTCGGGCCGCCGTTTTTCGTTGGGACTCTCCCGCCGCAAAGGAGAGCCCTGCCATGCCCGACTGGACCATCCGCCGCCTTGCCCCGGGAGACGAGGCCGGCTTTGCCGCCATGCTCGACCTGTTCGGCGCGGCCTTCGAGGATCCCGCCGCCTATGGCGACCATCGCCCGGGCCCGGCCTGGCGCAGCCAGTTGCTGGCCGATCCGGGTTTCGTCGCCCTCGTAGCGGAACAGTCCGGCACCGCAATCGGCGCTTTGGCGGCCTATCTCCTCCGGAAATTCGAGCAGGAGCGCCGCGAGGCCTATATCTATGATCTCGCCGTTGCCGAAGGGGCGCGGCGCCGGGGCATCGCCACGGGGCTGATCGAGGCGCTCAAGCCCGTCGCCCGGGCGGCCGGTGCCCATGTGATCTTCGTGCAGGCCGACCGGGAGGATGACCCCGCCATCGCGCTCTATGCCCGTCTGGGCCGGCGCGAGGAGGTCTTCCATTTCGATATCCCGGTCTGACGGCTTCCGGCCGGGCTGCCCCAAGACGGCCGGACGCGCCTCGAAAACCGGATGGCCAACGAAAAAGCCGGGCGCGAGGCCCGGCTTTTCCTGTTCGGGTATGGCGCCGCTTATTGCGGCTTCGGCGGCTCCAGCCCCGGCGGCGGACCGGCCGGCGGCGTCAGGCCCGGCAGACCCGGCAGGCCACCACCTGGCGGGGTCAGGCCCGGCAGGCCGCCCGGCGAGTCGAGGCCCGGGATCGTCAGGTTCTTGAGCTGCTGCTCGATCTTGGCGGGATCGATCTGCACCTGGCTGCCTTTGTAATGCATGACCATCTGCGGGAAGATGATGACGAGGGCCACCATGATGCACTGGATCACCACGAAGGGCACGGCTCCCCAGTAGATCTGCCCGGTCGTGACCGGTTCGGTTTCCTTGCCGGTGACCTTGTCGACATAGGCGACTTTCGGCGCCACCGACCGAAGGTAGAACAGCGCGAAGCCGAAGGGCGGATGCATGAAGCTGGTCTGCATCTTCACCCCGAGGATGACGCCGAACCAGATCAGGTAGATCCCCAGCTTCTCTGCCGCCGGGCCCAGCAGTGGCACGACGATGAAGGCCAGTTCGAAGAAGTCGAGGAAGAAGGCCAGCAGGAAGACCATGATGTTGACGACGATCAGGAACCCGGCCTGGCCACCCGGCAGCGAGACCAGAAGCTCTTCCACCCAGACATGGCCGTTGACGCCGTAGAAGGTGAGCGAGAAGACACGCGCACCGACCAGGATGAAGACCACGAAGGCCGAGAGCTTGGCGGTGGAATCCAGCGCCTGCGAGACGAGGTTCATCGTGAGGCGGCGCTTGGCCACCGCGATGATCATGGCCCCGGCCGCGCCCATGGCGCCGCCTTCGGTCGGCGTGGCAAGGCCGATGAAGATCGTGCCGAGCACCAGGAAGATCAGGCCCAATGGCGGCATGAGCACCATGATGACTTCCTGCGAGAGGCGCGAAATGATCTTCAGGCCCATGAACTTGTGGATCAGCGCCAGGATATACACGATGATCATCGCTGCGAAGGCCGCAAGGATCATTTCCGAGCCCGGCTGGACATGGCCGACGAACCGGTCCTTGAGGAAATAGGTCAGCGCGATGGCGATGACGAGGCTGACAATGAGCGATGTGATGCCGCCACCCAGCGTGCGGGCTTCCTTCGGCAAGGCCGGCACATAGGAAGGCCGGAGGACCGAGATGAGGAAGATATAGCCGGCATAGAGCAGCGAAAGCACGATGCCCGGGATGAAGGCGCCTTCATACATGTCCCCGACCGAGCGGCCGAGCTGGTCGGCCATGACGATCAGCACCAGCGAGGGCGGGATGATCTGGGCCAGCGTGCCCGAAGCGGCGATGACGCCCGAGGCGACGCGGCGGTCATAGCCGTAGCGCAGCATGATCGGCAGCGAGATCAGGCCCATCGAGATGACGGACGCCGCGACGACGCCGGTGGT
>JAIXSR010000035.1 GCA_027484605.1 Hyphomicrobiales bacterium | reverse complement strand
TGGCAGCGGGCGTTTCTGATCGGCTTATGTCGTGGGAAGACTTGCTTGCGGCGATGGATGCGGACGTGCAGCCGAAAAAGCGCGGGCCGTACAAGAAGCGGGCGGCCGCTTGACCGGCTCTTATACTAAAGTCGCGAATCAGGTATTCAGACCGATGGCGCGGAGAACTCGCGAGATGATCCCGCCGCCCGGAATGGAAACCTTAGCGCTGATCTCGCCCTCATAGCGAGCCCAGGTTAGGGCCTTTAGACGTTGTTTGGCGTCTTCTGGCGAGGTGGCCAACACCTCAAGAGCCCATTCCGCATTGTCGTGGCGATATTCAAACAGGTATCGCTTGAACTCACCACTCATGGAGGTCTCCATGTATTTCGTGCTGTATAAGGACACTGCGTCCTACTGGCGTTGGACGCTCTTCGCGGCCAACCATCTCAAGATCGCCAATTCCGGCGAGGGGTACTTCAATAAGTCCGACTGCCTGCACGCGATCGGTCTCGTTAAGGGATGCTACAACGCGTCCGTTACCGAGCGGTAAACTCAACCGGTTTGCCTTGACTTGGGCCCCGCTTCGGTGGGGCCCTTTTTGTTTGCGTCAGCATAGCTGACATTCTCGGCTCGTCAAGAGTCATAAAGAAATCTTTATGCCGTTATGTGGCTGGGTCTTTTTTGCGGAATTTGAAACTGAGACACCACCCTGTTGGGGCACCGCTTGACATGAGAACAAATCATGAATTAGAACAGAAACAGAACGCAAGAGAGCAGGGGGCTGTGATGCGAGCTGTGGAAGACCTGATCGAACTGGCGTCGATTGGCGCATTCTTCGCTATGGTGGTGGTCTGGTCGGGCGTGGGGACGAACTGGCCGCTGATCTGATCAAGGGGAGGTTGCCGTGTCGGGCCCGGGCTTTATCCACCTGCATGTGCATTCCTCCTATTCGCTCCTGCAGGGGGCGCTGCGGATCGCCGATCTCGGCAAGCTGGCGGCCGCGGACAAGATGCCCGCCCTCGCATTGACGGATACGAACAACCTGTTCGGGGCGCTGGAATTCTCCGAGAAGATGGTCGGGCTGGGGATCCAGCCGATTGTCGGGATCGAGATGCTGGTCGATTTCGGCGACCGGCCGCCGGCCCGGAACCGGCCCAACTTCCATGACGAGGCGCGCGGTGTCCTCGTGCTGCTGGCTTCCTCGGAAGAGGGCTATGCCAACCTGATGGCCCTTTCGAGCCGGGCCTTCCTTGATTCCCCCGCCCATGAGGGCGTGCATCTGCCGCTTGACCGGCTGCGCGGCCGGACCGGCGGGCTGATCGCCCTGACCGGCGGGGCGGCCGGCCCGGTCAACCGGGCTTTCGGGCTCGGCGGGGTCGATCTGGCGGCGGCGCGGCTCGCGGCCCTGACGGGGCTCTTCCGGGACCGCCTGTACCTCGAGATCGAGCGGTTCGGCCTGCGCGAGACGGCCGGTATCGAGGAAAGGCTGCTCGATTTCGCCGAGAGCGGGAAGCTGCCCGTCGTCGCGGCCAACAATGTGCATTTCGGCAAGGCCGAGGATTTCGAGTCGCATGATGCGCTGCTCTGCATTGCCGGCGGGCATTCGGTCGACGAGGCCGAGCGCCCGCGGCTGACGCCGGAGCATCGCTTCAAGACGCGCGCCGAGATGATGGCCCTGTTCGCCGATCTGCCGGCGGCCCTGGAAGCCAGCGTCGAGATTGCGCAGCGCTGCCATGTCCGGCCGCGGACACGCAAGCCGATCCTGCCGCGTTTCACCTCCGGCTCTGAGGAGGGGGCGGAGGCGCTGGAATTGCGGCGCCAGGCCGAGGAGGGGCTTCGCGTCCGGCTCGCAGCGCATGGCCCGGCGGCGGGCCTTTCGGTGACCGATTACGAGGAGCGGCTGGCCTTCGAACTCGGCGTGATCGAGCGGATGCAATATCCCGGCTATTTCCTGATCGTGGCCGACTTCATCAAATGGGCCAAGGCGCAGGGCATTCCGGTCGGGCCGGGGCGCGGTTCCGGGGCGGGCTCGCTGGTGGCCTATTCGCTGACCATCACCGATCTGGACCCGCTTCGCTACGGCCTGTTCTTCGAGCGCTTCCTCAACCCGGAACGCGTGTCGATGCCGGATTTCGACATCGATTTCTGCCAGGACCGGCGGGACGAGGTGATCCGCTATGTCGTGGAGCGCTATGGCGAGGGGCGCGTCGCGCAGATCATCACGTTCGGGACGCTGCTGGCGCGCGGGGTGATGCGCGATGTCGGGCGCGTCCTTGGCCTGCGCTATGGCGAGGTGGACCGGCTGACCAAGCTGGTGCCGCAGAACCCGGCCAATCCGATCACGCTCGAGAAGGCGATCGCCGAGGAGCCGCAATTGCGGGCGGCTGCCGAGGAGAACGAGGCGGTCGGCCGCATGCTCAATATCGCGCAACGGCTCGAGGGCCTTTTCCGGCATGCCTCGACCCATGCCGCCGGCATCGTGATCGGTGACCGGCCGCTCGAGGAGCTTGTGCCGCTCTACCGCGATCCGAAATCGGATATGCCTGTCACCCAGTTCAACATGAAATGGGTCGAGCCGGCGGGGCTGGTGAAGTTCGACTTTCTCGGCCTCAAGACGCTGACGATCCTGCAGGGCGCGGTCGACCTGCTGGCGGAACAGGGCATCCCGGTCGACCTGCTCCAGATCCCTCTCGACGATGCGAGGAGCTATGCCATGCTCTCGCGCGGGGAAACGGTCGGCGTGTTCCAGGTGGAATCGGGCGGGATGCGCCGCGCGCTTGTCGACATGAAGCCGGACCGGATCGAGGATATCATCGCGCTGGTGGCGCTCTACCGGCCCGGGCCGATGGCGAATATCCCGGTCTATTGCGATGTGAAGCATGGACGGCGCGCCGCCGATTATGCCCATCCGCTGCTCGAACCCATCCTTGCGGAGACCTGCGGCGTCATCGTCTATCAGGAACAGGTGATGCAGATCGCCAAGGTCATGTCCGGCTATTCGCTGGGCGAGGCCGACATGCTCCGCCGCGCGATGGGCAAGAAGATCAAGGCGGAGATGGATGCGCAGCGCGCGCGCTTCGTCGAGGGGGCGGTGAAGAACGGTGTCGCCGAGGCGGATGCGGATTCGATCTTCGACCTGCTCGCCCGGTTCGCCGATTACGGCTTCAACAAGAGCCATGCCGCTGCCTATGCGGTGGTCGCTTACCAGACGGCCTATCTCAAGGCCAATCACCCGGTCGAGTTCCTCGCCGCCTCGATGAGCCTCGACCTGTCGAATACCGACAAGCTGGCTGAATTCCGGCGGGAGGCGCAGCGTCTCGGCATCCGGGTGGAGCCGCCGGATATCAACCGTTCCGGGGTGAAATTCGGCGTGCGCAACGGGGCGATTCTCTATGCGCTGGCGGCGATCAAGGGCGTCGGGGTCGAGGCGGCGCGCGCGCTGGTCGCGCTCAGGGGCGACCGGCCGTTCCGCTCGGTGACCGATTTCGCGCGGCGGGTCGATCCGAAGCTGGTCAACAAGCGCACCCTGGAGCAGCTTATCGCGGCCGGCGCCTTCGACTCGCTTGAGCCCAATCGCGGGCGTTTGCTGGCGGGGCTGGAGGCGATCGTCGCTGAATCCCAGGCGCATCAGGCCGAACTGGCAAGCGGGCAGGGCGGGCTGTTCGGCGGCGATTCCGATGCCGGCCTTGTCCTGCCCGAGGCCCAGCCGCTCTCGCTGACGGAAAGGCTGCGACGGGAGCATTCCGCCGTCGGGTTCTTCCTGAGCGGCCATCCGCTCGACCAGTTCGAGACCCTGCTGGACAAGGCCAGCCTGACCGATTTCGCGCGGTTCCAGCAGGCGGTGAAGAACGGGGCCACCCATGCCCGGATGGCGGCGACGCTGCTCGATGTCGATATCCGCCGCACGCGGAACGGCAACAAGATCGGGATTGCGCAATTCTCCGACCGCACGGGCCAGTTCGAGGCCATGGTCTTTTCGGAGGGACTTGCGAAATACCGGACGATGCTTGAGGCGGGCACGGCCCTGTTCCTCACCCTGGCCGGCTCGGTGGATGGCGAGGATCTGCGCCTGCGGGTGCTCGACATGGAGCCGCTGGAGCGCGCCCTGCAACGGACGCAGAAAGGCATCCGGGTCTTCCTCGCCGATCCGCAAGCGGCGCGCGAGCGGGGCGAGGCGACGCTCTCGGCGCTGGACAGGGTGTTGCGCCGGGGCGGCGATGGCGAGGTTTCTCTCACCGTCATGCTGTCGGATGGCGGCGAGGTGGATCTGCGCCTGAAGGGCCGTTTCGACCTTGCGGGCGAGCATATGGCCCAGCTTTCGACCATTCCGGGCGTTCTCGACATCAAGCCCTATTGAGCGGGCTGGCTGCTTCCGGTGCGGCGCGTTGCGGGAAGGCGCTTGCATTTTCCCGGGATATCGATTAGGCGCGCACTATTCCTCACGCAGGGCTGTCGATTTCGATCGATCCGGTGTCGCCGGCTGGCGGCTCTTACCCCTGCGGCGGCCCAACCGGAGAAGAACCATGGCGCTACCCGATTTCTCTATGCGTCAGCTGCTTGAAGCTGGCGCGCATTTTGGTCACCAGTCGCATCGCTGGAACCCGAAAATGGCCCCTTACATTTTCGGCACCCGCAACAACATCCACATCATCGATCTCGCCCAGACCGTGCCGATGCTCTTTCGCGCGCTCGATGCGATTTCGGACACGGTGGCCCGCGGCGGCCGCATCCTGCTGGTCGGCACCAAGCGCCAGGCGCAGGAGCCGATTGCCCAGGCAGCCAAGGCCTCGGCGCAGTATTATGTCAACTCGCGCTGGCTCGGCGGCATGCTGACCAACTGGAAGACGATCTCGAACTCGATCCAGCGCCTGCGCAAGGTCGACGAGATCCTGGCGGGCGGCGCTGCCGGCCTGACCAAGAAAGAGCGCCTGATGCTCAGCCGCGAGCAGGAAAAGCTGACGCGCGCGCTCGGCGGCATCAAGGATATGGGCGGCACGCCGGACCTGCTGTTCGTGATCGACACGAACAAGGAACAGCTCGCCATCCAGGAAGCCAACCGGCTCAACATTCCGGTCGTGGCCATTGTCGACACGAATTGCGATCCGGACGGCGTGACCTTCCCGATCCCGGCCAATGACGATGCCGGCCGCGCCCTCGCGCTCTATTGCGAACTCGTGGCCCGTGCGGCTGTCGATGGCATCTCGCGCAGCCAGTCCTCGCTCGGCATCGATCTCGGCGCCTCCGAGGCCCCGGCGACGGAAGAACTGCCGGTTGCTGCTTCGGGCGAAGGCTTCGTGAAGCTGTCGGCGCCGCAGGGCGCGCCGGATGACCTGTCCAAGCTGGGCGGCGTCGGCCCGCAGCTTTCGACCAAGCTCAACGAATACGGAATCTTCCATTTCTGGCAGCTGGCTGCCATGTCGGAAGCCGATCTGGCCGCGCTCGATGCCGCGCTGAAGCTCAATGGCCGTGCCGGTCGCGAAGGCTGGCTCGATACGGCGCGCGCCCTCGCGGCGTAAGGCGGACCGGGAGCCGGTTCCCGCCTCGCGGGGCCGGCCGCCCGGATGGTGTTTTGTCACCGGGCCGTGGCACAAGCCGGGCAGGGTGGCTTCGACTTCGTGGGCCGCAGCCTTGGGTTGCGGCCTCTTGCTGAGAATTCCAGAACAGGAAAGGGATCAGCCATGGCGGCGATTACCGCGAGTATGGTGAGTGAACTGCGTCAGTCGACAGGCGCGGGCATGATGGATTGCAAGGCCGCGCTGACGGAAACCGGCGGCGATATCGAGGCTGCAGTCGACTGGCTGCGCAAGAAGGGCCTCGCCAAGGCGGCCAAGAAGGCCGGCCGTGTCGCGGCGGAAGGCCTTGTCGGCCTGGCCATCTCGGGCACGCGCGGTGTTGTGGTCGAAGTCAATTCGGAAACCGACTTCGTGGCCCGGAACGACCAGTTCCAGGATCTCGTCCGCTCGGTTGCCGGCGTTGCCCTTGCTGGCGATGGCGATGTCGAGGCGCTGAAGGTTGCGGCCTATCCGGGCGGTGGCACGGTACAGGAAGCGGTGGCCAATGCCGTGGCCACGGTCGGCGAGAACATGACGCTCCGCCGCGTGGGCCTGCTCAGCGTTCCGCAGGGCGTCGTGGCCTCCTACATGCACAACTCGGTCGGCGATGGCCTCGGCAAGATCGGCGTGCTCGTCGCGCTTGAATCGTCGGGCAATGCCGAAGCGCTGCAGGCCATCGGCCGGCAGGTTGCGATGCATATCGCCGCGACCAATCCGCAGGGTCTCGACGGCAACTCGATCGATCCCGCCATCGTCGAGCGCGAGCGCGCGGTCCTGGCCGACAAGGCCCGGGCGAGCGGCAAGCCGGAAGCGGTGATCGAGAAGATCGTCGAATCGGGCATCAAGACCTTCTTCAAGGAAGTCACGCTGGTCGATCAGCCCTTCGTGCATGATTCCTCGAAGACCGTGGCCCAGGCCGTCAACGAGGCCGCCAAGGCCGCCGGCGCGCCGATCGCCCTTAAGGGCTATCTCCGCTTCGGGCTCGGCGAGGGGATCGAGAAAGAAACCTCTGATTTCGCGGCCGAGGTGGCTGCGGCAGCTGGCGGAAACGCGTAAGCTGCTGGCAGCGCAGGCTTGCCGAAGCGAGTGAAGATCAAAGGCGGCGCGAGCCGCCTTTTTCATGAGAGCGTGCCGTGGAGCAGTCCCGGGCGCAACCCAACGTGCCGATAGTGAAGGAGCAGACGATGACGGAACGAGGCGGCGTGCCGGTTTTCAAACGGGCCTTGGTGAAGTTGTCGGGCGAGGCGATGATGGGCTCCGAGGCGTTCGGCATCCATCAGCCGACGGTGCGCCAGATCGCAGAGGACCTGATCGAGGCCGTCGAGCTCGGTGTCGAGATCGCGGTTGTCGTCGGCGGCGGCAACATCTTCCGCGGTGCGCAGATGCATGGGATGGGCCTGTCGCGGCCGGCAGCGGATTCGATGGGAATGCTCGGAACGGTGATGAACGTCATCGCACTCGAGGCGCAGCTGACGGCGCTCGGGGCGCCGGCGCGGGCCATGTCCGGGGTGGCGATGCCTTCCGTCGTCGAGACCTATACCCGCCAGCAGGCCATGGACCACCTGACCAAGGGGCGGATCGTGCTGCTGGCCGGCGGCACGGGCAATCCGTTCTTCACCACCGATACCGGTGGCGCGTTGCGGGCGGCGGAGCTTGAATGCGACGTGCTGCTGAAGGCGACCCAGGTCGACGGCGTCTACACCGCGGATCCGCGCAAGGATCCCGCGGCCCGGCGCTACGAGAAGGTCAGTTTTGACGAGGTGATCCGCAACGACCTCAAGGTGATGGATACCGCAGCCTTTGCGCTGGCCCGCGATGCACGGCTGCCGATCGCCGTCTTCGCCATACAGGAGCGCGGTTCGATCGCCTCGGTGCTGAAGGGCGAGGGGCGTTTCACGCTTGTCACTTTCTGAATCCGGTCTGACCGGCTTGATCTTTATCCCCGGTTCCGACAAGGAAACGGCACAACAAACGGGCCACGCGGCGGGTGCCGCGTCAATCCCAGGAGGAGCCTCCCATGAGCGGATTTGATCTTCAGGATGTGAAACGGCGCATGACGGGATCCGTTCAGGCGTTGAAGAATGACCTGGCCTCGCTGCGGACGGGCCGCGCCTCGTCCAATATCCTCGATCCGGTGGAAGTGGAGGCCTATGGCGCCAAGATGCCGCTGTCGCAGGTGGCCACGGTCAGCGTGCCGGAACCGCGCCTCCTCTCGGTTGCCGTCTGGGATCGCGGCATGGTGCAGGCCGTCGAGAAGGCGATCCGCGAATCGTCGCTCGGGCTGAGCCCGCAGACCGAGGGGCAGACGATCCGGCTGCGCATCCCCGAGCTCAACGAGCAGCGCCGCAAGGAAATGGTCAAGGTCGCGCATAAATACACCGAGAATGCCCGGATTGCCGCCCGCCATGTGCGCCGCGACGCGCTCGACGTGCTCAAGAAGCTCGAGAAGGACGGCAAGATGAGCGAGGACGATTCCGCCCGCCATGCCGAGCAGGTCCAGAAGGCGACCGACCAGACCATCCAGGAAATCGACGCGCTGCTGGTCCAGAAGGAAAAGGAAATCATGCAGGTGTAAGCCTGCGCGGCGCCCTGCATCCGGGTTGCATTCCCGCTGCGCTTCGTATTCTGTCTTCGCCCAACAGGCCGGGTCATGAGCCCGCCTCCCTGCTCGGATCCTCAGGAGGATATCTGCGCCATGCCGGGGTCGCCCCACTCATTGGCCACGGAATCCGGCCAGCCGGAGGAAGGCGCCCCGAGCCATTTCGGCGTCTCGCATCTCGCCATGATCATGGACGGGAACGGGCGCTGGGCCACGCGGCAGGGCCTGCCGCGCCTGGCCGGCCACCGGGCCGGCCTCGAGGCGGTCCGTCGGCTGGTCCGGGCCTGTATCGAGCGGAATATCGGCTATCTGACGCTTTATTCGTTCTCGACCGAGAACTGGACCCGGCCTGCCGAAGAGGTGGGCGAACTCATGCGGCTGCTCCGCTTCTTCGTCCGGAGCGACCTGGCCACCCTCAATCGCCAGAATGTCCGGATCCGCGTGATCGGCGAACGCGAGGGGCTGGCGCCGGACATCCTGCGGATTCTCGACGAGGCCCAGACCACGACCGCCGCCAATACCGGGCTCATACTGGTCATCGCCTTCAATTACGGCGCGCGCGCCGAGCTCACCCGCGCGGTGCGGTATCTGGCTGCCGAAGTGGCTGCTGGCCGCATGCCGGCTTCCGCGATCAGCGAGGCGGCGATTTCCGCTTCGCTCGACACGCGGGACATTCCCGATCCCGATCTCCTGATCCGGACCAGCGGGGAACAGCGTATCTCGAATTTCCTGCTCTGGCAGAGCGCCTATACCGAACTGGTCTTCACGCCGGTCCTCTGGCCCGATTTCGACGCGACGGCGCTGGATGCCGCCCTGCGCGAATTCGGGCAGCGGCAGCGGCGTTTCGGCGGGATCTAGGGCGCCGTGGGTAGGGTTCGGTCGCTGCGAGGGGAGGCGGGGCGGCATATGGGTGAACTGGGACTGAGGGTCATCTCGGCCATCGTTCTCGCCGGCATGGCCATCGCCAGTGCCTGGTGGGGCGGCGCCGTCTTCCTGATTGTCTGGGGGGCGCTGGCCGGGCTGGTCCTTGTGGAATGGCTGAAGATCGTCTGGAACAAGCCGGGCCGGGTGGTCTGGGCGGTTTCCGGACTGGCCTATGCGCTTGCCCTTTTCCTGTCGATGTGGCTGCTCCGGAGCGACCCACGCCTCGGCTTCGTCGCGGTATTGTTCCTCTTTGCCGTCGTCTGGGCCACGGATGTTCTCGCCTATTTCACCGGGCGGACCTTTGGCGGGCCGAAGCTGGCGCCGCGGATCTCGCCGAAAAAGACCTGGTCGGGCATGATCGGCGGCGTGATCGGCGGGACAGGGGCGGGGCTCCTGCTGCTTTCGGTGGCCGGCCTCGAGCTGCGCTGGATCCATGCGGCGCTGGCAGCGCTGCTTTCGGTGGCCTCGGTCTTTGGTGACCTGTTCGAATCCGCTTTCAAGCGTCATTTCGCGGTCAAGGATTCGGGGCAGCTGATTCCCGGGCATGGCGGGTTCATGGATCGGCTGGACGGGTTTCTGGTCGCGGCGGCCGTCGCGGCGCTGATCGGAATCCTGCATGCCGGATTTTCCGCCGCGGCATCCGGGCTTCTGGAATGGTAGGGCGGCGCGCTTAACCATTGCGCGCGAAAGGTGGCGGCCTTGCCTTGTGTTTGCCGCAACGGGATGGCACCCCTGTTAACGGATTGTTAAGCGTTCCTGGCCTGTCGCCAGGTGTTCAGAGGTGCCCTTTGCCTGAAGTCTTCGGTGTTGGTCTGACCTGGTTTTCCGCCTTCCTCGGCTATCTGCTGCCGTTCCTGTTCGTGCTCGCCCTCGTGGTCTTCGTGCATGAGATGGGGCATTTCCTTGTCGGCCGCTGGCTCGGGGTGAAGGTCGAGACCTTCTCCCTCGGCTTCGGGCCGAGGATTGCCCGGTTCTACGACCGCAAGGGCACCGAATGGGCGCTTTCGGCAATTCCCCTGGGCGGCTATGTCCGGTTCAAGGGCGATGCGAATGCCGCTTCCGCGCCGGATCATGCCGCGGCGGAAGCCATGAGCGAGGCAGACCGGCAGGATGCCTTCCCGCACAAGTCGGTCGCGGCCCGCGCGGCGATTGTCGCGGCCGGCCCGCTGGCGAATTTCCTGCTCGCCTTCGTGATCTTCACCACCTGCTTCATGCTGCTGGGCCGGACCCTGGTCGAGCCGATCATTGCCGGCGTGAACGAGAATTCCCCCGCAGCCGCAGCCGGCTTCAAGCCCGGCGACCGGGTCGTCTCGATCAATGGCCGCAAGGTGCAGAGCTTCGATGACGTGGCCCGCCGCGTCTCGGTGAGCGAGGGGGATACGTTGAAATTCCTCATCCTGCGCGATTCGCGGGAAATCGAGCTGATCGGCACGCCGACCATCTATTCCCGCAAGACCATTCTTGGCACGGATCGCCGGCCGATCATGGGCTTTGTCGGCTCGCGCGAGGCGGATCACCATTTCCTGAAGAAGTTCGGCCCGGTGGAGGCCGCCCAGACTGCCGTGCAGGAGATCGCCTTCGTGATCGACCGCACCGGCGCCTATGTGGCCGGGCTCTTTGCGGGACGCGAGAAGGCGGACCAGCTCAGCGGGCCGACCCGGATCGCCTATATCTCGGGCAAGGTCGCAGAATCAGGGCTCGGGCCGCTCTTCATGCTGGCGGGAATCCTGTCGATCTCGATCGGCCTGATCAACCTCCTGCCGGTGCCGATGCTCGATGGCGGCCATCTCGTGTTCTACGCGATCGAGGCGATCTTCGGCCGGCCGGTCAGCCCGCGGGCCCAGGAAATCAGCTTCCGTGTCGGGTTCGCGCTGGTCATCATGCTGATGCTGTTCTCGACATGGAACGACATTATCCATCTGACGGGCCTTGCTTTATGACGTGAGACGCGGCCCCTTTCCGGAACGAATCACGGCGCGGCGCGAAAGCGTTGCGCCGCGATCACGCCGGTTAGGAATTCGTAACCAAGCTGGTCTTCTCGGTTGCATTGCCGGGATGATTGGCTAGAAGCAGAGACCGGTGGTGATGTATCCTGCGATACATGCTGTTCTTTTCGCGGGCGTTTTCGGGCGCTTCCGCGGGGATTGGCAAAGAATTGGGGTAATGGACGGGATGTCTGGTTTTTCTGTTGGCAGCAGCATGAATGCGGTCGTTCGGCGTGTCCTTGTCGCCATCGCAGCCTTGTTCATTGCATTCTCGGCGGTTTCCCCCGCTGCGGCGCAGTCGATCTCGGTGCAGGGCAACAAGCGTGTCGAGACGGAGACGATTCGCTCCTTCCTGACCCTGGCGCCCGGCGAGAGCTACACGCCCGCCCGAATCGACCAGGGCATCAAGGATCTCTTCGCAACGGGCCTCTTCTCGGATGTCCGCATCCGCCGCGCCGGAAACGGGATCGTGGTTCAGGTCGTCGAGAACTCGCTGATCAACCGCGTCACCTTTGTCGGCAATTCCAAGGTCAAGACCGAGATCCTGATCGGGGAAGTCCAGACGCGCTCCCGCGGGCCCTTCAGCCAGTCCATGGTCGACCAGGACGTGGCGCGCATCCGCGAGATCTATGCCCGTTCGGGCCGCGCCGCGGCCGATGTGAACGCGCAGGTCACGACGCAGCCGGATGGCCGCATCGACGTGACCTTCTCGATTCGCGAGGGAGACAAGACCGGTGTTTCCGCCATCGTCTTCCAGGGCAACCAGGCCTTCTCGAACTGGAAGCTCAAGGGCGTCATGCAGACGACCGAATCGAATTTCCTCAGCTTCCTCAAGAGCACCGACATCTATGATCCGGACCGTATCGCGGCCGATCTCGAGGCGATCCGTCGCTTCTACCTGAAGAACGGCTATGCCGATTTCCGGATCATCTCCTCCGATGCCCAGCTCGATGCGGCACGCAAGGGCTATGTCATCACGATCAATCTCGAAGAAGGCCAGCGCTATACCGTCGCCGGCGCCGAGGTCGAATCGCAGATCGCCGATGTCGACACGCAGCGCCTGCGCAGCGCGATCCGCACCCGTTCGGGCCAGACCTACAATGCCGAGGATGTCGAGAAATCCGTCGACGCGATCAGCCGCGAAGTGGCCCAGCGGGGCTATGCCTTCGCCCAGGTCCGCCCGCGCGGCGACCGTGACCCGGCCTCGCGGACCGTGAAGATCGTCTACTCCGTCGAGCAGGGCCCGCGCGTCTATGTCGAGCGGATCGTCGTGCGCGGCAACACCCGCACGCGGGACCATGTGGTCCGCCGCGAATTCGATATCGGCGAGGGCGATGCCTTCAACAAGGCCGCTGTCGACCGCGCCGAGCGCCGCCTGCGCAATCTCGGCTTCTTCAAGACCGTCCGGATCAGCAACGAGCCGGGTTCCGCGCCGGATCGCGTCATCATCAATGTCGATGTCGAGGATCAGGCAACCGGCAGCTTCTCGATCGCCGGCGGCTACTCGACCTCGGAAGGGTTCCTGGCTGAAGCGTCGCTGCAGGAAACCAACTTCCAGGGTCGCGGCCAGTTCGTCCGCGTCTCGGCCTCGAACGGCCAGAAGTCGCGCGGTGGTGAATTCTCCTTCACAGAGCCGTTCTTCCTGGGCCGCCGCATCGCCGCGGGCTTCGACATCTTCACGAAGTTCACCGATGTCACGAGCTATTCGCGCTACCAGTCGCGGAATACCGGCTTCACGCTTCGTGCGGGCATCCCGCTGACCGAGGAAATCTCGATCGGTACGCGCTATTCGCTCTACCAGCAGAAGATCCGCGTGCCGAATTCGGCCAGCTATCCCTACAATAACTGCGATGGCTTGCCCTTCGCGCCGGCCCTGACCAATACCTGCGTCTCCGATGGCGAAGCCTCCGTCGCCATCAAGGAAGCGCGTGGCAGCACGATCACGTCGCTGGTCGGGCTCACGCTCGCCTACAACACGCTCGACAGCAACTCGAACCCGACCCAGGGCGCCTTTGCCGAACTGAAGCCGGAAGTTGCCGGCCTCGGCGGCGATTCCCGCTTCGTCCGTGCCGTGGCCTCGGCCCGCTACTACCAGACGCTCTGGGATGATGTGATCGGCATGGTCAAGCTGCAGGGCGGCCATATGTTCGCCTACGGCGACCAGAAGCTGCGTGTGCTCGACCATTTCTACATGGGTCCGGACCTTGTCCGCGGTTTCGCGCCGTCGGGGATTGGCCCGCGTGACCGGAACAGCGATTCCTCGGCCAACTCGGTCGGTGGCACGACCTATTTCGGCGCGACGGCGGAAGTCACCTTCCCGATCTTCGGCATTCCCAAGGAATTCGGCCTGCGGGGTGCAGTCTTCGCCGATGCGGGTACCCTGTTCGGCTACAAGGGTCGGCGCAATTTCGACCTGAACGGCAATGGCGTGTCGGATTGCGTGGATCCCGGCAATACCCGGTTCCAATCGGAATGCCTGAGCGTGCGGGATGAATCGAAGATCCGCTCCTCGGTCGGTGCCGGCCTGCTCTGGGCCTCGCCGCTCGGTCCGATCCGGATCGACTATGCCTATGCGCTCACCCGGGTTCGCGGTGCCGGCGGCGACCGCCTCCAGGCCTTCCGCTTCTCCGGCGGCGCCCGGTTCTAAGGAAACAGGCGGGCTCCGGCCCGCCTTTTCATGATGACCAGCGTCCAGTTCTTTTCCACTCCTTCGCCGGTCACGCCGCGCCAGCTCGCGGAAGCGACCGGCGCCAAGGTCGCGGGTGGCGGCGATCCTGACTCTGTCCTGACCGGGATTGCTCCGCTGGAAAATGCCGAGCCCGGTGCCCTGGCCTTTCTCGACAATCCCTCCTATGCGCGCTTCGCGGTCGAGACGCGGGCCTCGGCCTGCCTGATCTCCCCGCGTTTCGCCGAGACGCTGGCGGCCGGTTGCGTGGCCCTTGTCACGCCGGAACCCTACCGCGCCTTTGCCAAGGCGGCGGCCTTGATGTTCCCGGCGGCGCAGCGGCCACAGCCCATCTTCACCATGCGCGGCGTCGCGCCCGGCAGTTTCGTGCATCCCGATGCACGGCTCGAATCGGGTGTCATCATCGATCCCGGCGTGGTGATCGGCGCGGGCGCGGAGATCGGCCGCGGCACGATCATCGCGGCCAATGCCGTGATCGGGCCGGGTGTCCGGATCGGGCGGGATTGTGCGATCGGCCCGTCGGCCACCATCGTCCATACGCTGGTCGGCAACCGCGTGATCATCCATGCCGGCGCGCGGATCGGCCAGGACGGGTTCGGTTTCGCCATGGGGCCGCAGGGCCATCTCAAGGTGCCGCAGATCGGCCGCGTGATCCTGCAGGATGATGTTGATATCGGGGCGAACACGACGATCGATCGCGGCGCCAATCGCGATACGATCATCGGCGAGGGCACGAAGATCGATAACCTGGTCCAGATCGGTCATAACGTCCAGATCGGCCGGCATTGCGTGATTGTCGGGCAGGTCGGCATTTCCGGCTCCACCGTGCTGCAGGATTATGTCGTGCTGGCGGGGCAGGTCGGCGTGGCGGGCCATCTCAGGATCGGGATGGCGGCGCAGGTCGGGGCGAAATCCGGCGTAATGACGGATATTCCGGCCGGGCAGAAATATGCCGGGATCCCGGCCAAGCCGGCGAAACAGCATTTTCGTGAGGTTGCCACGCTCGGCAAGCTTGCATCCCGCCACGATACGGGACAGAAGTCCGGTCAGGACTAGGACGTGGCTCGCCCGGCGCGACGGGGCGGCTGCGGTTTGATGACCGGAGACCTTGATAGATGAGCGACATCGCCGTGCCTGCCGATGGGGCCCCACCGCGCGAGATCCAGACGCTGGACATCCTCAAGCTGATGGAATGCCTGCCGCACCGCTATCCATTCCTCATGGTGGACAAGATCACCCATATGGAAGGGACGGCCAAGATTATCGGCGTGAAGAACGTGACGTTCAACGAACCGCATTTCCTCGGCCATTTTCCTGGGCAGCCGGTCATGCCGGGCGTGCTGATCGTCGAGGGCATGGCCCAGACGGCCGGCGCGGCCTGTGTCGCCTCCGGCGAGGCGGGCGGCCGGGCGAAGGTCGTCTATTTCATGACCGTCGACAAATGCAAGTTCCGCAAGCCGGTGGTTCCCGGCGACCGGCTCGAATATCACATGACGCGCCTCAACCGCCGGCGCAATATGTGGTGGTTCAAGGGCGAGGCCAAGGTGGACGGCCAACTCGTGGCCGAGGCCGAGCTCGGCGCCATGATCGTGATTGACTGAGGAGTACCGGGCTTCGTGAGCATTCATCCTTCCGCGATTGTCGATCCCGCTGCGAAGCTGGGCGCCGATGTGAAGATCGGCCCCTTCTGCGTTGTCGGGCCGGATGTCGAACTCGGCGATGGTGTCGAGCTGAAGAGCCATGTGGCCGTTGCCGGGCACACGACAATCGGGGCGGGGACGCGCGTCTTCCCCTTTGCCTCGCTGGGCCACGAGCCGCAGGACCTGAAATTCAAGGGCGAGATCACGCGGCTCGAGATCGGGGCGCGCTGCACGATCCGCGAGGGCGTGACGATGAATCCCGGCACGGGCGGCGGCGGCTCGCTGACCAAGGTCGGTGATGACTGCACCTTCCTGGCCTACAGCCATGTCGCCCATGATTGCATCGTGGGCAACCATGTCATTTTCTCCAACAATGTGATGCTGGCCGGGCATTGCCGGGTGGGGGATTACGTGATCATCGGCGGCGGGGCCGGCGTGCACCAGTTCGTCCGCCTGGGCGACCATGCCTTTGTTGGCGCGATGTCCGGCGTCGGCAATGACGTCATCCCCTATGGCATGGCGGTGGGCGAGAGCCGTGCGGCCCAGCTTTCGGGGCTGAACATTGTCGGCCTGAAGCGCCGCGGCTTCTCGCTGGAGCAGGTCCATGAACTCCGGCGTGCCTATCGGCTGCTTTTCGCACCGGAAGGCACGTTGAAGGAGCGCGTCGAGGATGTGGCGAGCGAGTTCGACGCTCATCCGCTCGTGCACGAGATTCTCGATTTCATCCGCGAGGGGGGCGATCGCTCGATCTGCACGCCGCGCGAGGTCCGGTCGAGCGAGCCGGCCAGTTGAGCCCGATGGCGCCGTTGCGCATCGCCATCGTCGCCGGCGAGGCTTCGGGGGATGAGCTTGGCGCCAGCCTGTTGCGCGCGCTGGCCAGCCGGGATGTTCCGGTCGAGGCCCGCGGCGTCGGCGGCCCGGTGCTGAAGGCCGCCGGGCTGGAAAGCCTTTTCGACCAGAGCGATATCGCCGTGATGGGCTTCGGCCCGGTCATCCGGCGGCTGCCGCTGCTGATGCGGCGGATCCGCGAGACGGCAGATGGGCTTGTCGCCTGGCAGCCTGATCTTGTGCTGACGATCGATGCCCCGGATTTCTGCAAGCGGGTGGCCCGCCGGATCCGGGCTGCGGCGCCGGGCATCCCGACCGTGCACTGGGTCTGCCCCAGCGTCTGGGCGTGGCGCCCCGGCCGGGCGCCGGCCATGAAGCCCTATATCGACGATATCCTCTGCCTTCTGCCGTTCGAGCCGGACGCGCTGGCGCGGCTCGGGGGGCCGCGCGGGCATTTCGTCGGCCATCCGCTGATCGAGACGCTGGCGGAATACCGCCCGCGCGACGCGGCCGAAACGGCCCGCCGGAATGATGCCGGGCGGGCCCTGGCCCTGCTTCTGCCGGGCTCGCGCCATGCGGAACTGCACCATCTGTTGCCGGTCTTCCTGGAGACAGTGCGGGAGAGCCTGCGGCAGCGGCCCGGCCTGCACTGGGTGCTGCCGACCTTGAAGCGGCTGGAGCCCGACGTGCGGAGCCGGGTCGAGGCGGCCAACCTGCCGATCGAGGTCGTGGCCGACGAGGGCGCCAAGCGCGCGGCCTTCCGGCAGGCGCGGCTGGCGCTGGCGGCTTCCGGGACGGTCACGCTCGAACTGGCGCTGGCCGGCATTCCCACCGTGGCCGCCTATTGCGTGGCGCCGTGGGAGGCCTTCATCGCCAGGCGCCTGATCAAGGTGCCGTCGGTGATCCTGCCCAACCTGATCCTCGAGGAGCGGGCAGTCCCGGAATTCCTCCAGGAGGCGGCGGTCATGGACCGGCTGGCCCCGGCCGTTCTCGACCTTCTGGACGATTCACCGGCCCGGAAGGCACAGATCGAGGCCTTTACCCGGCTGGAAGCCCGCATGCGCGGCGATGCGTCGAGCCCGAGCGAGAAAGCGGCACGGCTTGTGCTTGACGTGATCGCGAAACGTCGCGAGACATGAGCCATGAGCGGATTGATACCTGATCACGAAGCGTCGGTGCCGAGCAGCGCCAAGCGACTGACTGCCGGCCAGCGCCTGCGGAACTATTTCCTGACGGGGATTGTCGTCAGCGGGCCGGTTGTCATCACGATCTATCTCTCGCTCTGGATCATCAACTGGGTCGATGGCTGGGTGAAGCCCATCATCCCGCAGATCTACCTGCCGGAAACCTATCTGCCCTTCGCGATTCCCGGTTTCGGAATCCTCGTGCTGGTCTTCGGGCTGACGATGCTCGGGTTCCTGACCGCCAATCTCGTGGGCCGGACCCTGCTGGATTTCGGCGAAACCCTGCTGGCGCGGATGCCGGTGGTGCGGGGGCTCTACCGCTCCACCAAGCAGATCTTCGAGACGATCTTCTCGCAGAGCGGCACGTCGTTCCGCACGGTCGGGATTGTCGAATATCCCGCGCCGGGATGCTGGTCGATCGTCTTCCTCTCCACCCCGCCCATTCCCGATATCGAGGGGGGGCTGCCGAAGGACGAGGAGTTCATCTCCGTCTTCCTGCCCTGCGCGCCGAACCCGACAACCGGCTTCTTCTTCTATGTCGCGAAGAGCCGGGTGATCGAGGTGCCGATTTCGGTCGATGATGCGGCCAAGATTGTCATGTCGCTCGGCCTGCTGCGTCCGGGCGAAGAGGAACCGCGCAATGCCGCGATCGAGGCGGTCGAGCGGCTGAAATCCTCCGGTCGCCGGAAGAAAACGCCCGTCTTGCCGCCGCCGGATCCTTCCTGAGCCGGCTCATCCTGCCTTCATGAGGCGGATCGCCTCGTCGCGCTCGAACAGGTAAAGCAGCATCCGCAAGGCCTCGCCCCGGGGTGAGGCCAGCCCGGGATCGCGGCTGAGCGCGAGGATCGCATCGTCGCGGGCCATTTTCAGCAGGTCCTGATGCAGATCGAGCCGGCCGATCCGGAAGCCGGGCATGCCGGATTGCCGCGTGCCGAGGACA
Organism: Hyphomicrobiales bacterium; assembly: GCA_027484605.1. Taxonomy (GTDB): domain Bacteria; phylum Pseudomonadota; class Alphaproteobacteria; order Rhizobiales; family Beijerinckiaceae; genus Rhabdaerophilum. Next base: position 84,768 of record JAIXSR010000035.1, on the reverse strand, counting down.
TCGCCCTCGCCGCGCAGCCGGAGGTCTTCCTCGGCGATGCGGAACCCGTCCTCGGTCTGGCGCAGGATTTCCAGCCGCGCACGGGCGGTTTCGGAGAGTGGCCCGCGATAGAGCAGGATCGCCGTCGATTTCCCGGCCCCGCGCCCGACGCGCCCGCGCAGCTGGTGCAACTGGGCGAGGCCGAAGCGCTGCGCCTCCTCGATGACCATGATCGTGGCCTCGGGCACGTCGACGCCGACCTCGATCACCGTGGTGGCGACAAGGACGGAAAGATCGCCCCGGGCGAAGCGGGCGATGGTCTCGTCCTTGGCGGCGCCGGGCATCTTGCCATGGACCAGCCCGACCTTGCCGGGGAAATGGCGGTCGAGATCCCCGAAGCGCTCCTCGGCGGCGGCGAGATCGAGCTTCTCGCTCTCGCCGACCAGCGGGCAGACCCAATAGACCCGCGCGCCGCCGGCAATGGCGCGGCCGATGCCGCCGATCATCTCGTCGAGGCGATCCTGGCTGACGAGCCGCGTGTCGATCGGCTTGCGGCCGGGCGGCTTCTCGTCGAGCACGGAGACGTCGAGATCGCCGAAATAGCCGAGCACCAGCGTCCGCGGAATCGGGGTGGCGGTCATCACGAGGAGATCGACCGCCTCACCCTTGCGGGCCAGAGCGAGGCGCTGATGCACGCCGAAGCGGTGCTGCTCGTCCACAATGGCGAGGCCGAGATCGGCAAAGGCCACATCGTCCTGGAAGAGGGCATGGGTGCCGATGACCATCTGGATCTCGCCGGAAGCGAGGCCGGCGAGCACGGCCTGCCGCTCGGCGCTGCCGGCCCGGCCTGTCAGGAGGGCGAGGCGCAGCCCGGCTGCCGCTGCCAGCGGTGCGAGCCGTTCGGCATGCTGGCGGGCGAGGATTTCGGTCGGGGCCATCATCGCGGCCTGGGCGCCGGCCTCGACTGCCATGGCCATGGCGAGGAGGGCGACGACGGTCTTGCCGGCCCCGACATCGCCCTGGAGCAGGCGAAGCATGCGCTCGGGCTCGGCGAGATCGTCCTCGATCTCGGTGAGGGCGCGGCTCTGCGCCCCGGTCAGCGCATAGGGCAGGGCCGCGAGGATGCGCCGGCGGATGCGGCCATCGCCCCGGAGGGCGCGGCCGCGCGGGCCCCGCTGGCGGGCACGCACCATCTGCAGGGCGAGCTGGCCGGCGAGGAATTCGTCATAGGCGAGGCGCCGGTAGGCGAGGCTCTGCGGGTCGAGATCGGCCGGCTGGCGCGGCTGATGCAGCTTCTGCACGGCATCGCGGAAGCCGGGCCAGCCGTAGCGTTCGGCCAAGGACGGGTCCTGCCATTCCGGCAGGGCCGGCAGGCGTTCCAGGGCGGCGAGGGCGGCATTCTGCACCCGTTTCGACGACAGGCCCTCGGTCAGCGGGTAGACCGGCTCAAAGGCGGCTTCGGGCGAGAACCGGTCCGGCGGGAGGATCCGGTCGGGATGGGCGATCTGGCGCAGGCCATCGAACAGCTCGACCCGGCCGGAAATCACCCGGCTGGCGCCGACGGGCAGCATCTGCTCGACCTGCGCCTTCGGCAGCCGGAAGAAGACGAGCGTGACATCGCCGGTCTCGTCGCCGACGATCACGCGGTAGGGCGCACGGGCGCGGCCGGGCGGCGGCGGCCTGTGCGCCTCCACGACGGCCTGGAAGGTGACGATGCCCTCGTTCGGCATGGCGCGGATCGAGGGCGAGAGCGAGCGGTCGATGAGATCGACCGGCAGGTGCAGGGCAAGGTCCAGCAGCCGCGCCGGCTGGCTGTTCCGGGCCAGGAGCGTATCGTAAAGCGGCGCCAGTTTCGGGCCGATCCCCGGAAGGCGCGTCACCAGGCTGAAATAGGGATCGAGTTCCTTCGGCCGCATCCCTTTCCGATAGCCCAAGGCGGTGCCGGGGCCAAGGACCGGTGCGCAGGGCCCGCCCCCGCCCATGCCGTCGCAGGGCCGCGAAATCGGCTTGACTTCACGGGGCTTCCCCCTTCATTCGGACGGTGTTTTCCGACCGAACCCTTCCGGAGCCGCCATGACCGGCCTTTCCCGTTCCACCGCGGGCCTCGATCCGCGCCGCAAGCGTCTGCTGTTCCGGGCCTGGCACCGGGGCACGCGCGAGATGGACCTGTTGATGGGCCGCTATGCCGAATCCGTCATCGAGACGCTGACCGAGGATGAAATGACCGTGTTCGAGGCGCTGATCGAGGTGCCGGACCGCGATCTCTTCTCCTGGATCGCCCAGGGCGAGGAGGCGCCGGAGAATTACGATACGCCGGTCTTCCGGGGCCTGAAAGCGTATCACACCCATGACAAGCCGATCGATCTCTGACCGGCCTTAAGGGCAAGGCCTGTCGGCCACCACGCCCATCGAGTTGAATTCCATGCTGTTTCCGCCGCTCGTCCAGGCTGGTCTCGACCATGCCCTCCAGAAGGCCTCGCCCGTCCTGCTTTCGGATGTGGCCGATGGCGCGACCGGGCTGGTGCTTGCCGAGCTGGCGCGCCTGCGCTTCGCGCGCGGCGTCGAGGTTCCCGCCCTGCTGACCTTCGTCGCCCGCGACGGGTTGCGGCAGGCCGAGGTTCAGGCCGCGATCCAGGCCTTCGCGCCGGAAATCGAGGTGCTCTCGCTGCCCGCCTGGGATTGCCAGCCCTATGACCGCGCCTCGCCGAATGCGAGCCTGGTCGCTCGGCGGATGGAATGTCTCGCACGGCTCGTCCGCTCGCGCGGGGGGGCGCGGCCGCGCGTTCTGATCACCACGGTCAATGCCGCGCTGCAGAAGCTGCCGCCGGCCGATTTCGTGTCCCGGCAGAGCTTTTCCGCCGCGCCGGGCAATGCGCAGGATCTGGCCGAGATTTCCGCCTGGCTGGAGGCGAATGGCTACCAGCGCAGCTCAACCGTGCGCGATGTCGGCGAGTATGCCTTGCGCGGCGGTATCGTCGATCTGTTCCCACCGGGCTTTGCCGAGCCCGTGCGCCTCGATTTCTTCGGCGACACGCTGGAATCGATCCGCAGCTTCGACCCGGAGACGCAGCGTTCCTCGGCGCAGCTCCGCGCGCTGGAAATGGTGCCGATGAGCGAGTTCCAGCTCACCTCCGAGGCGATCAAGCGGTTCCGGCAGGGATACCTGACGCAATTCGGCGCCAATCTGCGTGGCGACACGCTCTACGAGCATATCAGCGAGGGCCGCAAGCATATCGGCATGGAGCATTGGCTGCCGCTCTTCCATGCCGGGCTCGACGCACTCGAGGCCTATGTGCCGGACACGGTTTTCGTGCTGGATTCCCAGGCCGATGGCGCGGCGCAGGAGCGGCTCAGCCAGATCGAGGATTATTTCGAGGCGCGCCGCTCGACGCAGGAAGACGGACATTCCGTGCCCTATCGCCCGCTGCCGCCGGGCCTGCTCTATCGCAGCCGCGAGGAATGGCAGAAGCTGCGCGGCGCGGCGATCGAAGTCTCGCCTTTCACGATGGAATCGGCCGGGGGCAAAACGATCTTCTCCGCCCGGACGCATCGCGGGCGTGATTTCGCGCCCGAACGCACCAATCCGGAGGCGAATGTCTTCCAGGCGGCGGTCGACCATGCCCAGGCCCGGGCCCGGGATGGCCGCCGGATCGTCTTCGCGGCCGGCAGCGACGGCGCGCGGGACCGGCTCGGCGGCGTGCTGGCCGATCATGGCCTCGCGAAGCAACGGGTGCTCAGATCGCTGAACGATCTCAAGGAGCTGCCGGAGGGCGAGGCGGGCCTGCTGACCGTGGCTTTGCAGGAAGGCTTCGAGACGCTGGATTTCGTCCTGCTCTCCGAGGAGGACCTGCTCGGCGAAAGGCTGACGCGCCCGAAGCGCAGCAAGAAGCGTGCGAAGGATTTCATCACCGAGCTGACCAGCCTCAAGGCCGGCGATGTGGTGGTCCATGTCGATCACGGCATCGGGCGCTTCATCGGGCTGAAAACGATCACCGCGGCCGGCGCGCCGCATGATTGCCTCGAGATCCATTATGCAGGCGGCGACAAGCTGTTCCTGCCGGTCGAGAATATCGAGCTGCTGACGCGCTATGGCTCGGAGGATACCGATGCCACGCTGGACCGGCTCGGCGGCGGGGCCTGGCAGGCCCGCAAGGCGAAGCTGAAGCAACGCATCCGCGACATGGCGCGGGGGCTCATCAAGATCGCGGCCCAGCGGTTGACGCGCGAGGCGCCGCGGCTGGTGCCGCCGGAAGGGCTCTACGAGGAATTCGTCGCGCGGTTTCCTTTCGACGAGACCGAGGACCAGCAGAATGCCATCGATGCGGTGATCGACGATCTCGGCTCGGGCCGGCCGATGGACCGGCTGGTCTGCGGCGATGTCGGGTTCGGCAAGACGGAAGTCGCGTTGCGCGCCGCCTTCGTGGTGGCGATGTCCGGCAAGCAGGTGGCGGTGATCGTGCCGACGACCCTGCTGGCGCGGCAGCATTTCCGCACGTTCCAGAGCCGCTTTTCCGGCCTGCCTTTGCGCATTGCGCAGGCCTCGCGGCTGGTCACCCCTGCCGACCTCAAGAAGACACGCGAGGAAATGGCCAACGGCACGGTGGATATCGTGGTCGGTACCCATGCCTTGCTCGGAAAGGGCAACCATTTCAAGGATCTCAGCCTGGTCATCATCGACGAGGAGCAGCATTTCGGCGTGGCTCACAAGGAGCGGCTGAAGGAACTGCGCGCGGAGGTCCATGTGCTGACCCTCTCGGCAACGCCGATTCCGCGGACGCTGCAGCTGGCCATGACCGGGGTGCGCGAACTCTCGATCATCGCCACCCCGCCGGTAGACCGGCTGGCCGTGCGCAGCTTTGTCACGCCGTTCGATCCGCTGGTCGTGCGCGAGGCCCTGCTGCGCGAGCGCTATCGCGGCGGGCAATCCTTCTATGTCGTGCCGCGGATCGACGATCTCGCCGAGGTGAAGGCCTTCCTCGAGAAGGACGTTCCGGAAGTACGGGTCGGAATCGGCCATGGCCAGATGTCGGCCACGGACCTCGAATCCGTGATGAGCGACTTCTATGACGGCAAGTTCGATGTGCTGCTCTCGACCACGATCGTCGAATCGGGCCTCGACATTCCCGCCGCCAACACGCTGATCGTGCATCGCGCCGATATGTTCGGGCTCTCGCAGCTTTACCAGCTGCGGGGACGGGTTGGCCGATCCAAGACGCGCGCCTATGCGCTCTTCACGCTGCCGGTCAACCGCACCTTGACCGCCAATGCCGAGCGTCGGCTCAAGGTCCTGCATTCGCTCGACACGCTCGGCGCCGGCTTCCAGCTCGCCAGCCACGATCTCGACATACGCGGTGCCGGCAACCTGCTGGGCGACGAGCAATCCGGGCATATCAAGGAAGTCGGCTACGAACTCTACCAGCAGATGCTGGAAGAGGCGGTGGCCGCCCTCAAGGCGGGGATCGAGCTGCCCGAGGAGGAGGCCTGGTCGCCGACCATTGCCATCGGCACGCCGGTGCTGATCCCCGAGGATTACATCGCCGATCTCGATCTGCGCATGGCGCTCTACCGGCGGCTCTCACAGGTGGAGAATGACGGCGATATCGAGGGCTTTGCGGCGGAGCTGATCGACCGGTTCGGCCCGCTGCCGCCGGAAATCGGCCAGTTGATGAAGATCGTCGCGATCAAGCTGCTCTGCCGCCGCGCCCATGTCGAGAAGGTCGATGCCGGGCCCAAGGGCATCATCATCGCCTTCAGGGACAATGCCTTCGCCAATCCGAACGGGCTCGTCCAGTATGTCTCGGAAAAGGGCACGACGGCGAAGGTCCGGCCGGACATGAAGATCGTCTTTGCCGGCGCCTTCGAGGATCCGGTCGTCCGGTTGGAGGCGACGCGCAAGCTGATGCAGGACATTGCCCGCATCGCCGAAAAGCGGAAATAGATTTCAGGCGGCCTGAAGGGTTCAGGCGGCCTGAAGGGTTCAGGCGGCCTGAAGATTTCAGGCGGCCTGGCTGGCGGCTCCGTTGCCGGCATCGCCGATCCGCGCCGCACCGAAGCCAAGCCAGGTTCCCGCCTCCGTGGCTCCGATCCAGAGCGCATCAGCCGGGAGCAGGCCCTTGTGCGGATGGGCCGGCTGGCCGGTGGCCAGGGCCTCGGCGGCATTTGCCGTGGCCGGAAGGGCCAGGACCGCGCGTTCGTCGACTGCGATGATCCGCGCCAGCGCCTTGCCGGGCAGGGGGGAGAGGGCCTCGGTATCGCCCCGGCGCGAGAAGGCGATCATCGAGGCTTCTTCCAGGGCCTCGAAGGCGGAGGCCTCGTTCCGCGTGAAGAAATGCCCGGGAACCAGCAGAAGTGGTGCCTCGGCCTTGGCCAACTGGCCGCGCAGGGCCTCGCGGGCATAGGGGCCGACAAGGCGGACCGGGCGCCCGGCCACCAGCGCCAGGCCGTGGCTGCCGGCGAAACTTCCCGCGCTGCCCGGATGGAGCAGGCTGACAAGGCTGCCGAAATCGGCGCCGCCGAGGCTGGCCTGCACCGAGAGAGCCTCGGCGACAAGCTGGGCATGGCTGCGGCGGGCCGGCACCAGCACGCCATCCATGCGCATGATGGTGACAAGGGCGATATCCCCGGCCTCGGGATCAAGCGGCTCGGCCGGGAGGATATCTTCCTCCGACCAGCCTTCGAGCGTGACAACGCCATCGGGCAGATCCAGCCCGAACCCGGCCACGCAGCGGATGGTGAGCACCTTCGCCGCGACCTGCCGGGCCTTGTCGCCGATCGCGACATCGCCGACCCTTGCCGTGGTGAGAATGGTGGTGACGCCCAGTTTCTCGGCCGCCGCGCGGATCGTCTCGGGCTTCTCGTCGACCGGCATGACCAGCGGAACCGCACCGGCCATCGCACAGGCGATGACGGCCATCGGGAACTCGACCATGTTGGCGAGAAGGATCAGCACATGGTCGCCGCGCGCCACGCCGAGAGTCGTGAGCTGCAAGGCGAGGAAACGCGTGCAGGCGAGAGCATTGACCGCCGTGAGATGCCGGGGCTCGACGCCGTTCCAGGCGTCGCGCGCGGGGCAATCGCTCCAGAGAACGGTGTCGGGGGTTTCCACCGCCTGCCGGACCAGAAGGGCGGGCAGGGTGGTCGCGTTCCAGGGCGGCAGCAGCGCGGTTTCTGTCGTGCGGTCCATGCCGAGGCTCCGGTCGTCCGGGGGCGCGGGGCCCCATTCGAAAGTGATGCCGGAACAGTCTAGTGATTCGGCGTTAACCAAAAACTGTCGTGCAGGAAATCATAGGCCGCCGTGGTGGCTGGCCGGGAAATGTGCTTCCACCGGGCCACCCAGCGATCCGAGACATGGTAGAGCGGCAGGACATAGTGACCGGCGACGAGGAGCCGGTCGAGCGCCCGGACCGAGGCGACGAAATCCTCGCGGCTGCGGGCGGCCAGCAGGCTGGCAATGACGCGGTCGATATCGGGCGAGCGGACGCCGGCCCAGTTCAGCGTGCCCGGCGTCTCGGCGGCGCGGCTCGACCAGCGGTTGCCCTGCTCCTGCCCGGGCGAGGGGCCGACCACATAGCCCTCGATGATCATGTCGAACTGGAATTGCCTGACACGCGCCCAGTACTGGCTGGAATCGACCAGCCGGATGGTCGGGAAGATGCCGACCTGCTTCAGCGTGTCGGCGAAGGCGAGGGCGATCCGCTCCTTCTCGCGCGTGGTCACCATGATCTCGAAGGCCAGCGGCTGCCCTGTCTCGCGCTGGACCATCCGCCCGTCGCGGATGCCATAGCCGGCCTGCTGCAGCTGTTCGACGGCCTTGCGCATGACCTGCCGGTCACGGCCGGTCCCATCCATGGCCGGCGGGCGCCAGGTGCCGTCGCGGATCTCCGCCGGGAGCCCTTCCAGCGCCGCGCCGAGGATCGCCGCCTCGCGGGCATCGACCGGCCCCGTGCGGAAGGACAATTCGCTTTCGTCGAAGAAGCTGCCGGTGCGGCGATAGATTCCGGCGAAAAGGTTGCGGTTCAGCCATTCGAAATCAAAGAGATGGAACAGTCCCTCGCGGATGCGCCGGTCCGCGAAAACGGGCCGCCGCGTGTTGAAGATGAAGCCCGTCATCCCCTTGGGCGCGCGGATCGGAACCGTCTCCCGCAGGATCCGGCCATCCTCCACCGCGGGGATAGCATAGCCCTCCCGCCATTTGGTCGGATCGGTCTCGATGCGCAGATCGAGCAGCCCGGTCTTGAAAGCTTCGAACAAGGTATTGGAATCGCGGAAGAATTCCAGGTTGATCGTGTCGAAGTTATAGAGCCCGCGATGGACGGGCAGGTCCTTCGCCCAGTAATCCGGCCGCCGTTTCAGGCTGAGGCGCGTGCCGGGATCGACCTCGTCGAGCCGATAGGGGCCGGAACCGAGAAAGGGCGTGAAGCCCATATTCTCGAATTTTTCGGGATCGGTCGCATGGGCAGCGAGAACCGGCATCATCGCGAGGATCAGCGGCAATTCCTGGTCGCCCGAGGAATGGAAGGTGAAGCGGATGGTGCGGGCATCCGGCGTCTCCACCTTCGCGACCTTGGCCTTGTTGGTGCGGTAGTTCGGCCGGCCGCGCGTGGTGAAGAGGTCCCAGGAGAAGAGGACATCGGCCGAGGTGACCGGCCGGCCATCGGAAAAGCGCGCTGCCGGGTTCAGGCGGAACTCGACGAAGCGGCGGTCGGGCGGGACCGCCACGGTTTCCGCCAGCAGGCCGTAGAGGGTGAAGGGCTCGTCGGCCGAGCGCATCATCAGCGGCTGGACGATGTAGGGGACCATGGCCTGCGGCGCATTGCCCTTGATCGCCATGGTGTTGAGCGAGTCAAACGAGCCGGCAAGGCCGAGGCGGAGCGCGCCGCCCTTGGGTGCGGCCGGATTGGCGTAGGGCAGATGCGCGAAACCCTCCGGCAGGGCCGGCTCGCCATGCATGGCCAGCCCGTGGCGATGCGGCGCCTCCTCGCTCCTGGCCGGCAATGCCATGGCCAGAGCGGCCAGCAGGATGCCGATCGTCGCGGAGGGCCAGGCCCGCCGGGGAATGATTCGCCTCGTCTCCATGCGCTGGAAAATAGCAGCCTGCGCGCGCTCCGCCATGGGTTGCCGGGGGAAATTGATGTCCGGCGGCGGCAAACCCCGGGGGATCAGGCTTTGCGGCGGGAATTGCCCATCTTCAGCCGCAATCCGGGCCGATCAGCCGGAAGGGCTTTTCCGCCAGCGCCCGGACGGCGTTTGCGTGACACACGCACTTGCGGAAAGGCCCGAAAGGCGCTTAGAGAGCGCAAGAGATTTCGAGCCCGGATAAGGATGGGACAATGATGGTGAAGATGAGCAACATGGCCCGGTCTGCCAGCCTCGCGGCGATGGCCCTGGCGGGGCTCGCCAGCCTGCCGGCATCGGCCCAGGCTCCGCGTCCGGCCCAGCCGGCTCCGGCCGCGCCGGCACCGGCTCCGGCAGCTCCCGCCGCGCCGCAGGCGGTCAAGGTGCCGCTGAAGGCCGCGCCGGACCAGGCGGACTGGCTCAAGGTCTGCGGGCTGGACCCCTCCGTCAACAAGACGATCTGCTACACGACGCGCGATTTCGTTGCCGAGAACAACCAGCCGGTCATGGCGGTGGCGATCTATTCGATCAAGGAAGAGCCGCGCCGCTTCGTCCGCATCCTCGTGCCGCTGACCTTCCTGATCCAGCCGGGCATCCGCTTCTCGGCGGAAGGCACGCAGCCGGTCAATGCGCGGTTCCAGATCTGCCTGCCGCAGGGCTGCTTCGTCGAGGGCGAGCTGAACGAGGCCACGATCAACGGCCTGAAGAAGGCCGCGACCCTGCGCATCGACATGCAGAACCAGATCGGCCAGGAAGTGAATTTCGAAGTGCCGCTCGCCGGTTTCGGCAAGGCCTATGACAGCGCCGGCATCGACCAGGAAACCCTGCAGCGCATGCAGCAGCAGCAGGTGCAGGGCGCCCAGCCGCAGCAGGCGCCGGCCGGTGGCAATGCGGATGACCTCAAGCGCCGGGGCGAGGAGCTGCTTCGCCAGCGCCAGCAGGCGCCGAAGCAGTAAGCGGCCTGCGCCGTCCAGAGATGAAAGACCCCGGCCAGGCCGGGGTTTTTTGTTGGCAGGCCGGGATCAGTTCATCATCGCGTTGCGCCTGACGGCGAATTGCCCGTCCATGCCCGGCTCGAACATTTCCTCGATCTGCGGGTGGCGCAGCGGCCGGCCGGATTCATCCGGCAGCAGGTTCTGCTCCGAGACATAGGCGATGTATTCGTTCTCCTCGTTCTCGGCGAAGAGATGATAGAAGGGCTGGTCCTTGCGCGGCCGCATGTCCTCGGGAATGGCGAGCCACCATTCCTCGGTATTGGCGAATTCGGGATCGACATCGAAAATCACGCCCCGGAACGGAAAGATCCGGTGCTTGACGACCTGCCCGATCGTGAACTTGGCCTGACGCGACTTCATCACAAGCGTATCCTCTGGCGCCTAAGGTAATGCATTTTCCGGCCGCCTCAAGATGCGCCCTGCGAGGCATGGTCTGATGCGGCGCAGACGCGGCTTTCGAAGCCAGTGCGCCGCATGCGCCTGCAGGAACGTTAATGGCGACTGAAGCTCACGCCGAGAATTCTCTCTAACTGCCAAGCAGAATTTCAGCAAATTGTATGTATCATCACTTCGCGATTTAAGTTGAGGTGTCAGATGATCTGGCTTGTTCAAAGAAAATCCCAGTCGCTGGGGATGATTTCCATCGCCATGCTTGTGCTGTTCGTCGGCGTGCAGTCGGCCGAGGCACGCCGCGGCAAGGGATTGTTCAGCAGCAGCACGAAATCGTCAACGCCTGCGACACCCGCCAATCCGCAAGCGGCCAAGGCGCCGGCTTCCGGCAGCACCGTCATTATCGTTTCCGTGCCGACGAAGAGCCCGGCAATCGACCCGGCCAATTCCGGGCCGCCGCCGGCCTTCCGCAATACCCAGCCGCTGACGGCCCGGGCTTCGGCAGCAGCGGGCGCGGGCGATGAGCCGGAAGCCGCGACCGGCAAGGACAAGACCGGTGTCAACCTGCCGGTGCTCGGCGCCAGCGCCGTCTTCAAGGGCGAGGCGGCCCCTGGCTTCCTGCTGCTGAACTGACCGAAGCGGGCGCGGCCGGCCGGGCGCTCACTTCGCCCAGCGGCGATGGCCCCACATCCATTGCTCCGGCTGTTCGCGGATCGATTGCTCGAAACAGGCCTGGATGCGCGCTGTCGTCTCGAGGAGATCAGCCTCGCGGTCACGCGTGCGTGCGACCGGGATCTCGATCGTCCGGACGCGGAAAGTCGCGCCCGTCTCGCGCAGGACCATGCCGGCGAAAAGCGGGACATCGCGTCCCCGCGCCAGCAGGGCCGGGAAGAGCGTCGAGGGTGCCGGCCGGCCGAAAAAGGGCACGCCCAGCCCGGTCAGGTCGCGCAGGTCAGCCATGATCGTCACGGTTCCGCCCTGTCCGACCATGCGCAGCAGGTGGCGGGCCGTGTCATGGCCCTTGGAATGCAGGCCGAGCTGGTAGAAGGGCAGGCGGAGCCTTGACGCCTCGGCCTCGACGAAAGGGTTCTGCAGCCGCTGGTAGACGCCGGCCACCGGCAGGCCAAGCCGGTGGAGCAGGGGCGCGGCGAGTTCCCAGTTGCCCTGGTGGAGCGACACGAAGACGGCGCCGCGCGCCTTCGCGTCCGCCACGGCGGTGCGGGTTTCCCCGCCGATGCGGAACCGGTCCAGATCCCCGATCAAGGCGCCGATATGGAAGGCCTCCGCCGTCGTCCGCCCGAGATTGTCCCACATCGCATCGAGATGGCGTTCCCGCGTGGCGGCATCGATCTCCGGCAGGCTGGCCGCCATCTGCTCGCGCGCCCGGGCATGGCGCTTGTTGAACGGCGCGACCTTCCGCCACAGCGCCCCCGACAGCGCGCTGGCCCGGTCCGGCCCGAGCGCGTGGATCAGCCCGGCCATGGCGCCGAAGCCAAGGGCCTCGAGCCGGAACCGCAGGATGCGGGCGGGGGGGAGCGGGGGAGTTGTCACCAGGGCTCCTGAATCAGGGGAAGAGGTCGCCATCCGGAGGATTGGACAGCGGGGATGAAGGTGCTATCGAGGGTTTCATCCCGGAACCGTCCTTGATCGTCAAGGACCTCAAGGTGTCCCCTGCTTCCCGCATGAGCCCCGTCGTTTCCCTCGCCTTCCCGTTCTTCGGCCTGATCCTGCTCGGCTTTGCCTGCGGCCGGTTCATGAAGATCGCGGAAAGCGGGCTGGCCTGGATGAATTTCTTCATCGTCTACATCGCGCTGCCGCCGCTTTTCTTCAAGCTGATCGGCGCGACGCCGTTCGAGCAGCTGACGAACTGGCGCTTCATCGCCACGACGACGTTCTGCACCTATCTCGCGTTCTTCCTGTCCTTCGGCATCGGCATTCTCGCCTCCCGCGGGAATATCCGCGAATCGACCATCCAGGGCGTGTTCGGCGCCTATTCGAATGTCGGCTATATGGGGCCGGGCCTGACCCTGGCCGCGCTCGGGCCGGGCTCTTCGGTGCCGACGGCGCTGATCTTCGTCTTCGACTCGATGCTGCTCTTCACCATCGTGCCGTTCCTGATGGCCCTGGGCGGCGGCGAGAAGATCCGCTTCTGGGCGACGACGCGGCTGATCGCGATCCGGATCTTCACGCATCCGTTCAATGTCGCCACCTTTGCCGGCGTGATCGCCGCCTATTTCAAGTGGCAGCCGCCGCAGGCGATCGACACGATGCTGGTCCTGCTCAAGGGCGCGGCGGCGCCGGTCGCGCTCTTCGCGCTCGGCGTGACGGTGGCCCTGCGCCCGCTGACGACCATCCCGCGGGAAATGCCGGCCCATCTCCTGGTGAAGCTGGTCGTGCATCCGGCCTTGGTCTTCATGGCGCTGAGCCTGATCGGCGGGTTCGACCGCGTCTGGATCCTCACCGCCACCCTGATGGCCGCGCTGCCGCCGGCGCTCAATGTCTTCATCATGGCGCGGCAATATGACACCTATGTCGAGCGGGCCTCGTCCGGCGTGCTGGTCGGCACGCTCGTCTCGATCGTCACGGTGACGGGGCTGCTCTGGCTCATCGCCGGGAACCGCCTTCCGGCTTTCTGAACCTCAGGCGTTGCGGCCCTGGCCGAACGGCGCCGTCCAGCTGCCGATGCGCATGGCCAGCTGGCGCAGCGGCGCGATCTGCTTCAATGCGGTCAGGGCCAGCGCCCGCGTGATATCCAGCGGCAGGAAATCGGCGATCAGGGCGCTGTTCATCAGGTCGACCCCGCTGGCACGCATCTCCATGTCGAGCTTGCGATCCTGCGCATAAAGCGGCAGCGCCGAAGCGAGGTCAGCGCCGGCCTGATGGGCCGCCGTGAGCCGCCGGACGAGCGATTCCACATCCTTCAGGCCGAGATTGAGCCCCTGTGCGCCGATGGGCGGGAAGGCATGGGCGGCCTCGCCGATCAGCGCGACGCGGCCCGAAACCAGCCTGTCCGCCACGCGCTTGCGCATCGGCACCGCGCCGAAGGCGCTGATGATCTCGACGGGGCCGAGGAAGGACGAGGCCCGGCGGGTGATGATCTCGGCCAGCCGCTCGCGCGGCAAAGCCAGCATGTTCTCGGCCCTGTCCGGCCGCATGACCCAGACGAGCGACGAGATGCCTTCGCCCGAGGGCACGAAGGTGAAGGGTCCCTCGCGGGTGTGGAACTCGGTGGAGATATCCTCGTGATCCTTCGGATGCCGCAGCCGGCAGGTCAGCGCGGTCTGCGGGTAATCCTTGGTGCGGAAGGAAATGCCCGCCGCCTCGCGCGTCTTCGAATTCTGGCCATCCGCGCCGACAAGCAGGCGGCTCTCGTGCCGGGCCCCATCCGCCATCTCGACGACGATACCTTCGGGGGCGTTGCGGAAGCCGCGGAACTGCGCATCGGAGAGCGTGAGGCCGGGCATCTGCCGGGCGGCTTCCATCAGCACCGCGAGAATATCCGCATTGGCGATGTTCCAGCCGAAAGCCTCCTGGCCGATCTCGATGGCCCGGAAGGTCGTGGTGGGCGCGCGGACGAGCCCGCCGGTCAGGTCGATGATGCGGATGGCGCGCATGATCGCGGCCCTGGCCTGGAGGGCCGGGCCAACGCCGAGGCCGGCGAGGAAATCGAGGCTGGTCTGGAAGAGCGCGGCCGAACGGCCATCATCGCGGATCGCGGTCGGCGCGCCGAGCAGATGAACGCTCAGGCCGGCCTGTGCCAGGCCGAGCGCGGCGCCGAGCCCGGCCGCGCCCCCGCCGACAATCGTGACATCGCTTCCCGACATGTCTCCCGCCTTCATTCCAGATCCCGGCGCACCATGCGCCGCCTTGGCCAGCCCTTCAAGCGGCATGGGTGCCGCGTGGATTCGACCATCGGCCTTGTCCGCAGCCTTCGCATTCCCCATCCCCTGTTGGTGCTTGAAATCATTCCCGTTTGATGCACGGATGGGGCATGACAAGGCGGCCGGAGGGCTGCCGCACCAGATCGGGGAGTTCGATGGCCAAGGTTGTACGCATTGCCGCCCATGGCGGACCGGAAGTTCTGAAGCTCGAAGATGTCGCAGTGCCGGCACCGGGCGCTCATGAAGTGACGATCGAGCAAAAGGCGATCGGCCTCAATTATATCGACACCTATTTCCGGACGGGCCTCTATCCGGCGCCGTCCATGCCCTTCACGCCGGGCAACGAGGGCGCGGGCATCGTCCGGGCCGTCGGCAGCGCCGTGACGGGGCTGAAGCCGGGCGACCGGGTGGCCTATGTCGGCACGCTCGGCGCCTATGCCGAGAGCCGCAACATTCCCGCCAGCGCGCTGGTGAAGATCCCGGCCAAGGTGAGTTTCGAGACCGCCGCCGCGATGATGCTGAAGGGCCTGACGGCGGAATATCTGCTGTTCCGCACCTTCAAGGTGAAGAAGGGCCATACGGTGCTGATCCATGCTGCCGCCGGCGGCACCGGCACCTTGCTGGTGCAATGGGCGAAATCCCTCGGCGCCACGGTGATCGGCACGGTCGGCTCGCCGGAAAAGGCGAAACTGGCCAAGAAATACGGCGCGCATCACGTCATCAACTACAATTCCGAGGATTTTGCTGCCCGTGTGAAGGAGATCACCAAGGGCGGGCTCTGCGATGTCGTCTATGACGGCGTCGGCAAGGCCACGTTCCCGGCCTCGCTGGATTGCCTGAAGCCGTTCGGCACCTTCGTCAGCTTCGGCAATGCCTCGGGCTCGGTCGAGGCCTTCGATATCGGGCTGCTGGCCAAGAAGGGCAGCCTCTTTGCCACGCGGCCGACGCTCTTCACCCATATCGGCAATCCGCAGACCTATGCCGCCATGGCGCGGCGGCTGTTCGGCGCGGTGGCGAAGGGCACGCTGACCGTGCCGATCGACCAGCGTTTCCCGCTGGCCAAGGTTGCCGATGCGCATCGGGCGCTCGAGGGCCGCAAGACCACCGGCTCGACCGTCCTCATCCCCTGATGGGTCCGGAGCGCATTCGCCTCAGCGGGATCACCAAGGCCTTCGGCGCGCTGAAGGCCAATGATCACGTCGATCTCACGCTGCATGCCGGCGAGATCCACGCGCTTCTGGGCGAGAACGGTGCCGGCAAGTCGACGCTGATGAAAATCCTCTACGGGCTGCTCCGCCCCGATTCCGGCGAGATCCGGATCAACGGGCGGCGGGTCAGCCTGCCTTCGCCGCAGGCGGCACGGGCGCAGGGCATCGGCATGGTGTTCCAGCATTTCTCGCTGTTCGAGGATTTCACCGCGCTGGAGAACATCGCCATCCCGCTCGAAGGGCGCATCGCCGATGCCGGCCTGCGGGCGCAGGTCGAGGCCAAGGCCCGGCATTTCGGGCTGGCGATCGAACTTGACCGGCCGGTCCATACGCTTTCCGCCGGAGAGCGGCAGAGGATCGAGATCCTGCGCGCGCTGATGCAGGAGCCGCAGGTGATCATCCTCGACGAGCCGACCTCGGTGCTCACGCCGGACGAGGCGGAGGCCTTGTTCGCCACCCTGGACACGCTGGCCTCGGAAGGCGCGGGCATCCTCTTCATCAGCCACAAGCTGGAGGAGGTGCGGCGGCTCTGCTCGCGCGCGACGATCCTGCGCGGCGGCAAGGTCGTTGCCGAAACCGATCCGCGCGCCGTCTCGGCGGCTGAACTCGCCGCGCTCATGGTGGGCGAGGGCGTGCTCGAACTCCGCCCGGCGGGCGAGCATGCGCTCGGCGCGCCGATGCTCCAGCTCGACGGGCTTTCCGTCGCGCCGGACGGCGTGCATGGCGTGGCCCTCCAGGCCATCCATCTCACCGTGCAGGCCGGCGAGGTCGTGGCCATTGCCGGCGTGGCCGGGAACGGACAGAGCGAGCTCTACGCCGCCCTTTCCGGCGAGGGCGGGCGCGTCACCTCCGGCCAGGTGCGGATGGCCGGGCAGGATGTGACAAGGCGCGACATCAATGCGAGGCGGGCGCTGGGCGCCGCCTTCGTGCCCGAGGCGCGGCTCGGCCAGGCGACCCTGCCGCAGGGGCCGCTCTCCGAGAATGTGATCCTCTCCTGGCATGCCACGGAATCCCTCGGCCGGTGGCTGCTCGACACGGTGCGGATCGGCACGGTGGCCCGGAACGTGATCGAGCGGTTCGATGTGCGCACACCCTCGCCGGATCCGCTGGCGGCGCAGCTTTCGGGCGGCAACCTGCAGAAATATGTGGTCGGCCGCGAGATCGAGCGGAAGCCGCAGCTGATGATCGTCGACCAGCCGAGCTGGGGCGTCGATGCGCGGGCCGCCACGCATATCCGCCAGACGCTGCTGGACCTTGCCGCCAAGGGCGCAGCGGTGCTGGTGATCTCGCAGGATCTCGACGAGGCCATGGCCATGGCTGACCGGCTCGCCGTGATGCATGGCGGGCATCTCAGCGCGGCGCGGCCGGTTTCCGCGCTGAGCCGCGCCGAGATCGGCCTGCTGATGACGCAGGGCGAGAGCCCGGCGAGAGGGGCGGCATGAGCTTCAACCTCGCCCTCGTGCCAAGGCGGGAGATCTCGCTGTTCCGGCAGGTGCTGACGCCGGTGATCGCGCTTGTCGTGGCCCTGCTGATCGGCGGGCTCATCGTCTGGCTGATGGGCCGCTCGCCGGCCAAGGCCTTCGATGTCTTCCTGCGCGAGCCGCTGACCGACCCCTGGGCCCTGCAGGAGGTCCTGCTCAAATCCACCCCGCTGATGCTGATCTCGATCGGGTTGATCTTCTGTTTCCGCGCCAATCGCTGGAATATCGGCGCGGAAGGGCAGTTCCTGCTGGGCGGCATTTTCGGCGGGGGTGTCGCCATTGCCACGCATGGCCTTTCCGGGCCGTGGATCCTGCCGCTGATGATGCTGGCCGGCGTGGCAGGCGGGATGCTCTATGCCGCCATTCCCGCCGCCTTGCGGAACCGCTTCGGCATCAGCGAGATCCTGACCAGCCTGATGCTGGTCTATGTGGCCGAATTGCTGCTGGATTACCTCGTCCGCGGCCCCTGGCGCGACCCGAAAGGGTTCAATTTCCCGCAAAGCGTGCCCTTCACGGATGCGGCGCAGCTCCAGCCGCTCTTCGAGGGCGGCCGGCTCCATTCCGGCTTCGTGCTGGCGCTGCTGGCGGTGATCGTCGCCATCCTCGTCTTCAAGCGTTCGCTGTTCGGCTTCGCCGTCAAGGCGAGCGGCGAGGCGCCGCGTGCGGCCAATTTCGCCGGGTTCAACGAGAAGCGGATCACCCTGGTGGTCTTCCTGATCTCGGGCGGGCTGGCCGGTCTGGCCGGGATCATCGAGGTGTCGGGGCAGGTCGGCCAGCTCAGGCCCGGCTTCGGGCAGGGGCTCGGCTTCACGGCGATCATCGTCGCGTTTCTCGGCCGTCTCTCGCCCTTCGGCGCCATGCTGTCCTCGCTTGTCATCGCGGTGCTGCTGATCGGGGCCGAGAGCGCGCAGGTCTCGCTGAAACTGCCCTTCGACCTCACCCGCTTCTTCATGGGCCTGCTGCTCATCGCGGTGCTGGCGGGCGAGAGCCTCAACCGCTATCGCCTTGAATTCCGGAAGGAACCCGCCTGATGGAGATGCTGCCTTTCATCCTCGCCACGGTGTTCACGGCGGCGACGCCGCTGCTCATCGCCGCGCTCGGCGAGCATGTCACCGAGCGGGCCGGCGTGCTGAATCTCGGCGTCGAGGGCATGATGATCGTCGGTGCGGCGACCGGTTTCGCGGCGGCGGTGCTGACGGATTCGAGCGTCTTCGGCATCTTCGCCGGCGCCTTGGCCGGGATGGCGCTCTCGGCGGTGTTCGCGCTGATGGTGCTGGTCTTCGCGACCAACCAGGTCGCGACCGGGCTTGCCCTGACAATCATGGGGCTCGGGCTGGCCGGGCTGATCGGCCAGGGCTTTGTCGGGCAGCCGCGCGCCGCCATTCCGCCCGTGAGTATCCCGCTGCTCAGCGAGATCCCGGTGCTCGGCAAGGCGATCTTCACCGGCGATTTCGTGTTCTTTCTCTCGCTCGTCCTGATCGGCTTCGTGGCCTGGGGGCTGAACCGGACCCGGTTCGGCCTGCTGCTGCGGGCGGTGGGCGAGAGCCATGGCTCGGCCCATGCCCTCGGGCTGCCGGTCAAGCGGATCCGGCTGGTGGCGATCCTGTTCGGCGGCTTGCTGGCCGGTTTGGCCGGCGCCTATCTCTCGCTGATCTACACGCGGTTCTGGTCGCCCGGGATGAGCGCCGGCCGCGGCTGGATCGCGCTGGCGCTCGTGGTCTTCGCGGGCGGGCATGTCTGGCGGCTGGTGCTCGGCGCCTATCTCTTCGGCGGCATCACTGTTGCGCAGTTGCATGCCCAGGCCGGTGCCATCGGTTTGCCGTCGCAATTCCT
The DNA here is from genome assembly GCA_027484605.1 of Hyphomicrobiales bacterium. Classification (GTDB taxonomy): domain Bacteria; phylum Pseudomonadota; class Alphaproteobacteria; order Rhizobiales; family Beijerinckiaceae; genus Rhabdaerophilum. The sequence continues at coordinate 65,887 of JAIXSR010000035.1, read as the reverse complement.
TTCGGCGCTGCCTTACCTGATGACCATCGCTGCGCTACTCTTTCTCTCGATCTCGGGGCGCAAGGGCGCCGGCGCGGCAGGATCGCTCGGCCAGCCCTTTGTTCCGGAACGATAGGTTTACTGGCCGTGGCGATGCCGGCCGGGTGGACGATGTTGGGCATCGCGTTTTGGGGGTAGTCATGTCGAGAACAGGGATTTTGGCGGCTTTTGCGCTGTCGTTGGGCGTTGCCGCGCCGGCGATCGCGCAGGAAAAGCTGAAGGTCGGCTTCATCTATGTCGGCCCGGTGGGCGATTTCGGCTGGTCCTACCAGCATGATGAGGGGCGCAAGGCCATCGAGAAGGCCTTTCCGGGCCGGGTCGAGACCACTTTCATCGAGAATGTTCCGGAAGCCGACAGCGAGCGCTCGATCGAGCAACTGGCCCGGACCGGCCACAAGCTGATCTTCACCACCTCGTTCGGCTATATGGAGCCGACGCTCAAGGTGGCGAAGAAATATCCGAACGTGATGTTCGAGCATGCCACCGGCTTCAAGCGGGACAAGAATGTCGCGACCTATTCGGCCAAATTCCATGAAGGCCGCTTCATCATCGGCAAGATCGCCGGCAAGATGACGAAGACCAATACGCTCGGCTATGTCGGCGCCATGCCGATTCCGGAAGTCATTGCCGGGATCAATGCCTTCTATCTCGGTGCGAAGTCGGTCAATCCCAACGTCAAGATCAAGATCGCCTGGGCGAATGCCTGGTTCGATCCGGGCAAGGAAGGTGATGCCGCGAAGGCGCTGCTGGACCAGGGGGCGGATATCATCACCCAGCATACCGACAGCCCGGCGCCACTGCAGCAGGCCTCGGCCCGGGGCAAGCTGGCTTTCGGCCAGGCCTCCGACATGACGCGTTTCGCGCCGAACCACATCATGACCTCGATCATCGATGACTGGGCGCCCTATTATGTCGAGCGCACCCGCGCCGTGCTCGAGGGCAAGTGGCAGAGCCAGGACGTGTTCGACGGCCTCGCCAAGGGCAAGGTGAAGATGGGCCCCTATGTCAACATGCCCGAGGATGTGAAGACGCTCGCCGAGGAAACCGAGGCGGGGCTGAAATCGGGCAAGATCGACGCCTTCATGTGCCCCGTCGTGACGCAGGACGGCAAGACGGTTGAATGCAAGGGCGGTGACCGGCTCACCGACGAGCAGGTGGTCAGCATGAATTTCTACGTGCAGGGCGTCGAAGGCACGATTCCGAAATAAGTGTTTCGGACCATCAGGTTGAATATGGAAAGCCGGCGCCTCGCGCCGGCTTTTTCATTCCGGCCGGCTGTTCGTGACCAGCTGTGCGCGCAGCGTGCCGAGCTGGCCGACCAGCGTTTTCAGCCCGTCGAGATCAAGCCCGCTGGCGCAGGCCACGGCCGGGGGCAGGGCCTTCGCCCGATCCTTCAGGGCCAGCCCGGCGGGGCTGGGAGCGACCAGCACCTGGCGCTCGTCCTCCTGGGCGCGCTGTCGGGTGACCAGTCCAAGGCTTTCCATGCGCTTGAGCAGGGGGGTCAGCGTGCCGGAATCCAGCATCAGCCGGTCGCCGATGGCTCGGACCGGCAGCGGCGCCTTCTCCCAGAGCACAAGCAGGACGAGATATTGCGGATAGGTCAGCCCGAGGGCGGCCAGCGGCTTCCGGTACAGGCGGTTGAAGGCATGCGCCGTGGCATAGACCGCGAAGCAGAGCTGGTTGTCGAGCGAAAGGGGATCATCGGAAGCCGTCATGGGTCTACCCTTTCTGTCTGGCATGGCGCTTGTCAAACGCCGGATGCTTTCTTCACAGGTTTGCGAAACAAATAGTTCGCAAACAAATTGCGCACAATCTAAATTTCCGCTACATCCGGACCACCAACCTAGGAGAGCATCCATGAACATCCTCTACACCACCCGCGCCACCGCCACGGGCGGTCGTTCCGGTTCCGCCCGAAGCGACGATGGCGTGCTGGCCGTTACCCTTGCCACCCCGAAGGCGCTGGGCGGCGATGGCGCGCCGGGCACCAATCCGGAGCAGCTTTTCGCCGCCGGCTATTCCGCCTGCTTTCTCGGCGCGCTGAAATTTGTCGCCGGCAAGGAAAAGGTGGCGATCTCGCCTGAGACGCATGTCACCGCAACGGTCGGAATCGGCCCGCGGGATGACGGGCAGGGCTTCGGCATCGATGTCGCGCTGGCGGTTTCCGTGCCGGGTGTCGAGCGGGCCGTGGCAGAAGCCCTTGTTGCCAAGGCGCATATTGTCTGCCCCTACAGCCACGCCACCAAGGGCAGCCTCGACGTGCGCCTCAGCGTCGTCTGACCGGCCGGCAAGACCGGATCGGGCCCGCCGGCTTGCCGCCTGCGGGCCTTTCCGTCGCGTGGCCTCTAGCGGCCGGCGGCGCGTGCCCGCGTGACGATCGCCACGCCGGCCAGGATGATCAGCCCGGCGGCCGCCTCGCGCAGGCCGATCGCCTCGCCGAGCAGCAGGGCCGAGAGCGTGACCGCCCAGACCGGCATGATGTAGCCGGTCAGCGCTGCCTTTGTCGGGCCGGCGGCGCGGAGGATATACATGAAGATCACGATCGGCAGGGCCGTGCAGAGCACGCCCAGCGCGAGAACCGGGACAGCATGGCGCGTGAAGGGCGCATAGCCGGACGGGCCGACCAGGGCGAGCGCGATCAGGGTGGCGGCAAGGCCGGAAATCACCTGCTGGCCGAGGGCCAGCCGGCGCGGATCCGCCACCGGCATCCGCCGCACATAGACATTGCCGGACGCGTAGCAACAGGCCACGCCGAGCATGGCAAGGGCGGCAGCCGGCGTGCCGCCGGACCCGCTGAGTCGCGGCCCGATCAGCAGGCCGACGCCGGCAAAGCCGATCAGGATTCCCGTGAGCCTTACCGGCGTCAGCCGCTCGTCCGAGAACATCCGGCTTGCCATGAGGGCGGTGATGAGCGGGCCGCAGGCCTGGATCATCGCGGCCTGCCCGCCGGGCAGGGATTGGGTGGCAAAGGCCGTCAGGACATTCGGAATCCATCCGTTCAGGGCCCCGAGGACCAGCCAGTCCATTGTTTCCTGCCGGGTCCGGGGGCGGCAATCCTGCTGCATCAGCAGGAACCAGAGCACGAGGGTGGAACCCCCGAGCAGTCCGCGCAGCGAGGCCAGGGCCACGGCCGGGAAATCCGCGCTGACCATCTTCATCAGCGGGAAGCCGAGGCCCCAGAAGAACCCTGCGGTCAGCAGGGCCAGCAGCACCCATTCCGGGCGCAGGCGGGCCGCATCGCCCGCCCCGAGACCGGACTTCACGCGGCGGCCCCGTGCAGGTCGTAGGCATCGGCGCGTTCGATCTTCACCGTCACGATCTCGCCCGCCCGCAACGGCCGCCGCGAGGAGACATAGACCGCGCCGTCGATTTCCGGTGCATCCCATTGCGACCGGCCCCGCGCCACGCTCGGGCCGACCTCGTCGATGATCACCTTGATCCGCTTGCCGATCCGCCGCTGGAGCAGCTTCCCCGAAATCGGCTGCTGATGCGCCATGAAGCGATCATAGCGACGTTGCTGCACCTCCGGCGGGACCGGCTCGAGGCCGAGATCATTTGCCGTCGCCCCGCGGACCGGCTCGTATTTGAACGCTCCGACGCGCTCGAGCTTCGCGCGGGTCAGGAAGGCGAGCAATTCCTCGAAATCCGCCTCGGTCTCGCCAGGGAACCCGACGATGAAGGTGGAGCGGATGGCCAGGTCAGGGCAGATCTCCCGCCATTTCTCGATGCGCGCCAGCGTCTTTTCCTGATGGGCAGGCCGCCGCATCGCCTTGAGAACGTTGGGCGCTGCATGCTGGAAGGGAATGTCGAGATAGGGGAGGATCAGTCCCTCCGCCATGAGCGGGATGACCTCGTCGACATGCGGGTAGGGGTAGACATAATGCATGCGTACCCAGACGCCCAAGGTGGCCAAAGCCTTGGCGAGGTCGAGGAAGCGCGTGCGATATTCCGTGTCCTGCCAGAGGCTTGGCGCGTATTTGATATCGATGCCGTAGGCGCTGGTATCCTGGCTGATAACGAGGATCTCCTTGACCCCGGCCTTTACCAGCTTCTCGGCTTCCCGCATCACGTCACCGAGCGGTCGCGACACAAGGTCGCCGCGCAGCTTGGGAATGATGCAGAAGGTGCAGCGATTGTTGCAGCCTTCCGAAATCTTGAGATAGGCGAAATGGCGCGGCGTCAGCCGGACGCCTTGTTCCGGCACCAGATCGAGGAACGGGTTGTGCTGCGGTGGCGCGACGTCATGCACGGCCTGCATGACGCTCTCATAGGCCTGGGGCCCGGTAATGGCCGCAACACCCGGAAATTTTTCGCGAATCTGCTCCGGCTCGGCACCCATGCAGCCGGTGACGATCACCTTGCCGTTCTCGGAAAGGCCCTTTCCGATTGCCTCCAGGCTTTCGGCCTTGGCACTGTCGAGGAAGCCGCAGGTATTGACGATGACGAGATCCGCCCCGGCATGCGTCTTGGTCAGCTCGTAGCCTTCGGCACGCAGTTTGGTGATGATGCGCTCGCTGTCGACCAGCGCTTTCGGGCAGCCGAGCGAGACGAAGGAGATCTTGGGGGCAGCGGTTTCGGGCATCGGGATCCGGACAATCAGGCGACGGCCGTCACCTCGACTTCGACCTTGAATTCAGGCCGCGTGAAGCCGGAGACGATGACAAGCGTCGATGCATAGGCGTTGCCGCTGACATAGCGGCTTCTGACCGCGCCATAAACGGGAAAATAGGCCCTGTCGGTGACAAATCCCGTGAAGCGGACGACATGCGAGAAATTCATCCCGGCTTCGGCGAGAATCGCGCGGATATTCTCGAAGCAGAGTATGGCCTGAGCCTCCGCATCCTCGGGAACCGCATCATCGGGGCTGATCCCGAGCTGACCGGACGCAAAAAGCATCCGTCGGGGCGATTCCACCACTAGACCATGGCTGTAGTTGGCGAAGGGCGCGCGAATTGCCGAGGGGTTGATGGGTCTGCGGGTCATTGTTCCATCCGGTCTCTGGCCCGAACAGGCGTGTTGGAAAAAGCGGGGCACATGCCTTGGTACGCTCATGGCATGATGCCGTCTCGATGGCGAGTTGCTTGCGGCTTTCGTCTCCCGGAAAGTGCATGATAAGAAAAAAAACCTGTCAACGGAATTTTGTCCTTGATGCTGTGACGGTCCTGTGGCATTGAATGGGCATGCTCCGGATTGGGAGCCTGGTCAGCCGGCTGGGTTCTCGAGCGGACATTCCTGCATTGCCCCGTTTTTCATGTGGTCTGCCAACTGCTCCTTGGCACCGCTAAGTGACGGGGCGCGCCAGGAGCTCGGATGGCCTGCCGCCGATGCAAGCCCGAAGCTGCCTGCTGTTGTTTGACAATCCCACTGGAGAAGCGGGCATCGGGATGGCCGATCCCTGTAGGGCCGGTTCCCCGGATCGGGGCCTGCGCTATATGCACGGGTTCTGGAATCAGGCTTGCTAGACAAGGCTGGATAAACAAAGGGCTGGGGTGCTGACGTGACGTTTCATTGGCCGCAGGAGGCGGGTGGATTCTGGCTCGATAATCTTTCCCTTCCGGAGCGTCTGGTGCGCCTCGGCAATGCGGGCACGCTTCCCGAAGATGATCGCCTCGGGCTTTTTGCATTGCGGATCGAGGCTGGTCGCATCGCGCAGATCGTCCAGGGGCCTGCGCCCCGGGACGATCTGCCTCGGGTCGATGCCGGGCGACGTCTGGCAATGCCGCTCTTTGTCGATATCCACACCCACCTCGACAAGGGGCATATCCATGCCCGGTCGCCGAATCCCGATGGCACGTTTTTCGGCGCGCGCGAGGCGGTCGGTCGGGACCGGGAGGCCCGATGGAGTGCCGAGGACGTCCGGGCGCGAATGACTTTTGCGCTCCGGGCTGCCTACGCCCATGGGACAGGTGCCCTCCGGACGCATCTTGATTCCATTGGCAAGCAGACTGGGATTTCCTGGCCTGTCTTCGATGAGATCCGTGCTGAATGGCGTGACCGGATCTCGCTTCAGGCGGTGTGTCTCATGCCGGTCGTTTCCGTTCTGGATGCGCCGGAGGAATTCGAGAGAATCATCGGGCAGGTCCGTCGCCATGACGGTCTGCTCGGGGCCGTAACCTTCCTTGGCGAAAAGCCGGATGCGAAGCTTGATGCTGCGCTCGATCGCATGATCGAGGTAGCGAAGATCGAGGGCTTCGATCTCGATTTCCACGTCGATGAAAGCGATTCCCCTGATGCACGTAGCCTGGAGCGGATCGCGGATGCATTGATCCGTCATCGCTTCACCGGCAAAGCATTGGCGGGGCATTGCTGTTCACTCGCCCTGATGGATGATGAGGATCGCGCCCGGGTCATCGCAAAGCTGGCGCAGGCCGGCCTGAACGTGGTCTCCTTGCCCATGTGCAACCTCTACCTTCAGGACAGGCGCTCCGGGCGCACGCCGCGCTGGCGCGGTGTCGCGCCGCTGCATGAGCTGGATGCAGCTGGCCTGTCAACGATGGTTTCGTCTGACAATACGCGCGATCCTTTCTATGCCTATGGCGATCTCGATGCCGTGGAGGTGTTCCGCGAGGCCACCCGGATCCTGCATTTCGATCATTCCGCGCGGCCATGGCTGGAATCCGTCACCACGCGGCCAGCCGGGCAGATGCGGCTCGACGACAGGGGCTTCCTGGCGGCCGGGCAGCCGGCGGATCTCGTCCTGTTCGAGGCACGAACATTGAATGAATGGCTCTGCCGGCCCCAGCCTGACAGACGCGTCATCCGGAAGGGCAGGCAGATTGCCGAGAGGCCGCCGGCCTATTCCGAACTTGATCCCCTTCTGGCCTGATCGACCGGCAAAGGACCTCCCATGCGTTACGATATCCCCGCTCTCAAGGCCCGGCTGGGCGCTATCCGGATCGATGAGAATGCGGCCATACTCAAGCAGAAAAGCCGCGATTTCTACTGGTACTCGCCGACGCTCAAGCGGCAGCTGGAGGGGGTCGTTGGGGATATCATTGTCCAGCCTGCCAACCAGGACGAATTGATTGTCGTTCTGTCGGAATGCCATCGCCTCGGCATTCCGGTAACGCCGCGGGGCACGGGCACCGGCAATTACGGCCAGGCCATGCCGCTATCCGGTGGCGTTGTGCTGGATCTTTCCGCCATGAAGGCGGTGAAGTCGATCTCGCCGGGTCGAGTTGTCACCGAGCCCGGAGCGATCCTTTCCGAGATCGATCACGAAACGCGGGCTAAATCCGGGCAAGAGTTAAGGCTTCATCCCTCGACCTACCACACGGCAACACTGGGTGGCTTCATTGCCGGCGGTTCGGGCGGCGTCGGGTCGATCCGCTGGGGCGGGCTTCGGGATTACGGCAACATCATCCGCCTCAAGGTGGTTACGATGGAGGCCAGTCCTCGGGTTCTCGACTTGTCGGGTGACGATCTCCTCAAGGTGGCCCATGCCTATGGCACCAATGGTATCATCACGGAATGCGAAGTGCCCCTGGCCACGGCCTATCCCTGGGTGGATGTGCTGATCGGCTTCGATGATCTTCGGCGGGCCACGGAGTTCGCGAACCTGCTCGGAGAGCAGGATGGGCTGCTGCTGAAGGAGCTCGGCGTGGTGGCGGCACCCATTCCGCATGATACCTTCATGCGGCATCGGAAGTTCCTGCCGCGGGACAAACACCTCGTGATGGTGATGGTCGCGAATTTTGCATTGCAGCCGATGTTGGCCTTCCTCCGCCGATTCAAGGGGGCGGAACTGCTGATGCAATCCGACGTCCTCGGTGAGGAGGAGAAGAAGGGCCTCCCGCCGGTCTTCGAACTATCCTGGAACCATACGACGTTGCGCGCCTTGCGCGTCGATCCTGCTTGGACCTATCTCCAGGTTCTCTATCCTTTCCCCGGCCAGGTCGAGCTTGTCGAGAAGATCCACGCCCGGTTCGGAGACGAGGTACCGTGCCATCTCGAATTCGTCCGGTTCGACGGCAAGGTCACTTGCTTCGGCCTGCCGCTGGTGCGGTTCACCACGGAAGAGCGCCTGGAGGAGATCATGGCGATCCATGAAGAGATGGGAGCGCCGATCTTCAACCCGCACCGCTATACGCTGGAAGAGGGGGGCATGAAGCAGACGGACGAGACGCAGCTCGCCTTCAAGCGAGAGGCGGATCCCCAGGGTCTGCTCAATCCCGGGAAAATGATCGCCTGGGAAGATCCCAGCTATGATTTCGATAGCGGGAAGACTTTTCTTTTCAAAGGCCTTGAGGCTGGAATCTGAAGTGAAATATGAGGATTTTGCTGGTTTATTGTCATCCCCGGGCGGGGAGTTTCACCGAGGCGGCGCGTGACACAGCCATTGCCGCTTTGCAGGGCGCCGGGCATGAGGTCGACCTTCTCGATCTCTATGCCGAGGGGTTCAACCCGGTGATGAGCGATGCCGAGCGGGCCGGCTACCACACGCGCGGCGAGAACCGCGTGCCGGTTGCGGATCATCTCGACCGGGTGAAAACGGCGGAGGGGCTGGTCTTTGTCTATCCGACCTGGTGGTATGCCCAGCCGGCCATGCTCAAGGGCTGGCTCGAGCGGGTGCTGATCCCGCACGAGACCTTCACCATGCCGGAAGGCAACCAGCCGATCCGGGGTCTGATGCAGAATATCCGGATGCTGGCCGTGGTGACGAGCCTCGGATCTCCGAAATGGTGGTGGTGGATGGTGGGGCGGCCCGGCCAGCGCATCCTGCTCAGCGGCATCCGCGTGCTGTGCCATCCGAAATGCCGGACGATCTGGCTGGCCCTGCACCGGATCGACGTGGTCGGCGAGGAAGCGCGGAAGGCGCATCTCGAGCGGGTGCGGGCGGTGCTTGGGGCCTTGCGCTGAGCGGAGGCTGCGACACGGGTCCACCGCTCAACGCTTCAGGAACGGGGAGACCTTGCGCTCCAGCAAGGCAACCAGTTCCGGCTGCATGAAGGTATAGATGTCCGGGATATCGAGGCAGATCACCCGTGTTCCCTTGAGATGCCTTCCGAATTTCTGGGACAGTTTGGTGCGGTGGCGCTTCTCCATCACGAAAATGATGTCTGCCCATTCCACCTGCTCTGCTGAAAGCACGATGTCTGCCGTGTTCAGAAGCCCGGCAGAATCCGGTTCGATGCCGGGCCGGTCCGCAAAGACTTGTTCCGCCGTCGGGCTTCGCAACCTGTTGGCAGAACAGACAAAGAGCAGGTTCATCACGCAAGCTGCTCCAGCGGGAACCTCGCGATATCCTCCAGCAGCTCGATGAAGCGGGTGACCTGGAAATCGACGGCACGGGCGCCCTTTTCGGCCGTGGCGAGATGGGCCTCGCCGGCCACGCCTTCGGGGTGGTTATCCTCGGCGATCCAGGCCATCGAGGTGAAACCTGTGACACGCAACTGCTTGTATTCCCTGGCGTATCGGATCGAATTCGGCACGAAGTCCTGCGCCTTGTCCATGCGGACGCGGGCGGCGGCGAAATGCAGCATGACCGAGGTTTCGAAATCGCCGCCATGGATGCCATAGGCATTTTCGGTCTCGGAAAAGAGGCCTTCGGGCACGCCGAGTCGGCGCCAGGCGGTCTGGGCCACCAGCATCTGGCAGCGGACCCGGAGCTCGCGGGCGACGATGCCCTGGATCTCGACATTGCCGCCATGCGAATTGACGATGACGAGCTTGCGGATGCCGGCCCGGGCCACGCTTTCGCCGATCTCTGTCCAGGCCCGGATCAGCGTTTCCGCGCTCATGGTGATGGTGCCCGGCGAGCGCAAATGCTCATTCGACTTGCCGACGCATTGCACCGGCAGGAACAGGACGTCGAGCGCTTCGGGCAGACGTGCCGCCACGGTATCGCACATGCCCTGGGCGATCAGGGAATCCGTGCCGACGGAGAGATGCGGTCCGTGCTGCTCCACGGCCGCGATCGGCAGGACGGCGATGGTGCGATCCTTGTCGAGGGCGGCGAAATCCCGCGCGGTGAGATCAAACCAATGGGTCTTGCGGGCAGGTCGGGCGTTCATGACAACCTCAGGAGATCTTGCCGAGTTCGGCCGAAACGCGGGCGATGAAGCCCCGCCTTTGCGCCTCGGTGGCGACATTCATGTGATAGAGCGCGAGATAGCGGATCCGCGCGCGGCGCGAAACAAACCAGCGCAGGTAGCGGGTGATCATCTTGCGCGGCGGATCGCCCACGACGAAGGCCCGCCAGCGGTCACGGCCATAGGTGGAGATGCCGACGACCTGCCGGATATGGCCGAGCATGGGCTTCACATGGGCGGGGTCGGACAGGTCGAAGGTGATCCCGGGCGAGAAGAGGCGGTCGAAGAAGCCCTTGAGCATGGCCGGGAAGCCGAAGCACCAGGTCGGGAATTGCACGACAAGAGCCTCCGCCCTGTGCAGGCGCTCGACATAGCTCTCGATGCCTTTCCGGTTGAGCGTGGTGTCGTGATAATCCCGCCGCATCCCGGCGGTCAGGATCGGCTCGAACCCCTCGGCATAGAGGTCGCAGAGATCGACCTCGTGCCCGGCCGCCCGAAGGCTGGCCAGGGCGGAATCGCGGATGGCGGCGTGGAAGCTCTCGGCCAGCGGGTGGCAGTAGAGATAGAGAATTCTCACGCCTTCACCGGCACATAGGACCGCATCTTGCCCGGATTGAGCAGGCCGTGCGGGTCGATCTCGGCCTTGAAACCAAGCTGATCCGCATCGGCACGCTTGTGGCGCGAGCCATCCTCCAGGCTGACGACATGCGGATTGGCGATCATCACCCCGCGGGCTTCATGCGCGGCGATGATCTCGTAGAGGCGTTCCTTCGTGGTGTAGCGGATCACCGGCAGGGCCGAGCAGGTGAGATGGCCGCCGAACCGGATGAACTCGCAATGCGGGATCATTTCCTCCGGGAAGAGGGCCGCCATCTCGAGAATGCTCTCGACGAAGCGCGCCTGCGGGAACAGGCATTGCAGATAGGTGACGGAGCGATCCGCCTTCAGCATCTGCAGCGTGGTGTGGTTCCAGGTGTATTCGTAGAGCGGGGTGCTGCCCGCTTCCTCCCGGGTCGGCGTTTCGAGCGTGATCGTGCCGCGCGTGCCGACAATGTCGCGGAAGCTCTCGAGCGACGCTTCGGCGATCATGCAGGCCATGACCGGCTGGCCTTCCGGGCAATAGGGCTTCAGCTGGCCGAAATAGTCGGGCAGGGGCCAGGCGATCGGCGAGAGCAGCTTCTTGATCACGCCATCGGCGCGCGCCACATCCTGCCCGATGGCGAGCAGGGTGGCGTAATCCGGCGCGGCGACGAGCACATCGATCCATGGATAGGCCGGGGCGAGGGGCATCTCGAGCGCGGTGATGATGCCCGTCGTGCCGTAGGCGCGGTTGATTTTCTGGGCGGCATCGCCCCGCAATTCGATGACGCGTGGTGTCTCCTCGACGGTGACGATGCGGGCTGCGAGGATGTTGCCGGGCTCGCGCAGGCCGCCATAGGTGACGGAGCCGACGCCGCCCGAGCCGCCGGCGACAAAGCCGCCGATCGTGGCTGTCCGCTTTGTCGAGGGATGCATGCGCAATTCCCAGCCCTGCGGGCGCAATTCGGCGTCAAGCTTGCCCATATTCGCGCCGGCGCCGACGCGGACATGTCCGGGCTTGACCCATTCGATGGCTGTCAGCGCCTGCATGTCCATGAGGACGCCGCGCTGGAGCGGGACCGCCTGGCCGTAATTGCCGGTGGCGCCGGCACGCGGCGTGAGCGGCACGCGATGCCGGGCGCAGGCCGCGGCGACGCGGATCACATCCGCTTCCGACCGGGGCGTGACGACGATATCGGCGCTCTTGCCGGTGAGTTCCTCGTTGAGGATCGGGGAGTACCAGAAGAAGTCGCGGCTCCGCTTGCGGACCACCTTCTCCTCGGTCTCGACGGGAATGCCGTCGATCTCGGCCAGGATGGCCAGGATGGCGGGCGGAAGGTCGGGCGCGGCCGGTGTATCGGCCTTGGCGAGAGCGGCTGTCATGAAAGTTCCCCGGATCAGGATGTGCCCTCACGCTAGCAATCGCCAGACCAGCCCGCAATCACCGGCTGCACGGGCTGGTGACAAAGCGAAATAGCCCTGCCGACCGCCTAGGCAGCGTGACGGCTTGACGGCATAATGCCGAAGAAGAAGGCAGGCTGCGCATTCAGTATGTCGCCGAGAAACGGCATATGCGTTGCTTGGTCGGCGGGGAGCGTGCCGAGGGCACGGATAATCACAAGCGGAGGCGAATTCCATGATGTCGAAATTCCGGATCGATCGCAGGGCGGCCCTTGGCCTCATCGGCGGGTCCATGCTGACGCCGGTTGTCGGCGGGCGCGTCAATGCCCAGACCCTCGACAAGGTGAGCTACCAGACGAACTGGCGTGCGCAGGCCGAACATGGCGGCTTCTATTACGCCGTCGCCAACGGCATCTACAAGAAATACGGCATCGATGCGGATATCCGCATGGGCGGCCCGCAGCAGAACCCGTCGCAGCTGATGCTCGGCGGTGCCGTCGACATGATCATGTCGAACTCGTTCGAGGCGATCCGCTATGTCGAGCAGAAGCTGCCCTTCCTCTGCATCGCCTCGATCTTCCAGAAGGATCCGCAGGTCATCATCTGCCATCCCGGGCAGGGCAATGATGATTTCACGCAGCTCAAGGGCAAGCCGATCCTGGTCGGCGCTGCCGGCCGCACCTCGTACTGGCCGTTCCTGAAGGCGAAGTTCGGCTATTCGGACGAGCAGATCCGCCCCTATACCTTCAACATGGCGCCGTTCCTGGCCGACAAGAAGGTCTGCCAGCAGGGCTTCCTTTCCTCGGAACCCTTCGCGATCCAGAAAGAAGGCGGCGTGACGCCGCTGGTCCATCTCATCGCCGATGCGGGCTTCGCCAATTACAACACGACGATCAACATCTCCGAGAAAATGGTCCGGGAGAAGAAGGATCTCGTGCAGCGCTTCGTGACGGCCAGCCTCGAAGGCTGGGCGGCCTATATGAAGAACGGCCCGGAAAATGCGGCGGCCAATGCGCTGATCAAGAAGGACAACCCGGACATGACCGACGACAAGATCGCCTATGCGATCAAGGTCATGACCGAGCGTGGCATCGTCATGTCGGGCGATGCGCTGAAGCTCGGCGTCGGCGCCATGACCGATGCCCGCTGGGAAACCTTCTACAAGGACATGAACGGCGCGGGCGTCTTCCCGGCCGGGATCGACTTCAAGAAGGCCTATAGCCTTGACTTCATCAACAAGGGCATCGGCGTTTGAGCGTATCCGGCGTGACTGAAGCGCCTCCGCAGGGGCGGGCGGGCCAACGCCCGCTCGTCTCGATCCGGAAGCTCTCGAAGAAGTTCTCCAACGGGACGCTCGCCCTGCGGGATGTCGATCTCGACCTGTTCCCGGGCGAGTTCGTCAGCCTGCTGGGTCCTTCCGGCTGCGGCAAGTCGACCCTGCTGCGCATCATCTCCGACCTGTCCCAGCCGAGTGCCGGGACGATCGAATGGCCGGGCGCGGACCGGGCGGATGCCTATGGCAAGGCCGAGCACAGCCTCGGCTTCGTCTTCCAGGAGCCGACGCTCATGCCCTGGGCGCAGACGCTGGACAATGTGACGTTGCCGCTGCGCCTCAGGCGCATGGCGACAAGCGAGGCCAATGCCCGTGCCGAGGCCATGCTGGCTCTGGTAGGGCTGAAGGGGTTCGAGAAGGCCTATCCGCGCGAATTGTCGGGCGGGATGAAGATGCGCGTTTCCATCGCCCGCGCGCTGGTGACGGAACCCAAGGTCCTGCTGATGGACGAGCCCTTCGCCGCGCTCGACGAGATCACGCGGCACAAGCTCAATGACGACCTGCTGGCTGTCTGGGAGCGCAACCGCTTCACGGCCGTGTTCGTGACGCATTCGGTCTTCGAGAGCGTCTATCTCTCGCAGCGCATCGTCGTGATGGCGGCCCGGCCGGGCCGGGTGATGAGCGAATTGCAGGTGGATGCGCCGTTCCCGCGCGACAACCTGTTCCGCACCTCGGCCGAATATGCCCATCTCTGCCGCCTCGGTTCCGAGGCGCTCAAGGCTGCCATCGAGGCATGACGGGAGAAACCATGAGCGAGCCCAATCCGGCCTCCGCCCGAGGCACCGACCAGGATGCCACGCCGGTTTTCGCGGTCGAGGAGCGCATCCTCGGCATTCCGAAGAGCCGCTGGCCCGGCATCATCGCGCCGCTGGTCATGGGCGCGATCTTCCTCGGCCTGTGGGAAGGCATCGTCCGGTATCGCGGCATCCCAGCCTATATCCTGCCGGGGCCGATGGAGATCCTCAAGACGCTCGGCACCGACTGGCCGACCCTGTCTGGCGCGCTCTGGGTGACCCTGCGCATCACTTTCGCCGCGCTGATCGCGGCGGTCTCGGTGGGCGTGTCGCTCGCCATCCTGTTCACGCAGTCGAAATGGCTCGAGCGCTCGCTGCTGCCCTACGCCGTCATCCTGCAGGTGACTCCGGTTGTTGCCATCGCGCCGCTGATCATCATCTGGGTGGGGGATGTGAATCTCTCCCTGCTGATCTGCGCCTGGCTTGTGGCCTTCTTCCCGATCCTGTCGAACACGATCCTCGGGCTGAATTCGGCCGATCACAACCTCGTCGCGCTGTTCCAGCTCTATGGCGCCAATCGCTGGCAGACCATGCGTTACCTGCGCCTGCCGGCCTCCTTGCCCTATTTCCTCGGCGGGCTGAAAATTTCCGGCGGCCTTGCGCTGATCGGTGCCGTGGTGGCGGAATTCGTGGCCGGAACCGGCGGCTCCGCCTCGGGCCTGGCCTACCGGATCCTCGAAAGCGGCTACCAGCTGAAGATCCCGCGGATGTTCGCGGCCTTGCTGATGATCTCGGTCTCCGGCATCGCGATCTTCCTGGCGACCAGCTATATTTCGCACCGGCTGCTGCATCGCTGGCATGAAAGCGCGGTCCGGCGCGAAAGCTGACTGGCAAGGGTATCGGCGACGGCGCGAATCTCTAGGATAGCCCCGTCAACCAGGAGACATGGCGGGGCAGGGTGGCCGGCAGCATCAATATTGCAGCCTATAGCGATGCGCTGGTCGTGCTCGGCACGGCCGGCATCGTCGTGCCGCTGGTGCGCCGGTCCGGCGTGTCGCCGATTCTCGGCTATCTCGGCGCCGGGGCCCTGCTCGGCCCGCTCGGGCTCGGCACCTTCGTCAAGGACCTGCCCATCCTCTACTGGCTGACGGTGGTGGATGCGAAAAACGTCTCGGCCATCGCCGATCTCGGCATCGTCTTCCTGCTGTTCCTGATCGGGCTGGAAATGTCGTTCCAGCGCCTGACCAAGATGCGCCGGCTCGTCCTCGGGCTCGGCCTTTCGCAGGTGCTGCTGACCACGACGATCTTCGCCTGGCTGGCGCATCTGCTCGGGGCGGGGCCGACGCCGGCCCTGGTGATCGGCATGGCGCTCGCCCTGTCCTCCACCGCCATCGTCATCGAGCTCCTGTCCGGGCAGGGGCGGCTCAATACCAGCCTCGGCCGCGCCACCTTCTCGGTGCTGCTCGCGCAGGATCTCGCCGTGGTGCCGATCCTGCTCTTTGTCTCGATGGCCACGGGGGGCGATGGCAGCGGCAGCCTGTCGAGCAAGATCGGGCTCGCCTTGCTGCAGACGGCGATCGCCCTTGCCGCCATTGTCGTGCTGGGGCGGCTTTTCCTGCGGCCGCTCTTCCGGATGGTCGCCAGCCAGCAATCGAACGAGCTGTTCGTGGCGGCGATCCTGTTCGTCATCGTGGCGACAGGTGTCGTCGCCGCCTCGGCTGGCCTGTCCATGGCGCTGGGGGCCTTTGTCGCCGGTTTGCTCCTGTCGGAAACCGAGTATCGCCGCGCCATCGAGGGCATCGTGGCGCCGTTCAAGGGACTGCTGCTCGGCATCTTCTTCTTCACGGTGGGCATGACCATCGATATCCGCGAGATCGTGCGCGAGCCACTGATGCTGCTGGTGGCCGTGATCGGGCTTCTCGCGATCAAGACGGTCATCCTCCTCCTCCTGTGCCGGCTTTTTTCCCTGTCCTGGCCGGTTTCGCTCGAGGCCGCGCTGCTACTCAGCGCCGGTGGCGAATTCGCCTTCGTGGTGATCGATACCGCGGTGAGCGGGCAGGTCATGCCGCAGGCGGTCGCCAGTTTCTGGCTGGCGGTCACGGCCCTCACCATGGCGCTGCTGCCCGGCCTGGCGGGAATCGGCCGGCGGATCGACCAATGGGCCGATGCGCGCAAGCCCCTCGATCCGGAGCTGGCGGTTCGCCCGGCAGCCAGCGGCAGTCATGCCATCGTGGTCGGCCATGGCCGGGTGGGGCGGGTCGTCTGCGCCCTGCTGCGCCGGCACAAGGTGCCGTTCATCGTTACCGACAGCGATGCCGGCGCTGTGGGGCGCGACCGGCGCTCGGGCCTCGATGTCTATTACGGCGATGCCTCGAGCCCGGCCTTCCTCGACAGCTGCGGCATCCGCGAGGCCACGGGGGTGATCATCACCATCCATACGCAAGCGACGATCGATCTCGTCGTCCAGCGGGTGAGGGCGGTCCGCCCCGATATCCCGATCGTCTCCCGCGCGCGGGATGCGGCCCATGCGCGGCATCTCTACAGCATCGGCGTGACGGATGCCGTGCCTGAAACGATCGAGGCCAGCCTGCAGCTCTCGGAAGCCTCGCTGACCTGGCTTGGCGTGCCCACGGGCAAGGTCATCGCCTCGATCCACGAGAAGCGCGATGAATTCCGCCACGAGATCCAGAGCGCCGCGCAGGAAGCCGGCCGGGTTGCCGTGCTCGGCATCAAGGCGAAGGGCGACAAGGCGGGGTAGGGACAGGATGCTGGCGTATGAGGCGTGCCATAAATTATTGAAATATATTGATAAAATTAGATTTTTCGCGCAGGGGTCCATCATCATCCGGATGGGCATCGTTTGTCATGTCGGGAGGATCCGGCTTCCGGCATGACCTTCGATGATCAGGGAGGCATCCTGCAGGCGCCCGATACCCGCCTTGCCGCGTGTTGTCAGGACGAAGGCCTCGGCGGCAGCGATCTTCGGGCCCATCGAGCCGGCCTCGAAGCGATGGTTGGCCAGTTCCGGCACGGAGATGTTTCGAATGGCGCTGGCCTGCTTTGTGCCCCAGTCGGCATAGACGGCGTCCACATCCGTCAGCATCAGCAGCCAGTCGGCATTCAGTTCCCTCGCCAGCAACGAACTCGCCAGATCCTTGTCGATCACCGCCTCGACGCCGCGCATCCGGCCGTTGCTATCGCGGATGACCGGAATGCCGCCTCCGCCAAGGCAGATGACCACGCATCCATGCTCCACAAGAAGCCGGATGCCGCCCAGCCCGAGAATCTCGATTGGCATCGGTGATGGCACGACGCGCCGCCAGCCCTTGCTTTCCCTGGCCATGACCCAGGCGTGCCTGGCGGTCACGGCCGTCATCTCGGTGTCCGAATAGATCTGACCGATCGGCTTGGCGGGATGCTCGAAGGCGGGATCATGGCCATCGACCACCACCTCGCTGAGCAGCGTGACGATCTCGGACGTGGCCCCGATCGCATTCCGGAGGCTCTGGGCCAGGCCATAGCCGATCATGCCCGCTGTCTCCGCATCGAGCACATCCAACGGCGCGGGCTCTTCCTGCCATCGCTCGGCCCTTGCTGCGAGATGACCGACCTGCGGCCCGTTTCCATGCGTGAGAATGATCTGGTGGCCCGCGGCAAAGAGCGGCGCGAGCGCTTCCGTCGCGAGGGCGAGGTTGCGCGACTGGTTCTCTGCCGTGGGCGATTCATCCCGCCGCAGGAGTGCATTGCCCCCGAGCGCAACGACAATGCGCATCTTCCGGCTTTCGAGGGTGGATCGGGGCGGCAGCATCGGGTGGCTCCGGACAATCAGTTGCCGATGGTGGCAAGAAGGATCGCCTTGATGGCATGCATCCGGTTCTCGGCCTGATCGAAGACGATCGAGGCCCGGCTTTCGAAGACCTCCTCCGTGACCTCGAGCCCGACAATGCCGAACTCCTTCTCGAGGCTGGCTCCGATCTCCGTGTCGGCATTATGGAAGGCGGGCAGGCAATGCATGAATTTCGCATGCGGGTTTCCGCTTGCCCGCATGACATCGGCCGTCACGCGATAGGGGCCGAGCCGTTCGATGCGCTCTGCCCAGAGGGCCTTCGCTTCCCCCATCGACAGCCAGACATCGGTGTAGATGAAGTCGGCTCCGGCGACGGCCTTTGCGATGGTGTCCGTGATCGTCAGCTTCGCTCCGCTTGCGCCAGCCAGCGCCTTAAGATGATCGACGAACGCGTCATCCGGCCGGAATTCGGCCGGCCCGCAGAGCCTCAGGTCGAGACCGACCTTCATCGCCCCGACGCTGAGGGAGCGGGCCACATTGTTCCGGATATCGCCGAGGAAGGTCACGGCCATATCCGAGAGATGCTTGTGAGTATATTCCCGCATCGTCAGCATATCGGCGATGATCTGCGTCGGATGCGCCTCGTCCGTGAGGCCGTTATAGACGGGCACGCCGGCATGGAGGGCCAGCTGTTTGACGAGGTCCTGGCTGAAGCCCCGATACTCGATGGCGTCGTACATGCGACCGAGAACCCGTGCGGTATCCTTCATCGACTCCTTGTGGCCGATCTGGCTCCCCGTCGGGCCGAGATAGGTCACATGCGCGCCTTGGTCATAGGCAGCCACCTCGAAGCCCGTGCGGGTACGGGTGGAATCCTTCTCGAAGATCAGGGCGATGTTCTTCCGCGCGAGGCGCGGCACTTCGGTTCCCGCATGCTTGGCCGCCTTCAGTTCGGCGGCAAGCGTGAGGAGATGCCGGATTTCTGTGGCAGAGATGTCATCGAGACTGATGAGGCTGCGGCCCTTGAGGTTCATCGGCATGGCTCGACCCCTCTCAGACCGGGTCGCGCGAGATCGGGCAGGTCATGCAGTGACTGCCGCCACGCCCGCGCCCGAGTTCGCTGCCGGAAATGGTGATCACCTCGATGCCGGCATGCCGCAGCCGCGTATTGGTATCGTCGTTCCGGGCATAGCCGACCACCACGCCGGGTTCGAGCGCGACGACATTGTTGCCGTCATCCCATTGTTCCCTTTCGGCCTCGAATGCATCACCTCCGGTCGGGATGATCCTCAGGCTGCGAAGGCCGAGGGCATCCTTGACGACTTCGAGAAAGGAGGCGCCTTCCTCGATCACATCGGGATGGGCCTTGTCCTTGCCCGGCATGATGGAAAAGGCCTGGATCCGGTCAATGACGGGGGGATAGACCGTCACGAGATCATGATCGCAGAACGTGAAGACGGTATCGAGATGCATGAAGCTGCGATCGCGCGGCATCAACGCGGCGATGACACGGTCGACCGCCCCGGCTTCGAACAAGGCTGTTGCCAGCCGCATGACGGCCTGCGGGGTTGTCCGCTCGCCCATGCCGATCAGAACCACGCGCTTGCCGATCGGCATCACGTCGCCGCCTTCAAGCGAGGTCTTCCCCGACCCGTCTCCCGTGGGCTCGCCGAACAATCCGAAGCCGATATCCGGAAAGACCGGGTGAAACCGGTAGATGGCGGCCATGTTGAGCGCCTCCGGCCGCCGCGCCGGCCAATACATCGGGTTGATGGCAAGCTGGTCGTAGATCCAGCAGGAGGAATCGCGCGTGAACAGCTGGTTGGGCAGCGGGGCCAGCAGGAAATCGCTGCCCTGCATGGCCGCGAGGACCAGACTGCCGCCGTTGAAGGGCGTTTCCGCTTTCGTCACGCCGCCGATCAGAAGGGTGGCGAGTTCCCGGGCCGACTTTTCGGAAAGCCAGGCGAGAAGTTCTCCCTGAAGCACGACATCGAGGTCATGGGCGGGCAGACGTTTTTCCATCAGCCATTTGCGGGCCTCGTCCTGTTCGAGTGTCTCGGCCAGCAGATCGAGAACCTCGAGCACCTCGATGCCGCGCTCCCGCATCATGTCCGTGAAGGCATCATGTTCTTCCCGGGCCTTCCTGACCCACAGAACGTCGTCGAACAGCAGGTCATGGCAATTGGACGGCGTCAGCCGCTTCATCGCCAGATCCGGCTTGTTGACGAGGACGCGCCGGAGCCGGCCGATTTCGGAGTGAACCCCCAGCCCGGCTGCCATCAGGCTTCGGCCCTTCGCGGGTTCGACAGAACGATTGGGCATTGTCGTCAGTTCCATGGGAGCCTCCTCGGGCCGGGGCCTGCCTCAGGCAAGCGAAAGGGTGCCGTTGAAGCTGAACCAGGCCGCAGCGAGCCCGGTCAGAACCAGGGCAACGGCGAGAACAAATTCGATGAAGGTGAAGACGCGGACCCTGCGCGTCAGGGATCCGCGTTCAATGCGGGCCCAGGTGAACACGATGACACCGGCGGCATAGAGCATCGCGCAGAGGAAAAGATATTTGGTATCGGCCGCATAGACGAGCCAGGCGCCATACAGCGTGGCAAGGCCACCGATGGCGATGTCGCGGCCCGATTCCTCCTGCGGACCATAGCCTTGCCGCGCGACGGCCAGTTTCAGCGCATAGGCACCGGACAGGACATAGGGCACCAGGATGGCCACCGAGGCGATGGAGAACAGCGCCTGGTACGTCGAGTTCGCGAAATAGGCGACGATCAGCACGAGCTGGACCAGTCCATTGGTGATCCAGAGTGAACCGGACGGTGAGCCCGAAGCATTTTCCTGCGCAAAGACCTTCGGCATTAGCCCGTCCCGCGCCACCACGAACGGGATCTCCGCCGCCAGGAGGGTCCAGCTCAGAAAGGCGCCGAGGACCGACACGACAAGGGCGAGGTTGATCACGATGGCGCCCCAGGGCCCGACAACCGCCGCCATGACCCCGGCCATGGAGGGGTTCTTCATCCCCGCCAGTTCACCTTGCGAAAGAATGCCCAGCGAGAGCAGGGAAACGCCGGCATAGAGCGCAAGGCAGACCAGAAATCCGACAAGGGTGGCAAATCCGATATCCCGCCGATGGGTGGCCCGGCCCGAGACAACGCTGGCCCCCTCGACACCGATGAAGACCCAGAGCGTGACCAGCATCGTGCTCTTGACCTGGGTGAGGATGCCGCCGAGCTCCGG
Source organism: Hyphomicrobiales bacterium (assembly GCA_027484605.1). Taxonomy (GTDB): domain Bacteria; phylum Pseudomonadota; class Alphaproteobacteria; order Rhizobiales; family Beijerinckiaceae; genus Rhabdaerophilum. The sequence goes on along the minus strand of JAIXSR010000035.1, from coordinate 44,746 downwards.
TTTCGCGAGGCCGGAGAAATCCGCCGTGAACACGTCGATCCGGAAGGCCAGCAGGATCAGCGCAAGGAAAAGGACGATCGGCGCGATCTTGGCGATGGTTGTCACCAGATTGGTGATCGCCGCCGTCCGGATGCCCCCGAGGATCAGGAAATGGATCGCCCAGAGCACGGCGGAGGCGCCGAGAATGGCTTGCCAGGTATTGCCCTCGCCGAAGGCCGGCCAGAAGTAGGACAGCGCCCCGAACAGCACGACGGCATAGGATACATTGCCCAGCCATGCGCTCAGCCAATAGCCCCATGCGCTGTTGAAGCCGACAAAGTCGCCGAAACCTGCCCGCGCATAGGCGTAAGGGCCTGAATTCAGCCGCGGCATCCGGCGCGACAGCGACTGATAGACCAGCGCCAGGGCCAGCATCCCGATGCCGGTAATCGCCCAGCCGATGAGAATCGCGAGGGGCCCCGCCCTGGCCGCCATGTTCTGGGGCAGCGAGAACACGCCAGCCCCGATCATCGAACCGATCACAAGGGCGGTGAGAAGGCCCTTGCCCAGGGTTCGCGCCTCTTCGGCGCGCCGGGTTACAGGGCTTGCGGTGCTGATCTCAACGACGGACATGGCTTTCTCCCGGCTTTTCGGGAGATGAAACGCCGGGCCCCGCCAAACGTTCCCCCGGGAATGGCAAATTCCGTTCCGGGATCCGGAACCAACTTTGCGCAGTCGCGTTTCTCTTCCGAAGAGGCGCGCAGATGGCCGTGTGCCCGCAACCATCCCGCGCGTACCGGAGGATTCATGCTGACCCGACCTGGCCCGTTCGGCAGACCCGACCAATGAGCCCGCTCCGCATTCTCCTCTGGACGTCGCTCGTCCTTGCCTCGGGCAGCCTGGCCGCGGCCTTTGGCTGGAAGCAGGTTTTCGGCGATGTGGTCGCGGTCTCGCGGGTCGAACGGCGGGATATCGTGCAGACCATTGTCGCCACAGGACGGGTCGAAACCCCGTCCCGCGTCGAGATCAGCACGCAGATTGCCGGCGTCGTGGCCGAAATTCCCGTCATCGAAGGCCAGCGCGTCAGGGCAAACGACGTGTTGATCCAGCTTCAGGATGCGGAAGTCCGGGCGAATGTCACGCTTGCCCGCGCAGGGATCCATCAGGCCGAAGCCCAGTTGCTGCAAATGGCCGAGATCAAGGCGCCGAACGCCCAGCAGGTTCTGGAACAGGCCAAGGCCAACGAGATCAATGCCCATAACCAGTTCGACCGGGTCAGCCAGCTGGCAGGGCGTGGCTATGCGACGCCGGTCCAGCTGGACGAGGCCCGGCGGGCGCTCGATGTCGGAACGGCGCAGGTTCTGGTGGCGCGATTGCAGGTGGTCGCGACAGCACCCGGCGGCTCCGAAGTGAAGCTGGCCGAGGCAGCCCTCGATCAGGCCCGTGCGACATTGCAACTCGCCGAAGCGCGGCTCGCCTATATGACGATCCGGGCACCGGCCGACGGGCTTGTCATCACGCGCAATGTCGAGCCGGGTGCCGTGGCCCAGCCGGGCAAGGCCCTGCTTGTCGTCTCGCCGGCCCGAGAGACCCGCCTTGTCGTCCAGATCGACGAGCGCAATCTGGGGCTCATTGCGCAGGACCAGCCAGCGCTTGCCTCGGCCGATGCCTATCCGGCCGAGCATTTCAAGGCGATCCTTGTCTTCATCAATCCCGCCGTGGATCCGGCGCGCGGCTCGGTCGAGGTCAAGCTCTCCGTGCCGGAACCGCCGCGTTATCTCCGCGAGGACATGACCGTCTCGGTCGATATCGAGGTCGCGCGCCGGTCCCTTGTGCTGGTCCTGCCCGCCAATGCCGTCCGGGACAGCCTGTCGGCTGCGCCATGGGTCCTTGCCGTTGCCGGCAACCGGACCATCCGCAAGCCGGTGAAGCTCGGGGCGCGCGGCGCAGCCCTCATCGAGATCCGGGAAGGCGTGGTGGAGGGCGAGGCCGTTGTGCCGGCGATGGATGTCGGGACGAAATCGGGCCAGCGGGTCCGGGTCAGGCTGATATGAACCCGCTCCTGCCGTTCGAATGGATCGCCGCTGTCCGCTTCCTGAAGGAGGGGCGCGCACAGACCCTGCTCACCGTGGTCGGCGCATCGGTCGGTGTCGCCGTGGTGGTCTTCATGTCCGCGCTGCTTCTGGCTGTGCAGGCCAATATCTTCACCCGGATCCTGAGCACGCAGCCCCATATCGCCATCTCGCCGCCGAAAGACGAGGCGCGCCCGTTGCGGGACCCAAGGATTGCCGGAGAGATCGCCACCATCCAGGCCCCGGCCCAGAAGCTGCGCTCCATCGATCAATGGCAGAAGATCCGGGCATTGCTGCAATCCATCCCGGATGTCACCGTCGTCTCGCCCTCGGTCTCCGGCGCCGCCTTCGCGGTGCGCGGCGATGCCAGCAAGGCCATCACCCTCAGCGGGATCGAGAGCGAGCCTTTCTACAAGATCGTCAATCTCCCCGAGAAGATCATCTCGGGCTCGGCCCGGCTCGCGGCGAATGACATGCTCGTGGGCAGCCAGCTGGCGATCAATCTCGGCGTTGGCCTTGGCGAGAAGATCCATATCCGGAGCGCCACGGGGATCGACGAGATCTATACGATTTCCGGGATTTTCGATCTGGGGAACCGGGGCGCCAACGAGCGGAGCGTCTTCGTGCCGCTCCGCGCCGCGCAGAACCTGCTCGGCCTGCAAGGCGGGGCCAATGCGCTCGACATCAACGTGGCGGACCCGATGACCGCGGAGAGCATGGCTCTCCGGATGGCTGCGGAAACCGGCTTGCAGGCGGATAGCTGGATCAAGACTTTCGACCAGCTCTTCACGTCTCTCAGGACCCAGACGGCGGCAAACCGCGCCATCCAGTTCTTTGTTGGCCTCGCGGTCGCGCTCGGCATAGCCAGCGTTCTGGTCGTGTCCGTCGTCCAGCGCTCGAAGGAGATCGGCATTCTCCGGGCCATGGGGGCTTCGCGCGGCCAGATCCTGCGGATTTTCCTGTTGCAGGGTGCGATTGTCGGCTTGCTGGGTTCGATCGTCGGTTCCGCGCTCGGGGCCGGCTTCGTGCAGCTCTGGCGCATCTTCGCGCGCAATCCGGATGGAACGCCGTTCTTCGTGATCACGCTGGCGCCGGGGCTGTTTCTCATTGCCGGCCTTGTCGCAACCCTGACGGGGCTGCTGGCAGCACTGATGCCGGCCATCAGCGCCTCGCGCCTCAACCCTGTCGAGGCCATCCGTGGCTGACATCCCCGCAACGCCGCCCGTGCTCAGGCTCGAAGGGGTTCGCCGGTCCTTCGGCATCGGGACGGATGTCGAGATCGAGATCCTCCATGGTATTGACCTCGTCATCGAGCAGGGCGAGTTCTGCGCGCTGATCGGCCCATCCGGCTCCGGCAAGAGCACGCTGCTGAACATCATCGGCCTGCTCGACCGCGCGACGGCGGGAAAGGTCTTCATCATGGGCGCCGATACAGACAGCCTGGCCGATGCAGAGCTGACCCGCCTGCGCAGCCGCAGGATCGGGTTCGTGTTCCAGAACGCGCTGCTGATCCCGGCCTTCACGGCCCTCGAGAACGTGATGATGCCCCAGCTCGTGGATCGGGGCTGGCCTGACGAGGCGATGCGCCGGAATGCCGAGAGCCTGCTCGGGCGCGTGGGCCTTGCGGCCCGGAAGGACAATCTCGCCAATGCGATGTCCGGAGGCCAGCAACAGCGTGTCGCCATTGCGCGGGCGCTTGCCATGAACCCCGCGCTGATCCTTGCCGATGAACCCACCGGCAATCTCGATACGAAATCGGCCGAAAGCGTTCTGGCGCTGATGCGGGAGGTCAATCTGGCGAACAGGACGACCTTTCTGATCGTCACCCACAACATGGAACTGGCAAGACAGACCGACAGGATCATCGAGGTGGTCGATGGCCGGATTTCCACGGGGACCAACACGCCGCTGCTGCCGGCCGTCGCCTGATACAAGGGCGTGATGCCTGCCTAGCCCTTGATCGGCTCCTGGCAAGCTGCATCCTGCCGGCAGGCGCGATCGAGCGCGGCCACGCGGCGGGCAGAGGCCGCCCAATGGGCCAGCCCCATGGCATTGTCCGCCGGCCAGTTCAATGCCGCATGGACCTGCACGAAGGCCGCGGAAGCCTGGATAAGATCGCCGAGGCTCATCTCGCCGGAAAGGAATTTCGGCGCGCAGAGCAGGAGCGGGATGCCGGCCGAGAGGACCGAACTTCCGCTCGAGAAACAGGCCATCTTGGATTGCCGGCCGATCAGTTCCATCCAGAGCAAGGCGAGAGCATCGAATGACCGGCTCAGGATCGCCCTGTCCTTGCCGAAGCCCGAGGTCGATCCGGCATTCTGGCGCGCCTTGGTGAGTTCGTAGCGAAGATTGCCTTCGGCCTGCGCCTTGTCCTCGACGCGCGCAACGAGCGGCCAGCCGAGCAGATACATGCCGACCGAGGTCAGCCCCGTATAGATGACAACGACGATGACCAGATACCCCGGGATGGTGATGCCGTTCACCACAATCGCGCCGCCGACATACCAGAGCACCAGGCTGAAGGAGCACAGCGCCAGCAGCGTATTGATGACGCCTCCGGCAAGATCGACCAGGATCTCGATTGAAAGCCGGCCGTCTTCGGCAATGCGGGCTTCGGGATTGTCGAGCGGCTCTGGCGTTTCGGGGCATACCGGCTTGCGCCCGCCAAGCCAGAGGGCAATCAGGGCGGTGGTCAGCCATTCGCGCCATCGAAGCTGGAGGCGCATCCGGACCTGAAGCAGCGCGATGGCGGCCAAAGCGGCGCCGATGGCCAGCATAACCATGTAGGCGATGCTCCAGAGGAGCGCGCCCTCGTCTCGGTTCTGGAGCGCATCGAAAAAGAACTTGTTCCAGAGATTGATCGCCAGGGCGATGGCCATGTTTGCGACGAGACTCAGCACGAACCCGGCGCTCAGGCCCCATGCCTGTCGGGATTGGGGGCCCGACCAGAACCCGTTGGCCAACCCGAAGAAGTATCGGATCAGCCTTGCAGTGTCGGGATGCGGGAGGCCGGGATCGATTACAGAGATCACGCCTGCCGGAGGCTCAGTTCCCTTCAATCCGGATTCCACCCTTGTCGAGCCGGATTTCGACGGTTCCGGCCTTGTTGCGCTGGTAAAGAAGCCCGCCGAGGCTCGCCGCAGCTATGGCGGAAATCACGATGATGATGACGATCAGGGTGGTTCGGCTCAGTGTCACGAAGGGATTCCTCTTGATCGGGCCCGGCCTGCCCCTGGGAAGCATGGCAAGCCGGCTATCTTGAACATTGTCAGCACCGTGAGGCAGGAAAAGCGCCGCGGCCGGAGAGAGGTCCAGCCCGTCAGGCTTGAAAGCCGGTAACGCTCAGGAGGGTTTAGCCGCCTTGGCGCTCTCCATATCCGCATGGGCAAGCCGGGCATGGAGGGCAGCCCGTTCGGCGGCAAAGAAAGCTTCCATGGCCATGTCCGAAGCAGCCTTGGCCTGCTTGTCGGCGCGTTCTGCGCGTGCCGCGAGCATGTCGAGATCGAACTTCTCCTTCCAGGTCTCGACGGATTGGATGGAATCGGCAACCCAATGGCTGACGATGGCAGCCGACGATTCTGCCGAGGTCTTGGCCGAGGCGGCCTTGCCTTCCAGAACCGTGAGCTGATGGCGGATCTCCTTGTCGGCATGATCGATATTCGTGCTCACCCGCGCATTGAAGGCCGAGAGGCGATCCTCCAGCGCCGCGACATGGGTCTTGAGCTTCAGATTGAAGTCGGTGATGGCGTCGGTCATGAAGGTCATCCTCTGGCTCTTCAGGCAGCAGGGGCGGCAGGCTGCCACCCGTCCCGCGAGACATGCAGCCAATGTGCAGGTTCGGCAGGATTGAGCCAGAACCGGAATCTACTCAGGCCTACCGAAATGACAGGCGATGCGGTGGCCGGATTGCCTAGGCGACCTTCCGTCTGGCTCTCTGATCGAAGAAGAGCGCCTGGCTGATCATCGCCTTCACGGCATCCGGCTCGAAAGGCTTGGTGATCAGGAAGGCCGGCTCCGGCTTCTGCCCGGTCAGCAAGCGCTCCGGAAAGGCCGTGATGAAGACCACCGGCATATCGGTGTCCCGAAGAATGTCGTTGACCGCATTGAGACCGGAGCTGCCATCGGCCAGCTGGATATCGGCCAGCACCAGACCCGGTCTGTTCGCGCGGGCCATGCTGATCGCCTCGCCCTGCGTGGTGGCGATCCCGAGGACGTGATGCCCCAGATCCTGGACAAGGCCCTCGATATCGAGGGCGATGATCGGCTCGTCCTCGATGATCAGCACATCCGTCGCGACCTGAGAGGCGATCTCGGCATTGGCCTGCCGCAGCAGGGACGTCACCTCGACCTCGGTCAGACGCAGGATGGCCGCTGTTTCCTCGAGGCTGAAGTTTTCCATGGCGCGGAGCAGGAAGGCCTGGCGCGGCAACGGCGCCAGCTGCTGCAGGTTCCGTTCGGCCGGCTCATGCGGGACAAAGCTGCGGCGAAAGGGTAGGGTTGCACTGGTGGAAGACCAGAGCCGGAGGAAGAGCTGGTACAGTGCCGAGCGGCTGTCCAGCGTCCGCGGAAAGGAAGCCGGCTCTGCCACGATGATTTCGAGGGTCGCCACGACATAGGCATCCCCCCCTTCCGCCGAACCGGTCAACGCGCGCGCAAAGCGCCGGAGATAGGGCAGGTAGGCTGAGATCTCGACTGCGACGGACATTGCCCAAGCCTCCTGGATGCAGGCCAGGAGCATCGACCTGTTTTCAGAGCAGGCAAGCCATTTCTTTTTCCGGAACGGGGGAACGAAATCACGTCCGGGACGTTTGCGAAGGACCGGTTCTGCCGCACAGCGCCGTCAATCCCTTTCCTGGCGTGCGGGCCATACCCAATCAGGGGTCTTGATGAGCAACCGAAACGCCGGCGCCCCCACGGATCATGGATTGAACCACCACGACCCGCATGCGGATACCCATGGCAGGATCCAGGATACGATCGGCCGTGCCTTGCAGGCGCATTACCAGGCGCTGGTCCTTGAACCGATCCCCGACCGGTTGATCGATCTGCTGGCCAAGCTCGAAGCCGGGGCCCTCAGCGATGAGTAACCCCGCTTCTCGCCAGGATGCGGCCGCGCCGCATGTCGCCGCCAGCTTCAAGACCGGAATTCTGGCCGAGATGCCCCATCTCAGGGCTTTCGCGGCCTCCCTTTGCGGCTCCATGACGCTGGCCGATGATCTGGTGCAGGAAACCCTGCTCAAGGCCTGGGCCCATGCCGGCAGCTTCATGGCGGGGACCAATCTCCGTGCCTGGCTCTTCACGATCCTGCGGAATTCCTACTACACCCATCACCGGCGGTACGGGCGCGAGATTGCCGATACCGATGGCCTCCATGCCGCGCAGGTCGCAGTGGCGGCCAATCAGGAATTCCACATGGATCTGCTGGACTTCCGCCAGGCCTTGCTCGGCCTGCCGGTCGAACAGCGCGAAGCTGTCATCATGGTCGGCGCGATGGGGCTCTCGCATGAGGAAGCGGCGGTCATCTGCGATGTGGCGGCCGGAACCATCAAGAGCCGGGTGTCGCGTGGACGGGCCAGGCTGGCGGGCTTGCTGGGTCTGGCATCAGGCGACCTCCCGGACATGAGCGCACCCTCGACGCCTCCATCCAGCTTGCCTCTTGTCCGATGACGGAAATATTTTCCCATATCCCCGCAAGCGTTGCCGAAAACAGGGCTTTGAAGAAGGCGCTGGCAATGTCCGAAGCACGGGCGGAGCAGCTCGAACAGGCACTGCGCGAGACGGTTGAGGCCCATGACAGGCTCTCGAAGGAATTTCATCATCGGATCAAGAACTCGCTCCAGGTCATCCAGAGCTATCTGGCCCTGTCGCGGCGACAACGCCTGCCCGAGCGCAACACCCATCTTGCCGAAGCGGAAGCCAAGGTCCTTGTGATCTCGGGCGCCTACCGCATGGCGCTCGGCGATGGCACCGAGCACGCCTTGTGCGTCCGGACCTTTCTGGAAGAGGTGGTCAGGAGCGCACTTGTCCTTCTTCTCCCGGACCAGCGGATCCTCATCTCGGCCACCATGCCCGGAAGCCTTCCGCTTGACCGGGCCATCCCGCTCGGGCTCGCGCTGGTCGAGGCGACAATCATCGGCGTCGCGCTGGTGCCGGCAGCTGAGATCAGTCTCACGGTGGAGCGGAATCTCATGGATGACGCGCGCGTCGCGCTTGTCTTTCCCGGCTCGCAGGCCGGCTTTCCGCCGCCGAGCCGCGTCATGCTGGGCCTGAAGGCCCAGCTCGGCGCGATGGCGGCACCCCCGGCAGCAGGGGCGGTGCTGGACTGGGCCTTCCCGGTCCTGCCGCCTGTCCCGCCCGTGCTAGCGGCCTGATCCGGCAAGCCGGCTCTGACGGGCGCTGTGCTCGCGCCGCCGCGCCGAGGATATCGGGAACCGGGCGCCATCGACCTCTTCGGCCACAACCCGGAAATGGACTGTCCTCTGGGGGCCAAAGGGCGTCAGCCCGGGCACATCGCTGGCATCCCGCCCACGGGCGATCAGCACATGGCCGATGCGCGGCAGGGCGTCGCTGGCATCGAAGGTCCACCATCGGTCTCCGAGATAGGCTTCGAACCACGCGCTGAATCCATCCTCCCGGTGATCCTTGTCGACCCCGATCGGGGGCAGGTAACCCGTGCAATACCGGGCGGGCACATCCATGCATCGGCACAACGTTATGGCGAGATGGGCGTAGTCCCGGCTGGCGCCCGTCTCTTCCTCGAAGACCTCGAAGGCGCTGCGGGTCGATGTTGCCTGCCTCGCATTGTAGCGGAGGTGTTGATGGACGAAATCACAGATCGACACCACGCGTGCCCATCCCAGTTCAACGGCGCCGAACCGCTGCCGGGCCGTCGCGGCGAGCTTGTCGGTCTCGCAAAAGCGGCTCGCCCGGAGGAACGGCAGGAGATCCGGCGTGAGCCGCTCGGGGGCGATGGCCTCCGCCTCCGGTCCCTGCTCCTCGGCGAAGCCGGAATGGTAGATGATCCCGCGCGCCCTGAGGATGACCCCGCCTGCGGGAACCATCATCCACCGGCAGAGATTGCCGGATGCATCGAGAAACTCGACGGACGGAACGCTCTCGCGCGGATTGGTGACCTGCCGGGCCACCAGTGCATCCGCCATGGTGATATCCGACCGACGCGAGGAATGGATGTCCATCATCGTGAGAAGAGGCATCGGCTCTTCGCAGAGGATGTCGATCCGATAGCCATAGCGAATATGCATGAAGCGAGCTCCGGGCGGGACCATCCTCGTCCTCAACGGGCTGGCGGCCAAAGCGTTCCCTGCTTCGCGTCTTTCTTTCTTGCCAACCGGCCGCAACGGTTTGGCCAGGCCGACGTTCATTCCTTGCAGGGCGACATCCGCTTCAACGCGTGACGCGCCTGATCTCCCTGCCAGGGGAGCGATATCGCTCCTTGCAACGGACCCTGCGGGACATGTTCCCGCGAAAGGATATTTCATGGTTTCGATCAGAACCGCTTTCCGCCTTGCCGCTTTGGCAACAACTCTCAGCTCGGCCTTGATGGTGTCGGCTCTGGCCCAAACCTCCGGGCCGACCAGCAACCCGGCTGTGCAGGTGCCGTCCCCGCCTGTTCCGATGGAGACGTTCTACAACGGTACGCTCCAGAGCACCGGCTGGCGCGCCACCGAGGCGATGGATGAAGCCGTCCACAATGTCCAGAAGGACCGGATCGGCGAAGTGAAGGATCTTCTCATCGATGGCGACGGCCGCGTCGTGGCTGCGATCATCGGTGTCGGAGGCTTTCTCGGCATGGGTGAGCGCGATGTCGCGGTGAACTATCGTGCCATCAAGCTCACGCGTGACGACAAGGGCAAGCCGCTCTTCGTGGTCGATGTCACCAAGGACACGCTGAAGACCGCTCCGGTCTACAAGTCGATGCGCAGCGCCAAGCGCGAATGAGCGTACGACCAGCAGAGACAGGCAGCCACGCGAATGCTCGCGTGGCTCGTTCAACAGGGAGACAATGAAAATGATCCTCACCCCTCGTCTGGGAAAGCTTGTTCTGGCCGGTTTGTTCTCGACCAGCCTGGCCGGATGCATGAATGAATACGGGCGCAACGACTCCGCGCTCTATGGCGGTGTCCTCGGGGCTGGCGCCGGCGCGCTGGTCGGCGGTGCCGTGACGGGCCGAACCGAGGGCGCCCTGGCCGGCGCGGTGATCGGCGGCGTTGGCGGGGCTGTCATCGGCGATGCCGCCGGGCGTGACCGGCGCTACAACCGTCGATACCGCCAGCGCGGCTGCGAGGCCTATGACAGCTATGGCAACCGCTATCGCGTGTCCTGCTGACGTTCAGGCTTCGTGCCTCCGCCCATCGTCAAAAAGCCCGCCACGTCCTGACCCCCGTGGCGGGTTTTCGCTGCCTTCTGCAACAAAGTCCGGTTGACTGGCCTGTCGGGAACGAACCGGCATGATGCGGGTTAATCATCGGGCGGCCCGTTCGAGGCCTGCCTCAAGGAGCAATGCCATGAGCAGTACCGGTGACAAGATGAAGGGCCTCGCGAAGGAGACCCAGGGCAAGATCAACCAGGGCGTCGGCCGGCTGATCGGCAACCGCAGGCTGGAAGCCGAGGGGGCCCTTCTCAAGCGCAAGGGGCAGGCGCAGCAGGCAGTCGGCAATGCCAAGGATGCCATCAAGTCGGTGATCGACAAGGCCTGAAACGATGGCACCATGGTCGCCGCGCGGCCATGGTCCACGAAAACAGAAAACCTCGCTCCGGCGGCACCGGAGCGAGGTTCTTTCATCTGCAAGGCTCTTGCAGCGAACGGTCACGGGACGAGACACCGGCGGCGCCAGTCTCCCGTGCCTCGTGATGAAATCCGGCTTCAGAGCCGCCCCATCAGCAGCAGGATGACCAGGACGATCAGGATCGTCCCGAGGGCCCCGCTGGGCAGGTAGCCCCAGGAAACGCTATGCGGCCAGCGCGGCAAGGCGCCGACCAGCATGAGGATCAAAAGAATGATGAGAATGGTGCCAAGGCTCATGCCGGCTCTCCTGCTTTGCTGAAACCAGCTGAAGCGGCAGCCTTTCACGGCACGCGCTGCGGCAAAAGGATCGGAAACTACCCATGCTCCGCCGGCCGGCGGGTCAGGCCGGTTCGCTGGCGATATAGGCGAGGCGGGCCAGGGCCGCCAGTGACGTCGACCCTGTCTTCTTCATGATCGCTGCGCGGTGGTTCTCCACGGTACGCTGGCTGATCCGCAGATCAGCGGCGATGTTCTTGCTGGGGTGCCCCTCCAGCACCCGCGCCATGATATCCCGTTGCCGGGGCGTGAGCCCGGTGAGCCGTTTCTGTGCCGCGGCGCGGATATCCTGCTCCCGGCTGGCTTCCTGTCCGGCGCTTCGTGCAACCTTGATGCAGGACAGCAATTCCGGAAGCCGGACCGGCTTCTCGATGAAATCCGACGCGCCGGCCTTCATCGACGCGACGGCCATCGCCACATCGGAATGCCCGGTCATGATGATGGTCGGGATGGCGTGCCCACCCTGCCGGATCTGGTGGAGCAGGTCGAGGCCGCTCATCCCCGGAAGATAGGCATCCAGCAGAAGGCAGGTCCCGCTGGCAATTTGCCCCGAAGCCAGCAGCGCTTCCCCGGATTCGAATTCGACAGGCTCGAGGCCTGCTTCGAGAAGGCCGGCATGGATGTGCTCGCGCAGGGCGGCATCATCATCGACAACGAGGACCCTGTCGGATCGGGGGCCGGCAGCCGGGCTCTCCGGGGGCTGGACGGACACCGGCATCGGCGCGGCGAGCATCATCCGGATCGTTTCCGAGAGATCGCGCATCGAAACCGGCTTGTTGCGATGGACAGCGCCTGCCGTGGCAATGCGTTGCAACGTTTCGGACGAGACGTCCCCCGTCAGGATGATGACGGGAAGGGTCTGCCCGAATTGCTCGCGCAGCTGCCGCGTCAGCGCCAGGCCGTCGAGACCATTGGGGAGGTTGTAATCCGCCAGCACCAGATCCGGCCGGAAATTCGGCTCGGCCTTGCGTGCGACGAGGGCATGGCCATCGGCAAAGACTTCGACCCTGTGCCCCTCGCCCGACAGGTGCATGGCCAGCAGATCGCTGATCGACGGATCATCCTCGACGATCATGATATGTCCGGCGCGCCCGGCCAGCGGGGCAGGCTGTGGCGCCGACGAGGCCAGGCGTTCGGCCGTGTCACCCTCCGGGGTCAGCGCCACCTCGACCGCAAAGACCGAACCATGTTCGAGGCGCGAGCGGACGCCGATCGGATGACCGAGCAGCGCGCCGAGCCGCTGGACAATGGCAAGCCCCAGTCCGAGACCGCGGTTGCGCTCCCGGGCATCGCTGTTGATCTGATGATATTCGAGGAAGATCGCCTGCAATTGCTCCTGCGGAATGCCGATCCCGGTATCCCAGATCTCGATGGACAGCTTGCCCTGTTTCTGACGGCAGCCGATCAGGATCTTTCCGCGCCGGGTGTATTTGAGGGCATTTGAGATCAGATTGCGGACGATCTGTTCCAGAAGGCGCGGATCGGAGCGGATGATCCTGGATGACGCGACAATGCGCAAGTCCAGCTTCTGCAATTGCGCATTGGGGAGGAAATCGTCCCGCATGCGGACCAGCAGGTCATTGACCGGAAAGCTGACAATCTGCGGGACGACGACGCCGGCCTCGATCTGGTTGATGTCGAGCAGGGTGTTCATCATGCTGTTGATGGTCAGCAGCACCTGGCCGAAGCGCTTGATGAGGTGCTTGCCCTTGTCGTTCTCGACATGCCGGCCGAGCAATCCATGCAGCAGGGCGAGCGACTGGAGGGGCTGCCGCAGGTCATGGCTCGCGGCGGCAAGGAAACGGGACTTGGCCAGGTTCGCGGTTTCGGCTTCCGCCTTGGCTGCTTCAAGCGCCGAGGCGATGCCCTTGCGGTCCGAGATGTTGGTGAAGGTGATCACCAGACCTTCAACCGCCTCGGTTTCCGACCGGTAGGGCAGGATCCGGCGGATGAACCAATCCCCCGTCAGTGTCGTGATCTCGGATTCCCGGGGCTGATGATCTTGAAGGACCTTCCGGGCATTGTCCACGAGGCCGGGATCGAGGGCCCGGGAGGCGAGATCCGCGAGGGGACGTCCGATATCGCCATGGATGACGCGGAACAGCGCGCGCGTCGCCGGCGTGAAGTAGCGGATATTCAGATCGAGATCGAGGAACAGGGTCGCGACATCCGTGCTGTGCAGGATGTTCTGCAGGTCATTGGACGTGGCCCGCTGGCGTTCCAGCGTCTCCTGCAACTGGCTGTTCAGTGCGCTCAACTCTTCGTTGAGGGACTGGAGCTCCTCCTTCGAGGCGAGCAACTCCTCGTTGGTGGCCTGGAACTCCTCGTTGACCGACAGGGCCTCGAGTTCGATCGCCTTGTGTTCCGCCGCCATCGCCTCGAGGGCACGTACGGCTTCCATCAGCTCGGTCCGGGTCTGCGCCAACTGGCGTTCGATGAGCGGAGGCGTGCCTTGCGGCTCGGAGAGCGGCAACGACATGGCCGGCGTGACTGTCTGGTGCAGGAACGAGAGCAGGATCAGGCCGGATTGCTCGGCTTCGAGATGGCGGATCTCGACCGTGAAGCCATTGCCGGCCCGGTCAAGGCCGCCGTCGATCCGGGTTATGCCGGTCGATCCGGCAGGCACCAGAGCCGAGACGAGACGGATCCTGAGGCCAGCCGGAACGATCTGGATGACATCCTCGGGCGGGTATCCGCGGGACAGATCGACAAAATCGCCGATCGACCCGACCGAATAGAGGCATTCCCGCGCGGCATTGATCAGGATCGAGGGCGGCACAAAGGCATCGATCAGGTTCTGGCGGCAGATCTCGGCAGCCAGCCCGGTCTTGGCGGCGGCCGTCGCCCGGAGGGGCAGCCTCCCGCCCGGACGCTGCCAGTCGAGACCGGTCCGGAACACGCCCGAGCCCGTCACCGCTCCGATATTGGCTTTCCGGTAGATCCGTTCGGCCTTGGCAATGGCCGTGAACCGGCCTTCCAGAGGGCCTGGCGCCTCGGCGCTGCCCAGCAGCAGCAGGCCGCCCGGTTTGAGCGCGAAATGGATGAGCGATATGACCTTTTCCTGCGCTGGCGGCGCCAGATAGATCAGGAGGTTTCGGCAGGAGATCCAGTCGAGACGCGAAAATGGCGGATCGACGAGGATATCCTGCTCGGTGAACACGATGAGGCCGCGCAGGTCCGGCTTGACCCGATACGAGTCGCCGAGCGCAACAAAATAGCGCTGGACCTGTTCCGGACGCAGCTTTTCAACCGCTGCGGCAGGGTACAGCCCTTCGCGTGCCTGGGCGACCGCGCTGGCATCGGCATCGGAAGCAAAGATCTGGAGTTTGATCGGCCGCCCCGAGGCTGCGATCGCATCGAGCATCAGGATCGCGATCGAATAGGCCTCCTCGCCGGTGCTGCATCCGGCGATCCAGATGCGGAAGGGCTCGTCATCCGGATGCTGGCGGAGCGCCTCCGGAATGATCTCGCCCTCGAGCAATGCAAAGGCTTTCGGATCACGGAAGAAGGCGGTCACGTTGATCAGGATCTCGTTGGCCAGGATCAGCCGCTCGGCATCGTCGCGCTCGAGAAGCTTTCGATAGGTCCCGATATCGCTGCTCCCCGTCGCAGCGATGCGACGCTGGATCCGGCGATGGATCGTCCCTCTCCGGTATCCGGAAAAGTCGTGAGCCGTCTTCCGGCGCAGCACGGCGATGATATCCGCAACCGCGTCCTCCTCCTCCGGCTGGGGCGACAGCCCCTCGGCAAGGAGGGCACTTTCGACGGTATCCTGCATGCTGACATGCTGGGCATGAAGGACAGCCAGCGTTGGAATCTCCGCCACGCGGATCACGCGGTCCACTTTGCCCGTGGCCATGGCACTGCGCGGCATGCCGTCGAAAGCTGCCTCTTCCGGCGCCTGGGCCAGGACAAGGCCGCCGGCCTCCTTCACGGCCACCAGACCCGCCGTGCCATCGGCACCCGTTCCGGAAAGGATGGCCGCGATCGTCCGATGACCGAAGGCCTTGGCCAGAGATTGCAGGAGGACATCGAAGGGCATGCGCGCGCCATGCAACCGGTCTGCGCCCGAGAGTTGCAATCGCCGGTGGCTGATCGAGAGGTAGGTGCCCGGAGGAATGACATAGACATGCCGGGCGAGGATCGGCATCCCGTCAACCGCTTCCAGCACGGGCATCGAGGTGTGCCGCGCCAGCAGGTCAACCATGAGACTGCGGTGGCTCGGGTCGAGATGCTGGACCATGATCAGCGCAAGCCGGTGCTGGGCCGGCATCGCCTCGAGGAGATGGCTGCACGCTTCCAGCCCGCCCGCCGATGAGCCGATTGCAACAACAGCTTGTGGCTCCGGGCCAGGGCGAAGGCCGTCCAGAGAATGTCCTAGGCCGGAACGGGCTGTCATTTCCGGAGGTCCGGAGGGCCGTTGTGTTTCGTTGGGCACGGCGCCTCTTTCCCATGGCAAGTTCGTCTGCGAACCTTCGTCTTCCTACCACGATTGCAGCGCCGGCAGGCAGGAATTCGGCATGCGCTCGCAGGCGCCGGGCCTGCGTAGAATCCGAGGCTGCCGGCCCGGCGCCATCGAGCCTAGCCTCTCCCTGCCAGCCCCCCGCTGACCAGGATTGCCGTGCGTCCGGACGCGCTGCATCCCTGCCCGTGGTCCGTGATCTTCGGCCCCCGTCCGGTACACGGACCACGGGGACAGGGCGGGACCCGCCCATCAGAGAGGTGTTTCGCTATGCCAGTCACCCGGAATTCACTCGAGGAATCGATCTGTCGACAATCCGTCGAGCTCCTCAATACGCATCTGGCTGCCTCCATCGACCTCAAAGGCCAGGTCAAGCATGCCCATTGGAATATCGAAGGACCGGCTTTCTTTGGATTGCATACCTTGCTTGATCTTGTCGCCTCGGTGGTTGACGCGTTCACGGATCAGCTCGCGGAGCGGGTCCGCGTCCTCGGCGGCGCTGCGGAAGGGACGATCCAGAGCGCGACCTCCCGGTCCTTCCTGCTGCCCTATCCCAAACAGGTTGACGACGAGGCGAAGCATGTCTTCGTGATCTGCGGGGCCCTCGCTACTTTCGGGGAATCGGTCCGCGGTGCTGCGGCACGCGCTGCCCAGATCGGCGATGCCGGCACCGCTGACCTGTTCGTGGAAATCCTGCGCAACATCGACCAGCAGCTCTGGCTTGTCGGGTCCCATTCACCTCCAAAGGCATGACGGATGCCCCGTTCGACGGCCAGCTGGATCGCTGGATCAATGAAGGCGGCGCCTGTGGCCGGGTGAATGCCGCCTGCAGCCTGAACATCCTTGTCGTCGAGGATGATGCCATGATCGCGATGCTCTACGCCGAGTTGCTCTCCCAGATCGGCCATCAGGTCTGCGGCATTGCCGGCACCGAGAATGACGCGGTTTCCATGGCCGAACGCCTGCTGCCCGAACTGATCATCGCCGATCTCGGGTTGCGCGAGGGCAGTGGCACGATGGCAATCCGGAGGATCCTGCGCGACCGGATGGTACCCCATCTGTTCGTGACCGGATCCGCCATCCATCCTGGAAAGACGCGGGATCCCGCGGGGATGCTGCGCAAGCCCTTCAGTGAAGACCAGCTCCTGGCCGCGATCGCACTGGCCATCACCGGCCCACCACAATCGGCCCCATCCTGAAACTGCGCCGTATCGCGGATGAAACCTGGCCGGGAAGGCGCTCTGCGCGGCCTTGAACGGGGCCGGCGCGGGAGGATCGTGCCGAACCCCGTCGCGTGGCGAGAGCTGAGGGCTTCGCCTTGCAGGCATTGGCCGATGGCCGTTTTCGGCACGCGCGGGAATTGCGCCGAGTGACCTAAAGATGGGGCGCAAACTCGCCCATTGCGAACCCATATTCGCAGAGGCGGTGTGGTGCATGCTAAACTGCGCCGATGAAGGGTGAGTCCGAAAAAGCTGCTGTCGAGCCCATGCCGACGCTCGGCCGCGTGCTGGCCCTGGCCGTGCCGATCATGCTCGCCAATGCCTCGACGCCGCTGATCGGCTTCGTTGATGCTGCGGTTGTTGGACGGCTCGGGGATGCCGCCCTGATTGGCGGTGTCGCGCTCGGATCGGCCATCTTCAATGCCATCTACTGGTGCGTTGGCTTCCTGCGCATGAGCACGACCGGCTTTGCGGCGCAGGCGCTCGGCGCGCGCGACAGCGTCGAGATTGCGGCGACGCTGGTGCGGGCGCTGCTGATCGCGTGTGTTATCGGAACGGGCATTGTCGTGCTTCAGGTGCCTGTCCAGAAAGCGTTCCTGTGGGTCCTCGGCGGCTCACCCGCCGTGCAGGCCGCGACGATGGCATATTTTGACTGGCGTATCTGGGCCGCACCGGCCGGGCTTGTGAACTTTGCCTTGCTGGGCTGGTTCATCGGGCTTGGCCGCACCATGGTTGCGTTCTGGCTGCAGGTGCTGGCCAATATGCTGAACATCGGCTTTGCCCTGATTTTCGTACCGGTCCTCGATTGGGGCGTTTCCGGCGTCGGGCTGGCTGCCTTTCTTGGCGAATGGGCTGCCGCCATCGGTGGACTCGTCATTGCCGCCCGTGAGTTGCGGGCACGAGGCGCAGCGTTTGGCCGCGCGGCCGTGTTTGCGCCGGCGAAGCTGAGAGCCATGTTCGCAGCCAATCGCGACATCATGATCCGCACCGTGTGCGTGCTTGCCGCGAGCCAGATCTTCTTGCGGCTCAGCGCGGGGCAGGGCGATGCCGCGCTGGCCGCGAACGCCTTGCTGCTGACGTTGCTGGCCATCACCTACTTCATGCTCGATGGATACGCCCACGCCACGGAAACCCTTGTGGGCCAGGCGATTGGTGCACGGGACCGGCCACGGCTCGATCGATCCGTGCATCTCGCAGCGATTGCGGCAGGCATCACGGGTGTGGTCGCGGGGATTGTCATCTGGGCGTCCAGCGAGACGGTCATCGCCTTCATCTCGACCAATGCCGAAGTGCGCTCCCTTACGTCGAGCTACGTGGTCTGGGCGGCTCTTCTCCCCTTCATCGGGGTCTGGTGCTTCCTGCTCGATGGCGTGTTCATCGGGGCCACACGGACCGCAGACATGCGCGACATGATGTTGCTGAGTTTCGGGGTGTATCTCGCGACCCTCGCCATTCTTGCGCCAGCCTTCGGCAATCACGGCATTTGGGCAGCGCATTGCGTGTTCTTTATTGCGCGCGCGATCACCCTGGCGTGGAAGTATCCGGAGTTGGCGCGCGCCGCCGAAACACTGCGCCTTGCCGGAAACATTGGACCTAGGGCGGGTCAGAAGTAGTCAAGCGAAGTGATCATGTCTGAAGACCTATACGCAAAATCCCAATGGCAACGGCTTCAGCAAGTCGCCCGTCGAAAAACGGGGTACGCAGTAGCAAAATCCCAGATTGGCGGCATGTGAGCGGAGTGTCCGGCTCGGGAACAGCGCGAAATCGGACTGAATGGCAGGAAAAATGCGGCGCGAAGCAGCCGGCGTTCCTCGACAAAGCCAGGCGAGACCCAGCGCCAGTTTACTAAGTTATTTCAATAACTGATGGCGGATGGGGTGAGATTCGAACTCACGGTAGGCTTGCACCTACGGCGGTTTTCAAGACCGCTGCCTTAAACCACTCGGCCACCCATCCTTGCGCAAGGAAATGCCCGTTTCGGCCCGGCGAGGCAAGAGAGCGGGCGGGAATTTTCGGGCAGCCGCGTCCGGGCTGCGCCGGGGGCAAGAAAAATTGACGCAATGCGGTGAACCGCTGCCGTGCTGCCCTACGTAAATGGATGGCGGCAAACATGGAGGTTGTGGATGCGGCTGGTACTGGGTTGTCTGGCAGGCTTCATGGCGGTCGGCATGGCTGCGGCGAACGAACGCGGGCCGATGTCCGGCGAGCAGATCCGCCAGGCGGTCACGGCGAATCGCGTCTATCTGGCGACGCCGCTTGGCGGCGAGCTGCCGATGAATTACAGGCCCGGCGGCCGTGTGGACGCCTCGGGCGAGGCGATCGGCCTGGCGCGGTTCTTCAAGCCACAGGATTCGGGCCGCTGGTGGATCAACAACAACCAGCTCTGCCAGCAATGGCAGGAATGGTACAAGGGCGAGCGCATGTGCTTCACGCTCGAGCGCGTGGGCGATAACCGTCTGATCTGGCGCCGCGACAATGGCGAGAGCGGCAGGGCGCGGCTCGCGCCGAATTAACGAATTCGAAAGGATGGCCGGGGGCAGCGCTTGACCCCGGACCTGCGCGCCTTTAACCCGCCTTATTCTGGGTTTTGTGTTGCCAGAACGGTTCACATTCTCGTGACTCGGGGAAGGGGTTCTTCACCTTCCCGGTTTGGGTGGGGGGCATATGCCTGTACGGAACGAAGGCAAGGCGAACAGCCTGCGCGCGGATGGCCGTTTGGCGTCGATGGCGGTCCGGATCGCCGGGGTTTCCGCGCTGGCCTTGATCGCCGCGAATTGTGCCAACCAGCCTTCCGGTCCCGGTCGCCAGCACACATCCAAGGAAATCGGGGCATTTTCCCATCCGAAATACGGCAAGGCCAGCCCGCGTGTTGTCGGACTGGACGATGACGCGCCGAAGGGCGGCGGACGCTACCAGATCGGCCGGCCCTACACCGTCGCCGGGCGGCGCTATGTTCCGCGCGAGAAGCCGGAAGGCTACAGTGTCGCCGGCCTCGCCAGCTGGTATGGAATCGCCTTCCATGGCCGCAAGACGGCCAATGGCGAGATCTATGACCGCAATTCGGTTTCCGCCGCGCATCCGACGATGCCGCTGCCGAGCTATGCGCGGGTGACCAACCTCAGCAACAACCACTCGATCATCGTGCGCGTGAATGATCGCGGGCCCTATCATGCCGGCCGCGTCGTCGATGTGTCGGAAAAGACGGCCAACCTCCTCCAGTTCCGCCATATCGGCACAGCGCGGGTGAAGGTCGATTATCTTGGCCCGGCAGGCCTTGCAGGGTCGGATGATACGCGGCTGATCGCCTCGCTCTCGACCCATGGCCCGGCCCGCGCGCCGGCCGGCGGCACGTCGACCACGATGGTGGCTTCGATCGAGCCGGTGGCCACGGCCCGCCCGCAGCGGAATTCCTCGCTTCTCTCCTTCTCCTCGCAGCAGGATGACAGCACGGTGCCGCTCTCGCGTGCCGCGGCGCCGCAGGAGCCGGCCGTCATCACGCAGACGCGGTTCACCCCCGTTGTCGATGCGCCGGTGCCGCCGGCCCGGCCCTTCGATCTCGATACGATCGGCGGGGCGGCGAGCCCTGTCATGCCGGGCTCTCTCCCGGCTGCCGGTTCACTGCGACCGACCGGCGCGCCGCTGCCGCCGGCCCGACCGACGGACCTTTCCTTCATCGCGATGGAAGGCGGCTTCACGCGGTTCGGCGCCGGCCATCCGTTCAGCCAGTTCGACCGGTTCGATTCGCTCCAGCCCTCGCGCGGCGGCACGCGCTGACTTTCCCCGCCCGAGCCGCTGCCATGGTTTGACCTTGCCCCGCCGCTTGGGCATTAAGAGGGCGGGAGGCCCCACGGGCAGATGGTCAGGCGTTTTCGGAATTGGGTGATCGGCCTCGCCGCGATCGCAGCGGCGGTGCTGCCGCTTGCTGCGCAGGAACGCGCCGCACCGTTCGAAACCGCCGCCAAGCAAGCTTTCCTTTTCGACCATTCCAGCCGCGCCGTGCTGTTCGAGCGCGATGCCGACCGCAAAATCGCGCCGGCCAGCCTCGCCAAGCTGATGACGGTCGCGATTGTCTTCCGCGAGATCAAGGAAGGCCGGCTCAAGCCCGAGGACGACATGGTCGTCTCGGTCGATGCCTGGCGACGGGGCGGGGCGGTTTCCGGCAATCCGAACATGCTGCTGACGCCCAACCGGGTGATCAAGGTCGGCGAATTGCTCACCGGGCTGATCGTCGGCGGGGCCAATGATGCCGCGATCACGCTTGCCCAGGGCATTGCCGGGCAGGAGCCGCGCTTTGTCGAGCTGATGAATGCCCATGCGCAGAGCCTGGGCATGCAGCATTCGGTTTTCCAGAATGCCACCGGCTATGCCGCCGAGGGGCAGGTGGCGACCCTGCGCGATCTCGTCACGCTGGCGACGCATCTGATCGATGCCCATCCCGATCTCTATCCGATCTTCGGCCAGCGCGATTTCGCGCTCGGGCGGGGGCGGCAGGTCAGCCGTAACCCGTTGCTGCCGATGGAGATCGGCGCGGATGGCCTCGCGACCGGGTTCCTGCCGGAAACCGGGCAGGCGATCATCGGTTCCGCCGTGCAGGATGGCCGGCGGCTGATCGTGGCGATGGCCGGGCTGGAAAGCGTGCAGGAACGCGCGCTCGAGGCCCGCAAGATGCTGGAATGGGGTTTCCGCCGCTTCGAGATCCGGACGCTGTTCCCGCAGGGCACGCGGATCGGCGAGGTCTCGATCTATGGCGGCGAGCGAAGTGCCGTCGCCGTCCAGACCGCCAGGGATGTGCGGCTGCCGCTGTTGCGCGGCACGAATGACGGCACGCAGCTGCGGCTCGTCTATCGCGGGCCGCTGGCGGCGCCGGTCGAGGCCGGCCGCGAGGTGGCGCGGCTGGAAATCCTGATCGATGGCCGGCTGATCCAGTCAGCGCCGCTCGTCACGACGGAGCGCGTCGAAGCCGGCGGCGTCGTCGACCGGGCGAAGGATGCGGCGCTCGAGATCTCGCGGCAGGTGGCGCGGAATGGCTTTGGCTGGGTCGTGGCCCAGTTCGGCTGGCGCAAGAAGCCCGAGGTTCCGCCAACCGCAGCGCCGCCAACCCCGTCGCCGGCGACAACGGGATCCACCGGGACGCGCGCGCCATGATGGAGCCGGGGTTTTTCATCACGTTCGAGGGCGGCGAGGGCGCGGGCAAGTCGACCCAGATCCGCCTGCTCGCCGAGACCCTCCGGCAGGCGGGGCATCGGGTTGTCGTCACGCGCGAGCCCGGGGGGACGCCGCTGGCCGAGGCGATCCGCGGGCTGCTGCTCAATGCCGGCGAAGCGCCGGGCGCGATGACGCAGGCGCTGCTCTTCGCCGCAGCCCGGCAGGATCATGTCAGCCGTGTGATCCGGCCGGCCCTGCGGGCAGGGCAGATCGTACTCTGCGACCGCTTCACCGATTCCACGCGGGCCTATCAGGGCGAGGCCCTGGCCGAGGATGCGCTCGAGGCGACGATCCTGCTCGGCACATCCGGGCTTGTGCCGGACCTGACGCTGCTGCTCGACCTGCCGCCCGAAACCGGCCTGCGCCGGGCCCGGCAGCGCGGCGCGGCGGAAGATGCCTTCGAACGGGCGGATCTCGCCTTCCATGCGCGGGTGCGCGAGCGGTTCCTGGCGCTGGCGCGTCGCGAACCCGACCGCATTCTCGTGGTCGATGCCGACCGCCCGGTCGAGGCGCTGGCCGAGGCCATCCTCGCACTGGTGCAGCAGCATTCCGCCATCGACCTTGCCGGGGCCGGGGCGTGATGCCTCGCCTGCCGCGCCTCTCCCTGCCGCCATCGGAAGTGCCGGAGATCGACCGGGCCGCCGATCTGCCACATCCCCGCGCGATGCTGGGGCTGGTCGGGCATCATGCGGCCGAGGCCGAATTCCTGGCGCTCTACCGCGCCGGCACCCTCCATCACGCTTTCCTGCTGACCGGACCGGAAGGGATCGGCAAAGCGACCTTCGCCTACCGCGCCGCGCGCTTCCTGCTGGCGGAAGGCGAGCGCGGCGGTGCCCTTCTCGGCGAGCCGCATGACCTTGCCGTGGGCGAGACCAGTCGGACGGCACAGCTCGTGGCCAACGAGGCCCATCCCGATCTTGTCGTGCTCAAGCGGCGCTACAGGATCAAGGAAAAGAAGTTCCCCGCCGAGATCGGTGTCGAGGAGACACGCGCGGCCCTGGGGCTCTTCTCCAAGACCGCGGCATTCGGGGGCTGGCGGATCATCATTGTCGATTCCGTCGATGACCTGAATTCCGCCAGCGCGAATGCCATCCTCAAGACGCTGGAAGAGCCGCCACCCCGGGCGATGTTCCTGATGGTCTCGCATCACCCAGAGCGGCTCCTGCCGACGATCCGCTCGCGCTGCCGGGTGTTGCCCTTCCAGCCGCTGCATGCCTCGGATCTCGCGGCGATGCTGCCGGAACTTGTCAACGGCGCCTCGCTTGATCCGGCCATGGCGGAATGGACCGAGGGCTCGGTGAAGCGCGCCTTGCGGTTGGCCGATCCGAAGCTGCGGAGCTTCCTGGCGCTGACGGATTCCATCCTGCAGGCCCTGCCGAAGCGGCTCCATCGAGAGATCGACCAGCTGGCCGATGCCGTGCGCGGCGCCGAACAGGCGCTGCCCGACCTGCTCGAGCGGATGGAGGGCTGGATCCATGGCCGCATCCGCGCCGCCATCGCCACGGGCGACCTTGCCGGCGCGCGGGATCTCGCCGAATTCTGGAGCCGGATGCAGGAGAATGCCGGCCAGATGGAGGCCTTCAACCTCGATCGCCGCGCCTATGTGATCACGCTTGTCGACGAGCTTTCGACGCTGGTTTCCGGCGGCGCGCGCTGATAGAGACAGAAAAGGCGCCCCGCGCGCCCGATTCCGGCATGGCCTGTCGTGCCAGCCGGCAAGCCAGGATGACCCACGTGACCGAGCGTTTCTTCATTACCACCGCGATTTCCTATCCGAACGGCGTTCCCCATCTCGGCCATGCCTATGAGCTCATGGCCTCGGATGCGATCGCGCGGTTCATGCGGCTCGATGGACGCGACGTCTTCTTCCTGACCGGCACGGACGAGCATGGCCTCAAGATGGCGCAGACGGCCGAGCGCGAGGGGCTGACACCGATCCAGCTTGCGGATCGCAATGCCGCGGCCTTCCGGGCCATGGGCAAGGCGCTCGATGCCACGAATGACGATTTCATCCGGACGACGGAGCCCCGGCATTATGCCGCGAGCCAGGCGATCTGGCGGCGGATGGAGGCCAATGGCGACATCTACCTGTCGAAATATTCCGGCTGGTATTCCGTGCGCGACGAGGCCTTCTTCGACGAGAAGGAACTGACGACCGGCGAGGGCGGCAAGCGCTTCGCGCCCAGCGGCGCGCCGGTCGAATGGGTGGAGGAGGAAAGCTATTTCTTCCGCCTCTCCGCCTATCAGGACAAGCTGCTCGCGCTTTATGCCAGCCAGCCTGACTATATCGGCCCGGACAGCCGCCGGAACGAGGTGGTGAGCTTCGTCGAGCGCGGGCTGGAGGACCTCTCGATCAGCCGCAAGACCTTCTCCTGGGGCATCCCGGTGCCCGGGGACGAGAAGCATGTGATGTATGTCTGGGTCGATGCACTGACCAATTACATCACAGCGGCCGGTTTCCCGGACGAGCAGGCGCCGCGCTGGCCATACTGGCCCGCCAGCGTGCATATCATCGGCAAGGACATCGTGCGGTTCCATGCCGTGATCTGGCCGGCCATGCTGATGTCGGCCGGGCTGCCGCTGCCGAAACGCGTCTTCGGGCATGGTTTTCTCACCAATCGCGGCGAGAAGATGTCGAAATCCCTTGGCAATGTCCTCGATCCGATCGCGATGAGCCAGCAATACGGGCTGGATGCCTTCCGCTATTTCTTCCTGCGCGAGATCCCCTTCGGTGCGGATGGCTCCTACAGCCATGAGGCGATCGTGGGCCGGCTCAATGCCGATCTCGCCAATGATCTCGGCAATCTGGCCCAGCGCTCGCTTTCGATGGTCAACAAGAATTGCGAGGCGAAGGTGCCGCCGCGTCATGCCCTGACGGGCGACGAGGAAACGCTGCTCGCCAGTGCCTATGCTTTGGCCGGCAGCGGCCGCAAGCATATGGACAGCTTCGCGCTCCATGCCATCCTCAACGATATCTGGCGGGTTGTCGGCGATACCAACCGCTATTTCGCGGCGCAGGCCCCCTGGGCGCTCCGCAAGACCGACCCGGCCCGGATGGAAACCGTGCTCTGGACAACGGCCGAAGTGCTCAGGGTAATCGGGCTCATCACGCAGCCCTTCATCCCGATCGCGGCCGCCAAGCTGCTCGATCTGCTGGCCGTGCCGGCGGACCGGCGGATGTTCGCCCATGCCGTGCCCAAGCATGCGCTGGTGCCCGGCACGGGCCTGCCGGCGCCTGCGGCCCTGTTCCCGCGCTATGTCGAGCCGGAAACGGCAGGAGAGGGGGCGTGACGCTGCCCGTTCTCACCGATACGCATTGCCATCTCGATTTCCCCGATTTCAGCGACGAGATCGAGGCGGTGGTGGCGCGTGCGGGCGCAGCCGGTGTGAACCGCATGATCACGATCTCGACCCGCGTCCGGAAGATCGCAACCTACCGGGGGCTGGCGGAACGGTTTCCGAATGTCTGGTTCTCCGCCGGCACGCATCCGCATAATGCGGCCGAGGAGACGGATGTCACCCTGGCCGATGTGCTGGAGGCTGCCGATCATCCGAAATGCGTGGCGATCGGGGAAGGGGGCCTCGACTACCATTACGACAAGTCCCCGCGCGACCAGCAGGCCGCCTCCTTCCGGATGCAGATCGAGGCTGCGCGCCGCACCGGCCTGCCGCTGGTGATCCATGCCCGCGCGGCCGATGACGACATGATCGCCATTCTCGAGGAGGAGATGGCGCGCGGGCGCTTCAAGGCCGTGCTGCATTGCTTCTCCTCCGGGGCCGAACTGGCGCGGCGCGGCGTGGCCCTCGGGCTCTATCTCTCGTTTTCCGGCATTCTCACCTTCCGGAATTCGGAGGATCTCCGCGCCATCGCCGCCGAGGCGCCGGAGGAAAGGCTGCTGGTCGAGACCGATGCACCCTATCTCGCGCCGGTGCCGCATCGCGGCAAGCGCAACGAGCCGGCTTTCACCGCCCATACGGCTTCCGTGCTGGCCAGCATTCGCGGGCGGCCGCTGGAGGCGCTGGCGCCGGTCCTCGAGGCCAATACCGAGCGGCTGTTCAGCCGGCTTGCCGGGGCTGTCTGAGCCATGGCGATGCGGGTCATCATCCTCGGCTGCGGCTCCTCCGGCGGGGTGCCGCGAGTTGCCCAGGGCTGGGGCAAATGCGACCCGACCGAGCCGCGCAACCGGCGCCGGCGCTGTTCGGTGCTGGTCGAACGGACGGGCTCCGAAGGCGTGACGCGGGTGCTGGTCGACACATCGCCGGACCTGCGCGAGCAGCTGATCGATGCCGGGGTCGGCGCGCTGGATGCGGTGGTCTTCACGCATGAACATGCCGACCATACCCACGGGATCGATGATCTCCGGCCCTTGGTGCTGGCCATGCGGCGCCGCATTCCGGTCTATGCCGATTCGCGCACGATGGACCTGCTCTATGCGCGGTTCGGCTATTGCTTCCAGACGCCGGAGGGGAGTGATTATCCGCCGATCTTGACATCTCATCTTATTGATAGTAATAGGAAATTCGAGATCGATGGTGCTGGCGGCCCGATCCGGTTCCAGCCTTTTCCGCTCCAGCATGGCACGATCGAGGCTTTGGGCTTCCGGATCGGCGATCTCGCTTACACGCCGGATGTCAGCGCCATTCCGGACGAGAGCGTGCCGCATCTCGAGGGGCTCGGCCACTGGATCATCGATGCCTTGCGCGATCTGCCGCATGGCACGCATTTCAGCCTTGGCGAGGCGCTGGACTGGATCGGCCGGATGCAGCCGCAACAGGCCGTGCTGACCAATCTCCATACCGATCTGGATTACGGGCGGCTGGTCCGCGAATTGCCGCCGCATATTCGGCCGGCGCATGACGGCATGGTCGTGGCGTTCGGCGACAACGACGCGCGCTGAGCTGGAAATTCTCCGGTGGGTTTCTGCAGCCCGGCTTTGGATGGGGCGTGCGCTTCCTGACTTGGAAGGGCATCGTGCGAGATGCATCAAGAAGCGGGCGTAACTATCAGAAATAGCGATTGAAAAGAGGAGCGTTCATGGGCGAAGGATAGCGGTTCCTGATGTTCTGGTAGTTCCATAATATGTCTTATGCGAATCAAGTCTCGGGATTGACGCGGGCCGCGCTTCGGCTTCCTCTGCCGCTTCCCCTCTGTCGGCGCGCCTGCCGGCATGGCCTGAACCATGGCTTCCGGAGTGCCCATGACGCCGTCCAGAAACATCCAGGATCTCCTAGCCATCATGGCGGCCCTGCGGGATCGGAAGACCGGCTGCCCCTGGGATATCGAGCAGGATTTTGCGAGCATCGCGCCTTACACGGTCGAGGAAGCCTATGAAGTGGCGGATGCGATTGCCCGGAACGATATGGTCGATCTCTGCGACGAGCTTGGCGACTTGCTGCTTCAGGTCGTGTTCCATGCGCAGATGGCCGAGGAAGCCGGTCATTTCGCCTTTGCCGACGTCGTCGAGGCGATCACGCGGAAGCTGATCCGCCGGCATCCGCATGTCTTTGGCGATCGCTCCGCCGGCAATCCTGGGCTGGTCAAGGCGCTGTGGGAATCAATCAAGGCCGAGGAACGGGCCGAGAAGCAGGCCCGCAAGGCCGGGGCCGGTCCGGGCCATGATGCGCCCGCCGCGAGCCTGCTGGATGATGTGCCGCGGGTGATGCCCGCCCTCACCCGAGCGGTCAAGTTGCAGAAGAAGGCCGGCACGGTCGGGTTCGACTGGAACGATCCGCGCGCGGTTCTTGCCAAGCTTCGCGAGGAGATTGCCGAGGTCGAGGAAGCGCTCGATCAGGGCGACCGCGCGCATCTGCAGGAGGAGATCGGCGACATGCTCTTCGTGATCGCCAATCTCGCGCGGCATGGCGATATCGAGCCTGAAGCGGCGCTGGGCGATGCCAATGTGAAATTCTGCCGGCGTTTCCGGCATATCGAGGCCGGTCTGGCGGCCCGCGGGATCAGCCTGGCCGAGGCCAGCCTCGAGGAGATGGACGCGCTCTGGCACGAAGCGAAGGGGCTTGAAAAGGCCGCAGTCGCGGCCGCCTGAAATCAGGCGATAACGTGCCGCGCCTTCGGGAACCGCCGCAGCAGCCGGCCGGCTTCCTCGCGGCCGATCCGGATGCGCAACGAGACGGTTCCGGTGCGGCTGGAGCGTCGGGTCAGCACTTCTGCATGGCTGTAGAGCCAGGCGAGGCCAGCGCCATCTTCGGCCGGGAGGCTGAGCGCATAGGTATCGCGGCCGCCGGAGAGGCGCCGCTCGATCTCGGCCATCAGGGTCGGCACACCCTGCCCGGTCAGGGCGGAAACCAGCACCGGAGCCCCCTCGCCCCGGCGCCCGGCGACGCCGGCAAGCCGCTGGGCCTCGGCGGTAGGCAGCAGATCAGACTTGTTCCAGACCTCGATGATCCGCCGTTCGGCCGCGCCGCTGATTCCGAGATCGGCCAGGACCTGGCGGACATCCATTTCCTGCGCCTCCGTATCCGGGTTGGCGATGTCTCGGACATGGAGGATGATCTCGGCGGAGATCACGTCTTCCAGCGTGGCGCGGAAGGCGGCGACGAGCTGGGTCGGCAGGTCGGAAATGAAGCCGACCGTATCGGAAAGCACCACTTTCAGCCCATGGGGCAAGGCAATGGCCCGCGTGGTGGGATCGAGCGTGGCGAAGAGCATGTCCTTTGCCAGCACTTCGGCCGCCGTCAGGCGGTTGAAAAGGCTGGATTTTCCGGCATTGGTATAGCCGACGAGCGCGATCGTCGGATACGGCACCTTGCTGCGGCTGGCGCGATGAAGGCCGCGCGTGCGCTTCACATCCTCGAGGTCGCGCTCGATGCGCGTCATCCGCTCCTGGATCAGCCGGCGGTCGGTCTCGATCTGGGTTTCGCCCGGTCCGCCGAGGAAGCCGAAGCCGCCGCGCTGGCGTTCGAGATGGGTCCATGAGCGGACGAGCCGCGATTTCTGGTAAGCCAGATGGGCCAGTTCGACCTGCAGGCGCCCTTCCCGCGTCGAGGCGCGGCGGCCGAAAATCTCGAGGATGAGGCCGGTCCGGTCGATGACCTTGGCCTTGAAGGCCTGTTCGAGATTGCGTTGCTGCACGGGACTGAGCGCGCAATCCACCATGACGAGGCCGATTTCCTCGGCTGCGATCCTGGCTGCGAGATCCTCGACCTTGCCTTGCCCGAGATAGGTGGCGGGCCGGGTCTGCCGGAGCGGAACCATGACCGAGCCGACAATGCTCAGGTCGATCGCCATGGTCAGGCCGACCGCTTCCTCCAGGCGCGCTTCGGTGCTGCGCAGCATCGGCGCGGCGCCCGGCACATTCGCGTTGAGATAGGGCCCGATCACCAATGTCCGCGTGCGGGTGGCAATGGCCTTTTCCGGCTCGAAGGCAGCCCCCTTCTTCCGGGGGACCTTCGCAGCAGGCGGCGTCTCGGCCGGGATGTCGGTATCCGGGGTGATGGAGCGCGTCACTCTTCGTCGTTCGGGCCGGGCAGATGGATCGGCGAGGCCGGCATGATGGTCGAGATCGCATGCTTGTAGACGAGCTGCGACACTCCGTCACGCTTCAGCAGAACGCAGAAGTTGTCGAACCACGTCACCGCACCCTGAAGTTTCACGCCATTGACCAGAAAGATCGTGACCGAGATCTTGTTCTTGCGGACGTGATTGAGAAAATTGTCTTGAAGACTCGGTGTACGTTCCGTCGCCATTCTTCTTCACCTGCTTATGCGGCGCCCGATGCGGCCTCCGGATCCACCCCTCCGGATGCCTCGGACCGCCCCCCAAGCCAATACCCGCAGCACGGATATTGCCCAAAATTGCTGCGCTGCAACCTTTGTCTATTATCCTGCATGAATTCGCCGAAATTCCAAGAGCGCGACCATTGTATTTTTCAACATTCGCCCCGCCTGAAAATGCAGCAATCCCTTAAGCCGCTCAGATTCCGAGGGATTTCAGTTTCCTGTGCAAGGCGGAGCGTTCCATGCCGACAAATTCCGCCGTGCGCGAGATATTGCCGCCGAACCGGTTGATCTGGGCGATGAGATATTCGCGCTCGAAAACCTCGCGCGCCTCCCGCAGGGCCATCGAGAGCAGGCGCTCGCCCCCTGCCCCGCTCGGCGTCACTGGTGCCGAGGAGCCGACATCCTGCGGCAGCATCTCGGCCGTGACTTCCTGGCTCGGATCGCCTGCGGCGAGGATCATCAGCCGTTCGACATTGTTGCGCAGCTGCCGGACATTGCCCGGCCAGTCATGCGTCTGCAGGATCGCCATGGCGTCCATGGCAATGCGTCGCCTCGGCAGGCCGGAAGCCACCGCGATCTGCTGCATGAAATGGTCGATCAGGTCCGGGATATCCTCGCGCCGCTCGGCCAGAGCGGGAACGCGGATCGGGACCACGCCGAGGCGATGGTAGAGATCCTCGCGGAAGCGCCCGGCGGCGATTTCCTCCTGCAGGTCCCGGCTGGTCGAGGAGATGATCCGGACATCCACATGGACCCGGGCATTGCCGTCGACGCGCTGGAAATTCTGGTCGACAAGCACACGGAGGATCTTGTTCTGCGTCTCGCGCGGCATGTCCGCGATCTCGTCGATGAAGAGCGAGCCACCATGGGCTTCCTCCAGCGCGCCGATGCGGCGGGCCGCCTTGCCCTTCCCGCCCTCGACGCCGAACAGCGCTTCCTCCATCCGCTCCGGCGTGATGGCCGCCGCATTGATGACGACGAAGGGGCCGGCCGACCGGGCGGAAATCAGGTGGAGACTCCGGGCCGCCAGTTCCTTGCCGGCGCCGGGCGGGCCACTGATCATCACGCGGGCATTGGTGGGCGCCACGCGCTCGATCTGCTGGCGCAGCTGCGAGATGACGGTGGATGTGCCGACAATCCCGTCCGGCACGCCGGAGCGGGTCTTCAGGTCCTTGATCTCTCGCTTGAGCGCCATGGCTTCCAGCGCCCGCCGCGCCACGAGGACGAGTCGGTCGGCCTTGAAGGGCTTCTCGATGAAGTCGTAGGCGCCCTGCTTGATGGCGGCGACCGCCGTCTCGATATTGCCATGGCCGGAAATCATCACGATCGGGATTTCCGGGTGCTGTTCCTTGATCACCTCGAGCAGCTGCAGGCCGTCGAGCCGGCTGCCCTGGATCCAGATGTCGAGGAAGATCAGGTTGGGCCGGCGCGCCTCGATGGCGGCCAATGCCTCGTCGGCATGCCGGGCCGTGCGTGTCGTATACCCTTCGTCGTCGAGGATACCCGCCACGAGTTCGCGGATATCGGCTTCGTCGTCGACGATCAGAATATCGCCTGCCATGTCACTTTCCTTCAATCGGCTTCGGATCCGCAAGGCCGGAAGCGGCCAGGGTGCGGGGCAGATGGATCCGGACCAGCGCGCCGGGGGGCTGGATTCCGTCTTCGACGGGGGGGTCGAGCAATTCGATCCGGCCGCCATGGTCTTCGAAGATCTTCGCCACGATCGGCAGGCCGAGCCCGGTGCCGCCCTCGCGGGTCGTCATGTAGGGTTCGAGCAGGCGCTGCCGGCCCTCGACCGGGAAGCCCTTGCCATTGTCGCGGATGTCGATGGCCACCCATTCGGACGACACGCTGGAGAGCGAGAGCGCCACGCGCCCCTGCCCTGCCGCACCGGCGGGGGATTCTGCGATGGATTCGCAGGCATTCTTCATCAGGTTCTGCACGGCCTGCGCGATCAGGCGGCGGTCGAACCGGGCCGAGAGACCGGCTTCCGGCAGGGCCTCGTCGAACTCGATGCCGGGATTGCCGACGCGCATCATGAAGCTGACCTCGCGCAAGGTCTTGACGACATCATCCTCGGTCGGCTGCGGCTTGGGCATCCGGGCGAAAGAAGAGAATTCGTCGACCATGCGCTTGATGTCGTCGACCTGGCGGATGATCGTGTCGGTGCATTGATCGAAGACATGGCGGTCCTCGACGATGACCTTCCCGAATTTCCGGCGGATGCGCTCGGCCGAGAGCTGGATCGGCGTCAGCGGGTTCTTGATCTCGTGGGCGATGCGCCGCGCGACATCCGCCCAGGCCGAGGTGCGCTGCGCGGTGACGAGTTCGGTGATGTCATCCAGCGTCACCACCTGCCCGCCTGCGGAATCGCCCGTAAGGCGGACCGAGAGGATGCGTTCCAGCGTCTTGCGCTGGATGCGGATCTCGTCCTGCTGGATGCGGGTGCCGCCCTGGCGGCCCTCCTCGATGAAGCCGGAGATTTCCGGGAAGACCTCTCCCATCCGCTGGCCATGGACCTCGCGCTCGCCGATGCCGAGGATCTGCCGGGCCATGGGGTTGATCAGGCTGACACGGCCTTCCATGTCGAGCCCGACCACGCCGGCCGGCACGCCGGCGAGAACCGCCTCCATGAAGCGGCGGCGCCGGTCGATGAGCGCATTGGCCTCGCTGAGGCTGGAATGCTGTTCGCGCAGGACGGTGGTCATGTTGTTGAAGGTCGCACCAAGCTGGCTGAGGTCATTGCCCATCTTGGACAGGGGAACCTGAACGTAGAGATTCCCGGCAGAGACCTGGTCGGTCGCCTGCATGAGCCGGCGGATCGGGTCGACCAGCCGGTCGGAGAAGCCGAGGCCGAGCAGGACGGATGCGAGCAGGCCGATCAGCGTCAGCAGCACGAAGACCAGCGCGATGCCGTATTGGGTCGCGTTCCGGCGGGCCTCGAGCACCTGGTATTGCAGCACGCCCGAACGGGCGACGACCGGGAATTCCAGCATGCGCGGATCGATGCCGCGTGCGACCATGAGGTAGGAATCGGGGCCGAAATCCCGGAGCTTGATCAGCCCGCCGATCGCCTCTCGGGTGAAAAGGCAGGGAATCTCGTCCGTCGCGGCATAGCGGAAATCCTCGGGCGAGACGGTGGGTGGCTCGATCTTCCGCCCCTCCACTTTCGCCTGTTCGACCATGGTTCCGTCATCCTTGAAGATCACGGCATAGGGAAAGCCCAGGGCCACGGCTCGCCCGTTGAAGAAGGCCTGGAAGCCGGCCGTGTTGCCGAGGAAGAAGCCGGAGGCATTGGTGCGGTCGAGGTCGTTCGCCATCAACCGGAGTTCGCGGCCGATATTCTGGCAGATCTGCTGCTGGAAATTGCGCGAGATCAGCTCGGCATTCTGCACCAGCGCCCGCAGATCGCCGGAGAACCATGGCGTCAGGCCGCGTTCGAGCGCGATGATTCCGGCGCCGGCCACAAGGGTGGTCGGGACAGCAGCGACGAGGCTGAACAGGGCGACGACGCGCCTGTGCAGGCGCGCGCCGGCCAGCCCGGCCTGGTTGGCCCGCCGGAGGCGCAGCAACTGGCGGATCACCAGCCCGAACAGCGCGAGAATGAGCAGGACATCGATGCCGAGCAGGACCAGCACGGCTGTCTCGTTCGGCTCGACGCCGAAGGAGCCGAGCAGGAACAGGAAGGTGCCGATGGCTGCAGCCAGCGCGATGCCGACAATGGTCGGCGCCCACCAGGAGCCGACGGGCTCATCGACCAGGCCGGCTGCCGGCAGGAGCGGGGCTGCCTGGGAGCGCGCCTCTTCATTTGCCGGAGGGGTCTGATCCGTCATGATCTGGGCTTTCGGAGAGTGAATGACGTCACGGCCTATCCTGCTGCAGGCGGCAGGGACCGCCGCAGCAATGCCCCGCGATTCACCCGCGCGGGAACCTTAGGCGCGAATGACTCATCCGCGCAACACTGTTGTTGAATTGCGACAAATCTGCGGCGGGGATCAGCCGACGGCGCTGGTCATCCGGATTCCCAGCTCGCGGATCTTCTTGCGCAGCGTGTTCCGGTTGAGGCCGAGCAGATCGGCGGCGCGGACCTGATTGCCGTTTGTCGCAGCCAATGCAGCCGCGACCAGCGGACGCTCGAATTCCACCAGGAAGCGATCATAGAGGCCGGGCGGCGGCAGATCATCGCCGAAGCGGGCGAAATGCGTTTTCAGGTAGTTCC
Source organism: Hyphomicrobiales bacterium (assembly GCA_027484605.1). Lineage (GTDB taxonomy): Bacteria > Pseudomonadota > Alphaproteobacteria > Rhizobiales > Beijerinckiaceae > Rhabdaerophilum. The sequence continues at coordinate 10,770 of JAIXSR010000035.1, read as the reverse complement.
GGAAGAAGGCTTCCAGCGTCTCGCCCGAACTCGGCACCGCCTCGACGATGCGGGTCTCGACTTCACGCGGGGCCGCGCGGCGAACAACCGACAATTCGTTCTCGATGGCCTGCGGCCCGATCACATCATCCGGGTGGAGGGCAGCCAGCCGGCGGACGAGGTTCTCGAGCTCGCGGATATTGCCCGGCCAGTCATGGCGCTTCATGCGCTCGAGGCCGGCCTGGTCCACGCTCTTGCGCGGCAGGCCCTCGCGTTCCGCCATCGAGAGGAAGTGGCGTACGAGGTCGGGGATATCGCCGAGGCGCTCCCGCAGCGGCGGAAGGCGGATCGGCACGACCGAAAGGCGGTAATAGAGATCCTCGCGGAACAGGCCCTTCTCGATCAGCGTGACGAGGTCCTTGTTGGTGGCAGCGACGATGCGGACATCGGTCTTGATGGGCGTGCGCCCGCCCACCGTCATGTATTCGCCCTGCTGGAGCACGCGCAGCAGGCGCGTCTGGGCCTCCATTGGCATGTCGCCGATCTCGTCGAGGAACAGCGTGCCGCTTTCAGCCTGCTCGAAGCGGCCCTGGCTGCGCTGGTTGGCGCCGGTAAAGGCGCCCTTCTCGTGGCCGAAAAGCTCGCTCTCGATCAGATCGCGCGGGATTGCGGCCATGTTGATCGCCACGAAGGGGCCACGCCGGCGGCGGCCGAAATCATGGAGCGCGCGGGCCACCAGTTCCTTGCCGGTGCCGCTCTCGCCGGTGATCATCACGGTAAGGTCGGTATTCATCAGCCGCGCGAGGACGCGGTAGACATCCTGCATCGCGGCGGAGCGCCCGACCAGCGGGATCTCCTCGGCCGGCTTGGCGGCTGCCGCCGCCTCGGCCGCCTTGGCCTCCTCGTCTTCCGGTGCCTTGCGGGCATCGCTGCCCGCGAGGGCCTGGCCGACGATGCGGACCAGCTGGTCGAGATCGAAGGGCTTGGGCAGGTATTCGTAGGCGCCGCGCTCGGAAGCACGGATCGCCGTCATGAAAGTGTTCTGCGCGCTCATCACCACGATGGGCAGGTGCGGCCGCGCCTTCTTCATGCGCGGCAGGACCTCGAAGATATTCTCGTCCGGCATGACGACATCGGTGATGACCAGATCACCGTCGCCGGCTTCCACCCAGCGGGACAGGACATTGGCGCTGCCGGTCGACCGCACTTCATAGCCGGCCCGCATCAGGGCCTGGGATACCACCGTCCGGATTGCGAGATCGTCATCCGCCACAAGGATCATGTGCGCCATGCCTTCCCGGCCCTCGTCACTGTCGCCGGGCCGGAAAGGCATGTTTGCCTCGCCGCCCGGGTTTTCTCTCTCAGCGATCCCGCAGGTGGTGCATCGGAAGGAGGATCCGGAACAGGGTCTGCCCCTTCAGCCTCTCGCATTCGATGACGCCACCATGGTCGCTGACCACTTTCGCTACCAGTGCAAGACCGAGGCCAGTTCCGCTCGCCTTGCTCGTGACGAAGGGTTCGAAGAGATGCGGAACCAGATGCTCCGGTATGCCCGGGCCATTGTCGAGAACGCCGACCTCGAAGGGCAAGGCCACCCGCCGGCCGCTCGTGGGGACCACCATCGAGACGCCAGGGCGGAAGGCCGTGGTCAGGGTGATGCGCCCTGCCCGGCGCTCGCCGCCAATGGCTTCGGCTGCGTTCTTGACCAGGTTCAGGATGGCCTGAACGAGCCGGTCCCGGTTGGCCAGGATGGGCGGAAGCGAAGGGTCGAAGCGGTGTTCGAAGGCGATATGGGCCGCGAAACCGCTGCTGGCGAGGCGGCTCACATGGTCGAGGACCTCGTGGATATTGACCGGCGACATCGGCATGGGCCGGCCATCGGAAAAGACCTCGAACCGTTCGACCAGCCGGACGATCCGGTCAACCTCGGAGCGGATCAGCGCTGAAAGCGGCTTTTCGGATTCCGGCAGGGAATGCTCGATCAGCTGCGCCGCGCCGCGAATGCCGGAAAGCGGGTTCTTGATCTCGTGCGCCAGCATCGAGGCCATGGCACTGACCGAGCGCACGGCATCCCGGTGCGTGAGCTGGCGGTTCATCTTGTCCATGATCGCCCTGGGCTGGATCACCAGCAGGATCGAGCCGGCGGAATCCACCAGCGGCGAGGCATAGATGTCGACCAGCTGTTCGCCCTTGGATGATTTGCTGGGCGAGAGATCGATGCCGTATTCGGTGACGCTGCCGCCCTTCTCCCGCACATGTTCGACCGACTGGATCAGCGGCGAACCGGGCGGCAGGACCTCGGCGATATCGCGGGCGCGCAGACGCTCGCGGCCGGCCCCGAAGAGCTGCTCGGCCGCGGTATTGGCAAAGGCGATGCGGTTGTTGCGGTCGACCTCGACCACAGGCATCGGCATGGCATCGATCAGATTGCGCAACGAACCGGTTCCATATTCGGGGGCCGCGGCGAGGGCGACCTCAAGCGGCATGAACGAGGGGGGCCCTGCCTTCCGCTGCCTCACCGAGGGATTCGAGGAAATGGATGACATGACGTGCTTCTTCCGTTTGCAAGATGGTCGCCAAATGCTCCGGCGCTACGGGGATCCCGTCCGCTTTCGCGTGGCTGGCGAAGGCTGCGACATGCTTGCGCGCATGGCGCAAACCCTGTCGAAGGCCCATGGTTTCAAGGAGATGGGTATAATGGCGGATCATGGCGGCCGCCTTTTCCGCCGGGCCGGGCCTGGCCCAGGACCGGCCGGCAAGGCCATGGCCGATCTCGCCGACCAGCCAGGGCCTGCCGAGCGCTGCCCGTCCGACCATGACGCCATCGGCGCCCGATTGCGCCAGCGCCTCGCGGGCCCGCTCGAGGCTGTCGATATCGCCATTGACGATGACCGGCAGCCGCGTTGCCGAGCGGACGGCGCGGATGGCCCGCCAATCCGCCTGCCCCTTGTAGAATTGCTGCCGCGTGCGGCCATGGATGGTCACGAGAGAGAGGCCGCAATCCTCGGCCCGGCGGGCCAGTTCGGGCGCGTTGAGGCTGGAATCGTCCCAGCCCAGCCGCATTTTCAGTGTCACGGGGACCGAAACGGCGTTCCGGACGGCCTCGATCAGGCTCTGGGCATGGTCGAGATCGCGCATCAGCGCGGAGCCGCTCCAGCCATTGGTGACGCGCTTGGCCGGGCAGCCCATGTTGATATCGATGATGGCCGCGCCGGAGGCTTCCGCCACGCGGGCGCCCTCGGCCATTGGCGCTGCCTCGCAGCCGGCCAGCTGGACGACATGCAGGGCCAGCCCCTCGCCTTCCGCCCGCAGCCGGGCTTCCTCGTCGCCGGCAGCCAGCTGATCAGCGGCGACCATCTCGCTGACGACGAGGCCTGCCCCGAACCCGGCGGCGACCTGCCGCATGCCGTGATCGGTCACGCCGGACATCGGCGCGAGCAGCGCCGGTATCTCGATCATGTGCTGTCCGATCCGGAATCCTGTTGAAGAAAGCGCCATCGTGCCTAAAATTTCATCGTGTCGCTACGGGAGGGGCAGCGGAGCCGGTTTCGCGCCAATCTGCCTGCAGGGCAGAAGCCCTGCCGATCCGGCGCCACGGTCGGGGGATGGCAGCGAGCCGATCCGGCCCGATCCGTGCGAGCCGGATTGACGGATAGCCGAGTTTTCCGCTTTGGTCATGCAGAAACGTGAGATGTCCGGCTGCCATGACTGATTCCGCCCCCCTCGCCGCCCTCGTTGTCGCCGCCGGGCGGGGCACCCGGCTGGGCGGACCCGTGCCCAAGCAGTATCGGCGCGTCGCCGGCCGGCCCGTGCTGACGCATACCCTGGGGCATCTCCTCGCCCCGGCCTTGTTCGAGCAGATCCTCGTGGTGATCCATCCGGATGACGGCACTTCCTTTTCCGAGGCGCTCGCTCCGCTCGGCGCGGCCGGCTCGGCCATCCGCGTCTGTGCCGGAGGGGCCTCCCGGCAGGATTCCGTCCGGCTCGGGCTGGAGGCGCTGGCGGAAGCCGGCCTGCCGGATCGCGCCGTCGTGCTGATCCATGATGCCGCCCGCCCCTTTGCCAGCGAGGCGGTCCTGCTGCGTGCCGTTCTGGCGGCCCAGCGCCATGGCGCTGCCATTCCCGTCCTGCCTGTGCCGGATACGCTGGCCGTGCTGGACGAGGCCGGGCATCTCGCCGGCAATCCCGACCGCAACAGCATCCGCCTCGTGCAGACGCCGCAGGCTTTCCGGTTCGGCGCGGTCCTGGCCGCGCATCGGCAGGCGCTGGCCGAGGGCCGGACCGATTTCACCGACGATGCCGGCCTCACCGCCGCCTACGGGCAGACGGTCGGGTCCTTCGCGGGCGATGGCGCCCTGTTCAAGATCACCCGCGAGGAAGACCTCGATCGGGCCGAGCGGCATCTCGCCCCGCAGGCCGAGACCCGGACGGGGCTGGGCTATGATGTCCATGCCTTCACCGAGGGGGACCATGTCTGGCTCGGCGGTGTCGCGATCCCGCATGGCCGCAAGCTGCTCGGGCATTCCGATGCCGATCCGCTGCTCCATGCGCTGACCGATGCCCTGCTCGGGACCATCGGCGATGGTGATATCGGCATGCATTTCCCGCCTTCGGATCCGCGCTGGAAAGGTGCGCCTTCGCGCCTGTTCCTGGCCGATGCCGCGCGCCGTGTTGCGGAACGGGGTGGCCGGATCGTTTCCGTGGATTGCACCGTGCTGGCCGAGGCGCCGAAGGTCGGCCCGCATCGCCCGGCCATGCAGGTGCTGATCGGCGAGGTGCTGGGCCTTGCGCCGGAGCGCGTCGGCATCAAGGCCACGACATCGGAGAAGCTCGGCTTTGTCGGCCGCAGCGAGGGCATCGCCGCCATGGCCATCGCCACGGTGATGTTCGGAGGAGGATGATCATGCCGCGCCCGCTTTCGCCTGCCCGCCTCGCCCGTGACGTGCTCGCCCTTGCCCGTGCCCGCGGCCTGACCATCGCCACGGCAGAATCCTGCACCGGCGGCCTCGTGGCGGCGGCACTGACCGCAATTGCCGGTTCCTCGGATGTGATGGACCGGGGCTTCGTCACCTATTCCAACGCCGCCAAGACCACGATGCTGGGCGTGCCGGCGCCGTTGATCGCCGCCGTCGGCGCGGTTTCGGCCGAGGTTGCCGCCGCCATGGCCGAAGGTGCGCTCCGGGCCTCGGGCGCCGGGCTGGCCGTGTCGATCACCGGGATTGCCGGGCCCGGCGGTGGATCGGCCGAAAAGCCGGTCGGGCTGGTGCATTTCGCGGCGGCGGCGCGCGATGGCCGCGTCAACCGCATCGAGCGCCGTTTCGACGCCGCGCTCGGCCGGGCCGGCATCCGTCGGGCGGCCTGCCTGCAGGCCCTGCTCATGCTGCGCGATCTGGCGCAGGAAAGCGTAATCAGCGCCTGACGGGGTCCGTCTAGCCCTTCATCCGTGCGGCAAGCGCATCCGCCCGGGTCTCGAAGGCCTCGGCCATCTTGCGGAACACCTTCTCGAAGACGGCGCCGGCCAGCATCTGGAAGGTGCGGCTCTTGAACTCGTAATCAATGAAGAACCGCACATCCGTGCCGCCATCGGGCCGCGCGAGGAAGGTCCAGCGGTTCTCGAGATGCCGGAACGGGCCGTCGACATAGGTCACCCGGATGGCATGGTTCGGCGGGTCCAGCTCGACCCGCGTGGTGAACGTCTCGCGGATCATCTTGTAGCCGATCGACATATCGGCAAGCAGGGTCCGGGTTTCGCCCGCTTCGCTGCGTCGGCGGATGGCCAAGGCCTCGCACATCGGCACGAATTCGGGATAGCGCTCGATATCCGCGACAAGGTTGAACATCGTTTCGGGCGAGTGGCGCACGACCCGCGTGGTTTCGAAGCGGGGCATGATTATCCCAATGCGGCCCGGGCGGCCTTGAGGCGGGCGAAATCCTCGCCGGCATGGTGCGACGAGCGCGTCAGCGGCGTCGACGACACCATCAGGAAGCCCTTGGTATAGGCGATGGTCTCGAAGCCCTTGAACTCGTCCGGCGGGACGAAGCGGATCACCGCATGGTGCTTCTTCGTTGGCTGGAGATATTGCCCGATCGTCAGGAAATCGACATCGGCCGAGCGCAGGTCATCCATCAGCTGGAGCACCTCGTTCCGTTCCTCGCCGAGGCCGACCATGATGCCGGATTTGGTGAAGATGGTCGGGTCCAGTTCCTTCACCTGCTGCAGCAGCCGGATCGAGTGGAAATAGCGCGCGCCGGGCCGGACCTTGAGATATTTCGACGGCACGGTTTCAAGGTTGTGGTTGAACACGTCGGGCCGGGCCTCGACCACCACCTGCAGTGCGCCGGGCTTGCGGAGGAAATCCGGCGTCAGGATCTCGATTGTCGTCTTCGGCGAGGCGGCGCGGATGGCGCGGATCGTGCGGGCGAAATGCTCGGCGCCGCCATCCTCGAGATCATCGCGGTCAACGGAGGTGATAACCACATGCTCGAGGCCGAGCCTGGCCGTGGCGGTGGCCACGTGTTCCGGCTCGTTCGGATCGAGCGGGGCCGGCATGCCGGTCTTCACATTGCAGAAGGCGCAGGCCCGCGTGCAGGTATCGCCCATGATCATGAAGGTGGCGTGCTTCTTCTCCCAGCATTCGCCGATATTGGGGCAGCCCGCCTCCTCGCAGACCGTGACAAGGCCGTTCTCCTTGACGATCCGGTGCGTTTCCTTCCAGCCCGCCGAACCCGGCGCCTTAACGCGGATCCAATCCGGCTTCCGCTGGATCGGGTTGTCCGGCCGATGGGCTTTCTCGGGGTGACGAAGCTCGCCCTTCTTGCGCGGATCGTTGGAGAGAAGATCGATGGTGGGCATGGCGCTCCCCTGTTCTGCTTCCACCTAGTGGCCCGAGGCGCGTTCATCAAGCGGCAAACTGGCATGCCCACCATGCCGCGGCCGATGGGCTGACCGGCCGCGACGCGATGCATTCACGCCCGCCAAGGAGTTCAGCGGCTCAGGAAGCGGCTGATCACGATCACGATGACGCCGCCGAGGATGGCTGCGATCATCGAGTGCAGGAACGGCCCGCCGAGCCGCAGGGCGAGTGCGCCCAGCACGAAATGCCCGACAACGGCGCCCACCAGCCCGATGACGATGTTCCGGATGATGCCGCCGGAGCCGCCGACGATCAGGCTCGCCAGCCATCCGGCAATGCCGCCGAGGATCAGGGTGATCACGAGGGGGGGAATGATCATGGAGTGCTCCTTGTCTCAGCGGGCCATGCCGGCCAGCGCGCCGATGGCCGGCCCGGCGACCGAGCCGAATCCATGTCCGCCGCCCACGATGCGCAAGGAGGCATTGAGCCCGGCCGCCCGGGCCCTTGCAACATAATCCTGCGCGAGTTCGGGCCGGGTATTGTCATCGCCCGAACCGGTGACGGCCACGATGGCTGTCCCGGCGGGAATGCCGGAAATGTAATCGACCGGCGACTGGGAGGATCGGGCACGGGAATTCCCGCGCGAGGCGGCCCAGGCCTGGACATCGCAGGGGCAGGAGGCGAGGACGATCCCGTCCAGCAGGCCGGCATGGTTGCCGGCAATGACGCCGATGGCCCCCGCCCCGCCCGAATGGCCGAGCGCAATCACCTTGCGGGCGCCGAATTTGGCCTTCAGCTCGCGCAGGGCCCCGGCAATCGCGCGGTTGGAGCCGGAATCGAAGGTGTCACGACGGCCACCATCCGAGCCGGAACTGCGCTTGCCGGCGCGGTCATAATAGCCCGGCCGCAGCAAGGCCACCGCAACGACGTTCCTGCGCGAGGCCGCAAAGGATTTGGCGTAGGAATACATGTAGTCGGCCGGGCCGCCGGCGGACACATCGCCATGGACGAAAACCGCGAGGATGGGCGCAGAGGGCGGGCCGAAGGCCTCATAGGCGAGGCCATTGGCGCAGGCGCCGCCCTCGCAGGCGGATGCCGGCATGGCCAATAGCCACAGACTGGCCAGAAGCACCGCAAGACGCATGGCACCCTCCTCCTGCTGTCAGTTCCGGCTCATCTCCGCGATCCCGACCTTGCCCGACTTCCTGTCGAAGAGGCAAGAGCGCGTTCTGGCCGCGTTTTTCACGCGCGGCATCCGTCTCAGCGTAATGCCGGAAACTGCAGGCACCGTTTCCTAAGCATTCAACGCCTTGCCATAGGCGTCGAGCACGCTTTCCTTCATCATTTCCGACAGGGTCGGATGCGGGAAGATCGTGTGCATCAGGTCTTCCTCGGTGGTCTCGAGATTCATCGCCACGACATAGCCCTGGATGAGTTCGGTCACTTCCGCGCCGACCATATGGGCGCCCAGAAGCTGGCCGGTTTTCGCGTCGAAGATCGTCTTGACGAGGCCGTTATCCTCGCCGAGCGCGATGGCCTTGCCATTGGCGCCGAAGGAGAAGCGACCGACCTTGAGGGTGTAGCCGGCTTCCTTGGCCTTGGCCTCGGTGAGGCCGACGCTTGCAACCTGCGGATGGCAATAGGTGCAGCCGGGGATCTTGCGCTTGTCCATCGGGTGGACATGCAGGCCCTTGATATGCTCGACGCAGAGCACGCCCTCATGCTCGGCCTTGTGGGCGAGCATGGGCGGGCCGGCGACATCGCCGATGGCATAGAGGCCGGGCACGTTGGTGCGGCCATAGCCGTCGATCACCACGCAGCCGCGATCCGTCTTCACGCCGAGGGCCTCGAGGCCGAGATTCTCGATATTGCCGACGACGCCGACGGCCGAGATCATCCGTTCGGCGGTGATGTCCTGCCTGTTGCCCTTGTCATCCTCGATCGTGGCGGTCACGCTGTCCGCGCCCTTCACCACCTTCGTCACCTTGGTATTGGTGAGGATCTTCATGCCCTGCTTCTCGAAGCTCTTGCGGGCAATGGCGGAGATTTCCGCATCCTCCACCGGCATGACCTGGCCCATCACTTCGACCACGGTCACCTCGGCGCCCATGGTGCGGTAGAACGAGGCGAACTCGATGCCGATGGCGCCGGAGCCCATCACGATCAGCGATTTCGGCATGGCCGGGGGCACCATAGCCTCGAAATAGGTCCAGATCAGCTTGCCGTCCGGCTCGATGCCCGGCAGCGCACGCGGACGGGCGCCGGTGGCGAGGATGATGTGTTTCGCCGTGTAGGTGCCCGCGCCGAGCGTTCCCTTCGGGGCCGGGTGCTGCGGCTGGACCGCCGGCTTCGTCGACGCCGCGACCACGATCTCGCCCGGCTTGGTGAGCTTCGCCTCGCCCCAGATCACATCGATCTTGTTCTTCTTCATCAGGAAGCCGACGCCGCCATTGAGACGGCCGGAAACCCCGCGCGAGCGCTTGACCACATCGGCCGGGTCATAGGTCATCTGCCCCTCGAGCTTCAGGCCGTAATCCTTGGCATGCTGGGCGAAATGGTAGATTTCCGCCGTGCGCAGCAGGGCCTTGGTCGGGATGCAGCCCCAGTTCAGGCAGATCCCGCCGAGATGTTCGCGCTCGACGATCGCCGTCTTCAGGCCGAGTTGCGCCGCGCGGATTGCGGCGACATAGCCGCCGGGGCCGGAGCCGATGATGATGATATCGTAGGCAGACATGGTCTTCTTCCTTTCATCGCCTCCGGCTCCGGGTGCGTGGCCCTCTAGCCTGTCAGCATCGCATACAATTCGTCCTTGAGCCTCAGCCGTTCCTTCCGCATCGTCTCGAGGCGGAAATCATCGGTGGGCTCGATATCGGTCTCGGCGCGGTGGATCGCGCGGTTGACCTCGTGGTATTCCTCGTAGAGCCGCGCGAAATGCGGCTCCTTGGTCTTGAGTTGCGTGATCCGGAACGCGTGTTCCGGAAATTCGGCGATCAGTTCGTTCGGCGTATGGCTCATGGGGTTCCTCCTTCTGGCCTTCACAGCCCGACATTAGCCCCCCCTCGCCCCGCCTCCTTGATAATCGTCAAAGTCTCAGGCCAGAAGGCCCCGTACGATGGGAACAAGCCCCTCCCCGATGGCGCGTGTATTCGCGGCATCGAGATGGACTCCGTCGATCGGCGAGGCTTTCGCCACGCTTCCGGCATCGAAGAAGCCGGTCTCGAACTCGATCGACAGCAGCCGGTAGGCGGCAGCCAGCTTTTCCGAGGCGGCGACCGCCCCGTCGAACAGCTCGGCATAGAACGGGTCCGCCGTCGGGACGATCCGCGGCGGGGCGACCAGCAGCACCTTGGGCGCCGGCAGGCCCGGCAGCCTGCAGGCATGGCTGCGCGTGATCTCGAGGCAGCGCTTCATGCCGAGCATCGCGCCGGTCCAGCTTCCTGCCTGGATCGGCTTGAGGTCGTTCGTGCCCAGCATCAGGATGACGAGGTCCAGCGGCGCATGGGTGTAGAGCAATGTCGGCAGCAGGCGCGCGCCATGCCGGTCGCAATCGGCGAGGCCATCGTCGAAACCCGTCGTCCGGCCGCGCAGGCCCTCGTTGATCACCTCGAAACCGGGCCCGAGCCCGGCCGCCAGCACGTTCGGCCAGCGGTTCTCGCGGGCATGGCGCTGGCCGCCCGCTTCCGGATTCGACCCCCAAGTGATGCTGTCGCCATAGGCGAGGATGGTCTTCATCGGTTGAGCCCGGTTCAGACCAGCATCCCCATCGGGTTCTCGATATAGCTGCGGAAGGCCGAGATCAGCTCCGCGCCGAGCGCACCATCGACGGCGCGATGGTCGGTCGAGAGCGTGACGGACATTACCGTGGCCACGGCCAGCTGGCCATTCTTCACCACGGCGCGCTGCTCGCCCGCGCCCACGGCCAGAATGGTGGCATGGG
>JAIXSR010000078.1 GCA_027484605.1 Hyphomicrobiales bacterium | reverse complement strand
AGGCGCAGCGGCTGCTCGAAAGCCACATCCTCGATCGCCATCGCCTCGCCGGGCCAGCGGTGCCGCGCCGCGGCGGCGGCCATGGCCAGCATGGCCGCGCCCGGCAGCACCGGCGCCTCGCCCAGGCGATGCCCGTCCAGCACCGGGTGCTGCGCCGGATCCAGCCGGCTGAGGAAGCGCAGCGGCAGGCCCGGGCCGGGCTGGCGATCCCCGAGCAGTGGATGCCGCTGCGCCGGCAGGGCCGTGGCCTCCGCGGCCCTGGCCCAGTGGGTGGTGCTGTGGTCCCAGGGGTAGTGGGGCAGGGCGGTGAGGTGGTGCGGCGGCGGCAGGGCCTGGGCCCAGGTGGGGCCGATTCCCTGGGTCCAGAGCGCGGCGGTGGCCTCCTGGATCACCGCCGGGGCGGGCCTTCCGGGTTGCAGGCTGGGCCGGGGTTGCAGGCCCGGCTGCAGCCGCCTTGCGAGGCCGGTCAGCGTCGGCTGCGGCCCGAGCTCCAGCGCGGCGGGGGTGGTGCCGAGATACTCGCACGCGGCCTGCAGCGCGGCGGCAAAGCGCACCGGCTGGCGCAGGTGCCGTGCCCAGTGCCGCGGCCAGTCCAGCGGCGACCCCGCCGCGGTCAGCACCGCCCCGTCCAGGGCCGAGGCCAGCGGCAGCTTTGGTGGGTGGTGCAAGATGCCGGCGGCCAGCGCGGCCAGCGGTGCCGCGGCCGGCTCGGTCAGCGGCGAGTGGTAGGCATGCCGCCCGCCGAGCAGTTCGCTGGCATGGCCGGCTTCGGCCAGCGCGGCGCAGAGCGCGGCCAGCGCCGCCGGGCTGCCGGAGACGGTGCTGCCGGCGCTGCCATGGCAGGCAGCGAGCCCGGCCGCGGCGGCCAGTGCCGGCGGCAGGCTGGCGAGCGCCGTGGCGACCTCGGCGGCACTGGCGGTGGTCGCCGCCATGCCGCCCGGCGCCAGCGCCTCGCAGAGCCGGCCGCGGCCGGCGACCAGCCGGGCCAGCCCGTCGAGGTCGAGCACCCCGGCGACATGCGCGGCGACGCATTCGCCGAGCGAGTGGCCGAGCACCAGCGCCGGGGCGAGGCCGCGCGCCTGCCACAACGCCGCCAGCGCGACCCCGAGCGCCGCATGCGCCGGCTGTGCCAGGCTTGGCCGGGCCAGCAGCGTGGCCGCCTCCGGCCCGTGCAGCACGGCGTGCAGCCCGGGTGCGCCGGGCGGCAGGTGCGGCGCGAAGGCGGCGCAGGCGGCCTGCCAGGCCGCGGCGAAGGCCGGCTCGGCGGCCAGCAGCCCGGCCCCGGCGCCTGGCCGCAGTGCGCCCTGGCCGGTGAACAGCCAGAGCAGTGGCGGCGCGGCGCCAAGGGGTGCGGTAGGCGCCGGCGCGGCCCGCAGCAACGCCGCCGCGGCGGCGGCATCCTCCGCCACCACCGCCTGGCGCCAGGGCAGCGCCGCCCGGCCGGTCGCCGCGGTCCAGCAGGCGGCGGCATAGTCGGCCGCCGGCGCCGGACCTGCGGCGATCGCCTCCAGCCGCGCCGCCTGCGCCGCCACCAGCCGGGCCAGCGCCGCCGGGCCGCGCGCCGAGACCACGAAGAGCCCAGGCCGATTCGGCGCGCCCGCCACGATGCCCGGCGCCGCGCCGCGCCGCAGCCCGGCCGGCGCCGGGCCGAGCACGGCATGGGCATTGGTGCCGGAAAAGCCGAAGGAACTGACCCCGACCAGCGCCCCCTCCGGCAGCGGCACCGCCGCGGCTGGCAGCGCCAGCCCGAGCCCGGCCCAATCGACATGCGGCGTCGGTTGCGCCGCGAAGGGATGCGGCGGCACCTGGCCGTGGTGCTGCACCAGCGCCGCCTTGACCAGCCCGACCAGCCCCGCCGCGCCCTCGGCATGGCCGAGATTGGCCTTGGCCGAGCCGAGCCAGAGCGGCGCGGTGCGGCCGGGATCGGCGGCTGGGCCGAAGACCGCGCCGAGCGCCCCGGCCTCGATCGGGTCGCCGAGCGCGGTGCCGGTGCCATGCGCCTCGACATAGCCGACCTGGCCGGGCGGGGCGGCGGCATCGGCCAGGGCGGCGCGGATCACCTCGGCCTGGGCCGGGCCGTTCGGCACCGTCAGCCCGCCCGAGGCGCCGTCCTGGCCGAGCGCGCTGCCGCGCAGCACCGCCCAGACCTGGCCCGGCGCGGCGGCGGCGAGGCGCCCCAGCACCAGCACGGCGCAGCCCTCGGCCCGGCCATAGCCATCCGCCGCGGCGGCGAAGGCCTTGCAGCGGCCATCGGGCGAGAGCATCCCGGCGCGCGAGAAGCCGACCGAATGGGTCGGCGAGAGGATCAGGTTGACGCCGCCGACCAGCGCCAGGTCGCACTCGCCGCCGCGCAGGGCGCGGGCCGCCAGGTGCAGCGCCACCAGCGAGGAGGAGCAGGCGGTATCGACCGAGACCGCCGGCCCGCGCAGCCCGAGGGCATAGGCGATCCGGCCCGAGGCGACCGAATGCTGGGTGCCGGAGGCATGGTAGGCATCGATCGCGCCGAGCCCGGCGGCGGCGACCAGCTGGCCGTAATCGGCGCCGCAGATGCCGACATAGACGCCGACGCGGCGGCCGCGCAGCGCCTCCGGGTCGATCGCGGCATCCTCCAGCGCCTCCCAGGCGCATTCCAGCAGCAGGCGCTGCTGCGGGTCGAGCCCGGCGGCCTCGCGCGGGCTGATGCCCCAGAAGCCGGCATCGAAGCCGGCGACCGGGCCGAGCCAGCCGCCGCGCAGCGAGCGCAGCGAGCCGGGCCGCGTGCCCGAAGGGTCGTGCAGCGCCGCCGCCCCCGCCCCGCCCCAGCGCCAGTCCGGCACCTCGGAGGTCACGTCGCCGGCGCCCGACAGGACGTCCCAGAACCCCGCCGCATCCACCACCCCGCCGGGCAAGCGAAGCCCGATACCCAGGACGCCGAGCGGGGCGGCCCGGGCCGCCTCGGCGGCATCGAGCTGGGCGCGGAGCGCGCTGATCGTCAGCGCCGCCCTCTGCAGCGCGCTGGCGCTCATTCCGCCGCCTCCGGGATGCCGAGGCGCGCCGCCTCGCGCAGGATGAGGGCGAGCGCCGCCTCCTCCGAGATTTCCTCCGGTGCAGGCTCCGGCGCCGAGGTGGGGGCCT
>JAIXSR010000089.1 GCA_027484605.1 Hyphomicrobiales bacterium | reverse complement strand
GCGCCGAGGGATGCTTGACCACGACCATGGCACGGTTCGGTTTCAGGGCTTTCGCAGCCTTCGCGCCGGCCTTGCCCTTCTTTTCCCGGCCCGCTTTTTCCTTCCCCGCCTTTTCCTTCCCCGCCTTTTCCTTCCCCGCCTTTTCCTGGCCAGTCTTTTCCTGGCCCGATTTGCCGGTCCCGGTGGATTTTGCCGCTCTCGCCATGTGCTGCTCCCGCCCTTCCCGCGCCTTGCCGATCAATCCGGAATGACCGCCGTGGCCTCGATCTCGACCACGGCCTGCGGCTCGACCAGCGAGACCACCTGCACCAGAGCCATGGCCGGGAAATGCCGGCCGATCGTCTCGCGATAGGCGGCGCCGATCTCCGGCAGGCTGGCGCGATAGGCCGCCATGTCGGTCACGTACCAGGTCATGCGCATCAGCTGGTCAGGCCGGGCACCGCCGGCTTCGAGGATCGCGACGATATTGGCGAGGGCCTGCCGCGTCTGCGCGACGAGGCCCGCCGGGAAGCTTTCCGCCGCGTCCCAGCCGACGACCCCGCCGGTCATGACCAGCGTGCCGCGCGCCATCATGCCATTGGCATAGCCGCGCGGGCGGGGCCACCCCTCCGGCTGGATGGGCACGGGCCCGCCGCCCTGCTGCACGGCTGCTTTCAGCGCCGAAATCGACATGTTTTCCTCCGTGCGGCGCCGGAGCGCCCGTTTCCTGCCGGCGCTGATGCGCCGTGTTGTCCTGCGGCGTCAGCTCGCCTGTCTCGCCTCGGCGGGCCGGGCATCCGCGAGAGCCATGCGCCGCAATTCGAATCGTTGCAACTTGCCGGTCTGGGTTTTCGGCAGGCCGGCGACATAGACAATGTCGCGCGGGTATTTGTAGGGAGCAATATCCGCCTTCACATGGTCCTGCAGGCGCTTGGTCATCGCCGCGTCGCTGGCATTCCCTTCCCGCAGCACGATATAGGCCCGGACGATCATGCCGCGCTCGGAATCGGGCACGCCGACCACGCCGCATTCGGCCACGGCCGGATGGGTGAGCAGGCTCGCCTCCACTTCCGGGCCGGCAATGTTGTAGCCGGCGGAGATGATCATGTCGTCCGAGCGCGCCTGATACCAGAAATAGCCCTCCGCATCGCGCAGATAGGTATCGCCGGTGATGTTCCAGCCCCCGGCGACATACTTCGCCTGGCGTGGGTCAGCGAGATAGCGGCAGCCGGTGGGGCCGCGCACGGCAAGGCGGCCGGGCGTGCCGTCGGGCACGGGATTGCCGGCCTCGTCAAGGATCCGCGCCTCGTAGCCGGGCACCGGCAGGCCGGTGGCGCCGGGGCGGATCGCCGCGCGCGGGGCGGCAATGAAGATGTGGAGCATCTCCGTCGCACCGATCCCGTCCATCAGCGGAATGCCGGTTTGCGCCTTCCACGCCTCGAAGGTGGCTTTCGGCAGGGCCTCGCCGGCCGAGACGCAGATGCGCAGGCTGGAGACATCATGCTCGCCCAGCCTGTCCAGCATGGCGCGGTAGGCCGTGGGCGCGGTGAAGCAGACGGTCGCACGATGGGCCGCGATCGCGGGCAGCAGGTCTGGCGGGCCGGCTTTCTCGAGCAGGATGGCGGCCGCGCCGATGCGGAACGGGAAGAGCACCAGCCCGCCGAGGCCGAAGGTGAAGGCGAGGGGCGGCGAGCCGATGAAACGATCCTCCGGATCGGCGGCAAGGATCCGCGCGCCGTAGCAATCGCAGATGGCCAGCAGGTCGCGGTGGAAATGCAAAGTGCCCTTGGGCTCGCCCGTCGTGCCCGAGGTGAAGCCGATCAGGCAGACATCGTCCTGCGCGGTATCGGCGGCCGTGAAGGTCTCGTAGCCCGGCTGGTCCATCAGGCCTTCCAGTTCGCCGCCGCCGAAGGTGACGATCCGCTCGAGCACGGGCGCGAGTTCGCAGGCGGCCTCGAGATCCTCCATCAGGCGGTGATCGCACAAGGCTAGGGCGATCCGGGCCTTCATCAGCGGATAGGCCAGTTCGCGGGCCCGCAGCATGGGCATGGTGGCCACCGCGACGCCACCCGCCTTCAGCACGGCGAAATAGGCTGCCACCAGCATCGGGCTGTTCGGCGCGCGCAGCAGCACGCGCTGGCCCGGAACCAGCCCGAGATCGCGGACCAGAACATTGGCGATGCGGTTGATCCGCCCGGCGAGATCGGCATAGGTCCAACGGATCCCCTCGGCGAGGATGGCGATGCGGTCACCGCGCCCGGCCGCAATGTGGGAATCGACGAGTTCGGTGACGACATTCAGCCGTTCGGCATAGGCGAGGCCGGCTTCGGCGAGGCGGAGATCGGGCCATTGATCCGCCGGCGGCAGGCTGTCCCGGCAGAAACTGTCCACATGCCCCGATCTGAACATGGCGCTCTCCTAGCCTTTCCGGCCCGCATGGGCCTTCAGGGCCTCGCGGGCGATGACGATCTTCTGCACATCGGTCGCGCCCTCATAGATCCTGAGGGCGCGGATCTCGCGGTAGAGTTCCTCGACCTTGACGCCCTTGGTGACGCCGAGCCCGCCATGCAATTGCAGGGCCCGGTCGATCACGCGCTGGGCATTCTCGGTGGCGACCATCTTGGCCAGCGCCGCCTCGCGGGTGACGCGTGCCGCGCCGCGATCCTTGGTCCAGGCTGCGCGGTAGACCAGCAGGGCGGCGGCCTCGATCTCCGCCTCGTTCTCGGCGAGGGCTGCCTGGGCGAGTTGCAGGTCGCCCAGGACACCGCCGAACAGCTTGCGGTTGGTGGCGCGCTCGAGTGCTTCATGCTGGGCCCGTCGTGCAAAGCCGAGCGCGGCGGCTCCGACCGTCGAGCGGAAGATGTCGAGCGTCGCCATGGCGATGCGGAAACCCTCGCCCGGGCCGCCGAGCCGGTTCGCCACCGGCACGCGGCAGCCGTCGAAATGCAGGGTGGCCAGCGGATGCGGGGCGATGACCTCGATGCGTTCGGTGACGCTCAGGCCAGGGGTATCGGCATCGACGACAAAAGCCGAGAGGCCTTTCGCGCCCGGCGCCTCGCCGGTCCGGGCGAAGACGACATAATGATCGGCAATGCCGCCATTCGAGATCCAGGTCTTGTTGCCGTCGATCCGGATATGGTCATTGCCATCGGGGACAGCGGTAGTGGCCATGGCGGCGACATCGGAGCCGGCCTCCTTCTCCGACAGGGCGAAGCCGGCGATGGTCTCGCCCCGCGCGATGGCCGGGAGGTAACGCTGCTTCAGCGCCTCCGACCCGGCCAGGGTGATCGAGCCGGTGCCGAGGCCCTGCATGGCGAAGGCGAAATCGGCAAGGCCATCACGGGCGGCAAGGATCTCGCGCGTGAGGCAGAGCGTGCGCACGTCGAAACCCGCATGGAGCCCGCCATAGGCCGAGGGCACGCAGGCCCGGAGGAAGCCGGCCTTGCCGAGTGCGGCGACGCGGGCGCGGCAGGCCGCGTCGACATCGCCATGAGGCAAGGTATTCAGGGTCGCATCGGCCCATGCCGCGAGGGCCTGCGCATGCTCGCGATGATGCGTGGCGAAGAAGGGCCAGTCGAGGGTATCGCCGAGGGAGATCATCCGTCAGTTCCCCTCGAAAACCGGCTTCTGCTTGGCGGCGAAGGCGCGGTAGGCGCGGGCGAAATCCTCGGTCTGCATGCAGAGGGCCTGCGCCACCGCCTCGGCCTCGATGGCGCTTTCCACTGACATCGCCCATTCCATTTCCAGCATGCGCTTGGTCATGGCATTGGCGAAGGTCGGTCCCTCGGCGAGTTCCTGCGCCAAAGCCTCGGCTTCGGCGAGGAGGGCTTCCGGCGCGACGAGGCGGTTGAGGAAGCCCCAGCGTTCCGCCTCCTCGCCGCGCAGGACGCGGCCGGTATAGAGCAGTTCCGCCGCGCGGCCCTGGCCGATGATGCGCGGGAGCATGGCGCAGGCGCCCATATCGCAGCCGGCAAGGCCGACGCGGTTGAACAGGAAGGCGATCTTCGCGCCGGCCGTGCCGAGACGCAGGTCCGAGGCCATGGCGATGATCGCGCCGGCCCCGGCGCAGATGCCATCGATCGCGGCGATGACCGGTTGCGGGCAGGCGCGCATCGCCTTGACCAGCTCGCCGGTCATGCGGGTGAATTTCAGCAGGTCGGCCGTCTTCATCTCGACCAGGGGGCCGATGATCTCGAAGACATCGCCGCCCGAGCAGAAATTGCCGCCGGCACCGGTGACGACGATGGCCTTGACCGTCTCTTCCTTCTGGAGGGCGAGGAAGAGGTCCGTCAGCTCGCGGTAGCTCTCGAAGGTCAGCGGATTCTTCTTGTCCGGCCGGTCGAGCGTGATTGTCGCGCGCCTGCCGGACACCGCGAGGCGGAAATGCACCGGCCGTGCCTCCGCAACCGGCAGTTTGGTGGCATTGGCAACGCTCATGGTTCCTCCGTTCCGGCCCCGGCCCGACGGACGGCGCCCTGGATCGATTGTTTCGTGGTGCCGAGCAGCCGCATCAACGCCGGCAGGTCGGCGCCGCCGATGCCGGCGAAGAGATCGGCGATCCATTCCTCGTGCCGTTCCGCCATGATGCGGAATTGCCGCCGGCCCTGCGCCGTGAGCGAGATGACCTGCACGCGGCGGTCATGCGGGGCGGGGCGCTTGTCGACCAGTCCGTCCTCGACGAGGCCGGCCACCACGGTGGTGACATTGCCGTTCGAGACCATGAGCCGCTGCGAGACCTCGCCCACGGTCATGCCGGTGGCGGATTTCTCGAGCTGCGCCATCAGGTCGAAGCGGGGCAGGGTGGTGCGGAATTCCTCGCGCAGGCGGCGGCGGATCTCGCGCTCGATCATCGTCGAGCAGGTCAGCAGCCGCAGCCAGAGCCGCAGCTCGTCCTTGTGGTCGCCCGGGCGCTCGCTGGCCTTCGTCTCGCGGTCGAGCGGGCGGAAGGCTTCCGGCGTATCCATCAGAATTCCCCGCCATTGATCAGCAGCGACTGGCCCGAAAGCCCGGTGGCGCCTTCCCCCGCAAGGAAGAGCACGCTGGCGGCCACTTCCTCGGGCCGGATCAGCCGGCCGAGCGGGTTTTCCGCCGCGAGCTTCGCCTTGGCCGAGTCGCGGTCAAGCCCGCCCTTGTCCTGCAGCCGATCCACCGCGCCGGCCACGAGATCGGTGTCGGTGAAGCCGGGCGACACGGCGTTGACCGTGATGCCATGCCGCGCCACCTCGAGCGCCAGCGAGCGGACCAGCCCGAGCACAGCATGTTTCGAGGCCGAATAGGCGCTCGTACAGGCATAGCCACGATGGGCGGCGGAGGAGGCGATGGCGACCAGCCGGCCGTGCCGGCGCTCGATCATTGCCGGCAGGGCGGCCTGGAAGGTCAGCATCGTGCCGATGAGGTTGAGGTCGAGCATGCGCCGGAAATGCGCGGCATCCGCCTTGAGGAAGGGCTGCGTCTCGGCGCCGCCGGCATTGGCGACGACGATGTCGAGCGGGCCAAGGGCGGCGATGGCGGGGGAAATGGCAGCCTCGTCGGTCAGGTCGAGCGGGATGGCGGCATCCGCCCAGCCCGCTTCCAGCGCAGCGCCGAGCCGCGCGGGATCCCGTCCGGTGATCGTGACGCGGGCGCCGGCGCCCTTCAGGGCAGCCGCCACGGCCCGGCCGATCCCCCGGCCGCCACCGGTCACCAGCGCGTGTTGACCCGTCAGGCTTGGCATCTCGCCCCCTCATCCAAGGATGGCAATCATTATTTCATATTCAAAGTAATTGTCCAGTCAGGCGGGCATGACAAGGCGGCGTTGCACATGTGAGGGATGCAGCCGCCATGGAATCAGAGGGTTAGGTTGTGCAGTAGGAGCCTTTCCCCCGTCACGGGGTCCTGCGGCACGGATGCCGCTTGCCACAAAATTATTTCAAGCTTAAAATGCTTCCACTCGATCGCGGGAGGGTGCCATGCGCATTGCGGTTGTCGGCGGCGGGCCTGCCGGTTTGTATTACGCGCTCCTGATGAAGCGCGACTGGCCCTCGCTCGACATCACGGTCTACGAGCGCAATCGCCCCGACGATACATTCGGCTTCGGCGTGGTCTTTTCCGACCAGACCCTCGACACGTTCCGCGCGACCGATTTCCCGAGCTACCGGGCGATTGCCGACAGCTTCGCCTATTGGGACGACATTGAAATCCATTTCAAGGATACCATCCACCGCGTCGGCGGCAACGGATTCTGCGGCTGCTCGCGCCGCACCCTGCTCATGCTGCTGCAGGCGCGGGCCCGCGAACTCGGCGTCGGGCTGGTGTTCTCGGAAGAGGTGGTCGATGGCGATCGCCTGGCCGCGACGCATGATCTCGTCGTGGCGGCGGATGGCATCAACAGCCGGATCCGCGAAACGCATCGCGGCCATTTCCAGCCGGAAACCGACCTTCGCCCCAACCATTTCACCTGGATGGGTTCCACCCGGCCCTTCGATGCCTTCACCTTCTTCTTCAAGGAGACGGAGCAGGGCATCTTCATCGCGCATTGCTACCAGTATGAGCCGGGTCATTCGACCTGGGTGCTCGAGACCGACCCGGCCAGTTTCCGCAAGGCCGGCCTCGACCGGATGGACGAGGCGCAATCGGCGGCCTTCCTCGAGGGCATCTTCGCCGAGGAGCTGCAGGGCCACCGTCTGATCACCAACCGCTCGATGTGGCGGAATTTCCCGATGATCCGCTGCGCGCGCTGGGTGAAGGACAATATCGTCCTTCTCGGCGATGCGAAGGCGACGGCGCATTTCTCCATCGGCTCGGGTACCAAGCTTGCCATGGAGGATTCCATCGCCTTGCATCAGGCCTTCCACGCCAAGGGGCTCGACGTGCCGGCGGCGCTCGCCCATTTCGAGACGGCGCGGCGCGAGGATGTCGAGAAGACCCAGCATGCGGCGGATGTCAGCCTGGTCTGGTTCGAGGATGTGCAGCGCTTCTGGCATTTCGAGCCGCTGCGCTTCGCGTTCGGGCTGATGACGCGCTCCAAGGCGATCACCTATGACAATCTCGCCCTGCGCGCCCCGGAAATGGTTGCCGAAGTGGACCGGATGGTGGCGGACAGCGTCGGCCCGGATGCGAAGGGTCGCCGCGATGGCAGCCCCGTGCCGCCGCTTTTCCAGCCCTTCCGCCTGCGCGGGATGAAACTGGAGAACCGGGCTGTTGTCTCGCCCATGTGCCAGTATTCAGCCGTCGATGGCCTGCCGCAGGACTGGCACCTGATGCATTACGGCTCCCGCGCCGTGGGCGGGGCCGGGCTCGTCTTCACCGAGATGGTCTGCGTGGCGGAGGATGCCCGGATCACGCCGGGCTGCGCCGGGCTCTATACCGATGCGCAGGAAGCAGCCTGGACGCGGATCGTCGATTTTGTCCACGCCAACTCGGCGGCGAAGATCGCGCTGCAGCTCGGCCATGCCGGGCAGAAGGGCGGGACCAGGCTGATGTGGGAGGGGATGGACCGCCCGCTGCCGGATGGCGCCTGGCCGATCGTCTCGGCCTCGCCGCTGCCCTATTACCCCGACAGCCAGGTGCCGGCCGAACTCGACCGCGCCGGGATGGACCGGGTGATCGGCGAATTCGTCGCCGCGGCGGAGCGGGGCCATCGCGCCGGGTTCGACATGCTGGAAATGCATGCGGCCCATGGCTACCTGCTGGCCAGCTTCCTCTCGCCGCTCACCAATTGCCGGACGGATTCCTATGGCGGCAGCCTCGAGAACCGGCTGCGCTTCCCGCTGGAGGTGTTCCGTGCCCTGCGCCGGGCCTGGCCGGCGGAGAAGCCGATCTCGGTCCGCATTTCCGCCACGGACTGGAAGGAAGGCGGCCTCAGCGGTGCGGATTCGGTGGCGATCGCCGAGGCTTTCGCGGCCGAGGGGTGCGACCTGATCGATGTCTCCACCGGGCAGACAGTGCATGATGCAAGGCCGAATTACGGCCGGATGTTCCAGACACCCTTCTCCGACCGGATCCGCAACGAGGCGCGCATTGCCACGATGTGCGTCGGGGCGATCACCAGCGCCGACCAGATGAACACGATCATCGCGGCCGGGCGGGCCGATCTCGTGGCTCTCGGCCGGCCGCATCTGGCCGATCCCGCCTTCACCTTGCGGGCGGCGGCCTGGTACCAGGCGGATATCCACCAGCCGGTGCAATATCGCCCGGGCAAGGACCAGATCTTCCGGAACAGCGTGCGCGAGCGCGACGATCTTGTCGATCTGAAGCTGAAGGCCAAGCCGGACCGGCATGCGCATCGGCAGCCCGGGGTGGCTGGCGCGCGGGCTGCCGAGTAATCGCGCGGCAAAAGCCAGGCGAATTCGTGATGGATAGTTTACTATAACTAAATGAGTTGCTGCGACATTCTGGCCATTCAGCACGCATGGAGGGCTCGATGAAGCCTCGTCTTGTCGTCAATCTGGCCTGTGCCTTTGCCATCGGTTTCGCCATTCTGCAGGGCGCGATCAGCTTCGTGATCACGAAGACCTTCCAGGCTGGCGGCGAGCAATCAGCGGTGCTGATGACCTCGATGCGGCATCACATGACTGGCGACATGATGCATGACAATCTGCGCGGCATTGTCTTCCGGGCGCTCTACGGGGTGGCGATCGACGATATGTCGATGACCAAGGCGGCGGCCGAGGATGTCAAGGAATCGGCCGAGACCTTCCGCAAGGAGATCAAGGCGCAGGATGGTCTCAGCCTGCCCGATGATGTGCGGGCGGCGCTGAAGACGGTGCGCGAGCCGCTGGAGAAATACATCGCAGCGGCCGAATCGATCGTGAGCCTGGCCGAGAAGGGCAGCCTCAAGGATGCCCGTTCGGCACTGCCCGCCTTCCTCGATGCGTTCAAGACGCTCGAGGGCGAGATGGCCCGTGTTTCCGGCGCCATCGAGAAGGCGAACACAACCGAGGTCGAAAGCGGTGCCGCTTTCGGCTCGATGATGTCCTGGCTCAACCTCGCCATGCTGATCTTCGGCATGCTGCTCTATCTCACGCTGATCATGCAGTTCCACAAGCGGATCCTGCGCCCGATCGGCACGGCCTCGCAGGCGCTGGCGGCTTTGGCCCGCGGCGACATGTCCGAACGGTCCATTCCGGAAAGCAAGGTCGAGGAAGTGGCCAATCTCGTCCAGGCCCTCCGGCATTTCCGTGAGGAGGCGGGCAGCAAGATTGCCAACGAACAGGCTGTCCGCGACGCGCGGGACCATGCCGAGGCCGAGCGGAACCGCCTGCAGCAGAGCGCGCAGGCCTTCGAGAGCCAGGCCGTCGGTGTCGCGGTGGCTGTCGCGGACGCCGCGCGTTCGATGCGCGAAGCCGCCGAGCATCTCAACCAGACCGCCAACGGCACCTCGCGCCAGTCGGTGATCGTGTCCGCCGCTTCGGAAGAAACCTCGATCAATGTCGGGGCGCTCTCGGGTTCGGTCGACAGTCTCGCCCAATCGATGCAGGCCGTGGCGGATACGGTGCGGGAATCCAGCGCGATCTCGGCGCGGGTGATGGGTGAGGCCGAGCATACGGTCAGCAAGGTGCAGGCCCTGACGCAGGCGACGCAGCAGATCGGCGAGATTGTCGGCATGATCCAGAACATCGCCGCCCAGACCAACCTCCTCGCGCTCAATGCCACGATCGAGGCCGCGCGGGCCGGCGAGGCCGGGCGCGGCTTTGCCGTGGTGGCCAGCGAGGTCAAGGAGCTCGCGGCGCAGACCGCCCGTGCGACGACCGAGATCACCGAGCAGATCAACCAGATCCAGGGCACGACGGCCGAGGCCGCCACCGCGATCCATGGCGTGGCCAAGGCCATCCACCAGATCAATGCGATGGCCTCGCAGGCCGCCAATGCCGTGACCGATCAGGGCGTGGCGACGCAGGAAATCGCGCGCAACGTGCAGGAAGCGATGGCCGGAACGGCCGAGGTGGCCAGCAACATCACGCAGGTCAGCCAGGCCGCGTCGGAATCGAGCCAGGTCGCCGGCAGCATCCTCAAGGCGTCGGAAGGGCTGGCCCAGCAGGCCGATCGCCTGCGCGGCGAGATCGACGGTTTCGTGCGGTCGATGCGCGCCGCCGCCTGACCGGGCGTTTCGGCGGTTGCATGCCGCCGCCGGCTTCTCCACCATGGCGCCTCCACAGGAGGCGCCATGACCGACGAACTGATTTCCCAATCCGCCCTGACCGTGACGAACCGGCTGAAGGCCGGCGAGATCACCCCGCTCGATTGTCTCGATGCGCTCGAGGCGCGGGTGGCGGCCGTCGAGGCGCCGGTCAATGCCCTGCCGATACGGGATTTCGAGCGTGCCCGGAAGCTGGCCCGCGCGCTGATGGCCCGGCCCGTTGCCGAGCGCGGCCCGCTCTGCGGCCTGCCTGTCGCCATCAAGGATCTCACGGAAGTGGCGGGCATGCGGACCACGTTCGGCTCGCCGATCTTCGCTGATCATGTCCCTGCCCAATCCGACCCGCTGGTCGAGCGGCTCGAAGCCGAGGGCGGGATCGTCTATGCCAAGACGAACACGCCGGAATTCGGCGCCGGGGCCAACACGTTCAACGAGGTTTTCGGCCCGACCCGCAACCCCTGGGATACGAGGCTCTCCGCCTCCGGCTCCTCCGGCGGCTCGGCCGTGGCGCTGGCCACCGGCACCGCCTGGCTGGCACATGGCTCGGATCTCGGCGGCTCGCTGCGCAATCCCGCCAGTTTCTGCGGCATTGTCGGCATGCGGCCTTCGCCGGGCCGCGTGGCCACGCAGCCCGCCGCGCCGATGGACCGGCTGCTGAGCGTGCAGGGACCGATGGCGCGGAATGTCGCCGATTGCGCCTTCTTCCTCGACATGCTCAGCGGCGAGGATATCCGCGACCCGGTCTCGCTGCCCAAGCCCGCAACCGGTTTCCTCGCGGCGCTCGGCGCGGGCTGGCAGCCGAAGCGCGTTGCCTTCTCGGCCGATCTCGGCATCACCCCGGTCGATGCCGAGGTGGCCGCGATCTGCCGTGCCGCCGCCGCGCGCTTCGCCGAAGCCGGGGCGATCGTGGAGGAGGCGCATCCGGATTTCTCCGAGGCGCATGAGAGCTTCAACACCCTGCGCGCCAAGGGTTTCGCCATTTCGAAGAAAGCGCTGCTCGATACCCAACGCGACAAGCTCAAGCCGGAAGTGATCTGGAATATCGAGAAGGGCCTTGCGCTCACGATGGACGAGATCACCCGGGCGGAAACGCAGCGCCTTGCCATGTATCAGCGCACGCTGAAATTCTTCGGCACCTATGACCTGCTGCTCGCGCCGGGCACGATCGTGCCGCCCTTCCCGGTCGAGCAGCGCTATGTCGAACGCTGCAACGGCGTCGAATTCGACAATTACGTCCATTGGCTGGCCATTGCCTATGCGATCACGCTGGTGGCCTGCCCCTCGGTCTGCATCCCCTGCGGGTTCACGGCCAGCGGCCTGCCGGTGGGGCTGCAGGTCGTGGCGCGGCCGCGCGCCGATGCGACAGCGCTGGCCGGCGCGCATCTCCTCGAAGGGCTGCTCGGCCTGCCTTTCGGCCAGCCGATCCTGCCCAGGGTGAGGCATTGACTTTTTGTTTGGGTCCCTCGGAGGTTTTTTGCCCTCGGAGGTGACCTGACGGTCTCCTCGGGCAAGTTCCCTCGCAACGGCCCTCACGGGCCTGCTCGGCGTCGCTTCGCTCCTCGCCAAGGCCGTTGGCCTTGGCAGGGTGCATCTAGGCCGGTGTGAAGCCGAGGGCGCGCAGGGCGTCGCCGGATTCGGCAAGGGCGATCCGGAACGCCTCGATCGGGGCGGGATTGCGCGGGGTGCGCGCGACCGCGAAATCGTAGTGCTCGTCCGCCAGCGGGATGAAGGCGAGGTCGAGCGCCGCGGCGACCGGGGCAATGGCGATGCCCCAATCCGCGCGGCCCTGCGCCACGCTGGCGGCAACGGCGTTATGGGCTCTGGGCTGGTTCCAGTAGCCCGGCGGGCGGGCGCCCTTGAGCAGGCCCTCGATCAGGGTGCGCGTGCCGGCGCCCTGATTGCGGTTGACCATCAGGCAATCCGGATCGGCCAGGGCTGCGGCGACCGCCGCTGCCAGACTCCGCCCCTCGAAGCGCGGATCGCCCCGGCGATGGACGAAGCCCTGAAGTCGCTTCCAGCCGGGGATCAGGTCGAGATCCGGGGTGAGGAACGGGCGATTGTAGATGCCGCTCGCCTCGTCCATCAGGTGGATCGGCGCGAGATCGGCCTCGCCGCGCTTGATCGCCGCCAGCCCGCCCATCGAGCCGAGGGCGAGGATGCGGGCGGAAAGGCCCTGCTGCCGCAGGCTGCCGATGACAGCGTCCAGCCCGGTGCAATGGCTGCCGATAATGACGAGATCGGGGATGCGGATGCCGGGTGAGAACAGCGTCACCGGCACCGAGGCCCCGGCGGGGAGCGAATCCGCCTCGGCCTCGATCGCCACGAAGCCATCCGCTTGCGAGAAGGCGGTGACGGCGCCCGAACCCTTGCCGACGGGATGGGCGACCAGCCCTTCCGCATCCTCGGCCAGCGCAACCATCACGAATTCCGTCCGGCCCAGTTCGGAGGGAATGCGCGCGGGGATGCGGGCCTCGAACTGCGCCTCCTCACGCGCCGGCAGGCCGGCCATGGCGCGGAGCACGGGCACGATCATGTCGTGGAAGGTGAACATGGCCGAGGTCGGGAAGCCGGGCAGCACGATGACCGGCTTGCCATCGCAGACCGCGAGGCAGAGCGGCTTGCCCGGCTTCAGCGCCACGCCATGGGCGATGATCCCGGGTTCGCCGAGCCGGCCGACGAGGCGATAGGTGAGATCGCCCGCGCCCTTCGAGGTGCCACCGGAAAGGATGATCGCATCCGCCGCGGCATGGGCCTCGCGCAGCGCCGCTTCAAGCCGGGCCTCGTCATCCGGCACGATGCCGAGCCGGAGGGCCATGGCGCCGTTTTCCTCGATCGCGGCGGCGATGATCGGCCCGTTGGAATCGTAGATCCGCGCCGGGCCCAGCGGCTGGCCGGGCTCGACAAGCTCGTTGCCGGTCGAGAGCACGGCAATGCGCGGCTTCCGCCAGACCGGGATATCGGCGAGGCCCACGGCGGCGAGCATGCCGATCTCGCGCGCGGTGATGGATGTGCCGGCATGGAGCAGCACCTGCCCGCGGGCCATGTCCGAGCCGGCATAGGAGAGGTTCTGCCCGGGCGTGACGGCACGGCCCACGCGGATGGCCCCCTCGCCCTCGGGGTCGGTATGCTCGATCATCACCACGGCATCCGCCCCGCGCGGGATCGGCCCGCCGGTGGAGATGGGGGTGGCGGTGCCGGGCTGCACCGTCAGGGCCGGATCATGGCCACAGGTGATCGTCTCGGCATTCAGCCGCAGCATGACCGGTGCGGCCTGGCTGGCCCCGGAAAGATCGGCAGCGCGGACGGCGAAACCATCCACCACCGAGCGGTCGAAGGGCGGGGTATCGACCGCAGCCCGGATATCCTCCGCCAGGACGCGCCCCGCGGCGGCAGCCAGCGGGCAGGTTTCCCGCCCGAGCGGGGCCGGGCGCACGGCCTCGACAAAGCGCCGCATGGCCTCCTCGCGTGTGAGGATGCGCAGGAACTGGTCTTGCACGAGGCCAGCGCGGGGTTCGGTCACGGCAGGTCCTTTCACGAAGCGAGGAGCGGATCGAGACGATATGTGGTGAGGGTTTCGCCGGCGGCAAAGCCCTCAATGCCGGATGGCAGGATGGCGTAGCTATCCGCTGCCAGCCAGGCCGCGAGCGGGATCTCGCCGATGGCCAGCGGCTCCAGCCGGTCCGCCCCGGTGCGGAACAGCGCGATCCCGGTGCTGCCGATGCCGGCGCTGACCTTGCGGCCGAGGATCCCCGTCTGTGCCACCGGCCGGGCGCCGGTCCCGTGGCAGACGAGGGGCAGGATCACGGCAAGGATCATGGCGAGGGCGCCATCGAAGCGGGGCGGCATTTCGATGCGAAAGCCCCTATCCGCCGGTTCGATCCAGCCGGTTTCGCCCGGCTGCAAAGCGAGGCGGGGCCGGCTCTCGCGTGCCGGTTCGAGCCGGAACAGGGCCTCTCCGCCGGTCGAGATCCGGATGCCGCATCCTTCCAGCAGGCGGGCGAGCAGGGCGGCGAGCGGCGGGGCGAACCCGTCCGACGTCGCGGCGAGATCGAAAACGGCAATGCTGTCGAACCCCGCCAGCCGGGCGGTAAGGGCCTGCGCGGCGGAGATCCGCCCGCCGGCCGGCACGATGACCTGCCCGGTGGCCAGATCCTCGCCCGACCTGCGGATATGGAGGCCCGGCACGGCGCCTTCGCTGATCTCGACGAAGGCGCCCTGATCGAGCAGGGCCTCGGGGTCGAGCAGGGCATCGGTGCCCGCGGGCAGCGGATCGCCCGGCCGGAGGGCCGGCGGGCGGCCGGTCTGCATGACCGGCGATTGCGGCCCGGCACCGATGAGATCTTCCGCGCGGACAGCGAGGCCGGCCCGGAGGGCGACGGGCGCAGCCGGCATCGGCCCCGGTGCGATGACCGCAGCGGCGGCGAGCCGCCCGATGGCGGCTTCCGGCGGGATGGCCCGGACCGGCAGATCGGGACGGCCGGCGCGCCAGGGCGCGATCAGGCTGTCGAGGGGGGTGAGCCGCATGCTGCTTCCTTGGCGTTTTCGGTTGGCCGGGCCCGGATCTTCCGGAGGTATACAGGCAATCCGGCGCCATGCATCCGCTTTTTGGCCGTCCCGCCGCTGCCGGGCCTTGACGGGCGGCTTGTCTCGTCCGGCGCTTTCCCGCATGGAAGCGGGGACGAGCGGAAGAGGTTCCCCATGGCCGAGGCCCCGGCTCCCCTGCAGGCGCTGATCGCGGTGCATCATGCGCGCAAGCCGCCGCGCACCTGGTCGCTGCTGGTGACGATCTTCGGTGTGGTGGCCCTGCCGCGGGGCGAGGCGCTGCGCCTTTCCGACCTGCAGGACTGGCTGGGCGCACTGGGCATCGAACCGGGACTGGTCCGGACGGCGCTGTCACGGCTGGTCTCGAACGGCACGCTGACCCGGGAGCGTGACGGCAAGGCCGCGCTCTACCGCCTTTCCGCCGGCGCGGAGGATGATTTCGGCCGGGCGGCGGCGCTGATCTTCGGCGATGACCGGCCGCAGCCGGATGGCCGGCTTCATCTTGTCCTGATCGAGGAGGGGAGCGACCGCGCCGCGCTTCGCGCCGATCTGGCCGAAAGCGGCTATGGCGCGCTGGCTGCCACTTGCTTCATCCGGCCGGTCCATGCCGGGCGCGAGGACCGCAAGGGTGAGGGGCTGACCGGCTTCCATGCCGAGGGCGATGGCGCGCTCGCCGCGCGGCTGCAGGGACTTTGGCCGCTGGCCGGCCTGCAGGCGGGGTACCGGATGGTGGCGGGCCATGCCGCGGCGCTCATGCCGCTGGTGCCGGATCTCGGCTGGCGCGACGCGTTCCTTGCGCGGCTGCTGCTGGTGCATGAATTCCGGCGGCTGGTGCTGCGCGATCCGTTCCTGCCGGAGGGGCTTCTGCCCCCGGACTGGCCGGGGCCGGAGGCGCGGCGCCTGTTCGACGAGGCCCTTGGCGCGCTGGAGGCGCGGCTCCGGGTGCTCGAGGCCCAGCGTGTGGATTTGTAACCAAAAACATTGACAGAAATATTTTTTGTAACATACTCCCCGAAACGACATCAGGGAGGATGCCGAGAATGTATGCGCAGGCGCTCAATGTGGCCGAGAAGGCCCATGCCGACGACCCCGAATTGCGCGCCCGTTTCCAGCACCGCGTCGATGCCGAGGAAAAGATCGAGCCGAATGACTGGATGCCGGAAGGCTATCGCCGGACGCTCGTGCGGCAGATCTCCCAGCATGCCCATTCCGAGATTGTCGGCATGCTGCCCGAGGGCAACTGGATCACCCGCGCGCCGTCGCTGAAGCGCAAGGCTGCCTTGCTGGCCAAGGTGCAGGACGAGGGCGGCCACGGGCTCTATCTCTATTCCGCCGCCGAGACCCTGGGCGTGAGCCGCGAGGAACTGGTCGAGCAACTGCTCACCGGCAAGGCGAAATACTCCTCGATCTTCAATTATCCCACGCCGAGCTGGGCCGATATGGGCATGATCGGCTGGCTGGTCGATGGCGCGGCGATCATGAACCAGATCCCGCTCTGCCGCTGTTCCTACGGGCCCTATGCGCGGGCGATGATCCGCATCTGCAAGGAAGAGAGCTTCCACCAGCGCCAGGGCTACGAGATCGTCATGACGCTGGCCAAGGGCAGCCCGGCCCAGAAGAAGATGGCGCAGGATTCACTCAATCGCTGGTGGTGGCCGGCCCTGATGATGTTCGGCCCGTCCGACCGGGACAGCCAGCATTCCGACCAGAACATGGCCTGGAAGATCAAGCGCTTCTCCAATGATGACCTGCGCCAGAAATTCATCGATGCCACGGTGCCGCAGGGCCATTTTCTCGGCCTGACCTTCCCGGATCCCGACCTCCGCCTCAACGCGGTGACCGGGCATTGGGAGCATGGCCCGATCGACTGGAGCGAGTTCAACCGCGTGGTGCGGGGCGAGGGGCCCTGCAACCGCGAGCGGCTGAAGGCGCGGCAGAAGGCGCATGATGAAGGCGCCTGGGTGCGCGAAGCCGCCCTGGCCCATGCCGAAAAGCGCGCGGCCCGCAAGGCGGCGGCGAAGATCGCGGCGGAGTGAGGATACAGCAATGACCGAGAAAACCATGCCGCTCTGGGAAGTGTTCATCCGCTCCCGCACCGGGCTCAGCCATCGCCATTGCGGTTCGCTGCATGCGCCCGATGCCGAGATGGCGCTGCAGGCCGCCCGCGATGTCTATACCCGCCGGGGGGAGGGGCTGTCGATCTGGGTGGTGCCGTCCAGCGCCATCACGGCCTCCGATCCGCAGGACAAGGATGCGCTGTTCGAGCCGACCGCCTCGAAGATCTACCGCCATCCCACCTTCTACGAGGTGCCGGAGGAAGTGGGGCATATGTGATGGAAACGCCGCTCTTCACCTATACGCTCCGGCTGGCGGACAATGCCCTCGTTCTCGGGCATCGCCTGTCGGAATGGTGTGGCCACGGCCCGATGCTCGAGGAAGACCTTGCGCTTGCCAATATGGCGCTCGACCTGATCGGGCAGGCCCGCAACCTCTACACCCATGCCGGATCTGTCGAGGGCAAGGGCCGCAGCGAGGATGACCTCGCCTATCTCCGGGATTGCCCGGACTGGCGGAACATCCTGCTGGTCGAGCGGCCGCGCGGTGATTTCGCCTTCACGATCCTGCGGCAGTTTCTCTATGCCGCCTTCATGCATCCCTATTTCGAACGGCTCGCGGCCTCGAAGGACGAGACCCTCGCCGCCATCGCGGCGAAGGCGGTCAAGGAAATGGCCTATCACGTCCGCCATGCCGGGGAATGGGTGATCCGCCTCGGCGACGGCACCGAGGAGAGCGCCGCCCGGCTCAGGGAAGCGCTCGAGGATCTCTGGCCCTTCACCGGCGAGATGTTCGAGATGGACAGCGTCGAGCAGGCTTTGGTCGATGCCGGGATCGCGGTCGATCCGGCGGTGATCCGGCCGATCTGGGACGAGACCATCGCCCATGTCTTTGGCGAGGCGCTGCTCACATGCCCCCGCGACGGCTGGATGCAGACCGGCGGCCGGCGCGGCGAGCATTCCGAGCATCTCGGCCATCTGCTGAGTGACCTGCAATTCATGCAGCGCACCTATCCCGGCGCGACGTGGTGAGGCGATGGGCGCGGTGCTGAGCTTCCCGCCGGAAACCGGCGATGCCGAGCTGGCGGCGGCGTATGCGGCGGCGGCCTCGGTCTGCGATCCGGAAGTACCGGTCCTGACCATCGCCGATCTCGGCGTGCTGCGCGCGGTGACGCGCGGCCAGGCGGGGATCGAGGTCACGATCACGCCGACCTATTCGGGCTGTCCGGCCATGGACATGATCGCGGTGCAGGTCGATCTCGCGCTCGAGAAGGCGGGGATCACGCGGCGCAAGGTGAGCCTCTCGCTCAGCCCGGCCTGGACGACCGACTGGATGAGCGAGGCCGGCAAGGAAAAGCTCCGCGCCTATGGCATCGCGCCGCCGGTCGGCAAGGCCAAGGGCCGCGCCGCCCTGTTCGGGGTGGATGAGGTCGCCTGCCCGCATTGCGGTTCGGCCGAGACCGAACGCGTCTCCGAATTCGGCTCCACGGCCTGCAAGGCGCATTGGCGCTGCCGCCGCTGCCGCGAGCCCTTCGACTATTTCAAATGCATCTGAGGCCTGCCATGTCGACGCCCCGCTTCCATGCCCTGCCGATCCGCGAGATCCGCCGCGAAACCCCGGATGCCGTGTCGATCGCCTTCGCGGTGCCGGCGGAACTGTCGCAGGCCTATCGCTTCGAGCAGGGGCAGTATCTCACCCTGCGCGCGGTGATCGAGGGCGAGGAATTGCGGCGTTCCTATTCGATCTGCACCGGCGAGGACGAGGGCGAATTGCGCGTGGCGATCAAGGAGGTCGAGGGCGGGGCCTTCTCCACCTTCGCCAACCGCGCGTTGCAGGCAGGCGCCACCCTGGAGGTGATGACGCCGATGGGCCGGTTCGGTGCTGCCAGCCGCGAGGCCAGCGGCGGGCATCTCGTGTTCTTCGCTGCCGGTTCGGGCATCACGCCCATCCTCTCGATCATCCGCACCCGGCTGGCCCGGGACCCGGATTGCCGGCTGACCCTGTTCTACGGCAACCGGAACTCCGCCGGCATCCTGTTCCGCGAACAGCTCGAGGACCTGAAGGACCGGCATCTCGGCCGGCTGGCCGTGCACCATATCCTCAGCCGCGAGGCGCAGGATATCGACCTGCTCAACGGCCGCATGACGGCAGAGAAGATCGCCCTGCTGGTGAAAACGCTTGGCGGGGTCGAAGCGATCGACGATGTCTATCTCTGCGGTCCGGAGGAGATGATCGCGGGGGCGAAGGCGGTCCTTGCCGATCTCGGCGCCGGCCCGGAGCGGATCCATGTCGAGCTGTTCACCGCCAACGCGCCGCGCGTGGCGGGGGCGAAGCCGAAGCCGGCTGCCGGCGCGGCGCCGGGCATTCCGCTGCATCTGACCCATGACGGCCAGAGCCACGCCATCACGCTCCGGCCGGGCGAAACGGTGCTGGAAGCTGCCGAGCGCGCCGGCCTCGACGTGCCCTATTCCTGCCGGGGCGGGATGTGCTGCACCTGCCGCGCCAAGGTGACCGACGGCACGGCGGCCATGGATGTCAATTTCAGCCTCGAGCCCTGGGAGGTCGAGGCCGGCTATGTGCTGACCTGCCAGTGCCGGCCGACGGGCGATCGGCTTGCGGTGGATTTCGACCAGATGTGAGGTCGGGGGGCGTTGCCCCTCACCTCAGACCGCCTCCAGCCCCAGCGCGATACCCTGCCCGACGCCGATGCACATCGAGGCAAGCGCGCGTGCGCCGGCACGATCCCGCAGCTCGATCGCTGCGGTCAGCGCCAGCCGCGCCCCGGACATGCCGAGCGGATGGCCGAGCGCGATGGCGCCGCCATTCGGGTTCACATGCTCCGCATCATCCGGCAGGCCGAGCATGCGCAGGCTGGCCAGAGCCTGGGCGGCGAAGGCCTCGTTCAGCTCGATCACGTCGAAATCCGCCGGCTTCAGGCCGAGCCGGGCGCAGAGCTTCTGCGTGGCCGGAGCCGGGCCGATCCCCATGATGCGCGGCGGCACCCCCGCCGTGGCGAGGCCGGTGATCCGGGCCAAAGGCATCAGCCCGAAACGCTTCACCGCCGCTTCCGAGGCGACGAGCACGGCGGCCGCGCCGTCATTGACGCCGGAGGCGTTGCCGGCGGTGACCGAGCCGCCCTTGCGGAAGGGTGTGCCGAGGCTGGCCAGCTTCTCGAGCGTTGTCTCGCGCGGGTGCTCGTCGCGCTCGACGACGACCGGGTCGCCCTTTTTCTGCGGGATTGTGACGGGCGTGATCTCGCGGGCGAGGCGGCCATTGCGCTGGGCGGCGGCGGCGCGGGCCTGCGAGCGCAGGGCGAAGGCATCCTGGTCGGCGCGGCTGACCTGGTAATCCTCGGCGACATTCTCTGCCGTTTCCGGCATGGAATCGATGCCGTATTGCGCCTTCATCAGCGGGTTGACGAAGCGCCAGCCGATGGTCGTGTCGAAGATTTCGGCCGAACGCTGGAAGGCCTCCTGCGCCTTGCCCATCACCAGCGGGGCGCGCGTCATGCTCTCGACGCCGCCGGCGATCAGGATTTCGGCCTCGCCGGCCTTGATGGCCCGTGCGGCCATGCCGATCGCGTCAAGGCCGGAGCCGCAGAGGCGATTGACCGTGGTGCCGGGGATCTCCACCGGCAGGCCAGCCAGCAGGCCGGCCATCCGCGCGACATTGCGGTTGTCCTCGCCGGCCTGGTTGGCCGAACCGAGGATGATCTCGTCCACCGCATTGGCCAGTTCGGCCGGGAAGCGGGCCATCAGCGCGCGGATGACATGGGCGGCCATGTCATCCGGGCGGACGGGGGCCAGGACGCCGCCATAGCGGCCGATCGGCGTGCGCGTGCCATCCACGAGATAGGCGTTGGTCATGGAAAATCCTCAGCGATCAGGAGCATTGAGCGAAGCGAAGGTCCGGCCGCTGCCGGCCAGTTCACGCAGGAGCGGGGCGACGGCATAGGCCGCGCCGTCGCGGGCGGCGATGGCCTCGGCCTCCGCGAGCAGGCGGGGCAGGCCTGTTTCGTCGGCATGGTGCATCGGGCCGCCGCGCCAGTTCGGGAAGCCATAGCCGTTGACGAGCACGAGATCGATGTCGAGCGGCCGGGCCGCGATACCCTCGGCGAGGATCCGCGCGCCTTCATTGACCATGGTGGTCAGCACGCGGCTCTGGATTTCCCCGGCGGTGAAGCTGCGTTGGGCCCGGCCGGTGCCGGCGGCATGCGTATGGACCAGCGCATCGATTTCCGGATCCACCTGCCTTTTGCCATCGGCATAGAGATACCAGCCCTTGCCGGCTTTCTGGCCGAAGCGGCCGGCCTCGCAGAGCCGGTCGACCAGCGGCACGTCGCGCGCGGCGGGATCCCGCGTGGCGGCGAGGCGCTTGCGGCGGGCCCAGGCGATGTCGAGCCCGGCGAGATCCTGCACCGCGAAGGGGCCCATGGCGAAGCCGAAGGCCTCGAGGGCGGCGTCGATCTCCTGCGGAAGCGCGCCTTCCTCGAGCATGAACTCGCATTGGGCGCGATAGCGGGCGAGCAGGCGGTTGCCGATGAAGCCGTCGCAGACGCCGGCAATGACGGCGATCTTCTTCAGCCGCTTGCCGATGGCGAGGCCGGTGGCCAGCACCTCCTTCGCCGTCCGGCGGGCACGGACGATTTCCAGCAGCTTCATCACATGGGCGGGTGAGAAGAAATGCAACCCGATGAACCGCTCGGGATGCGGCAGGGCATCGGCCATCACCTCCAGATCGAGATAGGACGTATTGGTGGCGATGATGGTCTCCGCCGGCAGCGCCGCACCGAGCCGGCCCAGGAGATCGAGCTTCACCGCCATCTCCTCGAACACCGCCTCGATGACGAGCCCGGTTCCGGCGAGGGCGGCGATCTCGGTCGTCGGCGTCAGGCGCGACAGGCGTTCCAGCCGGATTGTCTCATCGATGCGACCGGATTTGACCGATCGGAGATACAGGCCGTTGACGCGGTCGAGACCGGCCTGCAGGGCGGCCTCGCTGGCCTCCATCAGCGTGACGGAAAAGCCGGCATCGAGGAAGGCCACGGCGATGCCGGAGCCCATCGTGCCGGCGCCGATCACCCCGATCCGGCCGATCTCGCGCGGGGCGATGCCGGCCAGTTCAGGCATGCGGGTGACCTCGCGCTCGGCCATGAACATGTGCCGCAAGGCCTTCGATTGCGGCGAGGCCATCAGGTCGAAGAAGGTGGCGCGCTCCTTCGGCTGGCCGCTGGCGAAAGGCTCGGCCCGGGCGGTCTCGACAAGGCTGATCGCCGCGAGGGGTGCGGCCCGCCCCTTCGCGTCCTTTTTCACCTTCGCCACCATGGCGTCCCATGCTGCCGCTTCGGCGGGGGGCACGGGCCGCTCCGAGAGGCGCTCCGGAGCCGTGCCGATCAGGCTTGCGGCGAGGGCAATGGCCTCCTGGCGCAGATCGCCGGCCGCGATGGCATCGACGAGCCCGAGGGCGAGCGCTTCCTTCGCCCCGGCCATGCGGCCGGTGGCGATGAGATCGAGCGCGGCGACCGGGCCGATCAGGCGCGGCAGGCGCTGCGTGCCACCGGCGCCGGGCATCAGGCCGAGTTTCACTTCCGGCAGGCCGACAGAGCCATCCGCCGCGATGATGCGCTTCGTGGCGGCAAGGCCGATCTCGCAGCCGCCGCCCAATGCGGTGCCATGCCAGGCCACGACGACCGGCTTGGCCGAGGCCTCGATCCGCGTGATGACATCGGGCAGATGCGGCAGGAGCGGTGGCTTGCCGAATTCGGTGATATCGCCGCCGGCGGTGAAGGTCCGGCCGGCGCCGGCGATCACGATGGCCTGGACGGCGGGGTCGGCATCGAGCCGGAGGATCGCATCGAGCAGGCCCTGCCGGACCGCCTGCGAGGTGGCGTTCACGGGCGGGTTGTCGATCTCGATCAGGGTCACCTGGCCCCTGGGATGAAGATGGATCACGCGTGTCACTCCGCTGCCGTCGCGGCCGGTTCCGCATAGGCGTTCATGGTCAGCAGGTCATAGGTCGCGGCGGTGTCGCCGGTGCCGGTGGTGATTTCTACATCCCAACGCACCTCGCCGTAAGCGGCATTCCTCGGGGATTTCGATTTGACCGTCAGGCGAACACGGATCGACTCGCCGGGCGTGACCGGCTTGAGGAAGCGGAGATTGTCGAGCCCGTAATTGGCGAGGACCGGCCCCCGCTTCGGCTCGACGAAGAGGCCGGCCGCGAAGGCCAGCAGCAGATAGCCATGCGCGACGCGGCCGGGGAAGAACGGGTGGCCCTTCACCGCCTCCTCGTCCATATGGGCGTAGAAGGTGTCGCCGGTGAATTCTGCGAAATGCTCGATATCCGCGAGGCTGATCACCCGCTCGGGCGAATGGAAGCTCTGGCCCGGCACGAGCTGCTCGAAGGCGAGGCGGAAGGGATGGGCCGGGCTGGCCGGTTCGGGCGCGCCCTTCACATAGCTTTTCGTCAGGGCGGTGAGCATGGCGGGCGAGCCCTGCAATGCGACGCGCTGCATGTGATGCATGACGGCGCGGATGCCGCCGAGTTCCTCGCCGCCGCCGGCCCGGCCGGGGCCGCCATGAACGAGATGCGGCATGGGCGAGCCATGGCCGGTGGATTCGGCGGCGCATTCGGCATTGAGCACGAGCAGCCGGCCATGGAAGGCGCCGGCGCCGAAGATCACCCGGCGGGCGATTTCCGGATCGCCCGTGACGAGCGAGCCCGCCAGCGAGCCATCGCCCTTGCGGGCGAGGGCAATGGCCTTGTCGAGATCGCCATAGGCGAGCAGCGTCGCGGCCGGGCCAAAAGCCTCCGTGTCATGCGGGCGCTCGGCGGCGTCGGCGTCCCGCGCGGCGAGCAGCATCGGCGTGATGAAGGCGCCCCTGACCGGATCGACGCCGCTCAGCCCGGCCGCCTCGGGATCGCCCCAGACGAGATCGCATTCGCTCCGCAGCCGCGCGATCTGCGCCTGCACATCGGCGCGCTGGTCAAGCGAGGCGAGGGGCCCCATCCGCGTTGTCTCGAGGCGCGGATCGCCCACGGCGATGCCGGCAAGGCGCTTCGACAGGGCGGCCTGCACCGCCTCCATCCGCGCCGCGGGCAGGATGATCCGCCGGATGGCGGTGCATTTCTGCCCGGCCTTCACCGTGATCTCGCGGGCGACTTCCTTGATGAAGATGTCGAAATCGGGCGTGCCGGGCTCGATATCCGGCCCGAGGATGGAGCAGTTCAGGCTGTCGCGCTCGGCCGTGAAATGCACGGCGTTCTTCAGGAGGTTCGGATGCGCCTGCAGCCGCGTGGAAGTGGCGAGCGAGCCGGTAAAGCCGACCATGTCCTGGCTGGTCAGGTGGTCGAGCAGATCGCCGGCCGAACCGGCGACGAACTGGAAGGCGCCTTCGGGAAGGATGCCGCTCTCGACGATGATCCGCGCGGCCTTTTCCGCGACATAGGCGGTGGCGGTGGCGGGCTTGGCGATGACCGGCATCCCGCCGAGGATGGCTGGCGCGAGCTTTTCCAGCATGCCCCAGACGGGGAAGTTGAAGGCGTTGATCTGGATGGCCGCACCCTCGCGCGGGACGCGGATATGCTGGCCGAGGAAGGTGCCGTTGCGCGAGAGGGCCTCGACCGCGCCATCGACGAGGAAGGTCTCGTTCGGGAGTTCACGCTTGCCCTTCGAGGCATAGACGAACAGCGTGCCGATGCCGCCATCGATGTCGATCCAGCTATCGGCGCGGGTGGCGCCGGTGAGGAAGGAAAGGGCATAGAGCTCTTCCTTGCGGGCCGTGAGCGCCTGCGCGAGCGCCTTCAGCAGGCTCGCCCGTTCATGGAAGGTCAGCGCGCGCAGGGCCGGTCCGCCGCGGCGATGGGCATGGCGGAGCATCGCCGCCATGTCGAGCCCGCCGCTGGTCGTCTCGGCGACAGGCGTGCCGTCGATCGCCGAGGCCATCACGGCCGGGCTGCCGGTACCGGCATGCCAATGGCCTGCCGCGTAGGAATGCAGCCGCTGAATGCCCATGGCGATCTCCTGTTTCCTGTGTCTTGTCGTCAGATGCCGAGATAGGCTTCCCGCAGTTTCGGGTCGCCGATCAACTGGGCCGAGGGCCCGGAATGGGTGATGCGGCCGGTCTCGATGACATAGCCGTAATCGGCCTTGGCGAGCGCGGCGGCGGCGTTCTGCTCGACGAGCAGCATCGTGATGCCCCTGGTGCGGAGGCTCTCGATCACGCCGAAGACCTGCTCCACCAGGACCGGGGCGAGGCCCATCGAGGGCTCGTCCAGCAGCAGCAGGCGCGGGCGGCTCATCAGTGCGCGGCCGATGGCCAGCATCTGCTGCTGGCCGCCCGACAGGCCACCGGCGGCGAGGTTGCGCTTCTCGCCGAGGATCGGGAACATCGCGTAGATCGCGTCGCGCTCGGCCGAGGTGCCGCCGCCATGGAGCCAGCCGCCGAGATTGAGGTTGTCCTCCACCGTGAGGCTGCCGAAGATCTGCCGGCCCTCCGGCACCTGCGCGATGCCGCTTTTCACGCGCTCCTCGGCCGAAAGGCGGGTGATGTCCTGGCCGTCGAAGCGGATCGTGCCCGATTTCAGCGGCTGCACGCCGGAAATCGCGCGGAGCAAGGTGGTCTTGCCGGCGCCATTGCCGCCGATCAGGCAGACGAGCTGCGAGGCCGGCACCGAGAGGCTGATGCCATGCAGCACCTCGATGCGGCCATAGGCCGAGGTCAGGCCGGAAATCTCAAGCACGGTTGGCCTCCTCGCTGCCGAAGGTCCCGAGATAGGCGGCGATGACGCGCGGA
Source organism: Hyphomicrobiales bacterium (assembly GCA_027484605.1). Lineage (GTDB taxonomy): Bacteria > Pseudomonadota > Alphaproteobacteria > Rhizobiales > Beijerinckiaceae > Rhabdaerophilum. Next base: position 69,616 of record JAIXSR010000089.1, on the reverse strand, counting down.
TCGTTGCGGACCGTATCCGGCCTGCCGGAGACGAGCTTGCGGCCGCGTTCCAGCACGGTGATCTCGTCGGAGATCCGCATCACCAGCCGCATGTCATGCTCGACCAGCAGGATCGCGATGCCGGCCTTCGCGACATCATGGATGACGCGGTCGATCTCTTCGGTTTCGACGGCATTGCAGCCGGCGGCCGGCTCGTCGAGCAGGAGGATGCGCGGCTCGGTGGCCAGAGCCCGGGCGATCTCGAGCCGCTTCAGCGCGCCATAGGAGAGGGAGCCTGCTTCCTTTTCCGCGAGATCGGCAAGCCCGACCCGCGCCAGTTGCGCCATGGCGATCTCGCGCGAATTGCGGTTCTCCGCCCGCACATTCGGCAGGGCGAGGAGATGGCTGAGGATGCCGGTGCGCTCATGCCGGTGGCAGCCGACCATGACATTCTCGACCGCGCTCATCCGGAAGAAGATCTGCAGGTTCTGGAACGAGCGCGACAGGCCGCGCCGCGCCAGCTGTTCCGGTGCCATGCCGGTGACATCCTCGCCTGCCAGCCGGACGCGGCCGGCGGAAGGCAGGTAGAGGCCGGAAACCAGGTTGAACAGGGTGGTCTTGCCGGCGCCGTTCGGGCCGATGATCGAATGGATCTGGCCGGGCGAGACGGCAAGCGAGACCTGGTCGACGGCGGTGATGCCGCCGAAGGCGATGGAGAGGTTCTCGGTTTCGAGCAGGGTGCTCATGCTCCGCCTCCCCGGAGGCGGGCGAGCAGCGAGGGGATCACCCCGCGCGGCAGCAGGATCATGCTGGCCATGATGATCAGGCCGAGCAGCAGATGCTCGTATTCGTGGAAGATCGTCAGCGCCTGCGGCAGGATGACGAGCATGGCCGCGCCGACAATGGCGCCGAGGACCGAGCCGAGCCCGCCGAGCACGACCATGGTCACCAGTTCGACCGAACGGAGGAAGCCCGCCGTGCCGTCGGGTGTGATATGGCCGTTGAGGAAGGCCATGAGCGAGCCGGCAATCGAGGCATAGATGGCCGAGATGACGAAGATCTTCAGCTTGTAGGCCGCCACATCGACGCCGACCACGCGGGCGGCGATCTCGCTGTCATGGATGGCGCGCATGGCGCGGCCGGTCGGACTCTCGATCAGGTTGAGGGCGAGGATCACGCCGAGAACCAGCGCGCCGGCGCTGATCATGTACCAGGTATCGGGCCCGCGCAGCCGCATGCCGAAGAGTTCGAGCCGGGGCACGGCCATGCCGTCCGGCCCGCCGGTCCAGCCGGCCTCGTTGGTCAGCACCATCGAGATGAGCAGGCCGAGGCCGAGCGTGGCGACGGCGAGGTAATGTCCCTTCAGCCGCAGGATCGGGCGGCCGACGAGGAAGGCCAGCAGCCCGGCAACCGCCGCGCCGGCCAGCATGGCCACGATGCCATGGAGGCCGAAACGGCTGGCCCCGATCGCCACCGCATAGGCGCCGATGCCCATGAAGCCCGCATGGCCGAGGCTGACCTGCCCGGCATAGCCCATCAGCAGGTTGAGGCCGATGGCGGCAAGGGCGAAGATGTTCACCAGGGCCGCGACGCGGAAATAATAGTTCGAGGGGAAGGCCAGCGGCAGGGTTGCCAGCACGAGGGCCAGGCCCAGAACGAGGGCCCAGCGGTTGCGGAGCAGCCTCTCCATCAGACGCGCTCCGTCACTCGTTTGCCGAACAGGCCCTGCGGCCGCACGAACAGGGTGAAGAGGATGATCAGGAAGGCGATGGCATCCTTGTATTTCGACGAGATCAGGCCCGCGCCGAAGCTCTCGGCGAGGCCGAGCAGCACCCCGCCGACAATCGCGCCCGGCGCGCTGCCCATGCCGCCGAGCATGGCGGCGGCGAAGCCCTTCAGCGCCATCAGCGTGCCGACATCGTAGCTGGTCAGCGTGATCGGGGTGACGAGCAGGCCGGCCACCGCGCCGATGGCGGCCGAGAGGGCGAAGGAGAGGGCAACGATGCGCCGGACCGGAATGCCGACCAGCCGCGCGGCCAGCCGGTTGGTGGCGGTGGCGAGGATGGCGCGGCCGAGGATCGTGCGGTCGATCATCAGGAAGATGAGCGCGACGATCAGGGCGGCCCCCGCGAGGACGACAAGGCTCTGCGGCAGGATCGCCGCGCCGCCGATGCGGATCGGATCGCTGCCGAACCAGGCGGGCAGGGCGTGGAAACGCTTGTCGAAGACCACCTGCGCCACGCCGCGCAGGAAGATCGAGGCGCCGATCGTGATGATGATGATCTGCACCGCGCCGGAACCGCGGGCGAGGTCGATCGCGAAGGCATAGAGGGCGAGGCCGACCAGCACGGTGATCAGGATTGCGGCGACCGCAGCAATCGGCAGCGGCAGGCCGGCGAGGTGCAGGAACACCGTGATCATCCCGCCGAGCATCACGAATTCGCCCTGCGCGAAATTCACAACATCGGAGGCGTTGTAGATCAGCGTGAAGCCGAGCGCGACCAGTGCATAGACCGCGCCGACCGTCAGGCCGGAAAAGGCGAATTGCAGCAATTCGGGCATGGTCCTGTTTCTCTCCGCCCTGCAAGGGCCCCTCACCCGACCTCGGGCAGGGCCCTCGGCCTTCCCTCTCCCCGACGGGGAGAGGGGTTCGCGCTCTATCACCTTCGCTTCTGCTCCCCGACGGGGAGAGGGGTTCGCGCTCCACCGCCTTCGCTTCTTCTCCCCGCAGGCGGGGCGAGGGGAAGCGCCCGGACGCTTCCATGATTCCGGCTGATCCAGCCTGCCTCCCGCCTCTCCCCGATGGGGAGAGGCCGACACCGCGCAGCAGCGGCGGGTGAGGGGGCTCAGTTCACCAGGGTCCAGTCGCCGTTCCGGATCTCCAGCATGCGGAAGGCCGAGAGATCGAGGCCCATATGGTCGGTCGGGGACATGTTCACCACGCCGCCGGTGCCGACATAGCCCTTGGTCTTCTCGATCTCGTCGCGCACCCTGGCCGCATTGTCGGTCTTGGCGCGTTCCACCGCTTCCTTCCAGATATGGAAGCCGTCATAGGCATGGCCGCCAAAGGTCGAGACAGGCTGGCCGGTCTTCTTCGTGTAGTCCTCGGTATATTGCGTCACGACCTTCTTCTGGGGGTCGCTGTCCGGCAGCTTGCTCGCGACCAGCAGGGCCGCCGCCGGCAGGCGCGCGCCCTCGGCGGCCGGGCCGGCAAGGTCGATGAACTGCTTCGAGGCCACGCCATGGCTCTGGTAGAGCGGCACGGTGATGCCGAGCTGGCGGTAGTTGCGGGTCACGATGGCCGGGCCCTGGCCGAAGCCGGGATTGATCACCGCCTGCACGCCCGCCTTGTTCTTGATGTTGGTGAGCTGCGGCGTCATGTCTGTATCGCGCGGGCCGTAGCTCTCCTCGTGCAGGACCTCGATGCCATACTTGCCGGCCACGCCGACGCATTGGTCACGCATCGACTTGCCGAAGCCGTCAGTGCCCGAGATCATGCCGATCTTCGTCGTGCCGCGCTTCTTCATGTCCTCGAAGATCTTCTCGCAGGCCATGGTGTCGGTATGCGGGGTCTTGAACACCCATTTGCGAACGGGCTGGACGATCTGGATCGCGCCGGCCAGGCTGATGAAGGGCACCTGCGCATCCTCGAAGGCGGGCACCATGGCGAGCGTGGTGCCGGTGGTCGAGCCGCCGATCATGGCGGTGACCTTGTCCTCTTCCAGCAGGCGCGTGGCGAAGGTGCGGGCGGCATTGGCATCGCCGGCATCGTCATAGACGATCAGCCGGATCTTGCGGCCGAGCAGCCCGCCCTTCGCGTTGAGGGCCTCGACTTCCATTTCCAGCGTCCGCTTTTCCGGGTCGCCGAGGAAGGAGGCCGGGCCCGTCACCGACAGGACGGCCCCGAGCTTGATCTCGCCCTGCGCGAAAGCCGGCGCGGCGGCCGTCATGGCGCCGAGCCCTGCCGCCAGCGCGAGCCGGCGCGTCATTCCCATCTCAATGGACATGCACTCTCTCCCTCGTTGGGATGGCCCGACCGACCGGTCAGCCTATCCGTTGCGTTTCCACCGTGCCGCCTGCCTTTCCGGCAGATCGGATCTGTTTTTGACCGGGCCATACAAGCCCGTTGACAATCCCGTCGTCTTCCCAAGATAATTATCCGACCGGTCAGTTAGTCAAGTGGGTTTTGCGAAAAGCTCTCGCCCGACCCCGCAAAAAGAAGGCCGGCGGGACGAAACGAAAGAGGAGAGCAGAATGGCTGAACCCGCGCCGGTTCTACTGGAGACGCATGGGGCGCTGGCCGTGGTCACGCTCAACCGTCCGGACAGGCTGAATGCCTTCAACGAGGTGCAGCACCGTGCGCTGAAGGGGATCATCGACAGCCTCGACTCGAACCATGACTGCCGCGCCGTGATCCTCACCGGCGCCGGGCGCGGCTTCTGTGCCGGGCAGGACCTGTCCGACCGGGTGCAACCGGAAGGCGGCGCGGCACCCGATCTCGGCTACACGCTCGAGACCTTCTACAACCCGCTGATCCGCACGATCCGGGGCCTGCAGAAGCCGGTCATCGCGGCGGTCAATGGTGTGGCTGCCGGGGCGGGGGCCAACCTTGCCCTGGCCTGCGATATCGTGCTGGCGGCGAAAAGCGCGAAATTCATCCAGGCATTCTCGAAGATCGGGCTGATCCCGGATTCCGGCGGAACCTGGATGCTGCCGCGCCTCATCGGCGAGGCCCGCGCCAAGGCGCTGACGATGCTGGCGATTCCGGTGCCGGCGGAGGAGGCCGAGCGGATCGGCTTGATCTATCGCGCCGTCGAGGACGCCACGTTGATGGACGAGGCGATGAAGCTGGGCGCCCGCCTCGCCGAAGCGCCGACGCTCGGCCTCGCCGAGACCAAGGCGCTGATCCAGAAGGCTTTCACGCAGGGGCTCGAGGCGCAGCTCGACGACGAACGCGATGCGCAGCGCCGCCTCGGCCGCAGCGGGGATTATGCCGAGGGCGTCCGCGCCTTCATGGAGAAGCGGGAAGCCCGCTTCGAGGGGCGCTGAAATGGGCGTGATGACACGGGACGACATGGCGAAAGCCTGTGCCGAGGCGATGTGGCGCGAGGACAATGCTTCCGCCGGGCAGGGGATGGTGCTGGTCTCGGTGGGACCGGGGCGGAGCGAGATCGCGATGGAGGTGGCCGCGCATATGGTCAACGGGCATGGCTCCTGCCATGGCGGCTTCATCTTCGCACTGGCGGATTCGGCCTTCGCCTTCGCCTGCAACACGCATAACCAGCGCACCGTGGCGCAGCATTGCTCGATCACCTATCTCGCGCCCGGCCGAAGGGGCGACCGGCTGGTGGCGCGGGGCGAGGAAGTGTCGCGGCAGGGGCGCAGCGGCATCTACGACATCACCGTGACCAACCAAGACGGTGTGACGATCGCGCTGTTCCGGGGCCATTCGCGCACGGTGAAGGGCGAGTTCTTCCCCGGTGTGACGATCGAGGGGTGAGGCGGCGATGTTTTCGATTTCCACCTACAAGCCGCTGATCGATCCGATCGAGACCGCCTCGCGGGACGAGATCGCGGCCTTGCAGCTCGGCCGGCTGAAATGGTCGCTCGACCATGCCTGGCGCAACGTGCCGGCCTACCGGGCCAAGTTCGACGCGGCCGGCGTGCATCCGGATGATCTGAGGAGCCTCGCGGATCTCGCGAAATTCCCGTTCACCACCAAGGCGGACCTGCGCGACAATTACCCGTTCGGCATGTTCGCCGTGCCGCGCGAGCAGGTGGTGCGGATCCATGGTTCCTCCGGCACGACCGGCAAGCCGACCGTGGTGGGCTATACGGCCGGTGATATCCAGATCTGGGCCGATGTCGTGGCGCGGTCGCTTCGTGCCTCCGGCGCAAGGCCGGGCATGATCGCCCATGTCGCCTATGGCTATGGCCTCTTCACCGGCGGGCTCGGCGCGCATTACGGCGCCGAAAAGCTGGGCTGCACGGTCATTCCGATTTCCGGCGGGATGACCGAAAGGCAGGTCCAGCTCATCCAGGATTTCCGGCCGGACATCATCATGGTCACGCCGAGCTACATGCTGGCGATCCTCGACGAGTTCCGGAAGGCCGGTTTCGACCCGCGGGGTTCCTCGCTGCAGATCGGCATTTTCGGTGCCGAGCCGTGGACGAATGCGATGCGCGGCGAGATCGAGCAGAGCTTCGACATGCATGCCGTCGACATTTACGGCCTGTCCGAGGTGATCGGCCCGGGTGTCGCCAATGAATGCGTGGAGACCAAGGACGGGCTCCATATCTGGGAGGATCATTTCTACCCGGAAATCATCGATCCCGAGACGGGCGCGGTGCTGCCCGATGGCGAAAAGGGCGAGCTGGTCTTCACCGCCTTGACCAAGGAGGCGATGCCGATCATCCGCTACCGCACGCGCGACCTGACGCGGCTCCTGCCAGGCACCGCGCGCTCGATGCGGCGGATGGAGAAGGTGACCGGCCGCTCGGACGACATGATGATCGTGCGCGGCGTCAATGTTTTCCCCACCCAGATCGAGGAGATGCTGCTGACGCTGGACGCCCTTTCGGCGCATTACCAGATCGTGCTCACCCGCGAGGGGCGCATGGACGAGATGGCGGTGAAGGTCGAGGCGCGGCCCGGTGCGGGCGAGGCGGCGTCGGCGGCCGGAAAATTGCTTGGCCAGCGCATCAAGGACAAGATCGGGATTTCGGCCCGGATTGACGTGCTGCCGCCGGACGGAATCGAGCGTTCCGCCGGCAAGGCCCGCCGGATCGTCGACCAGAGGCCGAAAGGATAAGATATGGCACGCCCCATCGCGGCCGATCATGACGACAAGCGCCGGGCCATCCTCAAGGCCGCGGCGGCGATGTTCGCGCGGAACGGCTTCGACCGGACCTCGGTGAACGAGATCGCCGCTTCCTGCGGGGTCTCGAAGGCGCTGCTCTACCATTACTACACGAACAAGGAGCAGCTCCTGTTCGACATCATCCAGGCGCATCTCGACGATCTCGTCGCGGCAGCGGAAGCGGTGCCGTCCGGGCTGACGCCGTCCGAGACGTTGCGGGTGATGATCGCGGCCCTGCTCGAGGCCTATCGCCATGCCGACGAGGAACACCAGATCCAGATCAGCGACATGAAGCGCCTGCCCGAGGACAAGAAGGCCGAGTTGATCGAGCGCGAGCGGGTGCTGGTGCGCCGCTTCGCGGGCGCGATCGCCGCCCTCGAACCGGCTCTTGCCGGGCACCGCGCCGCGCTGACGCCGCTGACCATGAACCTCTTCGGCATGATGAACTGGAAATTCATGTGGTTCCGGGAGAACGGCCCCGTCAGCCACGAGGCCTTCGCCGATCTCGTGATGACGATGATCGAGGCCGGTGCGCGTGAAGTGGCGCGGGGGCTTTCACCGGCGCCGGGCGGCGGCCCGCGCATCCGCGTGGTGCAGGGTTAGCGCCCCTCCACCCGGCGCTTCGCCTGGTCGTTGTCGGTCCCTCACCCCACTGTCGCCGCGATACCCCTCACCCGCCGATGCTGCGCATCGTCGGCCTCTCCCCGAGGGGGAGAGGCGGGAGGCTGGCGGGAAAGCACCGCGAAGCGTTTCAGATGATGAGGCGGAAACGGCGGTGCGCTTCCCCTCACGCCGCTTGCGGGGAGAGGGTGGTCGAGGGCGAAGCCCGAGACCGGGTGAGGGGCTCACAAGGGCAGGGCCGTGGTCAGCTTCACATCCTTCAGCACCACATTGGTGCGGACATGCGCGATGCCGGGCAGGCGGAAAAGGAATTCGTCGAGGAAGCGGTTGTAGCTGTCCTTGTCCGGCGAGACGACGCGCAGGTGGTAATCGGCCTCGCCGGTCGTGGCGAAACATTCCAGCACTTCCGGCCGGCGCGACACGGCCTCGATGAAATGATCCACGGGCGCGCGCTCGTGCCGGGCGAGCGTGACATGGACGATGGCCGAGAAGGTGAAGCCGGCCGGTTCGGGTGCGAGGATCGCGGCATAGCCGGTGATCAGGCCGGCCTCTTCCAGCGCCTTGACGCGGCGCCAGCAGGCCGAGGCCGACATGCCGGCAGCCTCGGCCAGATCCTGGTTGGAGATGCGCCCGTCACGCTGGAGCAGGCGGAGCAGGCGGAGATCGCTGTCGGAGAGGTTCAGGGGCATGGCAGGATATTCCTAGTGAGGTAACAATACTGGCAGGATTTTTCGATTCTGGGAAGCCGGACGCGAAATCCGGCATGATCTTTCCGGCAAATGCGGCATGATTCTCCCCCAAACGGGAGCAACGCCATGCAGCATCACACGCGGCAGGAATTCGGGCCGGAGGCCTATCGGCTGGAAGATCGCTATTCGGCCCGCGAGGGCCGGGTCTTCCTGACCGGCATGCAGGCCCTCGTGCGGATCCTGCTCGACCAGGCCCGGCGCGACCGGGCAGCCGGGCTCGACACGGCCGGGTTCGTCTCGGGCTATCGCGGCTCGCCGCTCGGCGCGGTCGACCAGGAACTCTGGCGCGCGAAGGATCTCGTTGCCGCGCATGGCATCACCTTCCTGCCGGCGGTGAACGAGGATCTCGCCGCGACGGCGGTGCTGGGATCGCAGCAGGTCGAGACGCAGCCGGGCAAGCGCGTACAGGGCGTGTTCGGCCTCTGGTATGGCAAGGGGCCGGGGGTAGACCGGGCGGGCGATGCGCTCAAGCATGGCAATGCCTATGGCGCCTCGCCGCATGGCGGGGTGCTGGTGGTGGCGGGGGATGACCATGGCTGCGTCTCTTCCTCGATGCCGCATCAGAGCGATGTCGCCTTCATGAGTTTCTTCATGCCGACGCTGCATCCCGCCTCGGTGGCGGAATATCTGGAATTCGGCGCCTATGGCTATGCGCTCAGCCGCTTTTCGGGGATGTGGGTGGGGTTCAAGGCGATTTCGGAAACCGTGGAGAGCGGCGCCAGCGTGAACCTGCCGCCCGAGCGGGTTTTCGTGGCGCCGGAATTCACGGCCCCGCCGGGCGGCCTGCATTATCGCTGGCCGGACCTGCCGGGCCCGCAGATCGAGGCGCGGATGGAGGCGAAGAAGCATGCGGTCTATGCTTTTGCCCGCGCCAACCCGATCGACAGGCGGATCTATGACATTCCCGGGGCACGGTTCGGCATTGTCACCACCGGCAAGGCCCATCTCGACCTGATGGAGGCGCTCCGCCTGCTCGGGCTCGGCGAGGGGGAATGCCGGCGGCTGGGCATCGATATCTACAAGGTGGGCATGGTCTGGCCGCTGCCGCTGCATGACGCGCTCGCCTTCGTGACCGGCAAGCAGGAGATCCTCGTCGTCGAGGAGAAGCGCGGCATCATCGAGAGCCAGTTCAAGGAGTGTTTCTACGACGCTCCTGCCGCCAAGCCCGAGCGGATGGTCGGGAAGCATGACGAACATGGCCATCGCCTGATCCCCTGGACGGGTGAACTCTCGCCGCGCCAGCTGGCGCCGATCGTCGCCGGCCGGCTCGACCGGTTCTTCCCGGAGCTGGGCCTGCCGGCTCGGGCCGAGGCGCTTCAGCCGGAAACCGGGCGCCTGCTCGAGATCGCAGGGGCGACGCGCACGCCGTATTTCTGCTCGGGCTGCCCGCATAACAGCTCGACCAAGGTCCCCGAGGGCTCGAAGGCCCTGGCCGGGATCGGCTGCCATTTCATGGCCAGCTGGATGGAGCGTGAAACCGCCTCGCTGATCCAGATGGGCGGGGAGGGCGTGAACTGGGCCGCCTCGTCGCGCTTCACCGGCAACAACCATGTCTTCCAGAATCTCGGCGAGGGCACCTGGTATCATTCCGGCTCGATGGCGATCCGGCAGGCGATCGCGGCCGGCGTGAACATCACCTACAAGATCCTGTTCAACGATGCCGTGGCGATGACCGGCGGCCAGCCGGTGGACGGGCCGATCTCGGTTGAAGGCATCGCCCATTCCGTCCGGGCGGAGGGCGTGCAGCGCATCGCCGTGGTGTCCGATACGCCGGAGGCGTTCGCGCCCGGCGCCTTCCCCGCCGGCACGACCCTCCATCCGCGCGAGGCGATGGATGCGCTGCAGCGTGAATTGCGCGAGGTGCCCGGCACCAGCGTGCTGATCTATGCCCAGACCTGCGCCACCGAGAAGCGCCGCCGCCGCAAGCGCGGGGAGATGCCGGATCCGGCGCGGTTCGTGGTGATCAACGATCTCGTCTGCGAGGGCTGCGGCGATTGCTCGGTGCAGTCGAACTGCCTCTCCGTCGAGCCGAAGGAGACGCCGTTCGGCCGCAAGCGGCAGATCAACCTTTCCAATTGCAACAAGGATTTCTCCTGCCTTGACGGGTTCTGCCCGAGCTTCGTCACGGTGGAAGGCGGGCAGCGGCGCAAGCCGGCGGGTCGGGCCCTGCCCGAGGCGGGCAGCCTGCCGGTGCCGGTCCTGCCGGATCTCGCGCAGGGCTGGGATGTGCTGATCACCGGGGTCGGGGGCACGGGCGTCATCACGATCGGGGCGGTGGCCGCGATGGCCGCCCATCTCGAGGGGCGGGGCGTTTCGGTGCTCGATTTCACGGGCTTTGCCCAGAAATTCGGGCCGGTGCTCAGCTTCCTGCGGCTGGCGCCGCGGCCGGAGGATCTCCGGCAGGTGCGGATCGACCAGGGTGCGGCGGATGCGCTGATCGGCGGCGATATCGTGGTCTCCTCCTCGCCGAAAGCCTCCGAAACCTATCGCGCGGGGATGCGCGGCGTGGTCAATCTCGCCGAGATGCCAACGGGCGATGTCGTGCGCCGCCGGGATGCCGATCTCGCCGTTCCGACCCGGCTGGCGGCGATCACCCGCGTCGCCGGTGAGCGGATGATCGAGGCCTTCGATGCCAACCGGCTGGCCGAGCAATGGCTGGGCGATGCGGTCTTCGCCAACATGATCCTGTTCGGAGCGGCCTGGCAGCAGGGCCTGCTGCCGCTTTCGCTGACGGCGATCGAGCGGGCCATTGCCCTCAACGGCATCGCGGTGGCGCAGAACCGCCAGGCCTTCACGCTCGGCCGCATGGCGATGGCCTGCCCGGAGCGGCTGGACATGCCGGCCGAAGCCGCGCCGGAAACGCTCGCATCGCTCGTCTCGCGCCGTGTGGACTTCCTCACCGCCTACCAGGATGCGGCCTATGCCGCCCGTTTCGCCCGGCAGGTCGAGGCGATGCGGCAGGCCGAAGCGCCCTTCGGTTCCACCCTTCTGACCGAGGCCGTGGCGCGCAGCCTGTTCAGGCTGATGGCCTACAAGGACGAATACGAGGTGGCGCGGCTCCATGCGAAGAGCGCCTTCGCCGAGCAGATCGCCCGCGATTTCGAGGGCGAATACACCCTGCGCTACCATCTCGCGCCGCCGCTCCTGCCGGGGGCGCCGGATGCCCGCGGGCGGCCGCGCAAGCGGGCTTTCGGGGGCTGGATGCTTGGCGCCTTCCGCCTGCTCGCGCCGATGAAGCGCCTGCGCGGCACGCCTTTCGATCCGTTTGGCCATACCCGCGAGCGTCGGATGGAACGCGCGCTGGTCGGCTGGTACGAGACGCGGATCGCCGAATGGATCCGCGACCTGCCGGAGCGCGGTGTCGCGGCGCTTGTCCCGCTGGCCGAGGCGCCGATGGACCTGCGCGGCTATGGCCCGGTCAAGGAGGCGGCGTACCGGCGGCTCGAGGGCTTCTGCCGCGCGAACGGCATGACCCCGCCACCGCATGGCTGAGCAGCGCATGCCGTTGGCATTGCACCGTGAACCTGCCGGCCGGGCGGGACCATTCCCGATCTCCCCGATGCGGAGAGGCCGCTGCGTCGCCTTGTCGTGCCCCTGAGCCTGAGACCCGGAAAAGACGCTTCGGTGATCCGGAATCACCATCATGGTGAGCGGGGATTAACCATTCTCGCCTAGACCTGATTCATGGCCCTCGTGTTCCGGTTCCGGTCGATTCTTGCCAGCGCCCTGATCGCGCTTGTCCTGCCGCTCGGCCTGGCGACGATGCCCCGTGCGGCCAGCCCTGTCCTGGTGGTCGGCCCGCCCTGGCGCGGCGAGGCGCAGGCCATGCGGATCCTGGCTGCCGCCGATGCGCGCCTGCTGTCCCGCGGCCGGTTCGACAGCACGCTGCTTGTGGCACCCGATGGCCCCGATCTCGTGCGCCGGCTCTATGCCGCCGGCGCGTTCCTCGTTCTCAACGGCGATTTGTTTACAGGATGCAGCCCGTGACCATGAAAACTCCCGCCGGGCCGACCGCTCCGGCTCTCGACATTGACGGCATCCGCCGCATTTCCTCGGCCTATATCCTCGGTGCGCAGGCCGTCCTGCTGGTTCTGGTCGGCAGCATCGGGTTCGGGCGCGATTTCGGCATGCTGCCGGGTCTGGCCAGCATGATCATGATCGCCGGCGCTGCCCTGACCCTGCGCATGAATCCCGAGGCGCCCTGGACGCGCAACCTGCTGGCGACGACGCTGATGGGGCAGGTGATGCTGCTGCTGGGCGTGCTGGCGGGCCATGCCTACCAGATGGACATCCATATGGCGTTCTTCGCGGCCCTCGGCCTTGTCGCCGGGCTGTGCTGCTGGCCGAGCATCGTCGCCGCCACGCTGGTCGTCGCGGTCCATCACCTCGGGCTGAACTTTCTGCTCCCGGCCGCCGTCTTCAATGCCGGGGCGGATTTCCTCCGTGTCATTGTCCATGCCGTGATCCTGCTTGTGGAGGCCGGCGCCCTGATCCTGCTGGTCATGATGCTGGAAAAGGCCTCGGCCGTCAGCAAGGCGTCGATGGAGGCCGTGCTCGAAGCCAGCCGCCAGGCGCAGGCGCTCGGCGAGGATGTTGCCCGCCGGCAGCAGGAAGAAGGCACCCGCCGCCAGGCGCTCGAGCAGGCCATCCACGGTTTCGAACCGGCGATCCGCCGGACGCTGGACGAGGCCGGCATGCAGTCGAAGGACATGCGCCAGGCCGCCGAGGGGCTGTCGGGCATTGCCGATGCCGCACATCAGGGCATGGAGGAAGCGGCGCGTTCGGCCAGCGATGCGGCGGAGAATGTCTCGCATCTCGCGCTGTCGATCAGCGAATTGTCGCGTTCGATCGGCGAGATCGCCAACCAGGTGCAGAGCACCAGCGAGGCGCTCGGCGCCGTCCGCCAGTCCGGCGAGGGTTCGCGGGCAAGCATGGCCGAGCTGACCGGGGCGAGCCTTCGGATCGGCGATGTGATCACGCTGATCGAGAGCCTCGCCTCGCAGACCAACCTTCTCGCGCTCAACGCGACGATCGAGGCGGCCCGTGCCGGCGAGGCCGGGCGCGGCTTCGCCGTGGTGGCACAGGAGGTGAAGACCCTCGCTGCGCAGACGGCCGCGGCCACGGAGGAAATCCGCCAGCAGATCCAGGCCGTGCAGAGCGCGACCAAGGCCTCGGCCGGCGGGATCGACGTGATTGTCGGCCGGGTGGTCGAGATCGACCAGTTCATGACCTCGATCGCCGCGGCCATCGAGGAGCAGGATGCCACGACGCAGCAGATTTCCGGCACGATGCAGGATGCGGCCTCGAATGCTGCCGGCGTGACGGCCTCGCTCGGTTCGCTCCAGGACAAGATGAGCAAGGTGGAACATGTGACGCGGCAGGTGCGTGAGAGCGCCGAGCGCGTGGCGAGCAGTTCCGGCATCGTCCAGCAGGAAGTCGAGCGCTTCATCGGCGTGGCGCGGGCGGGCTGACGGCCCGGCCCGTCAGGAACGGCCGGCCGCCGATTCCTTCACCAGAGCTGCGATCTGGGCCAGCCGCTGCGCAAGCGGGTTCGTCCGGCGCCAGACCATGCCGATCGTGCGCGAGGGCTGCTCGCCCTCGAACCGCACGACGGAAACCGGGGCGGAACGCGTCTCGACCGCCAGCGCCATTTCCGGGATCAGCGTGATGCCGATCCCGGCCCCGACCATCTGCACCAGGGTCGAGAGCGAGGAACCGTCCAGCCATTCGCGCGGGCGGGAGGACGGCATGTGGCAGAAGGACAAAGCCTGATCGCGGAAGCAATGGCCTTCCTCGAGCAGCAGCAGCCGCATTTCCGGCAATTGCCGCCGGTCCGGAACCGGCATCCCCGCCTGGTCGCCGGGGCGGACCAGCACGAAGGCCTCCGAAAAGAGCGCGACCTCCTCGAGCGCGGCTTCCGAGACCGGCAGCGCCACGAGCGCGGTATCGAGCCGGCCCGAACGGAGTTCCTCGATCAGCTTGGGCGTCACGGTCTCGCGGACATGCAGGTCGAGCGCCGGATGGGCGCGCGTGAGGTCGGCGATGATCCGCGGCAGCAGATAGGGCGCGACGGTGGGGATCACGCCGATGCGCAACCGGCCGGTGAGCTGTTCCTGCGCACCGCGGGCGAGATCGCCGAGTTCATCCACCGCGCGCAGGATATCCCGGACACGGAGCGCGACTTCCTCGCCGAACGCCGTGAGCCGGACCTGCCTGGCGCTGCGTTCGAACAGGCCGGTGCCGAGGGCCTCCTCGAATTCGCGGATCTGCATCGAAAGGGCCGGCTGGGAGATCGAGCAGGCCTCGGCTGCGCGGCCGAAATGGCCCTGGCGGGCAAGGGCCTCGAAATAGCGGAGCTGGCGAAGGGTGATATTGAGCATAGAAAATCTTATCGCAGTGATCAGAAAATAAAACTTATCCTAATCGTCGCAGCTTGCTAGAAGCGTTCCAGCTTTCCGGGCCTCCGCCGTGTCGCGACGAAATTCCGTCACTTCCCGCCGGTAGCATCCTGTCCCGGACCCGAATTCAGAACAACAGGCACGATTGGAGATCATCATGGATGGACAAAGCGGAACCCCGAAAGGCGGCTGCCCCGTCATGCACGGCGGCGGTGGCAATGTGATTTTCGGCGGTCGCTCGAACCGCGACTGGTGGCCGAAGCAGCTCAACCTGAAGATCCTGCACCAGAATACCGCGCTGTCGAACCCGATGGACAAGGGCTTCGACTATGCCAGGGCCTTCAAGGGCCTCGACTATGCCGCGCTCAAGCAGGACCTCCATGCCCTGATGACCGATTCGCAGGGCTGGTGGCCGGCCGATTACGGCCATTACGGCCCGCTCTTCATCCGCATGGCCTGGCACAGCGCCGGCACCTACCGCACCGGCGACGGCCGCGGCGGCGCCCGTTCGGGCACGCAGCGTTTCGCCCCGCTCAACAGCTGGCCGGACAATGCCAATCTCGACAAGGCGCGCCGCCTGCTCTGGCCGGTCAAGCAGAAATACGGCAACGCCATTTCCTGGGCCGACCTGATGATCCTGGCCGGGAATGTCGCCATGGAATCCATGGGCTTCAAGACGTTCGGCTTCGGCGGCGGCCGGGCCGATGTCTGGGAACCGGAAGAGGATATCTACTGGGGTACCGAGGATAGCTGGCTGGGCGACAAGCGCTATTCGGGCGAGCGCTTCCTCGAGAACCCGCTGGCCGCGGTGCAGATGGGCCTGATCTACGTCAATCCGGAAGGGCCGAACGGCAAGCCGGATCCGGTGGCTTCGGGCCGCGACATCCGCGAGACCTTCGCCCGCATGGCGATGAATGACGAGGAGACCGTCGCGCTCACGGCCGGCGGCCACACGTTCGGCCGCTGCCACGGGGCCGGCGATGCCGCTTTGGTCGGGCCGGAGCCGGAAGGCGCGGGCCTCGCCGAGCAGGGTCTCGGCTGGATCAGCCGCTTCGGCAGCGGCAAGGGCAATGACACGATCACCTCGGGCATCGAAGGCGCGTGGACGCCGAACCCCACCCGCTGGGACAACGGCTATTTCGACATGCTGTTCGGCTATGACTGGGAGCTGACCAAGAGCCCCGCCGGCGCCTGGCAATGGGTGCCGAAGAACGTGTCCGAGACGGATATGGCGCCGCTGCCGCATGACCCGTCGCGGAAGCAGACCACGATCATGACCACCGCCGACATGGCGATGCGCATGGACCCGGCCTACGAGAAGATCTCGCGCCGCTTCCACAAGGACCCGGCGGCCTTCGCCGATGCCTTCGCGCGGGCCTGGTTCAAGCTGACCCATCGCGATATGGGGCCGAAAAGCCTCTATCTCGGCCCGGAAGTGCCGGCCGAGGACCTGATCTGGCAGGATCCGCTGCCGGCAGCCGATCACCCGCTGGTCGATGCGAAGGACATTGCCGAACTCAAGGCGACGATCCTCGCCTCGGGCCTGTCGCTGTCGCGCCTCGTCGCCACGGCCTGGGCCTCGGCCTCGACCTTCCGCGGTTCGGACCTGCGCGGCGGCGCCAACGGTGCCCGGCTCCGCCTCGCCCCGCAGAAGGACTGGGCCGTCAACGAGCCGGCCGAACTGGCCAAGGCGCTGGGTGTGCTGGAAGGCATCCAGGCGGCGTTCAATGCGGCGCAGAAGGGCGGCAAGCGCATCTCGCTGGCCGACCTGATCGTGCTCGGCGGTTCGGCTGCGGTCGAGAAGGCAGCGCGCGATGCCGGCTTCTCGGTCGAGGCGGCGTTCACGCCCGGCCGCACCGATGCGACGCAGGAACAGACCGATGCGGAATCCTTCTCGGTCATGGAACCGCAGGCCGATGGCTTCCGGAACTGGCAGAAGAAGGATTACTCGGTCTCGGCCGAGGAAATGCTGGTCGACCGCGCGCAGCTGCTCACCCTGACGGCGCCGGAAATGACCGCGCTTGTCGGCGGGCTCCGCGTGCTCGGCGCCAATGCCGGCGGTGCGGCCCATGGCGTCCTCACCCGCCGCCCGGGCCAGCTGACGAACGACTTCTTCGTCAACCTGCTCGATATGGGCGTCGCCTGGGCGCCGACTGGCCCGGCCGAGGCGCTGTTCGAGGGCCGTGACCGGAAGACGGGCGCGGTGACCTGGACCGGCACGCGCGTCGACCTCGTCTTCGGATCGAATTCGCAGCTCCGCGCCCTGGCCGAGGTCTATGCCGCCAAGGATGGCGAGGCGAAATTCGTGAAGGATTTCGTTGCCGCCTGGACCAAGGTGATGAATCTCGACCGGTTCGACCTCGCCTGAGGCAACCGCCAGCCCTGACTTCGGGACAGCCGGCCTCGCGCCGGCTGTCTGCGTTCGGGCCCCGTTCCCTTTCCCTTGCCTTTGCCCTTTCCCTTGCCTTTGCCCTTGCCTGCAAGACCCGCTTGCCAAAGGCCAAAACTCCGGTACATTCATTCGTACACTAACGAACCGGAGGTGGATCGGCGATGTCCAGTCTCAATGTCGAGCGTGTCACGGCCGTCCGCCATCACACGGACCGGCTCTTCTCGTTCCGGACCACGCGGGACCCGGCTTTCCGGTTCCGGAATGGCCAGTTCACGATGATCGGCCTCGATATCGAGGGCAAGCCGCTGCTCCGCGCCTATTCCATGGCCAGTGCCAATCACGAGGAGGAGCTGGAATTCTTCTCGATCAAGGTGGCGGGTGGGCCGCTGACCTCGCGGCTGCAATCGGTCGATATCGGCGATGCGGTTCTCGTCGGACGCAAGCCGACCGGCACCCTCGTCCAGGACAGCCTGCTGCCCGGGCGGCGGCTCTATCTCTGCGCCACGGGAACCGGGCTTGCGCCGTTCCTGAGCGTGATCAAGGATCCGGAGGCCTATGAGCGGTTCGAGCGGATCATCCTCATCCATGGCACGCGCCATGCCAATGAACTCGCCTATACGGACTATATCCGCACTATCCTGCCGGAGGATCCCTATCTCGGCGAGCTGGTGCGGGAGAAGCTGCTCTACTACCCGACCGTGACGCGGGAGCCGTTCGAGCATAATGGCCGCCTGACGACGTTGCTCGAGCAGGGCACCATCCCGTCCGCGTTCGGCCTGCCTGCGCTTTCGCCGGAAGAGGACCGCGTGATGATCTGCGGTTCGCCCGCCATGCTGCAGGACATGGTCGGCCTGCTCGAGCCCCGCGGCTTCACGGAAGGGGCCGTCAGCCGGCCGGGCCATTACGTCGTCGAGCGCGCTTTCGTCGAGCGCTGACATGCTGCCCGGAGGGCCTTGCCAGCCGCATGAAAACCGATACCATTCGTCTACGAATGACCTGCATCCGAGGGGCGATGCCGGCTTTCGCGGGCGCTTCGCCGCAAGAGGAGACTGGATATGACCGAGAACAGGACTTCCCGTAATCATCCTTCCCGCCGCGGTGTGGTGGGCGGCATCGCGGCCGGCTCGCTGGTCCTCGGGGCTGGCGGCGTCCGGGCGCAGGCCGCGCCGATCCGGATCGGCGAGCTCAATTCCTACGGGCGCATGGCCGCCTTCGCGGTGCCCTATCGCAACGCGATGCAGCTGGCGCAGGAATCGGTCAACAAGGCCGGGGGCATCAAGGCGCTCGGTGGCCGGCCGCTGGAATTCGTCTTCCGGGATGATGGCTCGACGCCGGGCGATGCAGTCCGCGTGGCCGAGGAATTGCTGACGCGCGAGAACGTGTCCTTCCTGGCCGGGACCTTCCTGTCGAATGTCGGTCTTGCGGTGGCGGATTTCGCCAACCAGCGCAAGGTTCTGTTCCTCGCGACCGAGCCGCTGACCGACGCGATCACGATGGCGCAGGGCAACCCCTTCACCTTCCGCGTCCGGCCGAACACCTACATGCAGACCAAGATGCTGGTCGATGCGGCCAAGGCCAAGGGCGTCAAGCGCTGGGCGATCGTGGCGCCGAACTATGAATATGGCCAGTCCGCTGCCGCCAATTTCAAGAAGCTGATGGCCGAAGCCGTGCCGGGCTTCGAGGTGGTGGGCGAGCAATTCCCGGCCCTCGGCCGCATCGATGCCGGCGCCACGGTCGGCGCGCTGAGCCAGTCGCGGCCGGACGGCATCTTCAACGTGCTGTTCGGGGCCGATCTCACGGCCTTCGTCCGCGAGGGGAACACGCGCGGCCTGTTCGAGAAGCGCCTCGTCGTCAGCCTGCTGACGGGCGAGCCGGAATACATGATCCCGCTGGGCGAGGAGACGCCCGAAGGCTGGATCACCACGGGCTATCCGTGGGATCAGATCGAGACGCCGGAGCACAAGGCCTTCGTCACCGCCTATCGCGCGAAGTTCAATGACACGCCGCGGCTGGGTTCGCTGCTCGGCTATGTCGTGGTCGAGATGATCGCCCAGCTGCTCGAGAAGGCGGCCTCGACCGAGACGCCGAAGCTCGTCGCCACGCTGAAGGACATGAAGTTCACGACGATCAGCGGCCCGGTGACGATGCGCGGCCTCGACCATCAATCCACCCTTGGCGCCTGGGTCGGCGAGACCACCCTGAAGGGCAAGGCCGGGGCGATGAAGAACTGGAAATATGTCGATGGCACGGCCTATCTCCACCCCGAGGCCGAAGTGAAAGCTGCCCGGAAAGGCTGAGCGCACGGCCATGGTCCAGGACCTTCCCTTCCCGCTTTCCTCCCCTTCCGGGGCTGTTGCCGGGCGGGGCGGGTCCCGGGCCTTCGCCATCCCTTCCTCCCATCACAGGGCCTGAGTGCGCGGCATGGATCTCGCCCTTCTTGCCACCCAGGCCCTTTCAGGCCTTGCCAGCGCCTCGTCGCTCTTCGTCATCGCCTCCGGGCTGACGATCGTCTTCGGCGTGACGCGGATCGTGAATTTCGCGCATGGCTCCTTCTACATGCTCGGCGCGTATCTCGCGGTGACGATCGTGCCCTGGCTGCTCGAATTCGAGCGCTCGCCGCTGCTGTTCTTTGCCGGCGTCCTGGCCTCGGCCCTTGCGGTCGGGCTGTTCGGCGTGGTGATGGAGGTGCTGCTGCTCCGGCGCATCTACCGGGTGCCGGAACTCTTCCAGCTTCTGGCGACATTCGGCGTCGTGCTGATCGTGCAGGATGCCGTGCTCCATCTCTGGGGGCCGGTCGATATTCCCGGCCCGCGGGCGCCGGGCCTGCGGCATGCGGTCGAGATTTTCGGCCAGCGCTTTCCGGCCTACGAGCTGTTCCTCATCGCCGTCGGGCCCTGCCTGCTCGGCCTGCTCTGGCTGCTCATGCACCGGACGCGGTTCGGCATTCTCATCCGGGCTGCAACGCAGGACCGGGAAATGGTGGGCGCGCTCGGCGTCAACCAGGCCATGCTGTTCACCGGGACGCTGTTTCTCGGCGCCTTCCTGGCGGGGCTCGGCGGTGCGCTGCAGATCCCGCGGCTGCCGGCCAACAGCCATATGGACCTGACCATCATTTCCGAGGCCTTCGTCGTCACCGTGATCGGGGGCATGGGCTCGGTGCCCGGCGCCTTCATCGCGGCCGTGATCATCGGGCTGCTCCAGGCCTTCGGCATCCTGATCTTTCCGAAGATCACGCTCGTCCTCGTCTTCCTGCTGATGGCCGTGGTGCTGGTCGTGAAGCCCTGGGGGCTGCTGGGCCGCCCCGATCCTGCGGCCGGGCGGGCGGTGCTGCCGGAGGGCATCATCGACCTCAAGCGGTTCGGCCGCCGCGAGATCCTGGTCAGCGCCGGCTTCGTGCTGGCCCTGCTGGCGGTGCCGGTCCTGGGCGATTCCTACAAGATCAAGGTCGGGATCGAGATCCTCGTCCTCGCGCTCGCGGCCTTCTCGCTCAATTTCCTCATCGGCAATGGCGGGCTCGTCTCCTTCGGCCATGCCGCCTATTTCGGCATCGGCGCCTATGCGGCCGGCCTGCTGGTGACCGGCCCGCTGAAACTGCCGATGGAGGCCGCGCTCGTGGCGGCGCCGGTGGCGGCGGGGCTGGCGGCGGCGCTGTTCGGCTATTTCATCGTCCGGCTTTCCGGCATCTATCTCGCCATGCTGACGCTGGCTTTCGCGCAGATCACCTATGCGATCTTCTTCCAGTGGGTCGAGGTGACGGGGGGCGACAATGGCATTGTCGGCGTCTGGCCCTCGCGCTGGGCCGGTGCCCGCGAGGTCTATTTCTACGTTGTCGCGGCTCTCGCAATCCCGGCGATCCTGCTGCTGCGGCACATCTATTACGCCCCGTTCGGCGCGATCCTCCGGGCGGCGCGCGATTCCGCCAACCGGGCCGATGCGATCGGCATCGATATCCGCCGGCATCGCTGGCTGGCCTTCATCATCGCCGGCGCGGCGGCGGGGCTGGCCGGCGGGCTCTATGCCTTCTCGAAAGGCTCGATCGACCCGACCATGATCTCGATCGCCATGTCGGTCGATTTCCTGGTCATGGTCCTGCTCGGCGGCATCCAGACCGTGACGGGCCCGCTGGTCGGGGCGGCGGCCTTCCATTCGGTGAAGGACTTCTTCATGCCGCTCACCGATTTCTGGCGCTTCTTCCTGGGGCTGACGATCATCGGGATGGTGCTGGTCTTCCCGCGCGGCATCGTGGGCACGCTGGAGGCCTGGCGCTCGCGCCGCAGGACGGAGGGCCGGCCATGACGCTGCTCGAGGTCAAGGGCATCACCAAGAGGTTCGGCGGCGTGCTCGCGGCCGATTCCGTCACCTTCTCGCTGGAGAGCGGCGAGATGCTGGCCATCATCGGCCCGAACGGGGCCGGAAAATCCACCACCTTCAACATGGTGGGCGGGCAGCTCAGGCCGGATTCCGGGCAGGTGCTGCTCGGCGGCGAGGATATTGCGGGCGAGCCGCCCCGGGTGATCTGGCGCAAGGGCGTGGGCCGGACCTTCCAGATCGCCCAGACCTTCATGTCGATGAATGTCGTCGAGAATGTCCAGATGGCGCTGATCTCGCTGCGCGGGCAGACGCGTTCGCTGTTTTCCCGGGCCAGCGCCCTTCACCGCGACGAGGCCCTGGCCCTGCTCGACAGCGTCGGCATGGCCGACCTTGCCGGGCGCCCCGTCAGCGAACTCGCCTATGGCGATGTGAAGCGGGTCGAGCTGGCCATCGCGCTGGCCTCGAAGCCGCGCCTGCTGCTGATGGACGAGCCCACGGCCGGCATGGCGCCGAAGGAGCGCGCGGCGCTGATGCAGCTGACGGCCGATGTGGCGCGGCGGGAGCAGATCGGCGTGCTCTTCACCGAGCATGACATGGATGCGGTCTTTGCCCATGCGAACCGCATTCTCGTGCTGGTGCGCGGGCGGATCATCGCCGCCGGCACGCCCGAGGCGGTGCGCGCCAATCCGGATGTGAAGCGGGTCTATCTGGGCGAGAGCGGCGTCAAGGCCGCGCTGGCGGCACGCCGCCAGAAGCATGAAGCGGGGCTGGCATGAGCACGGGCGGTTCCACCCATCCCGCGCCGATCCTCACCGTCTCGGGGATCACCGCGCGCTATGGCCATGCGCAGGTGCTGTTCGGCGTCGATCTCGCGCTGGCACCGGGCGAGGTGGTGGCCCTGATGGGGCGCAACGGCGCGGGCAAGTCGACGACGTTCAAGACCATCATGGGCCTGATCACGGCCAGTACCGGCGAGATCCGGTTCGATGGCCGCGACATCACCCGGCTTTCGCCTTTCGAGATCGCGCGGGGCGGGCTGGGCTATGTGCCGGAGGAGCGGCGGATCTTCACCGATCTCACGGTGGCGGAGAATCTCGAGGTCGGGCGGCGTGCGGCGCCGGCGGGCCGGCAGGCCTGGACGCCCGAGCGGCTCTTCGCGATCTTCCCCAACCTCGCCGAGATGCGTGGCCGGCAGGCCTCCGCCATGTCGGGCGGCGAGCAGCAGATGCTGACCATTGCCCGCACGCTGATGGGCAATCCCCGGGCGGTGCTGCTGGACGAGCCCTCCGAGGGGCTGGCGCCGGTGATCGTCGAGGAGATGGCCGAGGCCGTGCTCCGCATGAAGGACGAAGGCATCGCGGTGCTGCTCTCGGAGCAGAACCTGTTTTTCGCCGGGGCCGTGTCGGACCGGGCCTATGTGATCGAGAAGGGCGTCATCCGCTATGCAGGCAGCATGGCGGCGCTCGAGGCTGATGAATCGGTGCGGGAAGCCTATCTGACGGTGTGACGGGCTCCGTGTCCGTCCTCCCTCCTTCCGCACCTTGTTCGTAGACGAACGGAGAACGCTGTGAGACGCGTGGCGGGCATAGATGTCGGGGGAACCTTCACCGACCTCCTGATGACGGAGGGCGAGGGCGCCGGCATGGTGATCCATCTGGCCAAGGTGCCGACCACGCCCGCCAACCAGGCCGAGGGCGTGATCCGTGCCATCGCGGCGGCCGGTGTCACGCCCGGCGCGCTCGACCTGATCATCCATGGCACGACGGCGACCACCAATGCGGTGCTCGAGCGCAAGGTCGCCCGGGTCGGCCTCATCACGACCGAGGGTTTCCGCGACGTGCTGGAACTCGGCCGGCGGACCCGGCCGAAGCCCTATGGCCTGTTCGGCACGTTCGAGCCCTTGATCGCCCGGGAGCACCGGCGCGAGGTGCCCGAGCGCGTCGAGGCCAGCGGCAAGGTGCGCATCCCGCTCGACGAGCTGGCGGTGCGGCGGGAAATCGGGGCGCTGATCGCGGCGGGATGCGAGGCGCTGGTGATCCATTTCCTGCATTCCTATGCCAATCCCGCCCACGAGATCCGGGCCGGGGAAATCGCCCGGGAGATGTGGCCCAATGCCTATGTCACGCTGGGCCATGGCCTCCTCTCGGAATTCCGCGAATACGAGCGCGGCACGACGGCGAGCGTGAATGCCGCCGTGCAACCGATCCTCGACCGCTATATCCGCCGGCTGGCGGAAGAGCTTCGCGGCGGCGGCTTCTCGCGCGAGCTGCTGGTGATGAATGGCAATGGCGGCACGGTTGCGGCCGGTGCGGTGGCCGAGGAGGCGGCGAAGACGGTGATGTCCGGCCCGGCTTCCGGCGTTATGGCGGCGGCCGCGACCTTGCGGCAGGCCGGGCTGGCCCAGGCCATCACCTATGATATGGGCGGCACCTCCACCGATGTGGCCCTGATCCATGACGGCGTGCCGGAGGTTTCGGCCGAACTGACCATCGATTACGGCCTGCCGATCCATCTGCCGATGGTCGATGTCCGGACCGTCGGCGCGGGTGGCGGGTCCATCACCTTCGTCAACCGTGCGGGCATGCTGCAGGTGGGGCCGGAAAGCGCCGGTTCGATGCCGGGGCCGATCGGCTACGGGCGGGGCGGGCGGCGGCCGACCATCACCGATGCCAATCTCATCCTCGGGCGGCTCGATCCGGAGCGGCTGAATGCGGTCGAGACGCCGGTCGCGCTCTCGACCATCCGCGCGATCTTCGACGAGCAGCTCGCCGGCCCGCTGGGTCTGAGCGTCGAAGAGGCAGCCGCGGCGGTGATCCGGCTCGGCAATGTCCATATGAGCGGGGCGATCCGGATGGTCTCGCTGTCGCGCGGGCATGATCCGCGCCATTTCGTGCTCTTCGCCTTCGGGGGTGCAGGGCCGCTCCATGCCGTCGCGCTGGCCCGGGAGCTGGGCATTCCCGAAGTGCTGGTCCCGGCGCGGCCGGGCCTGACCAATGCGCTGGGCTGCCTGGTCGCCGACCTCCGGCAGGACCGGGTCAACACGCTCAACCGGCGCCTGGACGGGCTCGACATGGCGCTGCTGCGCGACACGTGGCTGGCCCAGAGGCAGAGCGCCGAGGCGGCGCTGGCCGGCGAGGCGGCGGAAATCGAGGAGCGGCAGGTACTGCATGCGGCCGAGATGCAGTTCAGCGGCCAGACCCACCTGATCCGCGTTGCGATTCCGCAGGCCGAGATCAGCCGCGAGGCGTTGCAGGCCCTGTTCGAGGCGGCCTATTTCGCCCGGTTCCAGTTGCGCCTGCCCGAGATCCGGGCGGTGGTGGTGAATGTGATGACCTCGGTGATCGGGCGGCGGCGGCGGATCGACCTTGCCAAGCTGCTGCCGGCCGGTGCCCGGCGCACCCGGCTCGAGGAAGCCCGGATCGGCACCCGCCCGATCCATGCCGAGGGGGCCTGGCACGAGGCGGCGATCTATGCGCGCGAGGCGCTGCCGGCCAATGCCGAGATTGCCGGCCCGGCCATCATCCAGCAGGTCGACGCGACCACCGTGATCGAGCCGGGAGCCCGCGCCCGGATCGACGCGATCGGCAATCTGAGGATCCGCGCATGAGCCCGATCGATCCGCTTACCCTCGCCGTGATCCAGGCGGGCCTGCAGCAGGTCTGCAACGAGATGGACCTCTCCTTCACGCGGGCGGCCTTCTCGCCGGTCATTGCCGAGGCGGATGACCGTTCCGACGGGATCTATGACCGCGAGACCGGTGCGCTGATCGCGCAGGGCGAGTTCGGGCTGCCGGTCTTCGTCGGCACGATGCAGTATTCCACCGGCGAGTTGATCCGGCTGATCCGCGAAGGCCAGGTGGCCCCGCCGGAGCCGGGCGATGTCTATATCGTCAACGATCCCTATCTCGGCGGCACGCATCTGATGGATGTGCGTTTCGTCCGCCCGGTCTTCGTCGAGGGCCAGCTGTTCTGCTGGCTGCAGAATACCGGGCATTGGCCGGATATCGGCGGCATGGTGCCGGGCGGCTTCTCGGCCCATGCCACCGAGGTGGAGCAGGAGGGCCTGCGCCTGCCCCCCGTGAAGCTGTTCAAGCGCGGCGAGATGGACCGCGAGATCTTCTCCATCATCATGTCGAATATCCGCGTCGCGAGCCAGCGCATCGGCGATATCAAGGCCCAGGCGGCGGCCCTGGCGGTGGGCGAGAGCCGCCTGATGGACATGCTGGCGCGCTATGGCCAGGCCACGCTCGAGCAGGCCATTGCCGAGATCCGGGCGCGCTCGGCCGCGCGGATGCGGGCCGAGATCGCGCAGATGCCGGATGGCCTCTATCGCGCGGAGGCCTTTGTCGATTCCGACGGGGTGGTGAACGAACCGCTACGGATCGCGCTGGCGGTGACCAAGAGCGGAGACCGTTTGCATTTCGACTTTGCCGGCTCCTCGCTGCCCTGTCGCGGGCCGATGAATTCGGTGCTCGCGACCACGCTCTCGGCGGTCTATCTCGCGGTCAAGCATGTCTTCCCGGATGTGCCGATCAATGCCGGGACATTCGAGCCGCTGACCGTGACCGGCGCCGAGGGCACCTTCCTCGATGCGCGCTATCCGCGCCCGGTTTCCGGCTGTGCGGCCGAGGTTTCGCAGCGCATTGCCGAGGCGGTGTTCCTGGCGCTTGTGCAGGCCATTCCCGACAAGGTGACGGCCGCGCCGGCCGGAACCTCGGGCAATTTCGCGCTTGGCGGCTTCGATCCGGAGAAGAATGCCGGCTATGTGATGTACCAGATCACCGGCGGCGGCTATGGCGGCAATGCCGAGCATGACGGGCTCACCAATGGCTGCTCGACGATCGGCATCTCGAAGACGGCCCCGGTCGAGGTGATGGAGCAATATTACCCGGTCCTGTTCCGGCGCTTCGCGCTGCGGGAAGGCTCGGGCGGGCTCGGCCGGCATCGCGGCGGTTTCGGGGTGCATTACGAGGTTGAGCTGCTGCGCGGGGAGGCGCGGGCCTCCTTCGTGATGGATCACGGCCGGTTCGGCCCGCCGGGCGTGCTCGGCGGCGAGGCCGGCGCGCCCAATATCGTGCGGATCCATCGCGGCGGCGAGACGATCATCCCCGAGCATCTCTCCAAGGATCAGGGCCTGCTGATCCGCGCCGGCGATCGCGTCGAGGTGATGACGCCGGGCGGCGGCGGGTACGGGCCGGCCACGGAGCGGGATCCGGCGCTGACCGAGAGGGACCACCGGCGGGGTTACTACCCGGAAAGAGGAGAGGCCTGATGCGGTATGACCGACCGACCGATCTTGCGGAGGCCTTGGCCATCCGCGCCGAACGCCGCGTCATCCTGATGGCGGGCGGCACGGATATCTACCCCGCCTTCGCGCAGCGCAAGGCCTGGGGTGATGCCTCGAGGGCGGATATCCTCGACCTTTCCGCCCTGCCGGGCCTCGATGCGATCACGGAAGACGAGGCGGGCTGGCGGATCGGGTCCATGGTGACCTGGGCGGCGCTGGCCGATGCCCCGCTGCCGCTGCTTTTCGACGGGCTGAAGGAAGCCTCGCGCCATGTCGGCGGACAGCAGGTGCAGAATCGCGGAACGCTGGCGGGGAATCTCTGCACTGCCTCGCCGGCAGGCGATGGCATTCCCAACCTGATGGCGCTCGATGCCGGGGTCGAGCTGTCCTCGCAGGCCGGCCGGCGCCTTCTGCCGGTTGCCGATTTCCTGACCGGTTACCGGCAGATCGCCCTCCGTCCCGACGAGATCGTCACCGCGCTCGTCGTGCCGAAGGGCCCGCCCGCCCGCGCGGCCTTCGTCAAGCTGGGCGCGCGCCATTCGCTCGTCATCTCCATCGCCATGGTGGCGGCGATTGTCGAACTCGACGCGCAGGACCGGATTGCCGCGGCGCGCATCGCGATCGGCGCCTGTTCGCCGGTCGCGCTGCGGCTGCCGGGCCTCGAGGCGGCCCTGGCCGGCGAGCGGCTCGCCACGGCGCCCCGGCGTGTCGAGGCCGCGCATCTCGCGCATCTCGTTCCCATTTCCGATGTCCGGGCCAGTGCCGAGTATCGCCGCGAAGTGGCGCTGCATCTCGTGCGCGACGCCCTGGCCCGGATCCACCAGGAAACCGCCAGGAGGGCTGCCTGATGCTTGACCGATCCAAGACGCGGCCCCTGCGCCTGATCGTCAACAACCAGCCGCATGCAGTGACGGCCGACCCGTTCACGCCGCTCTCGGAGGTGCTGCGCGACCATCTCGGCCTGACCGGCACCAAGATCGGCTGCGAGGCCGGCGATTGCGGGGCCTGCACGGTGCTCGTGGATGGCGTGCAGGCCTGTTCCTGCCTGATTCCGGTGGCCCAGGCCGAGGATGTTCCGGTCCTCACCATCGAGGGCGAGGATGGAGACGGGCTGATCCGGCGCCTCAAGGAGGCGTTCCTCGCCCATGGCGCCGCGCAATGCGGCATCTGCACGCCGGGGATGATCATGGCCGCGGCGGATTGCCTGATGAAGGATCCGCAGGCCGGGCGCGCCGCCATCGAGGACGCACTGGGCGGGGTGCTCTGCCGCTGCACCGGCTATGTGAAGATCGTCGAGGCCATTCTCGATGTCGCCCGCGGCGGCGGCCTGCCGGTGCAGGATCCGGAAGGCGCGTTCGGCGCCCGGATCGCCCGTGTCGACGGGCGGCCGAAAGTGGAGGGCATCGATCTTTTCGGCGCCGATTCCGCGCCCGGGGATGCGCTGTACCTCCGGATCCTGCGCTCGCCGCATGCCAGCGCGCGCTTCACCCTCGGCGATTGCCGGCCCGTCCTCGACCGGGTACCGGGCCTCGTGGCGATCCTCACCGCGAAAGACGTGCCAGGGGAGAACAGTTTCGGGATCTTCCCGACCATCAAGGACCAGCCGGTCCTTGCTGATGGCTTTGTCCGCTTCCGCGGCGAGGCGGTGCTGGCCCTGGCCGGCACGCGCGAGGCTGTCGAGGCGGTGCGGGATGCCGACCTGCCGATCGAATGGCATCCGGAAGAGGCGGTGATCGGTGTCGGCATGGGGCTCGCGCCCGGGGCGCCGGTGCTGCATGCCAAGGTGCCGGACAATGTGCTGACCCGCGGCTATCTCGAATGCGGGGATGTCGAGGCCGGCCATGCCGCAGCGGCGGTCACGGCGGAAGGCGCCTTCGAGACGGCGTTCGTCGAGCATGCCTATATCGAGCCGGAAGCCGGCTTTGCCGTGCGCCTGGGCGACCGGATCGAGATCAGCGCCTGCACGCAGGCCCCGGTGATGGACCAGGAAGAGGTGGCCCGGGTTCTGGGGATTCCCAAGGCCGCCGTGCGGATCCGCCCGACGGCCTGCGGCGGCGGCTTCGGCGGCAAGCTCGATGTCTCGGTGCAGCCGCTGCTTGCCGTGGCGGCCTGGCAGCTCGGCCGGCCGGTGCGCATCATCTATACGCGGCCGGAAAGCATGGCCTCGACGACGAAGCGCCATCCCGCCTCGATCCGGGCGCGGGCCTCCGCCGATGCCGAGGGCCATCTTCTCGCCTATGAGATGACCGGCGATTTCAATACCGGCGCCTATGCCTCCTGGGGGCCGACCGTGGCCAACCGCGTGCCGATCCACGCGACCGGGCCCTACAAGGTGCCCCATGTCCGCAACCGGACGCGGGCGGTCTATACCAACGAGACGCCGGCCGGGGCTTTCCGCGGCTTCGGCGTGCCGCAGGCCGCCATTGCCAACGAGACCCTGCTGGACGACCTGGCCCTGCAGCTCGGCCTGTCGCGCTGGGCCATCCGCCGGCGCAATGCGCTGGGCCATGGTGACCGGACGCCGAGCGGGCAGGTGCTGCATGCCTCGGCCGGCCTGCCGGAATGCCTCGATGCCGTGGAGGACGCCTTCCGGACATTCGAGGCCGAAGCCGAGGCCTTCAATGCCGGGGCCACGCGGTTCCGGCGCGGCGCGGGCGTGGCCTGCATGTGGTATGGCTGCGGCAATACCTCGATGTCGAACCCCTCGACGATGCGGATCGCGCTGCTGCCGGACGGGCGTCTGGTCTTCTTCAACGGGGCCGTCGATATCGGGCAGGGCTCGACCACCGTCCTGCTGCAGATCGCCGCCGAGGCGCTGGGCCTGCCGCCGGCCGCCTTCGAGTCGGTGATCGGCGATACCGATCTCACCGAGGATGCCGGCAAGACTTCCGCCTCGCGCCAGACCTTCGTTTCCGGCAATGCCGCAAGGCTGGCCGGGCTCGACCTGCGCCGGGCCATTCTCGCGCTGGGCAATGCCGGGCCGGAGGCCCGGCTGGCGCTGGAGGGCGCCACGCTGCTGATCCGCGACGGCGAGGCCAGCCGCCGGGTCGATCTCGCGGCGCTGCCGCGCGATGACGAAGGCTTCGTGCTGGTCGGACGGGGCACCTATGACCCGCCGACGACCGGGCTGGATGCGAGGGGGCAGGGCGTGCCCTATGCCACCTATGGCTTTGCGGCCCAGGTGGCCGAGGTCGAGGTGGACATGCTGCTCGGCACGGTGAAGGTCCGGCGGATCGTGGCCGCGCATGATGTCGGGCGGGCCGTGAACCCGACCCTGACCGAAGGACAGATCCATGGCGGGATCGCGCAGGGTCTCGGCCTCGCGCTGATGGAGGAATTCATCCCCGGCCGGACCGAGAACCTCCACGATTACCTGATCCCGACCGTGGGCGACATGCCGGAGATCACGATCCATCTCATCGAGGATCCGGAGCCGGAAGGACCCTTCGGCGCAAAGGGCGTCGGCGAGCCGGCCCTTGTCGCGACGGCGCCGGCTATCCTCTCGGCGATCCGGCATGCGACTGGCGCGCGGATCTGCCGCGTGCCAGTCCTGCCGCACCGGCTCTTCGAGGCGCTTCAGGCGAAGGGAGCCCGGTCATGAGCACGGTCGATCAGCTTTCGCGCGAGGCCCGGTCGAAGAAATTCGGCGCGGCGGAAGGCGAGGAGGGCATCGTGCGATGCGATGCCTGCCCCGTGCTCTGCCGCATCCGGCCCGGGCGCTCCGGGGCGTGTTCGCGCTATGCGAACGAGGATGGCAAGCTCGTGCGCACCGATCCGGTGGTCCTGCTCGAGCGGGCGCTCGAAGCCGGCAATCCGCTGGTCGAGTTCGGCCGCAACGAATGGGATGGCGCGCTGCTCGATCCGGCGCGCACCTTCGTGAGCGGCGTCGGCGCGGGCACGACCTATCCGGATTACAAGCCAGCGCCCTTCATCGTCTCGGCCGAACATGACGGCGTCGATACGGTCACTGTCGTGACGGAGGGGATCTTCAGCTATTGCGGCGTGAAGGTGAAGATCGATACCGACCGCCATCTCGGCCCCGAGGCCGCGCCGATCCGGGTCGATGGCGAGCAGGTCGGCCATGTGACGACCGCCGAATACGGCTCGCAGATGCTCTCCATCGGCGGGGTGCGCCATCTCACGGGCGGCTCGAAGAAGGAAGGCAATGTCACCTGCGATGCCATGCTCCGGCTCTGCTCGGGCGAGGCCGTCACGCTCACGATCGATGGCGGCCACGGGGTCGTCGTCCAGGCCGGAAAGGCGCCCGTCGTCGATGGCCGGCCCGAGGAACGGATGCGCGTCGGCTGCGGTTCGGCCACGGTGGGGATCTTCGCCCGGCAATGGCTCGGCCATGTCGACGAGGTGATCGTCGTCGATGATCACATTACCGGCGTCCTCACCGAGCACCAGGCCGGCAAGGTCCTGGACATGCGGCTGGCCGGCATTCGCGTGCGCGGGCGGAAATCCACGCCGGGCCGGTATTTCCAGGTTGCCAATCCGGGCCTTGGCTGGGGCGGGACGGATATTTCCGATCCGCTCTCGATCATCCAGAAGATCGATCCGGCGCAGGCCTGGCCCGGCCTGAGGCTGCTGCTGACCTCGACCACCGGCGAGGATGCGCTCTATTGCATTCTCGACGAGAATCTCGTGCCCGTCCCGGCGCCGATGCCGGCGGCGGTGGCGGCCGTCGTCGACCGGATCGGGGAGAATTGCGAGCCCTCGCTCTGCTCGGTGGTGTTCATGGCCGGGGCCGGCGGGAGCCTGCGGGCCGGGGTGACCGAGAACCCGGTCCTGCTGACCCGCTCCGTGGCGCGCGGGGAAACGCGCGTCACCCTCGGCGGCGCGCCGGCCTATCTCTGGCCCGGCGGCGGCATCACCGTCATGGCCGATGTCACCCGGATGCCGGGCCGGTCCTTCGGCTATGTGCCGACGCCTGCCATCGTGGCGCCGATCGAGTTCACCCTCCCGCGCGATCTCTATGCGAAACTTGGCGGGCATGCCGGCGATATCGTCCCGATCGGCGATATCCTGCGGGAGATTGCACCGGAGGCGCGAATCGAGCCCTGGCAGGATGACAATCCCTGGCCCTTCGGGAGAGGCGGATGAAAGCGCGGCGCGTCAAGATCGAGAAGCCCATTCCCGCGGTCACCGAGGATGCGGTGGCGGATTACGTGCTCGAACGGCAGATCGGCTATCTGATCCGCCGCGCCCATCAGCGTGCCAGTGCGATCTTCGAGCAGGTGATGGGTGATTTCGAGGTGACGCCGGTCCAGTTCGCGGTCCTGGCCAAGCTGCATGATTTCGGTCCGACCTCGCAGAACCAGCTCGGCCGCTCGGTCGGTGCCGATCCGGCCACGATGTTCGGCATCGCGGCACGGCTGGTGAAGCGCGGCCTGCTCACGCAGGCCATCGATCCGAATGATGCCCGGCTCGTCATCCTCGAACTCTCGCCGCAGGGCCGGGCCCTGACCCTGGCGATGAAGGCCGAGGGGGCCACGGTCACCGCGCGCACGCTCGAGCCGCTGACGGAACGCGAGCAGCGCGAGATCGTGCGCCTGCTCGAGAAGCTGGGCTGAACCATGATGGAGCCGCCCCGGATCCAGCGCCTGACCGGCGAGCGGCTGCATCTCCAGCATGGGCCGATCGACCTTGTCCTCAAGGCCTGGGGCACGGCCGGGGCTGTCGCGGCGGCCGAGGCGGCGGCTATCCGGCGCTTCGGGTCGATCCTCGGCGAATTGGTGGCGGAATTGCCGGAACTGCGCCAAGCCGCGACAGCGGCGCGCCGCTTCCGGGGGCCGGTCGCCGGGCGGATGCTCACCGCCTGCCTGGTGCACCGGCCGGCTTTCCTGACGCCGATGGCGGCGGTTGCCGGCGCGGTGGCCGACGAGGTTCTCGCCGCCATGACCGGTGCGGCATCGCTCCGGCGGGCGTTCGTGAACAATGGGGGGGATATTGCCCTGCATCTCGCGCCGGGCGAGACCCTCGCCATCGGTGTGGCCGCCGATTTCTCGCGTGGTCCGGTGCCGGCGCTGGACGGCGCGATCCGCCTGAGGGAAGCGGACGGGATCGGCGGCATCGCGACATCCGGTGCGCAGGGGCGATCCTTCTCGCTGGGCATTGCCGACAGTGTCACCGTGCTTGCTGGCTCGGCCGCCGAGGCGGATGCCGCGGCCACGCTCGTGGCCAATGCCGTCGATTTGCCCGGCCATCCGGCAATCCGGCGGGCGCCGGCCATCGCCCTTGATCCGGACAGCGATCTCGGCGACAGGCCGGTCACGGTGGCGGTTCCGCCGCTGGGGGCCGAAGCTGCGCGGCAGGCGCTGGCCGCCGGCGCCGCCCTCGCCGGGGCCCTGATCGGGCGTGGCCTGATCCGCGCCGCCGCCCTCAGCCTTCAGGGCGAGCATCGGCTTGTCGGCCCGCAGGCCGGCGCGGGCCATGCCCTGTCACACTCCGATTCGACACTCACCATCAGCATGCCCGCCACGGGCCGGGAGGAAATACCATGGTCGATCTCACCGTGAATGTCCGCAAGATCGCGGTTTTCGTCGAGGAAGTGCGCCATGATGGCGGGCCGGTCCTCGACAGGCCGATCCGGCATGGATGGGTGGCCTGCATCCTCCGCAATCCTTTCGCCGGCGCCTATCATCCGGAGCTGCAGCCCTTCATGGACCTGCTGAAGCCGCTCGGGCTCGAATGCTCGATGCGCCTTTGTGCGGCCATGGGCATCAAGCCCGCCGAGGTCGAGGCCTATGGCAAGGGTTCATTGATCGGATCCAATGGCGAGATCGAGCATGGCGCGCTCTGGCATGTGCCCGGCGGCTATGCGATGCGCGAATTGCTGGGCAAGGCGCTTGCCATCGTGCCCTCGATGACGAAGATCGGTGCCATCGGCACCCCGCTCGATGTGCCGATCCATCACCGCAATGCCGCCTACGTGCGTTCGCATTTCGATGGCGTGACCGTGGTGGTGCCGGATTCGCCGCGTGCGGACGAGCTGATGTTCGTGCTGGCCATGACGACCGGCGGCCGCCCGCATGCGCGCATGGGCGGATTGCAGCAATCCGAGATCAGCAAATGGGACGGCCTGCGCTAGGGCGGGCCATCAGGTCGGTGGGGTCGCCGCGCCCTCGACCGTGAGAATCCCGGCGGCGATCAGCTCGCTGATCTCGGCCTCGCCGAGGCCGAGTTCGCGGCAGAGCTCGGCGCCCTGCTCCCCCGCCCGCGGGATGTCGTGCCGGAGGCCGGGCCTTTCGCCGTCGAATTCGAGCGGCAGGGCCGGCACCCGCGCGGAGGCGCCGCCGGGGATCGTCACCGGCACCATCGCGCCGGGATGGTTGAGATGGGGATCGTCGAACATGTCCTCGGGGCGGTTGATCGGCGCGAAGGGCAGGCCGATCCGCTCGCATTCGGCCAGGATTTCCGCGCGCGGGCGGCTGGCGAACAGGGCATGCAGGCGGGGCATGAAACGCTCGCGCGCCAGAACGCGGTCCCGGTTGGTGGCAAGGGCGGGGTCGGACAGCAGGTCCGCCAGCCCGAAGGCCGCGCAGAAGGCCGACCATTGCGTATCCGAGACCACGCCAATGAAGACCTGGCTGCCATCGGCCATGTCGAACACGTCATACACCGCCCAGGCCGCGAGCCGGTTCGGCATCGGCGCGGCCGGCTTTCCGGTGACGGCGAACTGCATCATGTGGGTCGACATCAGGTAGATGCAGTTCTCGAACAGGCCCGCCCTGACCGAGCGGCCCCGCCCCGTGGCATGCCGCTCGTTGAGCGCGGCGAGGATGCCGATCGCGGCGAACATGCCGCCCATGATGTCGTTGACCGAGGCGCCGGCCCGGAGTGGCCGGCCGGGCGGGCCGGTCATGTAGGCGAGGCCGCCGAGCATCTGCACCACCTCGTCGAGGGCGGCGCGATGCTCGTAGGGCCCGGTGAGGAAACCCTTGAGCGAGCAATGGATCAGCCGGGGGTTTCCGGCCCTGAGCGCCTCGTATCCGAGGCCGAGTGCTTCCAGCGCGCCGGGACGGAAATTCTCGGTCATCACATCCGCCGAGGCGATGAAGCGGCGGACCAGGGCGAGGCCGCGCGGCGTCTTCAGGTCAATCGCGATCGAGCGCTTGTTGCGGTTGAAGCTGA
Source organism: Hyphomicrobiales bacterium (assembly GCA_027484605.1). Lineage (GTDB taxonomy): Bacteria > Pseudomonadota > Alphaproteobacteria > Rhizobiales > Beijerinckiaceae > Rhabdaerophilum. The sequence continues at coordinate 34,884 of JAIXSR010000089.1, read as the reverse complement.
CGAAGAAGCCCGCGCCCGATCCGGCGAGGCGGCGGGTATTGTCGCCGGCACCGGCCGGTTCGACCTTGATCACATCTGCGCCGAGATCGGCGAGGACCAGCCCGCAGCTCGGCCCCATGACCATGTGGGAGAATTCGACGACCCGGATCCCGGCAAGCGGCGCGATCACGGTCATGCCCGGTCTCCGGCATATTGGAAGCCCTTGGGCAGGCCAGCCTCGGCCACATGGCCGTAAAGCGGCTCGCCCGGCAGCGCCTCGGCCAGGATGGCGCGCGCTGCGACGAGGCCGTCGATATCGATTCCGGTGGTCAGACCCGAGGATTCCAGCATGAAGACGAGATCCTCCGTCACGATGTTGCCCGTCGCGCCCGGGGCATAGGGACAGCCGCCGAGGCCCGCCAGCGAGGAATCGAAGGTGGTCACGCCGGCTTCCAGAGCCGCGACGACATTGGCGAGGCCCTGGCCGCGCGTATTGTGGAGATGCGCGCCGCCGGCCTTGCTGCCCAGTTCGGCGCGGAGCCGGGTGAAGAGCCGCCGGACCTGCGCCGGATTGCCCATGCCGGTTGTGTCGGACAGGCCCACGGAATCCGCGCCCGCTTCCGCCGCCAGCACGGCCAGCCGGATCACGCGGTCCTCCGCGACCGGGCCCTCGATCGTGCAGCCGAAGGCCGTCGACAGCCCGACCTCGACGCCGCGATCCGCCGCATCCGGCAGGCTGCGCCGCAAGGCAGCCACCGCCTGCACTTGGGCAATCGCTTCCTCGGGGCTGCGGTTGATGTTCTGGCGCGAATGCGATTCCGAGACGGAGACCGGCATCGAGACCCGGTGCGCGCCGGCGGCGAAGGCCCGTTCCGCGCCGACGAGGTTCGGCACGAGCGCGATCACCGACAGGCCGGGCAGGGTGATGGCATCGGCCACGATGGCGGCGGTATCCGCCATCTGTGGCAGGCGCTTCGGGTTGACGAAGGAGCCGACCTCGATTTCCCGCAGGCCGGCCGCGGCGAGGGCGCGGATCCAGAGCTGCTTCGCCTCGGTCGGCATGGTGCGGGCGATGCTTTGCAGCCCGTCGCGCGGGCCGACCTCGCTGATGATGATTCCGGGATGATGCATCAAAATTCTTCTGGACAGAATTATTATTCTGTTTTTAGAAAATACCATCATCAGGCTGCCGTCAAGCGCGGCGAGGGGGAGATCATGGCCGGGCGACCGCCCAAGCTTCGGAAAGGGGATGTGTCGGAATTGCCGCGCGTCGAGGCGGTGGAGCGCGCGCTGGCGCTGCTTGCCTGTTTCGGCGAGGGGCGCACGCATCTCACCCTCAAGGAACTGGCCGGGGCGGCGGGGCAATATCCCAGCACGGTCCTCCGGCTATCCGGATCGCTGGAGCGGTTCGGCTTTCTCCGGCGCGAGGCCGATGGCCGGTTCCGGCTCGGCCCGGCGGTGCTGCCCATGGCACGGATCTACCGGCTCGGCTTTCCGCTCGAGGGGGTGATCCGGCCCGAATTGCAGCATCTCTCCCGGGAATCCGGCGAGACGGCAGCCTTCTACATCCGCGAGGGCGAGGCACGGCTTTGCCTCTACCGTGTCAATGGCCCGCGCGCGCTGCGCTCCCATCTCGAGGAAGGCAGCCTCCTGCCACTCGGCATCGGCGCGAGCGGCCATGTGCTGGCGGCCTGGTCCGGCACCGGGCATCCGCGCGCGGCCGAGATCCGGGCGGCGGGCCATGCCGTGTCGCGGGGCGAGCGCGACCCGGACAGTGCGGCCGTTGCCGCGCCCGTCTTCGGCGAGGGAGGGCGGCTCATGGGCGCCGTTGGCCTGTCCGGCCCGATCACCCGGTTCGACGTGGCGGATATGCCGGGGCTCACGGCTCTCGTCCTTGCCTCTGCCTCCCGCCTGACGGCGCGGCTCCAGGCGGGGTGACCAGCCCGGCTCCGCTCAGCCGCCGGTTTCCCGTGGGGCCATGCCCAGCCGGGCCATGCGGTCGCTGAGCGTCCGGCGCGGCAGGCCCAGACGCTCGGCGGCTGCAGAGACGGTGCCGCCGGTTTCCGCCAGAGCGGCTCCGATAAGCATGCGCTCGAATTCCTCAAGCCGCGGGATCAGGCCGAGCGCCGCGCCCTCCGGTGCCCGGGCGCCGAGGAGGAGCCGCGCCAGCCCGTCCGGGGCCTCGATCAGGCCATAGGCGAAGCGCTCGGCGACGCTTTTGAGTTCGCGGACATTGCCGGGCCAGGCATGGGAAAGGATCGCATCGCGGTCGGCGAGGCCGATCTGCGGCGTCGGCAGGTTCTGGCTGCGGGCGGCGCGGCTGGCGAAAAGCTCGAAGAGCAGCAGGGCATCCTGCTCCCGCGTGCGGAGGGGGGGCAGGTGCAGTTCCGCGCCCGCGAGCCGGTAGAACAGGTCGGCCCGGAACTGCCCCGCCTCGCCTGAAGCGCGGAGATCGGCCTTTGTCGCGGCGATGATGCGGAGATCGAGCGGGCGCGGCCGGTTCGAACCAAGCCGCTCGACCTGCCGGTCCTGCAGGACGCGCAGGACCTTGGCCTGCAGCGCCAACGGCATGCTCTCGATCTCGTCGAGGAAGATCGTGCCGCCCTGTGCCGCCTCGAACTTGCCGGCCCGGGCGCCCCGTGTGCCGGTGAAGGCGCCTTCCTCATGGCCGAACAGCTCGCTCTCCGCGAGATCGGCGGGGATCGCGGCGCAGTTCAGCGCCACGAAGGGGCCGCGCGCCCTCGGGCTGGCGGCATGGAGTGCTTCTGCCAGCACATCCTTGCCTGTGCCGGTCTCGCCGACCAGCAACACATCGACCGGGAGGGGCGCGAGCTTCAGCGCCTGCCGCCTGACGATCTCCATAACCCGGGACGGCCCGATCAGCCTGGCCTCGATCGGGCCGGTTCCCGGGCCGCCGCCGCGCAGGCTGGCCAGTTCGGCCCGCATGCGGCGCAAGGCCAGGCCGCGCGCGATGATCGCGGCGAGATGGCCGGGATCATAGGGTTTGCTGACGAAGTCATGGGCGCCCCGCTGCATGGCCGAGACCGCCATCGGCACATCGCCATGGCCGGTGACGAGGATCACCGGAAGGTCGGGATCGAGGGCGCGGATGCGTTCGAGCAGGTCGAGCCCCGACAGGCCGGGCATACGGATATCCGACAGGACGAGCTCCGGCTCCGCGCGCCGGATCTCCGCCAAGGCGGCCTCGGCATCCTCGGCCTCGGTGACGTCGTGGCCGGCAATGCCGAGCCATTCCACCAGGGCATGGCGGACCATGCGGTCATCCTCGACGACGAGGATCCGGCCGGGTGCGGGCGGTGCGGGCGGCAGGCTCATCGGGCAGCATTCTCCCTGTGCAGGCGCGGCAGGCGGAGTTCGGCCGCGACGCCGCCGCCGGCCCGCGATGCGAGGCGAAGCTGGCCGCGATGCTCGGCCATGATGCCACGCGAGATCGACAAGCCAAGCCCCAGCCCGCGCCCGGTCGCCTTGGTGGAGAAGAAGGGCTCGAACAGCCGGTCCGGCGGCAGATCGCCGAGGCCGCTTCCCTCGTCCTCGACGCGGAGGCAGGCCTCTTCGCCTTCGAGGGCAAGGACGACATCGATGCGGCGCGCGCCCGGCGCGTGGCGTGCGGCCTCCTCGCTGGCATCGATCGCATTCGCGAGCAGATTGACGATCACCTGTTCGAGCCGGTTGGGCCGGGCCTCGACCAGCACAGGCTCGGCCGGAAAATGGCGCTCCAGCCGGATCTCCTGCGCCTTCAGGCGGTGCTCGATCAGCGAGAGGGCGCCATGGGCAAGGTCCTGCAGGCTGACCTGCCGTGGCGTCTCGGTATCCGGCCGGGCAAAGTTGCGCAGCTGCGCGGCGAGCTTCTCCACCCGGTCGGCAATCGCGGCAAGCCCCTCGGCCGTGCCCTGCGCCTTTGCCTTGTCACCCGCGCCGATGAAATGGGCGAGGCTGGCCAGCGAGACGCGCATTGCCGCGAGCGGCTGCGCCATTTCATGCGCAATGCCGGCAAGGCCCTGGCCGAGGCCGGCCAGTTTCGCGCTCTGGACCAGCCCGTCCTGCGCCTGCCGCAGGGCGAGGGTGCGTTCCTCGACCCGCTGTTCCAGCTCGGCATGAGCGCGTTCCCGCGCACGGGCATGGGCCCGGCGCTGGCCGAGGATGGTGCTGACGAGGAAGGCGACGAGGCCGAGGACAAGCACCGAGAATGCCGCCAGCGAGGCCATCTCGTTTGCCCGCGTCACGGGGGCCAGCAGCATCAGCCGCCAGCCATGGCCAGGCAGGGGATGGGCCAGTTCGAACAGGGTCTCGGCACGGCCCGGGGCCGGTTCGAGCGTGGCCAGCGCCAGCCCGGCGCGGCGGCTGCTGCCCTGCGTCAGCGGCGGGCCGAGCTGCGGCGGCGAGCCGTATTTCCGCGTTTCCTCAAGGTAATGCAGCGCCTCGGCCGTCAGGGGCGCCAAAGGGTGGTAGAGCCAGGCCGGATCGGTGGCGAGGAAGACCACGCCCTGCTGGTCGACCAGCGCCACCTTCTCGGCCGTGCGCCGCCATTCCGCCTCGAGGGGCGAAAGGTCGACCTTCACCACGGCCACGCCAAGCGGGCCCAGCGGCCCGTCGATCCGGGAGGCGAGGAAATAGCCGGGCTTCCCGGTTGTCGCGCCGACTGCGTAGTACCGGCCGGCCCCGCTTTCGATCGCCGAGCGATAATAGGGCCGGAAGGCATAGTTCTGGCCGACGAAGGAGGTGGGCTCGCCGGCATTGCTGGCTGCGAGGGTCAGCCCGTCTGCATTCATCACGAAGAGCACGTCGGCGCCGGCCGAGCGGGCGATGCGGAGAAGATGGGCATTGGCCTCGGCTGCCCGGGCTTCCTCGGCCGGGGCATCGAGCAGGGCCCGGACGGGCTCGGTCAGGGCCATGAATTCGGGCAGGTAGCGGAAGCGCTCGACTGCGGCATCGAGCGAGGTTTCATACAGGGCCAGCCGGTCACGGGCGCCGTCGACGATGGTCTGGCCGGTCCAGCGCCAGGCCCAGAGCCAGGCGCCGACTGCCAGAAGCAGCACGGCACCCGCCATCAGGGCGGATGCCATGCCGGTCGTCAGATGCCCACGTGATCGCTGCACGATCCATCACCCCGCACGGGCCGGAAGACCCGCCGGGCTGACATAGACCTCAGTTGACCTTGATGCCAGAGGACTTGATGGTGGTTGTCCATTTGGCAAATTCCTCGGCCGTGAAGCGCTTGAGGCCGGCCGGCGTCATGCGGTCGCCCGAGGGGCGTTCGGAAACCAGCTGCTCGAGCCGCTGCTTGATCAGCTCGGAGCGGCCGGCCTGGTCGAGCGCGTCGGACAGGGCCTTGATCACCGGCGCCGGCGTGCCCTTCGGCGCGTAGATCGCGGTCGAGGCATTGACCGTCAGGCCTGCGAGGCCGGCTTCCTGCGTGGTCGGCACGTCCGGGAAGGCGGCCGAGCGGCTGTCCTGCGCGATGGCGAGGGCGCGGACGGCGTCTGCCTTGAGCTGGGCACCGACATTGAGCCCCTGGTCGCACATCATGTCGACCTTGCCGGAAACCAGGTCATTCAGGGCCGGGCCGGTGCCGCGATAGGGCACATGCAGCATGTCGATGCCGGCCCTGAGCTTCAGCAGCTCGCAGGCGAGATGCGTGGCCGAGCCCGAACCGGCCGAGGCAAAGCTGATCTTGCCCGGGTTGGCCTTGCCGTAATCGAGGAATTCCTTGAGCGTCTTCGCGGGGAAGTCCTTCCGCACGACAACATAGATCGCGGCTTCCGCCAGCGAGGCGACCGGTTCGAAATCCTCGACCGGGTTGTAGGTGGCGCCGGCATAGAGGGCCGGGCCGGCGACATGCGGCGCGACATTGTGGACCAGGAATGTGTAGCCATCGGCCGTCGCCTTGACCGCGCGGTTGGTGCCCGTCACCCCGCCGGCGCCGACGACATTCTCGACAAGGAAGGGCTGGCCGAGCGCCTTCGAGAGCTGCTCGCCATAAAGCCGGGCGATGGTGTCGGTCGGGCCGCCGGCCGCGAAAGGCCCGATCAGCGTGACGGGCTTGGACGGATAGGCCTGGGCGAGGGCTGCACTGGCCGGCAACAGGGCCAGAATCGAGGCGGCGAGCAGGCGGATCGGCTTGAACATGGGTCATCTCCCTTGGCGGATGCGCCTTGTCATGCGGCGCATTTCCGCCTCTGGACCAGCATGGATCGTGCCAGAGCGGCAAGGCCGGCATTTCGCCCGGATCCACGGCCCTTTTTCGGCGCGCCCGGCCTTCAGGGCCGGCGGAAACCCGCCGCGACGCCCGGCATGGCCGGCGGAAATCCGCCGGGCCGCGCCCCGGAGGCCGGTGCGGAATCCCGGATTGTCTCACCCGATGCCCCATGCATAATGCGGTGCCGGCCCTTCGCCACCCTGCCGGCGCACCCCCAGCACGGATGAGCATCCCCTTGGCGTCATCGCATCTCTTCACGCCGCTGCATGTCAGCGGCATCGAGCTCCGCAACCGGATCGTCATTTCCCCGATGTGCCAGTATTCCGCAGCCGATGGCTGCATGAATGCCTGGCATATCCAGCATTACGGGATGCTTGCCCAGTCCGGGGCCGGCGCGCTGACCATCGAGGCGACTGCGGTCGAGCCGATCGGCCGCATCACACCGGCCTGTGTCGGGCTCTACGACGATGCGACCGAAGCGGCGATGAAGGCGATGCTGGAGGGTGTCCGCGCCTGGTCGGACATCCCGCTCGTGCTGCAACTTGGGCATGCCGGACGCAAGGCCTCGTCGGAGCGGCCCTGGCGGGGCGGGCGGCAGATCCCGCCCGACGCGGCCGAAGGCTGGCAGTCCGTCGCGCCCAGCGCCCATCCGATGATCGAGGGCGATCGCCCCTCCACCATCCTCGACCGGGCGGGCATGGAGCGGATCCGCGATGCTTTCGCGGCGGCGGCCCGGCGCGCGGCGCGGCTCGGCCTGGACGGGCTGCAGGTCCATGCCGCGCATGGCTATCTCCTGCACAGTTTCCTGTCGCCGATCTCCAACCGCCGCGAGGACGCCTATGGCGGCAGCCTCGAGAACCGCATGCGCTTCCCGCTTGAAATCTTCGATGCGGTGCGCGCGGCCTTCCCCGCGGAACGCCCGGTCAGTTTGCGCGTTTCCGCGACGGACTGGCTGGAGGGCGGCTGGGACATCGACAGCACGATTGCCTTCGCCCGGGCGTTGAAGCAACGCGGCTGTGCGGCGATCAATGTCTCGAGCGGCGGGATCGATCCGCGCGCATCGATTCCGATCGGCCCGGGCTATCAGGTGCCGCTGGCGCGGAAGATCCGCGAGGCTGTCGGCCTGCCGGTCGTGGCCGTGGGCCTCATCACGGAATTCGAGCATGCCGAGGCCATCATCGCCAACGGCGATGCCGACATGGTCGGCCTCGCCCGGACGATCCTGTTCGATCCGCGCTGGCCCTGGCATGCGGCGGCGCATCTCGGTGCACGCATCGCGGCGGCGCCGCAATATGTGCGGTCGCAGCCCTCGCGCCATCGCGATCTCTTCCGCCCGGTGTGACACGCTGCGCCCGCGCCCTTTTCCGGGCCCATGGCCCTTTTCCGTGCCAGATCAGGAGACAGCCATGGCAGAGAGCGACCAATTCGAAAAAGGCCTGAAGGTCCGCCGCGAGGTGCTCGGCGCCGATTACGTGGATGGCTCCCTCGCCAGGGCCGATGATTTCATGATGGCCTTCCAGCGGATCACCACCGAATGGTGCTGGGGCTATGCCTGGACGCGGCCGGGCCTCGACCTCAAGACGCGCTCGATGCTAAACTTGGCCATGCTGACCGCGCTGTCCAAGCCGGCCGAACTGAAGCTGCATGTGAAGGGCGCGCTCGCCAATGGCGTGACGGTGGAGGAGATCAAGGAAATCCTGCTCCATGCCACGGTCTATTCCGGCATTCCCGCCGGGCTCGAAGCCTTCAAGGCCGCCCATGAGGTGCTGAAGGCCGAGGGCGCGCTGCCCGAAAAGGCCTAGGCCCCGCCCTTGGCGAGACAGGGCCGCTGCTCCTTCGGTCAGCGCTTCCAGGCCGGCGGCACCATGGTTCCGCGCCGCACGGCGAGGACCAGCAGCAGGATGCCGGTGGCGGTGCAGAAGAAGAAGGCGATCACCGAGGATTCAAGCCCGAAACTGCCACCGGTCAGCAGGTCGGGCCCCTTGATGTTGGAGCGGATCAGGCCCGGTTCCGGCTTGTTGCCGGAGACGATGCCGGAAAAGATCGCCGACTGGGTGTAGTTCCAGGCCATGTGGAAGCCGATGCCGAGCCAGAGGCGGCGGGTCAGCATGAAGGAGGCGGCCAGCAGGAGACCGGCCTCGATGCTGATATAGATCGCCCCGGCAAGCGTTCCCGCCTCGTTGAACAGATGCACGAGGCCGAACACGGCGGAGGAGGCGATCAGCGCGATCCAGCTGCCGAACATGTCCTCGACCGAGCGGAACAGCACGCCCCGGAACAGCAATTCCTCGAACATGCCCGAACTCAGCGCCATAGCGATGGCCGGGATGACATAGGTCCAGGGGTTCAGCCCCTCGATCCGGTACATGCCGAGCCCGATCAGGACCAGCACGGAGAGGGAATAGAGGCAGGCACCGACGATGGCGCCCGTGGCCCATTCCCGGCCTGCCCCGGGGAGGGAGAGCTCGCGCGCCGGCTTGCCCTCGATGAACCGGGCATAGCCCGCATAGATCGCCAGGGCCAGGCACGCCAGTCCTATGGTGACACCGATCGAGGACAGGGGCCTGCCCGCCAGCCGGATGAGATTGTCCCCGCTGATCGCCATGATCACGAGGATGATCCCACCCAGCAGGAGGAGGCGTGTGAGGGGAAAGCGCAGAATGCGCTGCCAGAGCGGCAGTGCCGGATTCCAGATGTCGCGCATGATTTTTCCCCCTGCCATTCTCGCGCCGGATGACCCCTCGGCGGGCACCGGCCCCATCATTCGGCGATGCGGCTGGCTTTGCAAGCCGGTCGGGCCGTTTCCTCAGGCTGGGCCGGGTGTGGCGGGCGGCTGCGGGGCCAGCGGAGTGGGCCGCAGATTGTATGCGATTTCTTGCATGAGTTATCGTTACACTAGGAAGTATTGATGCTTTTTTGTGCGGATCGGGGATTCAGCCATGCGCATCAAGAGCGTCAGGACACAATATGCATGTGCGGCCGCGGCCCTGTTCGGGCTGATCTTGCGAATGCCAGCGGACATGCCGTCTCGGAACTGTCGATGAGTGTCGCCACGGCGGTTGACCAGCAACGCAACGCGACCGGCGAAATCGCCCGGAACACGCAGCAGACCGCAGCCGAAGCGCCCGATGCCGGCGCGCGGCTATCAGGCGCTCTATGCCCGCACCGTACAGCAGGCGCCGGCGGGCTGCGATTTCGACTTCCTCGCGGGGATCGGGGCCGGTTCGCCCTGACCTCGCCTCAGGATGGCGGGAGCAATGGTTTCACCCGCGCGACAACCGCCGCCATCGCGGCTTCCGGCGTCTTCATGCCAAGAACTGCGGCCTCGGCTTCCTCCTTGAAGATATCGCCGGCGCGCGAGGCCTCGTCGAAGGCCGGGATCGGGATGCGCGCCGCCTTGAGCACCTCGCGTTCGGCATCGGCATAGTCGACGGTCTTGCGGAAGGCGGGATCGTCATAGGTGGCGTTGCGCACCGGGCCGTTGCCGTTGAGGGCCATGGTCAGCGTGGCGGCCGGACTCAGCATCGCCTTGATGAAGCTCCAGGACAGATCCTTCCGCCGGGCATTTTTCGGGATGCCCATGCCCCAGAATTCCACCTTGGCGGGTGCGACGGCATATTTGCCCTTCAGGCTTGCCGAGACCGGCACCGCCCCGGTCATGATCTTGCCGGCGAACTTGCTCTTGGCGGGGTCGTTGAACAGGCGGTTGCGGCCCATGCCCTGCAGCGCCATCGCGGCGCGGCCCTGCTGCATCCATGTCACCACTTCCTCCTGAAGGAGGGTGGTGAAATTGCGCGGGAAGGCGCCCTGCTCGAACAGGAGCCGCAGGGTGCGGATCGCGTTCAGCATGCCGGGCTGGTCGGTCACGACCTTGAAATCCGGCGTGATGAAATCCCCGTCCCAGGCCCGCGCGATGTCGACGACATTGGGATAGGTCACGCCGGGCATGCACAGGCCGACGCAGGGCGTGCCATCGGCGCGGCGATAGGTGCAGGCCTTGGCCACCTCGATCAGTTCCTCGATCGTCGCGGGCGGCTTCGAGAAGCCGCGTTCGGCCAGGATCTCGGAATTCCAGTGCAGGCCGGAGGATGCATGGCGGACCGGCATGGCGATGAGATTACCGCCGATCTCCATGCCCTTCATCAGGCCGGGGAACACATCGCCGGCGGCTTCGATCGGGTCCTTCGCCATATAGGGGCCGAGCGGTTCGAACAGGGCGGCGATCCGCGGCACGGCCTGGAAATTCACGATGAACCCGACATCCACGCCGGTTTCGGGCAGGGCCAGTTCGCGGAACAGGCGCTCCTGAAGCGGGCCGGTATCGAAGGTCGTCCATTCCACCGGCGTCTTCGTCGCGGCGGTCCAGGCCGCCGTGGCATCGCCCTGCGCGCCGGCCGCGACGGACCGGTGCACCCGATGGGAAAAGACCTGCAGCGGTTTTTCCTGGGCGCCCGGACGGGTCGCGGAAGCGAGTATCGTGGCGCCTGCGCCAGCCAGCACGGCACGTCTGTCGAGCCTAGGCATGTTGGTCCTCCCGATGATCCCGGTCTGATGCCGGATTGGATCCATAGAGTTCGGCAATGGCCGCTTCGGCCGCCGCGAAATGCTCGCGCATCGCGGCCTCGGCCAAAGGGCCGTCACCGGCAATGATTGCGTCGACCACCCGGGCATGACGCCGGAATGTCGCTTCCCAATCCGGCCTCTCGCGCGCGGCCCGGGCATTGAAGCGCTCCATCATCTGCGCGACGACGGGTTCGAGGCCCTTGCTCTGGAGAATGATCAGCGCGTTATGCGTCATCAGGGCGAGGTGGTTGTGGAAGGCAAGGTCGGCCTCCATCCAGGCGGGGATCTGCCCGAGCGCCGCCTTCATCCGCTCCAGAATGGCGCGGAACTCGGCGAGGTCGGCCTCGGTCCGCCGTTCCGCCGCGACGCGCGCGATCTGCGGCTCCAGCATCCGGCGAAGCTCGACCGCATCGAGCATGCCCTTGCGGGAATTGCCGATGGCGAAGCGGTAGAACCGGGACAGGGGGCTGCTGTCGATCGCGCGGACGCGGCTCGTCTTGCCCTGCTGGACCTGGATGACGCCCATGGCAGCGAGTTCGCGCAGGGCCTCCCGGGCGATGGGCTTGGAAATGCCGAATTGTGCGGCGATCCGGCCCTCGGAAGGCAGGGCATCGCCCGGCTTGAGCCGCCCGTCGAGGATCGCCTGGGTCAGCCGCTCGATGACGGCATCGCCGAGCCGGCTCGGCGCGATGTCATCGCCACCGAAGATCGCGCTCAGGTCTTCCGGCCGGGGTTCCGCGGAGCGGGCAAGGGCATCATCGCGCTGCATGACGGAAGCATGGCACAGCGCCATCGTCCTTGCAACATAGAAACTTATCAGATAGGTTGTAGCACCCTCGTCTTCGGAGTTGGCGATGCCTCGCACGTCCAGGAATGCCGGGACTCCCGCCGATCCCCGCCTGTTCGCCGGCCGGATCGTGCGGGTGACGGCCCATCCGCTTCGCGCGCGGCTGCCGGTCCTGCAGCGGACCAGCCAGGGCGACTGGAGCTTCATCGAGATCGTCGTTGTCGAGATCGAGACGGACCAGGGCCTTGTCGGATTCGGGGAATGCCTCGCCCGCAAGGGGGCCTGTGCCTATGCCCGCTTCATCAACCAGATGTTCGCGCCGATGCTGGTGGGGGAAGACCCGCTGGATCGCCGCCGCCACTGGGCCGCGATGCGCAGCCTCCTGTCCGGGCGGACGGGCGGCATGCTGATCGAGGCGATTGCCGGCGTCGACATCGCGCTCTGGGACCTTGCCGGCAAGGCCTGCGGCCTGCCGGTCCACAAGATGCTCGGCGGGATGGGCCGCCGTGCCATCCAGGCCTATGCCTCCTCGATCAACTGGTTCGACGATGCGGCAGTCGAGCGCGAGGTCGCGGCTGCGCTGGCGCAGGGCTTCACCCAGATCAAGGTGAAGATCGGCGGTCCGGCCTCCGCCGCGATCGACCGCATCCGCCTCGTCCGGCGACTGGCCGGGCCGGGGATCGGCCTCAGCGTCGATGCGAACTGGGCCTTCGATGTCGACGAGGCGGTCCGGGTCGGCCGGGCATTGGCGGAAAACGATTATATGTGGTTCGAGGAACCCATCCGCCCCGAGGACCGGCAGGGCTACCGGATGCTGCGCGCGAAGCTTGATGTGCGTCTGGCGGCCGGCGAAAGCGACTTTTCCGCCTGCGATGCGCTGAGCCTTGTCGAGGATCGCGCCGTCGGCATCATCCAGCCCGATGTCGCCCGGGCCGGCGGGATCACCGAGACCTGGCGGATCGCCGAACTCGCCCGCATCCATTCGATCGCCTATGCGCCGCATGTCGGCTGGTCCGGGGCGCTCTGCGTCGCGGCCAGCCTGCACCTGGCGGCGGCGGCGGAGAATTGCGTCACGTTCGAATGCATGGTCTTCGCCAATCCGCTGCGGGACGCGCTGCTGGTCACGCCGGTCGGCGAGGCGTCCCAGCTTGCGGGCGGGAAGCTGCCCATCCCCGACGGGCCCGGCCTGGGCGTGACGGTCGACATGGCGGCCCTCCGGTCAATGACCCATCCGGACGTCTGATGGCTGCCGCGATGCTCCCTTCCCGGAATCCGCGCATCGCGCTGCCCTATGTGGTTCCGGCGCTGGCCATGCTTGCCGCCGTGATCCTGCTGCCCGGGATCTATGTGTTCTGGCTGTCCTTCCATGCCTCGAGCTTCGGCCAGTCGCCGGTCTATGTCGGACTTGCGAACTACGCGAAAATCCTCGCGGATCCCTATTTCTGGCGGGCGCTGAAGAACACCGTCATCGTTGTCCTCGCCGTCGTCCATATCGAGCTGCTGCTGGGGCTGGGCGTGGCGCTGCTCTTCGCGCATGGCCTGCCCTTCCGGAAGCTGCTGATCGCCTGCGTCCTTGCGCCCTATGCGGTCAGCGAGGTCGGCGCCGTCGTGATGTGGCGGACGATGTTCGATCCGGAGGCGGGGCTCGTCACCCGATGGCTGACCGGCCTTGGCATGACGCCGCTGGAATGGTCGGTCGTGCCGATGCATGGCCTGTTTCTGGTGGCGCTGCTCAGCATCTGGCTTCACCTGCCCTTCAGCTTCATCATCCTCTATGCCGCCCGCCTGTCCATTCCGAAGGATCTCTACGAGGCGGCGCGGGTCGACGGGGCCACGGCCTGGCAATGCTTCCGCCGGATCACCCTGCCGCTGCTCATGCCGGCGATCCTCATCGCCATGCTGTTCCGCTACATCTTCGCCTACCGGCTTTTCTCGGAGGTCTGGCTGCTCACCGGGGGCGGCCCGGCACGACAGACCGAGGTTGTCGCGATCTATCTCTATCTCGAGGCCTTCCGGTACAACAATTTCGGCGCGGCCACCGCAACCGGCTGGCTGATGGTGCTGACATCGCTGGCACTGGCCCTGGTCTATCTGCGCAAGCTCTACCGGGAGATGCTCGCCCGTGACAGCTGATCGCTCCCTCGCCCTGCGCCGGGTCCTCGCCGGTATCGGCCGCGCCGTGGCCCTGGGCTTTGTGCTGCTCTGGTCGGTCGGGCCGATTGCGCTCATCATCATGGCCGCCTTCACGCCGGAGAAGGAGATCTTCTCGGTGGCGCGCCGGGGCAACTGGCAGCCGACGCTCGAGAATTTCGTGTCGCTCTGGGCGAAATGGGGCGATTTCTTCGTCGGCCTCGCCAACAGCCTCATCGTCACGCTCGGGGCCACATTGCTGGCGGTCGCCGTCTCGACGCTGGCCGGTTTCGGGTATTCGCGCTGGAAGAGCCGCTTCCTGGCCGGCTCGGCCTTCGCGATGATCGCGCTCCGGCTGCTGCCGCCGATCGTCACCACCCTGCCGCTCTTCCCGATCGTCAATGCCTTCGGGCTGAACGATACCTATCTCGTGCTGATCCTGCTCTATGCCACCTTCTTCGTCTCGATGGGGACGATGGTGATGCGCACCTTCATCGACCAGATCCCGCGCGAGCTGGACGAGGCGGCGATGATGGACGGCGCCTCCAGCCTGCAGATCCTGCGGCGGGTGGTCCTGCCGCTTTGCGGGCAGGGGATGATCGCCGTGGCGATCTTCGTCATCGTCTATGCCTGGAACGAGTTCCTCTTCGCCTTCATCTTCACGACCAAGCAGGCCAAGACCGCGCCGCTGGTGATGTCGGAGATGATCGGTTCGCTGGACGGCGTCGAATGGGGCGTCCTTTTCGCGGCAACCACCGTGCATCTGCTGCCGGTGCTCGTCTTTGTCGTGCTGTGCCAGCGCCATCTGATCGAAGGCCTCACCGCCGGTGCCACCAAGGGATGACAGGGAGAAACGGACATGGCTTCAGGCAATCCGCAGGGAGAAGGGCAGGCGCTGCTGGCGGCGCTGCGGCAGGGCGATCCGAAGCTCTCCCGCTTCGATCCGCTGCCCCGGATCATCACCTTCGATGATTTCGACCGGGGCTTCTGCGGCTGGACGCAGCTCGTAGGCAATTACGAGCATTCGCTCGATTCAATGCTGCCCGGCTATGCCCAGCATTCGATGGCGATGCTCTCCACCCTGCCGCAATGGGATTTCGGCTCGCATGGGTCCTTTGACGGGACGTATGCGCTGAAACTGGCCTCGAAGCCGCGCAAGGGTGCGCAGAATGTCACCGTCAAGCGGCTGACCTTCCGCAAGCGCGGCCCGCTGCGGCTCGAATTCTACTTCACCTTCAAGCCCGAGGCGACGGCGTTACGGCTCTCCGAGGCGGATGTCCGCTCGATCGGCTTCCTGTACGATCTGCAGACGGGCGACCGCGACAGCGATGGCGCCCGCATCATGCCGCATCTGCGCTTTCTCAATGCGCTCGATGGCGAGCATGTCCAGAAATGGCAGTTCAAGCGGCATACGACGGAAGTGAAGCCGATCGGGACCGAGAACAAGACGATCTCACATTACCATCTTGCCCCGCAGGACTGGGAAGACCTGCCCGGCGGTGGCCAGAAGCTCTGCTACAACGAGATCCCCACCAAGATTAACTGGCACTATGTCTGTTTCGATTTCGATCTCGAGACCATGCAGGCCACAGGTTTCCGCTGCAATGACCGCGTCTTCGACATGGCCGGCTTCGCGCCGATCCGCATGCCCGCAATGCGCAATCTCTGGTGCATGCTGAACCTCGCCTTCTTCGTCGAGACCGACGTCGACAAGCGTGCCCATCTCTATCTCGACTCCGTCTGCATTTCGGGAGACTTCTGATGCTGGTGCAAAGTCAGGCGGCGGTCATCGCCCGCAACGAGACGTGGTCCGGCACGGTTGCCACAGAACCGCACGAGGCCGGCTGGGCCCGCGAGGCGATCTTCTTCGTCCGGGCGCTCCGCGATGCCACGGGCGAGCCCGGGCAGGCCCGGGTCGAGCTCTCGCCCGACGGGATGCGCTGGGTGCCGGAGGGCACCGTGCTCGACCTGCCCCGCCGGGCCGACGAGGTGACCTTCGCCCGGGTCGCCCATTTCGGGACCTGGCTGCGCCTCTCCGCGACCCTGCCGGATGGCGCCTCGGTGGTCGTGCTGGTGACGCTGCATCTCAAGGGGTGAGCGGCGCGCAAGGCGAGGATCAGGCAGCAGGCCCCGGCAACGGGAAAATCGAGGCCGTTCCTGCGCCTGATGGCCGTGGGATTCGCCCCGAAGACCGGCACCCTTTGGCCGCTACCCTCCCCTCCCGCCGAGCGGCCTGAAGCCGGAACTGCCAGGATTTCCGCCTTCCCGGCGCCTCGCCGAGCCGGAGCGCAAGCCGCCCTTCCGGTTGGCCTTTCCCGCCTGCCCTGCGTCTTTTCCCAAGCCGCTCCGTATCGTCATCGACGCCCATCCGCAGAGGGGTGGTGCGTCATGACCAGAAATGAGGAATGGCTCATGACATTGAATGGAAAAGGCATCCTGCTGGCCGGGCTGCTCGTCGCCTTCGGCATCGCGGCCGGGAAGCCGGTCGAGGCGGCCGATCTGCGGCGCGAGCGGCCTGCGGCACAGGTTTTCGGGAATCCTGTTGCCGTCAGCAACTGGTCCGGAGCTTATCTGGGCGGCACGATCGGCTATGCGTTGGGCGGCTCGGATACGGCCCGGACCATCGGGACCCCGGGTTTCGTCGGCCTCGTCCCCGGCGGCATCGTGCCCGGCCAGCTCAAGCTCCGGCGTGAAGGCGTGACCGGAGGCGTGCAGGCCGGCTACAATTTCCAGACCGGTCGCTTCGTTCTCGGCCTCGAGACCGATATCCAGCTGCTTGATGCGGGCAAGAGCGCCAGCTTCACCGGGAACCCGGTCCTCGGCACCCCGCTCACGACCGCCGCACGGTCGCGGCTGGATTATCTCGGTACATTCCGCGGCAGGGTCGGGTTCCTTCCGACGGACAAGGTGCTGCTCTACGTCACTGGCGGTCTTGCCTATGGTGGCATAGACTCGCAGGCCTCGGTCAATGGCGTCCTGGCTCCGGCCCTCAGCTGGAATGGCGCGCGGAACGAGGTCAAGGCGGGTTATGCGCTCGGCGCCGGCGCGGAATACAGGCTGACAACGAATTGGTCGATCAAGGGCGAATATCTCTATTACGACCTTGGGCGGCAGACCGTCCGGACCACGCCGAATGCCGCGGCCGCCGCGGCGGTGCCGGGCGTCGCCTACGATGCGCGGATCCGGACATCCGGCCACATCATCCGGACCGGCCTGAACTACGCCTTCTGACCCTCCGGGCAACGAAGCCGCCTGCCGGACAGAAGCAGGCCACGGATCCCGTGATCCGTGGCCTGCGGCATCGATCTGAACCCTTTTCCGGACATCAACCTTGAGCGCGGAAAGCCAGGACTGGGACCCTTTCCAGCAAACAATTGCCGAGCTTCTGGCGCGGGTGGCCGGCGTGCGTGACCGGGCGGCCTTCCTGCAGCTCTACCGCCTGACCGCACCACGCCTCAACGCGCTCGTCACCCGCATCCTGAGGGATGAACGATTGGCCGAGGATGTGCTGCAGGAGGTCTATCTGACCATCTGGAACCGCAGCGAATCCTATTCGAGCGGGCGTGCCAAGCCGATGACCTGGATGATCGCGATTGCCCGAAACCGTGCTATTGACCGGTTGCGCCTGAGCCGGACCTCCGCCCCGGTTCACGCCCCGATCGACGATATCGACGTTGCCGATCACGGCCTTCTTCCGCTGGATGCCATGCTCGAACACGAAAGGGGCCAGGCCTTGAAGTCCTGTATCGAAGCCCTGGAGGAGCGGCAGCGCGGCATGATCATGGCGGCGTTCTACGATGGCTTCACCTATGACGAACTGGCCCGGCGGCTGGGCGTGCCGCTGAGCACGATGAAGAGCTGGATCCGCCGGGGCCTCGCCAGGCTTCGTCACTGCCTGGATCAACGCCCATGACGATTGATCCGAATCCCTCCCGTTCCGGAGACCCGTCGATCCTTGCGGCAGAGCTTGCACTCGGCCTGCACGGCCGCGAGGCCTATGACGCCGCGCTGCGTGGCGATCCCGGGTTGCGGGCGGCCATCGAGGCCTGGGAGAATGATCTCGCCGGGCTGGCCGAGACCCTGCCGCCGCTGCCTCCCGATCCGCGGCTCTGGGATGCCCTGCGAACCCAGATCGCGCCGAAGCCATCGCTCGTCCGGCGGCTCTTCGACAGCCTCGCCCTGTGGCGGCTGTTCGCGGGCGGGGCGGTCGCGGCCTGCCTTGCGCTGCTCCTGCTGCCGCGCAGCATCGCGCCGGCTCCGGACATGCGCCCCGAAAGGCCTCCCGCTGTGGCGCAGGAGATTTCCGCCCCGCCGCTCGTCGTCTCGCTCCTGCCGCGCGAGGGCGCGGCGCTCTATCTCGGCGTGTACAATCCCCAGTCCCGGCAATTGCTGGTTGTCTCCGCCCAGGCCGAGCCGATGCCGGTCATCGGCACGCCAAGGCTCTGGTTGGTTCCGGATGATGTCGGCGAGCCGGTTGATCTGGGCCCGCTGCGACGTGCGGGCGAAACGATCATCGCCATCGACGCCGCGCTTGCGCCGGGAATGAAGGCCGGTTCGGGGCTGGTGGTCACGCTCGAGCCCGGCGAGATGCCGCCCCTGCGCGAGGCGCGCGGCGACGTCCTCGCCCATGGCAAGCTTCGCGGGTTCTAGGCAATCCGGAATGTCGGGCGGGAAGAGGCCCCGCCTGTCCGATCAGCTGATCAGGGGATCATTGAGGCAGGAAGCCAGCCGCAGATAGGAGCGGCGATCCTCGCGCATGAACCGCACCGACTGGACGCAGAAATGCTTGCGCTGCGCGGGGTACAGGTTCCAGCGTTCCGCAAGCTGGCCACGCCGGCGTGCCTCATCCTGCACACAGCCGGCATCCCCCGTGGAGATGCAGAAGATGCGCGCATCGAATTGCGGAATTTCCTCTGCCCGAGCCAGAGCCGGCGCCAGGATCGTGGCCAGCAGAACACCCCATTTCAGTATCCGCATTCATCCTCCCACGACCGTTCGGCGGCCGAGCCTGCTTCCGGGAACAAATTTCCCCGCCGATCTACGATCCGTCGCCGATAGCGGATCATGCCGCCGCGTTCACATTAAGTTTGCCCCTGGCGCGCCGCCATGCCTGCAACTTCCCGGGAAACGCCCCGTATCCTCCTTGTCCCGACCATTTGCGAGGACGAAGGAGATCATGATGAAGACCACCCTCAAAGCTGCCGCCATTCTTGCCGGCCTCGCCATCCCGGCGCCGGCCTTTGCCGCGAACATCGTCGAGACGGCGAGCAATGCCGGCACGTTCAAGACGCTGATCGCCGCTGCCAAGGCCGCCGGACTGGCCGATCTCCTGGCCACGAAGGGCCATCTCACGGTCTTTGCCCCGACCGATGCCGCCTTTGCCGCGCTGCCGCCGGGCACGGTCGAGTCGCTGCTCCGCCCCGAGAACAAGGACAAGCTCGTCGCCATCCTCAGCTATCACGTTGTCGGCCGCGCCATCCCGGCCGCGAAGATCCCCACCGAGCGCACCCAGGTCCGGACCCTGAAGGCCGCCGGTGATCGTTCGGTTGCCGTCCGTCGTCAGGGCGGTGGCGTGACCGTGGACAATGCCCGGGTCATCAAGGCCGATATCAAGGCCGATAACGGCATCATCCATGTCATCGACAAGGTGCTGCTGCCTTCGTTCTAAAGCATGCGGGTCCTCCTCTCCCGGGGGAGGAGGACCCTCTTCGCCTTCGGTGCGCGAGGCCGTTGCTCGCCTCACGCCCTGCGCCAGAAGGTGACCGCCAGCGCGAGGAGCCAGGCGAGGCCGAGGGGCGGGAGGACGCCGCCCAGCACGTTCATCTCCGGGACCATCGTCCGCAGGGCCGTCAGGGCGAAGCCGATGCCGAGCACCACACTCGCGATGGCGTTGATGCGCAGGCCTGCCTTGTGCAGGACCAGCCCGAGAAGGATGAGCCAGAAGCCGGAGAAGAGCTGCACGCCGAGCAATTCGCCGACGCTGCCGGCATAGGCGTTGAGCGTGACATAGTTCATCTCGATCATGGCGCGGAGGGCGGGGTCGGCCGTGCCGGCATGCAGGCTCGCCAGCGTCGGCATGGCGATGAGCCAGCGGACAATGCCGAGGGTCTTGAGCACGGCCGCCGCGATGCCGAAAGCGGCCATGATATCGGCGAGCATCCCGCCGGCGCCTTGGGCGATGGCGAAGCGGCGCAGGGCGACCACGAAGGGCACCATGGCGAGGGCGGTGAGAAGATAGCCCCAATAGCCGATCTGCACGGCCATGGTTTTGGCCGCAACGAGCGGCAGCGCCTCTGCGGCCGGCAGGCGCAGGCTCGCGGGCCAGCCGATGGCCTGGCCGAGCACGATCAGCGGGACGAGGAAAAGGACGACCTGCGAGAGCGTCAGCAGGACGAGGGCGTTGGTTTCGGCGCGCGTCATCGGCGCCGCAGGCATTGCGGGGGTCATGGGAGGATCCTTCAGGTCGGGGTCAGCGGGGGGTGTCGAGAGCGGCCTGGACGGCCTCGTCGAGCGGGGTGTGCGGCTCTTCGCCGATCAGGCCGAGGAGCCGGGTATTGTCGAGCGCCAGGCTTTTCTGCCAGAGCCAGGTCATTTCCAGCGCCTCGCGCAGGAAGGGCACAAAAGGCGCGCCGAGCCAGAGCAGGATCCAGCGGAAGGGCCGGATCGGGGTTTCGGGGCGGCCGACGACGCGGCGCACGGCCTCGGCCATCTGGCGGCCGGTGGCATCCTCATGGCCGCGGAAATGCGCGAGCGTGAAGGCGGGGAGTGTGTCCCTCCGGTCCACCAGCCGCGCGAAAGCCTCGGCGAGATCTGGCGCATAGGCCCAGGCATGGATTGTTCCGGCGGGCGTCAGCGTCCGGATGACCCTGGCCGAGCGCCCGCCTTTGGCAAGGGCCTGAGCGAACCAGGAACTGGTGATGCCCGGGCCGAAGAAATCCCCGGCGCGCAGGGCGATCACGCGGATGCCGTCTTCCTTCGCAGCGCGCTCGAGCATCCTCTCCATCTCGAGCCGCACCTGCCCCTTGCGGGTTTCCGGCGCCCGTGGCGTTGCCTCGCCCACCCGTTCCGGCGAGGCCTTCGAGAAGACATAGACATTGGCCGGGAAAAGCAGGGTCGCGCCGCTCGCCTTCGCCGCCGCGATGCTGCCCGCCAGCATGGGCAGGCCATCCTCGCGCCAGCGCCGGTAGCCGGGCGGGTTGACGCCGTGCACGATCAGCCCGGCGCCTTCCGCCGCGGCACGGATCGCATCGGCATCGAGCGCGTCGCCCATCCGCCAGTCCACGGCGAAGGGGAGGGCGGGCCGTTCCCCCGCCGGGCGGCGGGTCAGCGCGCGGATCGCCCAGCCACGGCGGGCCAGGTTTTCGGCGATGGCCCGGCCGATGCCGCCGGTCAGGCCGAGGATGAGAGCGATCTGGGATATGGTCGGGGGCATGGCCGGTCTCCTGTTGCCGGAGACATGTTCGCCCGGGCCTGATCAAACGGAAATTGCGAAAGTTTCTTGAATTGCTATAAGAAAATGTATGAGCGATCTCACGGACTGGACCCTGCTCCGTTCCTTCCTGGCCGTCCTGCGGCGGGGTAGCCTCTCCGCCGCCGCGCGGGAGACCGGCCTGACACAGCCGACGATCGGCCGGCATATCGACGAACTCGAGGCCGGCCTCGGCCTCGCGCTGTTCACCCGCTCGCCGGGAGGGTTGCTGCCGACCCAGGGCGCGCGCTCGCTGCTGCCCCATGCCGAGGCCATGGAAATTGCCTTCGCGGCGCTCAAGCGCGCGGCGACCCTCGGCGGGGACGAGGGAAACCCGCGCGGAACCGTGCGGATCGCGGCGAGCGAGGTGATGGGCACCTTCGTGCTGCCGCCGGTCCTGGCCGCGTTGCGCGGCCGCTATCCCGGGATCACCCTCGAACTCGCGCTCAACAACCGCACGGATGATCTCCTCCGCCGCGATGCCGATATCGCCGTGCGGATGACCCGGCCGAAGCAGGACGGGCTTGTCGCGCGCAGGCTCGGCATGGTGCCGCTCGGCCTCTACGCGCATCGCGCCTATCTCGACCGCTACGGGCTGCCCGAACGCGTCGACGATCTCGCGCGCCACCATGTGATCGGCTTCGACCGCGACGATCATTCCGCCCGTGCCGTGGCAGCGGGAACCTTGCCGATCTCGCGCGATCTCTTCTCCTTCCGGGTCGATTCCGACGTGGCACAGATCATGGCCCTGCGCGCCGGCCTCGGCATCGGAATGATCCAGAAGGCCATGGCGAAAGCCGATACCGCGCTTGTGCCGGTGCTGCCCGACCGCGTGGCGATCGAGCTCGAATGCTGGCTCGCCGTGCACGAGGACCAGAAGGATGCTGCCCCGATCCGGGCCCTGTTCGACGGCCTCGCCGAGGGGCTTCTGCGGTGGATGGACGCGGCGGGGCGCTGAGGGCTTCCGCCCCCCGGCCTGCCGGATCTGGAAGCAATCCATTGCCTTCGCGCTGTCCGGTCTGGTCCGGCCCGTCGACTAGACCTTGCGTTGCACCCGCTCCGGCCAACGCAGCCGGTCGAGCGTTGCGGGCAGCAGGGTGGGGTCGCCGAGCGCAATCATTCCGTCGGCATGCAGCGGATCCGTACCGTCGAGCGCGGTGACGACCCCGCCGGCGCCGGTGACGATCGGAATATGCGCAGCGATATCGTAGATCTCGAAGCCGCCCCAGCCGATGGCGATGTCGATATGGCCGGCCGCGAGCATCGGCAGGGAGAAGCAATCCCCGCCATAGACGAGCATGCGGACATTGCGGGCCAGATGTTCGACGGCGGCATGGCAAGCCGGATCGCGCGCAATCGACGAACTGACCCAGACCGAGGCCTGGCCAAGATCCGCACAGCGGCGGGTCGAAAGCGGAAACACCTGGTTCTCCCGGCTGCCGAAGGCACGGGAACCATCCCCCCAGTAACGCTCCTTCAGGTAGGGCTGATCATTGAGGCCAAAGACAGCCCGCCCGTGGTGGAGCCGGGCAATCAGCGTTCCCCAGACCGGCTGCCCGGCAATGAATGATTTCGTGCCGTCGATCGGATCGATGACCCAGACATGCTCGGCATCCGCGTTCAGCCGGCCGAATTCCTCGCCGATGATCCCGTGCTCCGGGTGATTGGCCTGGATCAGGTCACGGATCGCGCGCTCCCCCGCGCGGTCGGCCGCAGTCACGGGGTCGAAGCCGAGGGCCGATCCCTTGTCGTCGACGGCCGGCAAAGCGCGATACCATGGCAGGATCGCCGCCCCGGCAGCATCCGCAAGGGTATGGGCAAAGCGATCCAGGGCTTCGTGGGAACCGATGCTCACGCGGTCTGTCTCCGCCAGCCCTGGGCGCGGATCACGAGATGGCGCAACGTCAGCTGGATGCAGGCTGCGAACATCGACAGGACCATGATGACCACCGCAAAGGCAGAGGCCTGGCCGATCCGGCTGCCCTCGACGAGATTGATCACGGCGATCGATGCCGGGCGGGTCTGGGCCGTGAAGAGGAAGATGAGCGCCGACACGGTCGTCATGGCGTTGACGAAGAAGTATCCCGCCACATCGATCAGCGTCGGCAGAAGGACCGGGCCATGGATGCGTCTGGCGGTTCCCGCCGGGCCGATCCGGAGCGCCTGGGCCGCCAGATCGATCTCCCTGTCGAGACGCAGCAACTCGTTGACGACCATCAGATGCGGAACGGTGTAGAAATGCGCAACGGTGCAGAGGATGATCAGGGCCAGGCTCCCCTGCAAGGCGTGCAGCGGATTGGCCGGATTGTTGAAAAAGAACACATAGCCGAGGCCGAGGACAAGGCCCGGCACGGCAACGGGCATCATGGCGACGCCCTGCAAACCGTTCCGCACCAGCCCGTGGCCAAGCTTCCGTGCAATCATCCATCCTGACAGCGCAACAAGCCCCGTGCCCGCCATCGCCGTCCCGATGGCGAGAACGAGCGAGTTCATCAAGGCACGAAACTCGTCGTCATCGGTGAAGAGTCGCTCATAGTTCTGGAGACCCAGCGACAGATTGTAGGGCCAGAATTTCACCAGCGAACCGAAGATCGCCATGCCGATGATCCCGAGGATTGCGATCGCCACCAGCGTTGCGAAGAGGAACAGGACGGCATCGCGCAGCGGCAGCCGCTCGGCGCGGATCGGCACGGATTTTCCGGTGATCATGGCGCGCTGGCTGCGTCGGGCAAGCCAGTCGATTCCATAGGCCACGACGGCGGGAAGGAGCAGGAGCACGCCGACGACGGCCCCCATCTCGAAGTCAAAGCGGCCGATCACCAGCTTGTAGATGTCGGTTGCCAGCACATTGGTGGAGCCGCCGACGACACTGGGGATGCCGAAATCCGTGAAGACGAGAATGAACGCGATCGATGCCGCGCTGATGGCGGCATAGCGGCAGGAGGGCAGGGTGACCGTGACAAACCGGCGCCATGGCCCGGCGCGCAGGGCCCGAGCCGCTTCATAATGGCGCTGGTCGCCGGCCGACAAACCGGCGGAGAGGATCAGGACCGCATGCGGAAACACATAGAAAACGCTGGCGAGCACGATTCCGACGGGCCCGTAGAGGCTTTCGCCGAGCAGCCATCCTTTGAGCCAGCCCTGGTTGCCAAAGAGATAGACCATCCCGAAAGCCGGCAGGAGCGAAGGCGCGAGCAGCGGCAGAAGGGCAATCAACCGGAAGATGCCACGCCCGGGAATCGCCGTGCGCACAAGGACATAGGCAAAGGGAAAGGCCAGGGCCATCGCGATCAGGGTTGAAATGGCCGACAGGCTTGCAGAGTTCCAGGCGGCAATCACAAGACCGGGTTCGGCACCGTAACGCAGGAAGTTTTCCACTCCGACGAATCCGCCGTCCTTTCCGAGGAAGGCGCGGACCAGCAGGGCTCCGATCGGAAGGATGGTCGTCGTGGCCAGCAGGACCAGCAGGACGGGCGGGACGAGCTGACCGGTCGGATCTGGCCGGACCTGCCGCGTCGCCATTCCCGGAAAGGCGCTGGTATCAGCCATGATCATCAAGAAGGAAGAGTTGGTCCGGCTCGACCGACACCATCACGTGATCGCCGAGCCCGGGCGGCTTGCCGAAGCGCGGGAACGGGACTTCCGCCACGAGGGGTCCGCCATTCTGGATTTCCGGCTGGATCTCGAGGCGCAGCCGATCGCCCAGGAAAGCCATCGAGGAGACCTTTCCCCGCGTCCCGCCGGCAGCACCGACCGCTTCCACGCCGATCCGGACTGCCGAAGGGCGGAAGCACAGATAGCCGGATGGCCCGCCCGGGGCCGGCATTCCGGCAAGCCGGAACGCGAGCCCGCCGGCCTGCACGACATGTCCCGAGACCGCCGTGACAGGCAGAGCGTTCACCTCGCCGAGAAACCGTGCCACGAAGAGATTGGCGGGGCGCTGGTACAATTCGGCCGGTGTTCCGATCTGCTCGATCCGGCCGGCATTCATCACGACAACCCGATCGGCGATCGAAAGGGCTTCCTGCTGGTCATGCGTGACCATGATGCTCGTGATGCCGATCCGGCGTTGCAGCTGGCGGAGCTCATCACGCAGATTGGCCCGGACATTGGCATCAAGGGCCGAAAGCGGCTCGTCCAGCAGCAGCAGGCCCGGTGACAGGGCAAGCGCGCGTGCGAGGGCGACCCGCTGCTGCTGTCCGCCGGAGAGCTGGCTGGGAAACTTGTCAGCATGCCCCTCGAGGCCGACAAGGGCGAGGAGCTCATGGATCCGGCGCGCGCGTTCCGCGCGGGAAAGCGACAGCGTTTCAAGGCCGAAGCCGATATTCCTTGCCGCGCTCCGGTTCGGGAACAGCGCATAGGACTGGAAAACGATGCCGAAATCCCGCGCTTCCGGCGGCAGGGCGCTGATTTCCGACCCCGCCTGCCGGATCGAGCCGGCATCCGCGGCCTCGAACCCGGCGATCAGCCGCAGGAGGGTTGTCTTGCCGCATCCCGAGGGCCCGAGGATGCAGAGCAATTCCCCCCGCGGCACATCAAGGCTGACATCCCTGACAACAACGGTGCTGCCAAAACGCTTGGTCAGGCCAACAAGAGAGAGATAGGGGGCAGCGCTCGCCACCGCCCCGGTCTTCTCAGGCTCGGGAACAACTGAACGTGCGACGGCAAGCCCGGCCATCGTCAGTTCTTCGGCGGAACCTTGACGCCGTAGCGCTTCTGCCACTCGGCCATGACGGCATCGCGGCTGCTGGCGAGCTTGGCGAAATCCATCTTCAGGAGTTTCGCCTTCTCATCGGCCGGATAGTTCTTCGGCAGGACCTGGATGTCATCATAGGCCGTGATCGGCAGATACTTTGCCGAGATCTCGGCCGCCTCGCGTGAGGAAATCCAGTCCGCCATCGCCTTGGCATCGGCCAGATTGCGGGCACCCTTGACGATGGCTGCAGCCTCGATCTCCCAGCCCAGACCTTCGGAAGGGAGGATGATCTGGATCGGGGCCCCTTCGTTGATCGCCTTGACGCCCGGCGTCGCGTAGGAAATGCCGATGATCGTCTCGCCGGAACCGGCCTGCCGGCACGGAGCCGAACCGGAATGTCCGTATTTCGAGACATTCTCGTGCAGCTTGTCCATGAAGTCCCAGCCGCCCTTCTCGCCGAAGATCGTCAGCCAGCCATTGACTGCGAGCAGGGCCGTCCCTGACGACAGGGGCGACGGCATGGTGATGTGACCCTTGTAGACAGGGTTGGCCAGATCGGCCCAGGTCTTCGGCGCCGGAATGTTCTTCTTGGCTGCCTCGACCGTGTTGAAGCAGATCGACGAGGCCCAGGCATCGATGCCCACCCAGACCGGCTCGGCCCGGCTGTCGCGCATGACAGGAGAAATCTTGTCAAAATGGGCAGGCTTGTAGGGGATGAGGAGACCACGGGCATCGGCCGCCATCAGGGCTGAAACCGCGTTGCCCATGATGATGTCGGCCTGCGGCGATGCGGCTTCCGCGATGACGCGCGCGATGATCGGAGCGGTCGAGCCGAGGATGGCATTGACCTTGATCTGCGGGTGTTTGGCTTCAAAGCCCTTGATCAGGGCCTTGGCCTGATCCTCGTCCAGCGAAGAATACACGGTCAACGTGCGCTGTTGGGCTTCGGCGCCCACGGGCGCAAACGGCAAGAGCGCCGCGATCGTCGCGGCAAGGATCGGCTTCAACATCAAATGGTCCCCCCTGGACGCCCGTCAGCATTTTCGGGCCGGCAAGCTCTAATGCCGTTTGGCGACAGACCGATGACGCTGGCCGCACAGTCTGCCGTGCCAGGCGATTGTCCGGTTCACGGCACTGGCCCGGCTGCGCGAGGGTTTCCGGATTCCGCACAGCGACCTGTTCCGGCGTCAGGGACCGACAACCGGAGCGACAGCGATCAGGGCTGCAGGTTGGCGCATCCTGGATATGGCGTGCTTGTCCGGAACCGGAGCCTGTTCTCCAAGGGCAGGGGATCCCTGACGGGGGGCGGCCTATCGGACCTGTTCAGGCCGCAAGCGCCTTGAGGAAACTGTCCACTTCATGGCGCAAACGGGCAATGTCCGCCTTCAGCAAGTCGGCCTGGGCCAGCATGCTCCCGGATGCCTCTTCCGTCTTGCTTGTCGCTTCGGAAACCTCGGTCATGCTGGCAGCCACTTCGTTTGTGCTCGCGGCTGTCTGGCTGGCACTCATCGCGATTTCCTCGGTGGCGGATCGCTGCTGCTCGACTGCCGCCGCGATGCCGGCCGCGGTGCCGCCAATGGCCTCGATGGTTGACGCAACCGACTGGAGGGCTCCAACCGCTTCTCCGGTCTTTTGCTGGATCGACGCGATCTGCGCGACCACCTGTTCGGCGGCACGTGTCGTCTGGCCGGCCAGTGCCTTCACTTCCGAGGCGACAACGGCAAAGCCGCGCCCGGCTTCACCCGCGCGGGCTGCCTCGATCGTGGCATTGAGAGCCAGGAGGTTGGTCTGGCTTGCGATCGTGCCGATGACCTGGACGATGGCCCCGATATTCTCCGAAGCGGCTGACAATTCCCGGACCACGCCGACAAGGCGCTGGGAATCCCTGGTCGCCTGGGTTGCAGTGGCTGACGAGGCGTCGACCTGCTGGCGAATCTCTCCGATCGACATGCGGAGCTGCTCGGCGGCCGAAGCCACGGTGGTCACGGAAGCGGAGCTTTCTTCCGAGGCCCTCGCGACAGCCTCTGCCTGCATTTGCGTGGCGCTGGCACTGGCGCGGACATCAGCGACGCGCGCGCCGAGGGAAACCGACGCCTTTTCGACGGAATCGGCAAGGGAAAGCACAGCGAGCTCGAAATTCGCAGCGAGCTCCTGTCGATCGGTCATGTTCTCCCATGCCACCATCACACCGACCTTCTCGCCTTGCTTCGAGCGAATGGTGGCCAGGGTGAGCAGGAAGGTCAGATGACCAAAGCGAGCGCGATGCCGCAAACCGGTATCGGGCAGTGCCTCGAAGGTGTTGCCCGTCAGGCCGACGCCTTCAAAGAGAGTGTCGGCCTTCAGGCCCTCCAGCTGATCCGGAGCGGCGGGCAGGATATCGCGGACGTCCGAGAGCACGCCGACCAGAGCCGGGTTCACATAATCGATAGCCCAGCCCCTGCCGCGATGGAGGGTCATGAGGCCCGTCGGCATGCCCGCAACGGTCTGGTGCAGTCGTACGGCATTCTCCACCTCGACCGCGAGCAGTCCGAACGACCTGGCAATGTCGCCCACCTCGTCGCCGCGCCCCTCGAGAGACGCGAGCGTGGCATCCTGCCCTGCGGTGAGGCTGTCCATGGCGCCGGCCGTCTTCACCAGCGGCCGGGCAAACCAGCTTCCCATCAGAAATCCGAGCAAGATCACGCCCGGAAGGGCCATGAGCCCGTAAAGCAACATGGACTGCCGAAACGCCGCTGTCCGGGCAGAAAACCGTGCACCATCGACAAAGACCGCGAGCACCAAGCCTTCCCCGAGATCACTGGGTAAATGGTGCAGGCGCGAGACATACGTCCTGCCGTCGATGGCCATCGCGACCGGCTCCTCACTGCCGGCGAGGGCGCCCGCAAGATCCGGCTCCGAGAGGGGAGGCGCCTTGTTGTCGGCAAATGTCGAAGCTGTCGGCTTCCTCTTGTAATACAGGGCAATATCCGCCCCGGTGCGAGCCTTGACCTCGGCAACAATCGCCTGGGTCGGGCGCGAGCCCACCCTCAGGGTGCCGATGACGCCTGATCCGGTCTTGACGGGCGCCACGGCGCCGATCGTGGCATCGCCCGATGTCGGAGAGACGACAAGGCCGGAAACGAGCTTCCCGTCAACCGCCGCCTGGATATCCTTGAGCTTGCCCTTGTCGTCCCCTTTCACACCCGGATTGTGGCCCCGCCCGATGATGATCCCGGCAGCATTCGTGACCTCGAAGGTGGAAACTGCGGGATCCAGCCGCTTCAGCTCCTCATATTCCATGATGATGGTATTGAGGCGCTCGTTGTCTTCGCCTTTCTGCATCAGGACCGCGAAATCCCGCTTCCGTGAAACCAGATCCGCATAGATCGTCGACCGGGTCTGGATCGCCTCCATCGCGCGTCTGGCTTCGCGTGCGGCCGACATCGCTTCCGCGGCATGCTCCGATCGCGCCGAGCTGTCGACCACCGAGGTGGAAATTGTCGTGGCCACCCCAAAACCGACAGTGAAGACAATCGCGGCGGCGGCGGCATACTGGATTTTCAGACTGCCGATCCTGAATGCGCGCATGCTCTCCCCCAGTCGCACAGTCATCCCCCGACTGCTTCGATCAGGGCTAGAGCATTCTGCTTAATAACTGTCTAAAAAATAGGCAGATTATATCCATTATGCAGAATGCCTCTATCGAAGGTCGGGCTCCCGGGGCGATTCGCACCAACCTCGAAACAGCCTGACGAGCGATGGCGGAGCGCGAACCAATGGCGGCGCTGGCGGTAAGCCGGGTCGAATAAAGCCAGCATTTCACAGAGGCGCTTGAGCCTTCATTCCAGATTTACTGGCTGGTGTTGATGTTTGCATCCTGGAATTGACAATCAGGGTCATGACGGAGGAGTGTTCGGTTCAGCGCTCATCAAAAAATGGCGCCCAGAGATGCCGGACAGGAGCGTGTTCCATGAGCGACCCTCGAGATGAGATGAGGCGAATACTTCATCGCCGTCCCGAAAAAAAGCTGGATCAAGAGTCAAAGCAAAGTTTTGAACGCGCTGATGACGCTCACGATATTATTGAGTACATAAATGTCGTTCGCGACGACGATCCTATTGTTGTTCAATGTCTGGGTGGATTTCTGAAAATGGCCGATGACGCTCTGGATGCGGCCGTCAGCTGCCTTGATGATTGATCGAATGCATTTTCCACGTATCCCTCGGGCTTTCAATCGCGTGTCGGTTTACAGCTGACGGCGTGGCCTCGTCGCAGCGTCATGCTCGCCGGATGTCAGCCGGACAAAATGATCAAATCGAGCGCCGAGAGGAGGCTGGAGCGATCCCAAGGTGCGCACGGGCCCGGATGATGTAACGACCTCAAGACCGTTGGCGCCCACCGATTTGAATCCATTCGCTTCCAGTCCGTCTTCGGCCCCGTTCCGGTCTCTTGTTTTCAGGGCGAAATCATCATCCGGCCCATGGCCAGCCTGACAGTGGTTCGCAAAATCAACCGGTGAGTTGGTCCTGGCCGGAATCGAATAAACTGAATATGCGTCTGATAATCAACAGCTTAACCAATTCGATTTTTCCGAAAGACCAACGAAAAGACCAACAAAATTTGGGCTGGAAAAGGAGTAATGCAAAAATTCGATTGGATTCCGGTGGGGAATTCGGGGGGCTCAATCGGGCAGTGGCGCTGATCGTAACCTCTCGATCGCTTCGTGCAATTTCGCCCAGCTCATCCCTACCGCTGCCGGATGGGCTGTATGGTCGACCAGGATGCACGAGCCGTCCGGCAGCCTGTAGGTCTGGGTCGATTGGTCCCAGTGATCCCAAGGCAGGTTGTTCCAGTTCGCCTTGCCGAGCACCAAGAGCCGCGTGGGTCGCGGTGATGGCAGGGTTTGCAGGAAAGATACCCGGGCGTGATCCCACGCTTCGCGCGATGGCCGGATCCGCGCTCCAAACCCGATCGATCCTGGAACGAAGTTGTTGAAGGCAACCATGGCCCAGGCGGCAACGCGCTCTTCCTGGCTCGGTGCCGCATTTGCACACAGGGCCCTGGTCAGCGTCATCATGGAGCGGCTGGCCTCTTCGAAGCTGCCAATCGCGTGCTCTACAATGCCGGTTGAGTGGTCCAGGTCCGGAACGTACATCTGTCCGTCCTCTTCCCAATCGTATGTGCTCTCGGCAAGCAGCATGAAACGCGTCCGGTGGAACTCGCTCCCGATCCAGCTTCTGAAGGGCTCAGGTCCTTTTTGAAGATCCGTCATTTTTTGCTCGGCGGTGCTGTTCGTCTGAACTTGAATTGGTGATCTATCCCAAGGCTATTGTCCCGTAGCCGGAGCGGAGATTCAGGTCATGTCGAAACCTCCAAAGGGTGCTGCGGCACATGTCTTGCAACCAGCTTATCATCATTTCTGATGGCGTAATGTGGTCTCCATATGGTTTTTCGTGAGTGATGGATCATATCATTCTTTTATATAGTCTCGATCCGCGCAAGACCGGTGGAAATAGCCTGTGTCAGAGAAAATCTGATTGTATCGGTACCCGTTTCAAGCTTTCAATCGGACTTGTTGGGGCGGCTTGATTGATGACGTGAATGGCTGAGCATTTCTTCGAAAAACCTATCCTGAATTCGCCCTATTCGTTTCCCGGGCGGCATTGGGAGCTCGATGGCGACGGGCAGCCGACGAATCGGATCCTTGAGACACGTCGGCGATCCGATCTGATCACTCCGGTGCCGAAGCCCAAGAAGCGACGGGCGAGCAACAAGCAGGGATCCCTGCTCCTCGGAGCGGAAGACGAGATCTCGACTGAGGATCAAGAATACAATCCCACGCCGATCATCAACGAGATCCGGAGTTATGTGGAGGCTTGGCGCAGCCTTCCCAACCCGGATCAATGGCTCGTCACGCCGGAAACCGCACGGCTTCTGAAGCACTGGCGGCACCACAAGTTCGAGGGCATTCGCCCCTTCTTCTGCCAGATCGAGGCTGTGGAGACAGCCATCTGGCTCGTCGAGGTTGCGCCGAAACTCGGGCCGAGGGTTGCGAAGTTCTGGGCGCACATCAAGGGGGCCAACGCGCAGGCCAATCCGGAACTGTTGCGCCTGGCGCTGAAGCTGGCGACCGGGGCCGGGAAGACGACGGTCATGGCGATGCTGATCGCCTGGCAGACGGTCAATGCGGTCCGGCATCCGAACAGCAAGCAGTTTTCCAGAGGCTTCCTGATGGTCGCGCCGGGGATCACGATCCGGGATCGATTAAGGGTCCTGCTCCCCAACGACCCCGAGAGCTATTACCGCCATCGGGAAATCGTCCCGCCCGACATGCTGGCCGATATCGATCGGGCCAAGATCGTGATCACGAACTATCACGCCTTCAAGCTCCGCGAGCGCATGGAACTCGCCAAGGGTACCCGGACGGCCCTTGAAGGGTGGCGCGGCGAGAAGATGCAGACCCTCGAAACCGAGGGTCAGATGCTGCAGCGCGTGATGCCGGAACTGATGGGCATGAAGAATATCGTCGTGCTGAATGACGAGGCCCATCACTGTTATCGCGAGCGCGTGAAAGACGGTGCTGGTGAAAACGAAGACGATCTCAAAGGCGAGGAAAAGGAAGAAGCCAAGGAGAACAACGAGGCTGCACGGATGTGGATCTCCGGCCTCGAGGCCGTCAAGCGCAAGCTGGGCGTGGCGCTGGTCTATGATCTCTCCGCAACGCCGTTCTTCCTGCGCGGCTCTGGCTATATCGAGGGAACGTTGTTCCCCTGGACGATGAGCGATTTTTCGCTGATGGACGCCATCGAATGCGGGATCGTGAAACTTCCTCGCGTTCCCGTTGCCGACAATGTGCCAGGCGGAGATACGCCCAAGTTCCGCAACCTCTGGGACCATATCGGCAAGAAACTACCGAAGAAGGGGAGGGGCGGTTCCGGCAAATCCCCTGACCCGCTTAGCTTGCCTCCGGAATTGCTGACGGCTTTGGAGGCCCTTTACGGGCATTATGTGAAGACCTTCGAGCTCTGGGCGCAGGAAGGCATCGGTGTCCCGCCGGTCTTCATCGTGGTGTGCAACAACACCTCGACATCCGAGCTGATCTACAAATACGTCTCGGGATTTGATCGTGAGAATGATGACGGATCGACGGTGCTGGAGAATGGCCGGCTGGCGCTGTTCCGCAACTATGATGATTTTGGCAATCGCCTCCCGCGTCCGAACACGATCCTGATCGACAGCGCCCAGCTCGAATCCGGTGAAGCGCTGGACAAGGATTTCCGCGAAATGGCCGCGGACGAGATCGAGCAGTTCCGCCGGGAGATGGTCGAGCGGACGGGCGATTTCCGGGCTGGCGAAACGATCGACGAAGCCACCCTGCTGCGCGAAGTCATGAACACTGTCGGCAAGAAGGGGAAGCTTGGCGAGCAGATCCGCTGCGTTGTCTCGGTCTCGATGCTGACCGAAGGCTGGGATGCGAACACCGTCACGCATATCCTCGGCGTTCGCGCCTTTGGGACCCAGCTTCTATGCGAGCAGGTGGTTGGTCGCGGTCTGCGCCGTCAATCCTACGAGTTGAACGATGATGGGCTGTTCAACGTCGAATATGCGGATGTTCTCGGCATCCCGTTCGACTTTGCTGCCAAGCCGGTTGTTTCCCCACCGGCAAAACCTCGCGAGACGGTTCGCGTCCATGCCGTCAAGCCGGACCGCGACCCGCTGGAGATCGTCTATCCTCGCGTTGAGGGCTATCGCGTAGAGCTGCCTGATGAGCGGCTTGAGGCAACCTTCGGGCCGGATCATGTGTTGAACCTGACGCCGGAATTAGTCGGGCCGTCCGTCACCAAGAACCAGGGCATTATCGGTGAAGGGGTCGACCTGACAATCGAGCACCTTCAGGATATGCGGTCGTCGACGATCCTTTTCCATCTCGCCAAGCACCTGCTCTACAACAAGTACCGCGATCCCGGCGAGGAGCCGAAGCTGCACCTTTTCGGGCAGCTGAAGCGCATCACGCGGCAATGGCTCGATGGCGGCTATCTGAAATGCTCCGGCGGCACGTTTGCCGCACAGCTGGTCTACAAGGAAATCGCCGATATGGCGGCGGAGCGGATCAAGGCCGCGATCACAGAGACCTTGGCCGGCGACCGGCCAGTCAAGGCAATCCTCGATGCCTATAATCCCACCGGTTCGACGGCCTATGTGAACTTCACGACCTCCAAGGAAACCCGCTGGCAGACCGATCCCCGGAAATGCCATGTCAACTGGGTGGTCTGCGACAGCGACTGGGAGGCGGAGTTCTGCCGCGTTGCCGAAGCGCATCCCAAGGTGCGCGCCTATGTGAAGAACCAGAATCTCGGCCTCGAGGTGCCGTATCTGATGGGTTCCACGCCCCGGAAATACATCCCGGATTTCATCGTACAGGTGGATGATGGCCAGGCGACCCCTCTGAACCTCATCGTCGAGATCAAGGGTTTCCGCGGCGAGGATGCATCGGTGAAGGCCAACACCATGCGCGCCTATTGGGTGCCGGGCGTGAATAATCTCGGCAAGTTCGGACGCTGGGCCTTTGCGGAATTCACTGCCGTCTACAAGATCGAGGCGGATTTCAACAAGTTGGTCAGTACGATTTATACCTCTAAAGGACACGAAAATGTTTGATGCAACGAAGGAAGATCTGAAGGACCTCCTCAAAAAGGCAGATCAAGGCAAGCTCCAACTGCCTGAGTTCCAAAGAAGTTACGTCTGGAACGACGCCGATCTTCGCAGCTTGCTGGCTTCAGTGCTTAAGGGCTTTCCCGTCGGCGCTTTGCTCACTCTGGAAGCGGGCGGCACGCTTCGCTTCAAACCGCGGTGTCTCGAAGGCGTAGAAACACGGGGTGTCGAGCCAAACGAGTTGCTGCTCGATGGGCAGCAACGCATGACTTCGCTCTATCAGGCGACATTTTGCCAAAAACCTGTGCGAACAAGGACAACAAAGAACATCGAGGTTGATCGCTATTATTACTTGAAGATCGATGATGCCCTTAATGCCGAAAAGGACATTGAAGAAGCTATTTTGAGTTTGC
>JAIXSR010000088.1 GCA_027484605.1 Hyphomicrobiales bacterium | reverse complement strand
CCCTGGTGCTGGAGATCTTCGAGAACGAGAGCCGCAAGGCGCACCCGCTCTTCGTCAATGTTGCCGACGTGTCGGACGTCTTGCAGGCGCCGGCACGACACAGGGTACCGCCGCGGCCTGGCCCGCCCCTGATTGGCTTGGCTCGAACCGCTCGGGCCGGCCGACCAGCGGTTCCGCCAACCGCCGGCCCAATTCCGCCGACAGCACCGCGGCGCCCTGCAGGTTCAGGTGGTCGGGGTCGTACCAATAGCCCGTCTTGTCCAGCAGGGTGCCAGTGCTCAGCATCTCGCCGCGCCCGGCATAGAGCGAAGGATCACGCGGCCCGCCCAGCACATAGGCATAACTTGGCAGATAGAGGAATTTCACGGTGACGCCGCGCTGCCGCGCCAGGTCCAAGATGCGGTCCAGGTAGTACCGCGGATAGCGGTACTCCAGCGCCTCGAACCGGGCGCCCAGCATATTGGTGTTCTTCGCCGCGCGCGCCCGTTCGGCCGCGCGCTCAAGCTGCCCGGGTGGCAGGACCCGGTCGCGCAGCGGCGTCAGCGCGACACCACCGACCTGCACCTGGCGCGTATTGTCGACATCCGGCCCGTCGTAATGCGCTGGGTCGAACTGCCGGTGCAGGCCAAAGCGCTCCGGCAGCAAGGTCTTCAGGCCAAGCATGACCTGCCGGGCGGGCAACTGGGCGATATCGGTGAGGAAGTTGAGATTGATCAGCGCCGGCGCCTGCAACACGTCCGACACGTCGGCAACATTGACGAAGAGCGGATGCGCCTTGCGGCTCTCGTTCTCGAAGACCTCCAGCACCAGGGTGCGGACCGTGCGGTGCTCCAGCAGCTCGCGGGCGATCAGCCAGTGCATGTTGCGGCCATAGGAGGGGAAGGCAAAATTCACCACATGCCGGCAGCCGCCGCCGGCCTCCGCCAGGGCGGCCTGCACCGCGGCGCCGTCGACGCCGTTCATGGTGTGGGAGGTACCGATGAAGGCGATGTCGATCGGCGTTTCGTCGAAATGCACCCGCTCATAGATCCAACCGAGCCGCGCCCAGGCCTCGGAGCGCATCTCCTGCCAGCGGATATAGCGGTCATGCGGGATGGCAAGGCTGCCGGCGAGCGCGGCCAGGGCGACGATGCCCGCCAGGGCGAAGCGGCGGGCCAGGGGGCGGAATGCCATCGACCGCACCTCAGAAGGTGAAATAGAGGAACACACCCGGCTTCGGCAGCCGGGCGATGCAGGCCGCGACCAGTAGGCCGAGGCAGACCGAGGCGAAGGCCGGGCTGGCGGCCAGCCGGTGCAGGTCGAAGCCCAGCCGCGGCGCGGCCTCCGCTGCCTCGTCCAGGCCCCGGGGATAGCGCGCCAGTTCCAGCACATTCGGCTGCGACACGGCGATGAGGGCACCGAGCCCGAGCAGCAGCCAGCCGATCAGGGGATCCGGCAGCCCCGCCGGCGCGCCCCCATCGCCCCCCAAGACCATCGCGCCGAGGATATCGAGCGCGGCGCCGAAGGAGGTGGCACGGAAGAAGACCCAGGCGACGACGACACCGAGCATGGTCAGCGCCCAGGCCAGGCCGCGCGGCAGACGGATGCGCCCGCCTGCCAGGGCGCTCCAGGCGTGATTGAGGATCAGGTAGAAGCCGTGCAGGAAGCCCCAGAACAGGAAGGTCCAGCCGGCGCCGTGCCAGAGACCGCCGAGCGTCATGGTGGCCATCAGGTTGGCGTAGCGCCGCACCCGGCCGGCGCGGTTCCCGCCGAGCGGGATGTAGAGATAGGTGCGCAGGAAGGCCGAGAGACTCATGTGCCAGCGTCGCCAGAATTCGACGATGCTCGTGGCCTTGTAGGGCGAGTTGAAATTCACCGGGAAGCGGATGCCGAACAGCAGGCCGATGCCGATCGCCATGTCCGAATAGCCGGAAAAGTCGAAATAGAGCTGCAGCGTATAGGCGATGGCGCCCATCCAGGCATCGGCCATCGACAACACCACGCCCTTGGCCGCGGCGGCGAAGACCGGGTCGGCATATTGCGCGATGCTGTCGGCCAGCAGCACCTTCTTGGCCATGCCGAGCACGAAGATGGTCGCGCCCATGCCGATATAGCTCGGCGGCAGCCGCCCGCGCCCGGCGCGGGCGAATTGCGGCAGCATCTCCGTGTGGTGGGTGATCGGCCCGGCGATCAGGTGCGGGAAGAACAGCACGAAGAGCAGGTAGTCGAGCGCATTGTCGGCCGGCCGCTGGCCGCGCCAGGTCTCCACCAGATAGGCGACCTGCTGGAAGGTGAAGAAGCTGATGGCGAGCGGGATGATCAGTGTCGCCGCCACGTCGTGGATGCCGAACAGCCCGCCGACGTTCTGCAGGAAGAAATCGGCGTATTTATAGTAGCCGAGCAGGCCGAGATTCAGCACCAGCCCGAGCACCAGGACCGCCTTGCGCGGCCCGGCCTCCTGCGTCCGGTGGATAACGGCGCCAAGGCCGTAATTCACCGCGATGGAGCCGAGGACCAGCAGGACGTAGCGGGGATCCCACCAGCCATAGAAGACCAGGGAAGCGATGACCATCGCCAGCTTCGCCGCCACCTGCCAGCCGCGGATGCGCAGCAGGTGATAGGTGAGCAAGGCGAGCGGCAGGAAGCCGAAGACGAATTCAAGCGATCCGAACAGCATTGGCAGCCCGCTCGTGCACGCGGCCGCCGGCCGCAGCGCGCTGCTATACGGGGCAAGGCTTTATAACTCAAGGTTTAATAAACTATTATATTAAAATCCTTATGATAGAGGCCGCACGGTCCATGCCTTTGCATGGTTCCTGCCTCGTATTGGACCAGTTGCCGTCAGGCAACCGGCTCCGGCCGCAGCGCCGGGATATAGCCGCTTGCGCCATACTGCTCGAGCCGACGCAACTCGACGCGGTTGAGCACGACG
Organism: Hyphomicrobiales bacterium; assembly: GCA_027484605.1. Taxonomy (GTDB): domain Bacteria; phylum Pseudomonadota; class Alphaproteobacteria; order Rhizobiales; family Beijerinckiaceae; genus Rhabdaerophilum. The sequence continues at coordinate 8,370 of JAIXSR010000088.1, read as the reverse complement.
CCGAGCAGCTTGTCGCGACTGCCATGCAACCCATCCAGCACCTCGGCCAGGGCCTCGCCTTCCAGCCCGCCCCAGCTCGAGACCAGCAGCAACCCGTCGAGCAGCTCGGCCAGCACGCTGGCATCGGCGGTGCTGCCAGCGGCCGGCAGGTCGATCACCACACGGTCGTAGCCGGCCCGTAGCGCCGCCAGCAGCCGGTCCGCCCGCAGCGGCGCCAGCACCCGCGCCGGATGCGCCGCCGAGCGCCCCGCGGCGGAGGGCAGGAAATGCAGCCCGGCCTGCGGATCGCGCCACACCACCTGCTCGAGCGGTACGGCGCCCTCGGCGATCTCGGCCGCACCACCGGCATTCTGTGGCGCCAGCGCCCGGGTCAGGGCACCGCCACGCAGGTCGAGATCGACCAGCAGCGTAGTGTAGCCGGCCTCGGCGAAGGCATAGGCGAGGTTGGCGGCGATCGTGCTGGCGCCTTCACCCGGTCGCGGGGCGACGCAGCCGATCACCTGGCTGCCGGGCGTCCGACGACGCCAGACGGTGCGCAACGCGATGCCACGCATCGCCTCGGCGAAGGGCGAGGTGGGCTGGTCGACCACATGGCGCAGCGCGCTCGGATAGGTCGGCAGATGGCGGACGGAAGGTTCGGCGCCCTGGCCGCCGGCGACCCCGCGCGACACCATGGCGAGCCGCGGCAGCATCCCCAGGCAATCAGTCCCAGTGGCGGCCTTGATCTGCGCCGGGGTCCGCAGCCCCTGGTCGAGCAGTTCGCGCAGCACCGCCAGGCCGAAGCCAAGCAGGACGCCGAGCACGAAGGCCAGGCCGAGCACGAGCACGCCCTTCGGCCAGCTCTTCTTCAGTGGCGGCACCGCGGCCGACATCACTCGGGCCTCGGTGATCGGGAAGGACTGGTCCTGCACCGCCTGGGTGTAGCGCTGCAGGAAATTCTCGTAGATCGCCTTGTAGCTGTCGGCCGCGCTCTGCAGCGCGCGCAGCATGATGCGGTCGCTGTTGACCGCGGCCGCCTTCGCCGCCAGCACCGAGAGTTGCCGGGTGAGCTCCGCCTCGTTCGCCTTGGCCACCTCCAGCTCGCTGCGATAGGTATCGGAGATGCGGTTCAACTCGTTCCTGATCGAAGTCTGCAGTTCGGCCATTTCACTGCGCGCATTCACCGCGGCGGTGTGATTGGCGCCGTAGCGGCTCGACCATTCGGATTCACGACGGCGGGCATCAAGATACTGCTTGCGCAGGCTGACGATGACGGTGTTCTCGATGGCCTCGCTCATCGACGCATCGGCCAGGGGGTTGGCCGAGATCGCATTGATGCGGTCGAACTTGGCCTGCGCATCGGCCAGCCGGCTGCGGGCATTGGTCTGCTGCAGGCTGAAATCGCCGAGCTGTTGGGCGTCGAACTGGCCCTTGTCGGTGTCGAGGATGTTGTGCGCGGCGCGATAGTCCTGCACCGCACGGTCGGCGGCGATGGCTTCGTCGCGCAGCTCCTTCACCCGCTTCTGCATCCAGCCGCTCGCCAGGCTGGAAACATCCGAGAGGGCGGCGACCTGGCGCTGCAGATAGGTCTGCATCAGGGCATTCGCCAGACGGGCGGAGAGCGCCGGATTCGGGGTCCGCACCGAGACCTCGATCACCGAGGTCATGCCGATGCGACGGACCGTGACCAGCTTCATCAGCTTCTCGACCGCGAGGGACCGGATCTTAGCGTCGCTCGCCGGACCGTCGCTGCCCATCAGGCCGCTGAGGGTGCCGACGATCGTGCCGATGATGCCGTTGCCGAGGCTGTTGAAATCGGCATCGTGTACCAGGTCCTGCTGCACAACGAGCGCGCGGGCCAGACCCTCGGAGCGGATTACCTCGACTTGGCTTTCGATCAGGGTGTTATCCGACTGAGCGTCGGTCACCAGTGGCTGCTGACGAAAGGGATTGCCTTGGCGGGTGTCCACCAACAGGGCGGTGGTGGCGGTGAACTGCGCCGTGGCGACCAGCAGGTAGACAATGCCAAGACCGATGATAGCGGCGGCCGTGCCGGCGATCGTCAGCCAGCGGCGGCGCAGGAACCGCAACAGGCCCGGCAGCCAACGGAAAGGCAACGTCTCCTGCCCGTTCGGGGAGAGCGCCGGCATTTCGATGGGGGTGTAGTGGTTCATCATGCGGCAATCATCCGAATGAGCAGGACGAGAGGCGGCGAAACAAGCGACAGCCCTTGCCACTGGGTCGCGGACAGATTCGGCGACGCCTGCCGCAGCCACACGCGCATCAGCAACGAACTCAATACTATATGGAGTTTATGTTCATAGATTGTCAACTTATTAGATTTTGTCGTTACCATGAAGCACGGCGCGATCAGGCAACCGTTTTCGGTTGCGGCACCGGCATGGCAGGCATTGTCCGCCGCCGCAGCAGCAGGCATGCGCCGAAATAGACCAGCATGAGCCCCGCCGCCGTGGCCCCGGCTGCAGCCAGGACCAGCAGGCCCGCCAGCAGGCCGGGCTCCGCGCCAGCCAGCATCCAACCGGCCAGCCTGACGCCGGCTCCGGCCCCGGCCCAGGCACCGGCCAGCATCAGGCCGAAGGGCAGCCCGACCTCCAGCCCATAGGCGCGCGCCATGCCCGGCAGGTCATGGCGGGTCAGCCAGGCCATGGCGCCGGTCGAGCAGGCGCTGCGGAGCGCCAGGGCGGCAGCGCAGGATATTAGGCCGAGCGGCGCCAGCAGCGCGACCAAGGCCAGCCCAGAAGCGGCCGAGCCGAGGCTGACCCACAGCAGCTGTCGGTTGCGGCCGGAGACCGACAGCAATGCGCCATGCGCGCTGCCGAGCGCCCGGGCGAAGCCGCCGAGGGCCAGGAAGGCGGCGATCGGTGCCGCCTCGGCCCAGGCCGGGCCGAAAACGAGCGTGATGAGTCGCGCATGGGTCACGACGATCACCGCTGTTGCCAGGCCGCAGGTGGCGGTCAGCACCATGAGGCCGCGCCGCAGGCCCTCCGCATTGCCGCTCCGCACGCCTCGCGCGAAGACCGGCTGGAACAGGATCGAGGAGAAGGCGGCCGCGGTACCGATCAGGATCGTCTCGATCCGCTTGGCCAGATTGTAGTAGGCCAGCCGCAGGCCACCGAGCAGCCCGGCCACCAGTACCTGGTCGAGGTAATTGTTCACCGCCGCCACCAGCCGCACCGCCGAGGCCCGCGCCGCCTCTGGCCAGATGCGGCGCAGGCAGTCGCGATGCAGCCGGGGGCGGGCCAAGCTCCCGCTGCCGGCTGCGGTCAGCAGCAGTTGCAGCGCCGAGAGGCTGAGTTGGTAGACCACCAGCCCGGCCAGCGCCTGACCGGCGAAGACCAGGCCGAGGCCGATCACCCCGGCCCCCGCACTCGCCATCACCGAGCGCAGGGCAAGGCGGCGGAAGGCAAGACGTTCGGCCAGCACCGCCTGCGGCTGCAGTGCGACCAGGTCGAGCGGAATGCGCAGGCCGGTGACAGCGATCACCAGCCAGGCATGTTCGACGCCAGGCACCAGCCGGACCAGCAGCGGCGTCAGCAGCAGGTGCAGACCGAACAGCGCTGTGCCGCCCAGCAGCAGGCAGGCCAGGGCAGTCTCGGCGCAGCGCTGCCGGTCGTCCTTCTGCTGCAGCAGGGCTTCATAGAGGCCGGGCAGACCGAAGGTCTTGATCACCTCGCTCACCGCCACGGCAAGGGCGACGGCGCCGATCTCGGCAGCGGGTAGCCAGCGGGCGAAGATCACGAAGATGCCGAGCGGCAGCAGCGCCCCGGCGACCGCGGTCAGCGCCGACCAGGCGACGCCGTGCCGGTAGTGGCCGGCAGGAACCTGCGGGGGAACTGTCGGCGCGGCTTCGGCAACGGGATCGGGTGCGGCGCGCGGCATGCAGTCGGTCCTAGCCCGGCCTTCCCGAAGCCTCAAGTTATGGTTGAAAATTGGAAGTTATTTTAAACAGAAAACCATGTCCTCCGGCGCTGGCTCACGTCGCATGAGCGGCCTCAGTCTCCGGAAACAGCCACTGAATCGAATTCTGGCAGGCCGGGGTTGTCCGCGTGGTGGGGGAAGAGCGACCAGCCGGCTGGGGTGAATGGGGCGGTTAGTCAGCCTTCAGCCGACGGGTCCGCCGCTGCTGGCCGGGCGGCCGATGCGGCACGGGGCTCTACGCTGAATCAGCGGCCTCTGCGGAGTGAGCATGGTCAGGGTTGGCGTGATCGGGCTGCCAGCGGCAGCAGGATGCGGGATGGCCGCGGGACTGCTCCTGGCCGGTCGGACGGAGGCGCTACTCGCAGCGAGGGCACCCATGAGCCCTTCCGGCCATGCCATGGCAAACTTATCCACAGGCGGCCCTTCACAGGCGCGCCATGGCGCGGCCCTTATAGGAAAAGTATTATAGGTACTATTATAGGTATGGGCCGCCGATTCAGCGTGGATAACTGCCTTTCAGGCCGCCGATTCAGCGTAAAAGTGCCACTTCCATGGCCGCCGATTCAGCGTAGGGATGCCGCCGATTCAGCGTGGATAAGTCACGCCTTCTGGCAGGCCGCACGAATTCAGCACCGGTATCCTGCAAGGCCGCCGATTCAGCGCAGGGTTGCTGCTGTAACACGGCTAGACTGGGCATCCCCAGTTCCACCGAATGCGGCGCCCCTATCCCCATGGCCGACATCCATCGTCAGCTGATGCTTTTTGGGGCCGACGAGCTCCGTCGTGCCGCATCGGCGATCGCCGACCCGAACGAACGTCGCCGCGAGATCGGCCGCATCGCCGCCGCCAGCGCCGCGCTGAGTGAGCCGGCCGAGGACGACCTCGCCTTCTCGCATTCCGGCCTCTGTCAGACCTGCCTGCCGCATGCCCGCCCGGCCACCAACGACCTGATCTGGCAGCGCAATTCCGGCCGCTTCCACCTCATGGTCAGCCCCGGCGTCGTACGTGGCCCGGATGGCAAGGCGACCCGCGTCGGCGTGCCCTATGGCACCCGGGCGCGGCTGATCATGATCTTCCTGCAGACCGAGGGCGTGCGTAGCCGCACCGTCAGCCTCGGCCCCAGCATGTCGGCCTGGATCCGCTCGCTCGGCCTGCCGGTCACCGGCGGGCCGCGCGGCACCATCCAGGCGATCCGGGAGCAGTCGCTGCGGATCGCGCGCTGCGAGTTCACCCTGCAATGGACCGCGCGCTCCGCCGCCGGCGTCGACGAGACCATCATCCGTGACCAGCGCCTGATCTCCGGCCTCTCGCTCTGGCATGGGCAGGAGGAAGGCGACGGCGCCCGCTGGCAGGCGACGGTCGAGCTGACCCGCGACTTCCACGACCACCTGCGGGAGCATGCGGTGCCGCTGATGCGCGACGCCATCGCGCATCTGAAGGACAATTCGCTCGGCCTCGACCTCTACACCCTGCTGGCCTACCGGCTGCAGCGTCTGGAACAGCCGCTGCTGCTGCACTGGCAGGCCCTGGCGGCCCAGGTGGGGTCGGATACCACCCGGACCTCCCACCTCGCCCAGCGGGTCAAGACGGTCCTGCCGGACGTGCTCGCGGTCTATCCGCATGCGCATGTCGAGGTGGTGCGGCATGGGCTGCGCCTGCTGCCCTCCAAGCCCCCGGTGCCACGGACCCTGGTCGGCGGCTTTCGCGTGGTCGAGGGCGGCCAGCCGGCCGGGGCCGGCAGCCGCCCGCCAGGCTGAGCGGCCCGCGTCAGGCCACCCTGTCAAGCCACTGGGGCCGGCTGCACGGCCGTGGCCAGGGCGGCCAGGCGCTCCATCATCCGGTCGCGCAATGCCTGCCGCACCGGCTCGGCGCTCAGCACCGGCGTCGTGCGGGCCAGGCGCTGCAGCGCCTCGGCGGTGCGGGCCGGGCTGAAGCCGAGGAAGGGGCGGATCAGCGGCGAGTGCTTGACCAGCCCCTTCAGCCGCGAGGTCAACGTCACCGGATCCGGCAGCACCCGTTCGTCGAAGCGGGCGAAGGCCGCCTCGATGTCGAAGCGCCTGGTCTGGCCGAAGGGCGCGGCCGGGCGGCCAAAGGCGAGAACCGGCCCGGGATCGGGCGGCGGGATCATCGCCAGGTCGAATTCCAGCCCGAGCGAATGGGTCCAGTCGACCCATTTGGTGATGCCGAAATTCTTCGAGGTGGCGAAGGCGATCCAGGGGATGCCGTAGACATCAGCGAGGATGGCGCCATGCAGGGATTCGGTCAGCACCAGCTTCGCCGCGGCGATGCGGGCGATGACGGCCTTGGGGTCGGCACGGGGATCGAGCAGCTCATAGCCGGTCAGCCGCGCCACCTCGGGCCAGCCGGGATGGTCGAGCGTCTCGAAATGCGGGATCACCAGGGTGCCGCCGGTGCCGGTCGCGGCCTTGGGGAACCCCTCGACCAGCGGCGTCAGGATGGCGCCGTCGGTGATCGCCCGGTCGGCCGGCAGCTTCAGCATCCGCGCCGAGATCGGGCCGCGCACGCACCAGTACTCAACCTGCTTGTCGCGCCAGGCTTCCGGCAGGTCATTGCCGATGCCGGTGGAGAAGACGTGCAGCCGCTGCAGGTCGCCGCAGGGCATGCCGATGATGGTGCCGATGCCGACGAAACCGACCACCGGGTCATCGTCGAACAGCCCAGGCGCCAAAGCGGGCCAGAGGGTGGCATTCAGGTCATCGCCGAAATTCGGCACCTGCTTGCGATAGTAGACCAGCTTCATGGGACGGCCTTCTGCGACCTGCAGGACAGGGAGGGTACCAAACGACGAGGCGGCCTCAGTGCGGGGCCTGCAGCGCGTCCAGAGGAGCGGCATCGGCGTGTCGGGCGGCCGGCGCATGCCCGGCGATGTGGTCGCCGGCCCGCAAGGCGAGCGCGACGATGGTGAGCGCGGTATTCACCGCGCCGGCCGAGGGCAGCGTCGAGGCATCGACCACGTAGAGCCCCTTGATGTCGTGCACCTGGCAATCCGGGTCGAGCACCGAGGTGGCCGGGTCGGCGCCGAAGCGCACCGTGCCGACCTCATGCCAGAGGTAGGGCGCCCGCTTGCGCGCGAGCGAGCGATAGCCGGCGCGGCGGAAGGCATCGACCGCCAGGCCGCGCAGCCGGCCCAGGGTCTGCAGGTTGTGCACCGGCTCGACCCGGCCGCCGAGCTTGTCGCCCTCGAAGGTCAGGCCGGTCTCGCGCGTCGGCAGCGCCTCGGTCATGTAGAAGCACATGAAGCTATGCGTGCCGATCAGCTTGGCGACCGGCCGGATCAGCCGCGAGGTCTCCTCCCAGAAGGGCATCTGCCCGGCGATCTGCACCACGCCGGTCGGGTAGGGCCAGTCCGGCGCGCCGTCGTAGAATTCGTTGATGGCGAAGGTCTTGGTGTAGATCGGCGGCAGCGTCTTCCAGCTGACGAAGGGGAAGAGCATGCCGACGGAGTGGCCCGCGAGGTAGCGGCCGAGCGCGCCCTGGGCATTGCCGAGCCCCTCCGGATGGCGCTCGGTGCGGGAGTGCCGCAGCAGCATGGCCGAGCCCGGCAGGCCGCCGCAGACCGCGACCACCTCGGCCCGGACCACATGCTCCACGCCGCGGCGGCGCAGCAGCACGCCGGTGGTGCGGCCGCCCTCGCTGTCGGTCAGCACGCGCAGGGCTTCGGTCTGGGTGGCGAGATGGACATTGCCGGTCGCCAGGGCCGGCCGCATGGAGGCGGTCTCGGCATCCATCTTGGCGTCGAGCGTGCAGTAATGCGCGTCGCAGGAGGCGCAGAGCACGCATTTGCCGCCCGGCCCATAGTCCAGCCCGTTCGGGATGGCCGCGACGCGGGTCCCGGTCTGCTGCAGCCGCCGCACGACATCGGCGACCACGGGCCCATGTGGCAGCGGCGGATAGGGGAAGGGGTTGGCGCGCGGCGGCTCGCTCGGGTCGCCGTCCGGCGTTCCATGCACCCGGTAGAGCCGCTCGGCCTGCTCGTAATAGGGCTCGAGCTCGGCATAGGTGATCGGCCAGGCGGGGGAGGTGCCGGCCTCATGCACGGTCTCGCGGAAATCGCTCTCGCGCATCCGGTAGAGCGCGGCGCCGTAGAATTTGGTGCGGCCGCCAACCACGCTGAGCGGCGCCTCGCGGCTGCCCATCACCTTGGTGATGAACTTGCCGGGTGGGGTTTCCGTGCCACCGCGCTCGACCTTCAGGAAATCGCCCTGTTCCACCACCAGTACCCGCAGGCCGCGCTGGCCCAGGCGGAGGGCGAGAGGTGCGCCACCGGCGCCACTGCCGATGACCACGGCGTCATAGGAGCGCGCCAGGTCGGTGTCGCGCCACTGATCATCCTGCTGCATCGGCCAGCCCCACCCTGGTCCTCCGCAAGGAAGTCCGCGGAGAATAACGAGAAAGTGGGTATAGAATGGTTATGATGGAAGCAAGAGTGGG